>JBGQME010000010.1:0-77738 GCA_041500425.1 Bathyarchaeia archaeon | reverse complement strand
TCATCAGTAGGCCGGACTTGAAGGTTGTGAACATGGTTGCCTCCGCAAGCTTAGGCGGAAGGATAGACTTGGAACTGACAGTGAGTGCGCTTCGAAAAACCATGTATGAACCAGAGCAGTTTCCAGGGTTGATCTACAGGATGGACGAGCCCAAAGTGGTTATACTCGTATTCGCAAGCGGGAACCTTGTTTGCACAGGGGCAAAGAAAGAACAGGACGTTTATGACGCGGTGCATAAGCTTCACGAAAGGTTGGAGGAACTAAACCTCATATTCTACGAATAAAACTTCATACGCTAATCGCCTATCGCCTTCGTTTGCACATTCCTCATCGTAGCAAAGTAGAACGCGCTTGTATCCGAAAACAATGGAAAGTGTTTTATCTATCATCATCAGAAACCATGGGTATCCAGATATATTGGAGGAAATTAAATGGGAAAATGTAAAAAATGTGGAACAGTTGTTTCATCGCCTAAGAAGAAGTGGACAATGGCCGGACGCCCAGGTAAATCGGGAAAAAGAACCCAACTAGAAATCGGCCTTTTCGACTGTCCAAAGTGCAAGAAGCCGTTCCGAGAAGTACTAAGCAAGAAGATTATTTAGGCACACCGAATACGGCCCAAAAAAGGCAAAAGAAGTCGCAAGTAACGCCGATGTGGGTGGAGAAGGCATAAGGCATCAAGTTTACACCCCCTCATTCCCCCATTTTTCAATCTCTTCTAATCTTTTCAAAAGTTCTTGCTCATCTATTTTTAAAACACTTCTTTCAATTTATAGAATAAAAGAAAATGGGAAGGTTGAATGTGCTTCGCAATGACGTAACCCGATAGGGCCATATTGCGCTTCGCAAAAAGGCGTTTGGGTCTGTTAGAGTTCTTAAAACCTAAAGTGTCAGGAGAAAACAAAAATTGTCAAAAACTTGTTTTTCAGAACATTTAGAGGCCCAAAACACGCGGGGCCTTAATGTTTACTTGGCGCACGTGTTTCGCAGGGTTTTCCTACTCTTTTGTAAGCGTTATTTCCATTGTTGAAACCATCCGTGCCCTGTTTTCGCCCTCTCTCGGTGGCATCTCCTCTGTTCCTATCGCGACTTTGCTTACTTTTAAGTCTTTTAGGAAGCGATTCCTGGTTATTTCAGCTACGTCAACAGCTGTAGTTATTGCTTGTCCTCGGGCTTTCAAAGTTATTTCCTTAGCATTGCTCGCCGATAGTCTTGTGATAACTGCCAGAACATAGTCCATTGGTGGTTTACTTCCAATGAAAACAATTTCCGATTTTTCCGCCATTTTCCATCACATCTTTCATGATTGATTGTAACGTGTAACGTTCCTGTGTTCTTCTTGTCCTTCAACAACAGAACGCTGCTACCCCATAATATGCAATCCTCCTTATAAAGCGATCAAACAACAGAGCAGCCTGAAGATATTTTAACGCGGCTCCCTTATCCTAGATTCCGGTTTTAGACACAGCATTCACTTCGCATTCAGGTGATAGGGTATTATTGGGTGCAGAAAACTCATATATGCCTTTTCAAACTTGCGTCCTAAGCCCTTCAAAAGCCGGCTATTTTTGCGAGTAATGTATAAGCCCAGATCACGGTTACCCCAATAATTCCATACTTTCTCGTAGTTTTCTGTATGTTAATGACATTTTCTGTTGACGGGTTCTTTAATACATCCGCATAGCGCATGATAATGGGTATGGAAAGGGGGAAGATTATAGGAAACAAGAATAAATGTCTGTAGGGGAGTAAGCCAAAAGCTGAATAGGCGAATGGCGAGAGACTTGCCATCAAAAACATAAATCCAGCAACAATAACACCCTTCTTCCTTCCATACCTAACAACAAAAGTGCGAACCCCAATTTTATAGTCTGCTTCACAGTCTCCAACGGCTTGGATAATATGGCCACCGCATTGAATTAGTATTAGGGGCATGGCACCCAACATAATTGATGGAATATTAGCGATTAGCTTGTCGGTTAACCCACACCCCATTAAGAATGGCAGAAAGCCAGCGCCTATACCTGAAATCACGAAGTCTGCAACAGGTACGCTTTTCAGTCTGAATGGAGGAGTGGAATAAGCAGTCCACAGTCCTAAGTAAACAATAAACAACGGGAGAACATGAACGCTAGCTATGAACGCCAAAATTAAACAGGAGATAACTAGTAAAAAAGAGAAGATTAATGTCTCCCTCGGCGTTATTCGACCAGAGGCAACAGGCAGATGTGACTTAACCTCGTTCTCTCGATCCTCCTCACGGTCAAAGTATTGATTCAAAACGAAGACGCTGGCCGTAGCAAGTGAGAAGGCAAAGAGGACTATAGCAGTAATCTCAAAGGGAGGCACACCAAAGAGAACACTCCCAAAACCAAAATTGAAAATCCATCCAAACCAACTCCCAACCCTTGCAGCCTCAAAATATTGAAACACTTTATGCCTTCCAGAACGAAGTTAAAAATTGCAGAATTTAAGAGTTTTGACGTTTGCCCAAGATTTTTGGCTTTAGCGCATGCATTCTTATAGCTTTCTTAGGATGGGAAGGGTTAATCGCCTTGAGCGCTACTAAGTAAGGGAGCAAAAGAGCTTGAAGAGTCAACATCCATTAGGGTGATATACAGGGGAAGCAGAGACTGGCGAATGGAAATTCGAGAGTGGCATTCCGGATATTCTCTTCGTGCCCAGCTCGTCTGCGCGTTGTCTAAGCGGAGGCGTTTCAAAACTGTTCCTTGTGGATGACGAGACGCTGAAGAAGGTGGCTGCGTTGTTCGGAGAGGATGCTGTTAGAGTAGTTGAGGTCCTCAAGGGGATTGACGAGATTACAGATATCGAGATAGCGGATAAAACCCAAATACGCCTCAACCTGGTTCGCAAGGCAGTCTACAGGCTCTATGACCGCTCCATCGTGGCTCTCAGGAGGTCCCGCGACAAAGAAACAGGCTGGTTTATCTTCAACTGGAGACTCCAACCAGACCAACTGGAAGGCTTTATCCAAAACCAAAAGCGACGTGTTCTAGAAAAATTGGAAATCCGGCTTGAATACGAGAAAAGCCACGAGTTTTACAGCTGCCAAACGCCAAGCGGCAAGCGATTCCCTTTTGAAGAGGCATTTGAGCTTCTCTTTAAATGTCCCGCCTGCAACAAACCAATGATGTACCTCAACAACGACGGGATCGTTGAGATCCTAACCCGAAAAATCGGACATAGAAAAGTTCTGTGAGCGTTGAAATGTTAGAGAATTACTCCATCCGCGTATTTGCCAAGCATTACTGAGCCATTCTATTTTATGTTGCGCCTTCATCAAAGAACGTAGGGGCTGTTGATTACACGATTATGTTTGCGGCACTGTGCTTGACGAAAAACAGCAAAATTCAGGATAAATTTTGAAAGCGAGACATACTACTTCTGCTCCGCGAGTTGCAAGAAAAAATTCAAACGCCATCCAAAGAAGTTCGTTAAACAATTTTACGCCTCAAGTCTGCGCTCGCATTCTAAAAACACGGTTGTAGCAGTCAAACCCAACTATGCAACACGGAGACCATCAGCGGCTTCACCAGAACATCGTCTGCTTTAATGTAAAGGCGTCCCGAAAATGTGAGAAAAAAGGGAGAGTAACCTATCGTTGTTAGGTCTCTATTTAGTTTTCTTTTTACTTCCTTTCTTCTTCTTTTCGGTCGGACTTTTAGACACGATTGCGACCTCAAATCTACAGTTATCAGCGATTTCTCTATATATAATTTCATATGCACTCATTGTATTAACACATTATCCAAAATCTGCCCAAATATGGTTATTAACAATAAATTGACAATTTTTTGAAGAGAAAATGTTGTTTGGAATTTTTCGGATGCGAGGAGTCAACGTACAGTCAAAATGGGAATCGAACTAGCGGCCCGACTTGACAATGTCCTTCAACATTCGAGGGAATTGCTTAGCGTGCTTGCTCTGTGGAAGGGACTTGAACCCGTTCGGGTAAGGGTGCGGGCAGCCCAATCATCAACGTGGAAAGATTTAAGGCGGTGGTGGTCTTGCTCGTAAAGTCACAGTCATGTTCTGTAGTTGGTTGCTTCTCAGGACATTCAGAATTGCAGCTTCTCCAGGCAGAGTATTCTCTTCCAGATAGCTTGACATATCATCACTATTCCTGATCGGTGTCTCATTAATCCCGATCAATATGTCCTCAACCTTCACACCGGCGTTGTATGAGGGACCGCCAAAGACGACTTCAACAACTCTCCATCCATAAGTCACATTCACATGATACTGCTGAGCGAGTTCGTAGTCCATGTTGATTCCGGTGAGACCTAGATAAGAGTGTCCATCATATCTGCCGTATGATATTAGAGCTTGTATTTCCCGCAGTATCGTGTTCGAGGGGATGGCGAAACCTAGACCCTGAGAGTCTTTGACTATGGCCGTGGTTATCCCCACGACCTTGCCAAGATAGTTTAGCAGTGGACCCCCGGAATTTCCCGGGTTTATCGGCGCGCTTGTTTGGATGATGTTGGCTATGGCGAAACCTCCTGTGTACTGCTCTTCAGTGATTGTTCTGCCGAGCGCACTTACTACGCCTGTGGTCATTGAGCCAACCAAACCATATGGATTTCCTATGACCATCACTGGCTCGCCCACCATCAGCGTTGATGAACTTACGATCTCAAGAGACTTAAACTCGCTTTCAGGAGCACTGACAAGAAGGACGGCCAAGTCTGCATATGGGTCTGTCCCGTTCACCTTAGCTGCATACCCATTTCCATTTGAGAAAGTCACGCTTAAGCTCGTTGCACCATGGACGACATGATAATTGGTTATCACAACCATAACGCCAGAAAAGCTGTAAACGAACCCTGACCCTTGGCTTGTTTCGCTACCCGTTATTCCACGGACTAAGACGACTGAGTCCTTCACATCTTGGTACAGTTCTATTAGAGCAGTGCTGTTTTGCTGAACAGTGACATTTCCAACGTAAGTGATCGTCTGATTGCCCGACAATCTGGAGACTTGGTTCTTAAGGTTTGAAATATCGTTTTTCAAGCTGTTGATTTGCTGAAAGGTCAGGTAAGCTGCGGCTATTCCTCCAACGATCAGTCCAGTGATGAATACAAGTGCAAGAAAGGATGAAGCAGATCTAGTGTGACGTTCGTTGAATTCGCCCACTTTTGGTACCTCTATCAAGTAAAGAGACGGGTGAGCTTGCCTGATAATAAGAGTTCCGCCCAAGAGCGTAGTACGGAGTCTGTTGGTTACAGAAGGAGTTTACTGCAAGCCGAAAAAGGCCATAGGGTCCAGTATGGTCATTGAGCAGAAGGCAATTGATTGTGGAATGAGGGCATTAGGCTATCCTCTTCTGTCAACTATGTCGAGAGCTTCAGCGCCCGTACCTATCAGTGCAACAGGGATTCCCATTCGTTTCTCAATCTCTGTTACGAACTGTTTTGCGTCTTTTGGGAGCTCTTCGTAGGTTCTGGCGCCTTTGCACGCGGGATATACTGAGTCAAGCTTTGTCAATGCTATCTGTGTGGCTCCGTTGATTGTCACAGCTTTCTTGGCTAATTCAAAGTTGAAAGGAGCCGACCGCCTGTCTCTACCTGTTCCCGCGGCTGTTTCAAACCATCCGCGTTTTTGGGCTTCTTCTTTTGACAATTCTCCAGGCAACGGGCCGGTTCCAACGCGGGTCACAAAAGCTTTCAGTACCAGGAGGACATTATCGATTTTTGTCGGGCCAACGCCAGCTTCTGAGCATACCGCTGATGCGCTCGTGTCGCGGCTTGTCACATATGGGTATGTTCCGAAGAAAAGTGAAAGCATTATCCCTTGCGTTCCTTCCAACATGACTTTTTTGCCCTTATCTATTGCGTCGTTGACTTCTTCTGAAACGTCAGTCAGGTATGGCTTCAGTTCTGGAATGTCTTTTGCGAGCTTTGCCGTCCTACGGACGCGTTCCTCGATTGCTGGGCCTACGCCTCTGCCTGTCGTGCCTAAGCCTTTCAAGTGGTCGCTTGCCTTGTCTTGTGCTGAGTGTTTTTCTTCGATTATGGAAGCTTGACTGTCTATGCCTATGCGGTCTTTCACTTTTGTTTGTTCAACCTCTTCGAAAAACTGTTTAACGTCAACGTTTGAACCTGCCCCGATCAGCAAGCGGCATTTTTCATAGACGAAGCCGCCTGGAACCATATGCAATGCATAACGGTTGCCCTTGAACCAAATAGTATGAGCTGCGTTGACTGAGCCTGTTCTCACGCAAAAGTCCAAGGGCTCTTTCAAAGCTAGATAAGAGATGATCTTTCCTTTACCCTCGTCTCCCCAGAAGCCTCCAGCTATGACTGTGCAGGCCATGTTATCACCGCTGAGAGAATTTGCTGGCGATTATTTAAGATTGTTCGAAACTTTCATGTAAAAGCCACATTTGCTAATCAGGTGTGAGGTCGGCGTTTTTCAGCTTCAGCATCTATCGTTTTAAGCAGTCTGCCAAGCTTCTTGCCTTTGCGTCGTATTTCAGCTTCTGAGACAGTCTTATTCATTGGGCATAGATCATCCACAACCACGCCTTCTTCTTCGCTGTAGATCACTGGGTATATGCGGCACCCCAAAGGTCTTAGCTCATAAACCTTGCAGCGACGCTTTTCACGAACGTAGAAAACGCAGTAGCCATTACAGTTCTGCAGTTGAGCAAAGCCCAACCCATCAAAACGTACAAAACCTTTTCTACTATGACCTGCTTTTTCCAACAGCTCTATGTCTACCTCAGACAGCAGCATCTCAGTTTCTTCACAGCATTTTCCGCAATGGGAACAAAACATAAGCTTATCGTAGCTGAGGCTATCTTTTTAGGTTTCGTTAATGTCAGCGTTTGAGTCATTGATCTCTTTGTTTATCCACTTGTTAGAATTAGGTTTAGGTTTAACAGCTCTGCCCATGCTACGCTTTTAAGAGGAATTCTGAAAGAGTTTCTGTTTCCATATGGGATGCATTCGACGAAAGCTTTTCTTTCATACTCATCTCTTTGAATTTCAGACAGAACCACGTTCACTATTACCGAGCCATCCTTCAAATGGAGATTAACGTTTTTTCCGAGGAAAGACTTGGCAGTGTTTACGCTAAACATATCCATGTTCTTCACCACTCCAAGTCTTTCTCGGCTATTCTCCCCCAACACCGCCTGCAAATAGGCAGTCTCTCTCCCTTAAACTGAATATAAACTTCAATATCACTGCCCCTGCATTCATTTAGCCAAGGATTCTTGCAACGTTCCATAATCGCAGACCTCCAGTGTCAAGCCACTTGGCCGTTTCTGCTCTTAAGGCTCTCTGCGGAACGACAATCCTACATTGTGGAGAGAGACAGGTTAAAGTGAAATCATTTATAGTACCTTTTCGCATCATACGGTTGGATGGTTCCATGAACCCACTTATACCTCCACAGACTAATCTCATGTTTCAAATAGTCGTTCTGATTTTACTTTTTGCAAGTCTTGGTCTCAAGCAAAAACGCAACTATTTCCTGCACGGAGTCACAATGCTAACAGCTGTTATACTTAACGTTGTTTCGTTTCTATTGGTGATGTGGCCTACATTTTCTGGTTTAAGAAGTTTCATCGTCGGCGACGCTCTTGGCAGGCTTTCTTTGATAACTGTAGCGCATGCTAGTTTTGGCACCTTGGCTGAGATTCTTGCAATTTGGATCATTGCTTCTTGGAGGCTACGTCCGTCAATTCAGCAGTGTGCAAAGAATCGCAAGATGATGCGAGTGACCCTAGTGTTGTGGCTACTTGCCATATTCTTAGGCATATTGCTCTACGCGCTTCTTAACACAAATCTTATAGCTTGACCTTGCGAGATGCTGATTCTGGGTGAAAATGGATTGAGTAGACCAAACAAAATCTTGCAGTTGTTGATTTCAATGATTCCAGTTTTCCTAGTTATTAGTTCTGAACCTTCTGCAAACGCGATCGTTCCGCAGATTCAAAACATAGTCGTCTACAACAGCGGCAGCGACACTATACTCAACATTACTATCAATCACATTCCAGCAGGAGATCCCGGGCATTATGTAAACTTCACACAAGTGACTTTCAGTGGAACGGTGCATAACTTCACTGTCCCCGTTCAATCTGCCCAGACGTTTACTATTTCGTGCAATGTTGGAGTGGTCCAAGGAACTCCGACAGCCACAGTCAGGGCGAACTGCACAGTCAACGGATGGAGTTCTTCACATGACATTCAGATTCCAGAGTTCTCGTTGCCACTACTTCCGTTGACACTAGCTCTCAGCACTTCCGTTGCTGTCTTCACAATCCGGAGGACAATGCCAAGGTTCAGAAAGTTGCTCTAATCTGCAGTTTGACTAGACTTGAATTACTTCCGGCACAATTTTTTCTTTGGTTATTCTCAAGAGGGCCACGCTTGGCTTGATTATGAATGGGGGAATAGGGTTTGTTGGGCTCCCTGGATTCACAAACAGAATTTTCTCGTCCCATTTCACGTGGGAATTGTGCGTATGTCCATACACAAGAACGTCAAAGCTGTTCCGTCGGGCGATTTCCCGCATTTTCCCAATCCCAAATAGGGCGCCGGGGTCATGCATCACGCCGATTTTCCAATCAAAGAGCTTTAAGGAATTGATCTTCGGAATTCTCTCACGAATCTCTGGACCATCCAAGTTCCCATAGACTGCCAACACAGGCGCAATCTGCTCCAACTCATCGATAACAGACAATTCCACTAGATCACCTGCGTGTATGATGAACTCGGCGTCTTCGAAGATTTTGAAGACTTCTTTGGGAATGCTTCTTGCCCGTACTGGTATATGGGTATCAGCTATCAAACCAACAATCTTGGCTGAACCGTACTCAGGAATCTTGGGAATGGTTTGGGTTTGCTCGCTGGTCATTCGAAGACGCTTCTACACGAAGCCTAAACTGCTTACTGAAATAAGAATGTTAGAGGCGAAATAAGCGTTTCAACGATGCAGCCTGGATTAGTGTCTTCTTTTTCCGTATTTGCATGCTTTTTGGCATTCCATGCACATCAGATGCGAATTCTCCGTGAGAGGTGGCTCATGCTTTGCTAGCTCTGCACTGTATTTAGAAGTATCTTCGCTTGAAAGGTGAACTCCGACTAGGCATTTGGTGTCGTCAACTTTGTATGGGCTTAGAGCGCCGACGGGGCATGCTTTAATGCATTCTTCGCAGTTTTCACAGAGATTTTTCTCAAAAGGTTTGTCTGGCATCATCTCGGCATTCGTCAGTACGGGAATCAGACGAATCCATGGGCCAAAGAGAGGATTTATTATTAGAGCGTTTTTCCCGTAGTTTCCGAATCCAGCTAATTGCGCCAGCCTTTTGCATGACCCTGAATAGTAAACATGGGCTTCGTAGCCCTTTCTCTCCAAACGGTTGATCATTTTTTGCATCAGATAATCTAGAGGGAAATAGCCGGGGTAAACCCAGTTCTCTCCTTTCTTTATTGCCATTTCAAGCATGTCATCCCAAACATGGTATCCCAAAACGACAACAGATTTGGCATCAGGCATGATTTCTGAGGTTTCCTTGGTGAATTCCTTGATTGTCCACCCGACCCAAATCTTCGGAAGCGAATCGATGGCGCTTGCAGAAACGATCCCGACCAAGTTGGCGCCCGACTTCAAGGCAACCTCTTTGACTTCTGCAGTGAGCCTTTCAGCTTCAGAACTAGTTTTCACAATATACCCCTCCTTTCTTGTCTCTGTTCAATCTGAACTTAAGACTTTATACTGGGAACCTGAGATGTCGGCTGGCGCATGAATAAAGCCTTAAGCTGATGGGCACTAATTATATGGAAACTGAGGAATCTCAAAAATGAGTGCCATAATGTTAAGAGAAGTCGAACAGGAGGTTACTGATCTTCTAAGTAAGCTGATCACCATAAACACAACTAATCCTCCGGGAAATGAGATAGAAGCAGCAAAATATCTTGCTGAGGACCTGAAGAAAGACGGTTTCGCTTGCGAGCTTTTTGAATCCGCGCCTAGAAGGGGTAGCGTGGTCACTCGCCTCAAAGGGACGGGTGAAAAGCCCAGTTTGCTTTTGCTTTCGCATTTGGATGTGGTCGCCGCTAACCCGAAAGAGTGGAGCGTGGATCCGTTCAGCGGTTTGGTTAAGGAGGGTTTTGTTTGGGGCCGTGGGGCATTGGACATGAAGGGTATGACGGCTGTTGAGGCTATGGTTATGAGACTTCTGAGAAGGAACAACGTGAAACTCAAAGGAGACGTCATACTGGCTGCGACAGCAGACGAGGAAAAAGGCGGCGAGGCAGGAGCTGGCTGGCTGGTCAACGATCATCCTGACAAAATCTGCGCTGACTATGTTTTAAACGAGGGTGGAGGCATGGCCGTTCCGATAGAAGGAAAGAACCTGTTCACGGTCAACACGGCTGAGAAAGGGATTCTATGGTTTAGGGTTAAGGCGAAGGGTACACCGGGGCATGGCTCGGTTCCAACTATTGGAGACAATGCGATTCTGCGTATGAATAGGGTCGTAGATAAGCTTGGAAACTATCGGGCAAAAATTATGATAGTTCCTACTGTGAGACAATTCCTAATCGAAGCTGGAAAGGGAAACAAGCTCTTGCAGCAAGGCGTCTCACTCTTGCTCGCGAACCCAGACACTGGTGACCAGATTCTTGACATGCTGGCTCAAACAGACAGAATCATGGCTGAGGAGCTTCGGGCAAGACTGAGGATGACAATCACACCGACCATGATTCATGGCGGCGTAAAAGAGAACATAGTCCCATCAGAGTGCGAAACAGTTTTTGACTGCAGGGTTTTGCCTGGTCAGACCCCAGAAGAAGCATTGAAGACAGTGAAAGACTTGCTGAAGGACGTAGGCTTGGATAAGCTGGAGTTTGAGATAATTCAAGCTAATGGGCCGTCTGAGTCGGAAACGACCACGCCGCTTTATGAACTGATCGTTAGAATTATCAAGGAGTTTGAGCCTAACTGTTCGGCTGCTCCAAGTTTGCTGACTGGCGGGACAGACTCTCGCTTCTTCAGAAAACTGGGAAGCAAGTGCTACGGTTTTCATCCAGTGCGGCCTGACATACCTTATGGGGAAATGCTGAAATCAATCCATGGTATAGATGAGCGCATATCAATAGAGAATCTTGTGTTTGGAACAAGCGTGCTTTATAACGTGGTCGAGAGGTTTATGACGTAGGAGTGAAGTTATAAATATGTGTTTGAACCGTTCTTTACTTGTTCTGATGGAGGTTTTGGTTTGCCAGCAATAGAGATCGGTAGAATCTGCGTTAAATTGGCTGGTCGAGAGGCTGGAAGAAAATGCGTCATAGTTGAGCTTACAGACAAGAGCTTCGCTTTGGTAACTGGCCCGAAATCGGTAACAGGCGTTAAAAGGCGAAGGGTAAACATCAACCACGTTGAGCCTCTTCAAGACAAGATAGAAGTCAAGCGCGGCGCGTCTGACGAGGAAGTTGCCGAAGTGCTCAAGGCATCTGGCAAATTGGAGGAAATGGCTCAGATAGTGAAGCCAGCTTTCGCATAAGATTTAAACTCTTATATTTCCAAACCTTTTTCTACTTCGCATGGAGTGAAGCTGCTAAGATGCCAAGAACTATTGCTCCGTGGGAAACTCAACGCAAGCTACTGGTCAAGACTGAGGACCGGACGAGCCCCAAGTATGGACACAAACCCGAGGAGCGACCGGCTGAAAAGTACATCCGATATGGCGTCATCAATCTGGATAAGACGGCTGGTCCCTCGAGCCATGAAGTGGCCGCTTGGGTCAAGCGAATCGTCAAGCTTGAAGCTGTTGGTCACGGCGGGACTCTAGAGGCTTAAAGGCTTAGCATAAGGGCCAGAGAAATCCCAACGTGACAGGCGTTTTGCCCGTTATGTTAGGTGACGCTACCAAGGTTGTTCAGGCGTTGCTTTTGAGCGGCAAAGAGTACGTTTGCGTAATGAAGCTTCATGGTCAAGCATTAGAAGAGCAAGTCCAGAAGGTTCTGAAGGAGTTTGAGGATGTTATCTATCAACGTCCACCTCTGCGGTCTTCTGTAAAGCGTCAATTGCGGACTAGGCGAATCTACTATCTAGATTTTCTGGAGATGGAAGGACGAAACGTGCTTTTCAAGGTTGGCTGCGAAGGCGGTACTTACATTCGCAAGCTCTGCTTCGATATAGGCGAGGTTCTGGGTTGCGGTGCGCACATGCAGGAGCTCCGCCGAACTAGAGCTGGGCCTTTTGTTGAGAAAGAAGCGGTGACCTTGCATGATGTGGCTTACTGGTTTATGCAGTGGGAAGAGCAGAAAGACGAGAGCATACTGAAGAAGTTCATTCAGCCCATGGAGCAAGCTTTAGCATTGGTGCCGAAGGTCTGGGTTAGAGATTCGGCTGTTGATGCACTCTGTCACGGCGCAAGCTTGGCTGCGCCAGGCGTCGTTTCGCTCGAGTCGGACATAAGCAAGGATTCGATGGTCGCTGTTTTGTCCTTGAAAGGTGAAGCTGTAGCCTTGGCCAGAGCTTTGGCAAGTTCTGACGAGATCTTGACCAAGTTCCATGGGATGGTTGCCAACATGGAGCGAGTGCTTATACCTAGGGGCACATATCCAAAATGCTGGAAGAGCGGCGAGAAGAAAAATGAATGAGGCTGGCGAGAGCTTTGAGCATTATTTCGCGGCAAGGCCAAAGTCAAAACCGAAGTTCGGCTTAATTCGCACCTATCTTCGAGATAAGCCCTTCGAGTTTATGACAGCTTCAGGCGTGTTTTCCAAAAGCCGTGTAGATTTGGGCACGAGGTTGCTGATCGAAAGCATGACCTTGCCAGACAAGGGAAGCGTATTGGACATAGGATGCGGTTATGGTCCGATAGGAATCGTAGCCGCGGTTTTCAACCCCTGCCTACGCATTTTCATGGTTGACGTTAATATTCGCGCAATCAGGCTTGTGAGGAAGAATGCCGAGATTAACGATGTCATGAACGTCACGATTAGACGGGGCAAGCTTTATGAACCCGTTGAAGGCATGGCATTCGACTGCATTCTTACGAATCCGCCTGTGACTGCTGGAATGGAAACCGTCAAGGCAATAATCTGCGAAGCACCCACGTACATGACGAGTAAGGCTACGTTGCAGATGGTTGTCAGGTCTAAGGTTGGCGGGAAAAGGCTTTGCGCGATTTTCGAAGAGGCTTTTGGCAACGTTTGTGTTCTGGCGCGGGGTAGCGGTTACCGCGTGTTAATGTCAAAGAAACAGTAGCATCAAGCCCTTTCTGCAAGTCTAGAAGCTTGGAAAACTTATAATAAACTTCGAAGATTGAATAAGGTTTGTCGCGTTTGAGCCGGGGTCTCCTAGCCAGGTATGGAGCAAGCCTGGAGACACCTTTGGTGCCTAACAGCTTGTGGCCTCTCGGGGCCACGTGGGTTCGAATCCCACCCCCGGCGCCAACGAGTGATTGAGCTTAGTGTTTGTGTGTGGAAAGGTTGTAGGCCGCTCTAATATGATGTGAATGTGATTGGGCAAAGGGTGTCTCTGGCTTTTCTTTCGGTTTCCATTTCCACATATGTCATGAGTTCTTTGATGCTCTGGAATTCGCATAGTCGATTAGGTGAATTGCCATTCTGCTGTATCTTGGGCTATTATCTTGTGGGTGGTTCTGTCAAGGTCTATCTGGGTAGCGTGCGCTCTTGGGAAGGCTAGAGGAGAATTCGCTACTGAAGAAGAAAGAAGAGGCGCGTGAACCCCTACAACTCTTTTTCTCAAAGTTGCCAGCACACGCTTGAAGAAATCATGCTTGTGCAACTATTCTTTCATTATTGCCTTTGCTGGGACAAGTAGCAGGTTTTGAGCGATCAAATTTGCGATCAAAGGTGGAAGAATCTGTGGCCCAAAAGCTGCAGGGCCTACAACTAAGGAGAGGGCTGCGTTTTTCACTGTTGCTGCGATCCCAATTGATACTGCTCTTTCGCGTCCGAATCTTTTGGCAAGAGAACAGGCCAGCACGAATGCAAGCGCAAGAATCGCGAACATGAAAGTGTTCAGCAACGCGAACTCTGCTACGTTGTTTCTTGCGTATTCAGTTCCCGGCGCAATTGCTCCCCAAATTAGCAGGACTAGTAGAGCTAGCTCTATTCTGGAGCTGTAGGCATTTACTCTGTTCCAATCAATGCGAACAAGCTTTCTTAGCAAAAACGTGGCTGTCATTGGGATCAAGACTATTATGCTTAGATTCAATATCATGCTTGCATTGTCGACTTTAACGGCTGTTCCAATAGCAATCAGCATTGTTGCTGGAATGGTTAGGATTGATATGAGGTTGGCTATTGTGCTTATGATTAAGGCGACGGAGACGTCTCCTTTGAAGACCTTGGCCCAGAAGGTGGTTGCAATTGCTGAGGGGCAGCAGAAGGCTAGAACTGTTCCAGCGTAGGTTGTTGGCGAGAAGAATGGTTTGGCAAACAGTGCCAGCAGGGGCGTTAGGATGAATACGGCGAGTAGGCCCGTAGCAATGACTGGGTACTGTCTTGTTGCTTGAACGATTTCTTTTGGCTCTATGCTCAAGGTTACAAAGAACATCAGGAACACTAGCAAGTAAGCCAGATAAGGGTTCCAGACAAGCCCGATAGTTGGGAAAGCAAAACCCAGTGCAATGCTCGCGATGATTATCAGCGTTGTGATATATCGGCTGGCAAAGGAGCTCATGGCCTTAGACTTCCTGGGTTTTCTTTGGCTGTAATAGTCTTTGGTTCCATATAAGACGACCAGTAGCTCATTCTGATTGTCTAAAATGCTTTGACCCACTCTTTACATAGGGTTGTGCCGTTTGCAGTGTCGGAAACCTTGCTACGCAGAGCCTAGACCCCCTCCCCTATATACACCTTGAACCGATGCTCGAATTGAAACTGGTTTGGTTTTAGTCTGCTGTTTGCGTGGTTTTCGAAAAGGATAAGTATGCGCTCTTGCGTCTTGGACGCAAATTGGCTTTGAGGCGACTTGTGTGAGGGCGTTTGCTTTCAATTGTAGTCCGCGAATGGGGAAGAGTACGACTGCTTTGGTTTTGAATCCTTTTTTGGAAGGGCTCAGAGATGGAGACGTGGAGGTTGAGCTCCTCTATGCTTACAAGCTTAAAGTGAACCCGTGTTTGGGCGACTATAACTGTTGGACAAGAACGCCTGGCAAATGCGTTCAAGACGACGACATGAGCCTAGTTCTTCCCAAAATCAGAGACGCCGACTTTGTTGTCTTTGCGGCTCCGCTCTATGTGGACGGCATGCCTGGGCCAATGAAGACCCTTATTGACCGCTTGATTCCCATGTTGAAGGCAGACACTGAACTGAGAAACGGCCACTGCCGCCACCCAACACGCGAAGAAACCAAGCACGCCAAGTTTGTACTGATATCTAACTGTGGCTTCTGGGAGATGGACAACTTCGACCCCTTGATTATGCACGTGAAAGCCATATGTAAGAACGCAGGCTGGGAATATGCGGGGGCACTGTTGAGACCTCATGGACCGGCACTCAGCTACATGCACAGGAAGGGCTATCCAGTCCAAGACGTATTTGACGCTGCAAGAAAGGCTGGAAAAGAGATCGCTGAGACTGGCAAGATAAACGAAGAAACCATCAAAGCGGCAAGCCGAGAACTACTTCCACTTGAGGCTTACGTTGAATCGCTGAATCAAGGTTTCCAGAAAGCCATTGACAGGGCAAAGCCAAGAGAAGCTTAATAAACCAAAATTCTCACTATCCATGTCGGCGCCTTAAGCCATTGATAGCCCTGGTAGTATAGTCCGGTCACAGAGACGTTGTCTCAGTCAATGCCGGAATAGTATATGCGGCTGTCGCCCGCAGGACCCGGGTCCAAATCCCGGCCAGGGCGCCACCTAAAGGTTTTGAACCCCGCTTGTGCCATAGAGCTCGTTTGGCCGCGATGAGTCGGTGAGGATTCTTCTGGACATGAATAATGCTCTTAAGGTTGAAGCGCCAACTTGGATTTGGCTGGTGCTGTTGTCAGTAGGCAGGTTGAAGCCAGAGGAAAAGGTGAATCTTGCGATTAACATGACTGACGTGTGTCTTCGCGTCTGTGCTGAGGGGATTAGGGACCAGCACCCAAATATCTCAGAAGCAGAACTCATGAAACTTCTCAGAGAAAGAATAGAGTACGCAAGACGACGTAGACGTGAGGTTTAGAAACTGGAAGCTTTTGAAGGATTAATCAAAAGAATCGTTAACAGTTTCAACGTTGCTGAGTTAGATTACATGTTTACCGGAGCCTTGGCAGCCAGCCACTACGGAACACCGAGAACCACAACTGACGTAGACATAATAGTCAAAATTGCAAGAGAAAACGTGCAGACTGGTCTCATATCAGCACTAAAGGATGCAAAACTGCAAGTAAACGAGAAAAGAATTGAAGTAGCCCTCAAATCAGACTACAGAATAGTTACCTTCAAAGACAGCAAGACACCTCTCACCGTAGACATCATCCTCTCAGATGGAAAGCTTGAGAAAAAAAATGGCATCATCCTAGACTTGCCAACCTTCTATCAGACGCCAGAAGATTTGATTCTTGCAAAGCTTCGCATGATAAAAGCAACGGTTTCCAGAGAAAAGGCCCTGAAAGACGAGGAAGATATTAGGGCTATTCTGAGGTTTACTAGAGTTGATCTTAATGCTGTGAAGAGGCATGCAAGAAAGAACGGCACAACATCCATTCTCAAAGCTCTAGCTGCGAACAAACCTCACAAAGAGACGAAGCACTCTTGAAGCATTACAGATCAGGATTAGCTAGGCAGTTTTGTCTGTGTCTTTCTTCTCTTGTTCTTCGATGAAGTGTTTGAGTTTCTTTTCCATCTTCAACTCGTATGTGTGCTCCTTAACAGTCGGAGGCAAACTCCTCTTCTTGAGAAGTAGGTTCGGAGCCACAAAGCGCCTTTCGCCTGTCTCAACACTCACCTTTTCACCGTTTACGACATCTTCAAAAGGTTCCAAGGCTTCCACAATCCAGTTTCCTTTACTTTCCGTTAGAACCCTAACCTTGTGCTTCCCTTTGTAGAACCTGATGTCATCGCTCATGCCCAGTTTCACCTGCAAGTATTGCTCATTCAGAAGTGGATATAAAATGCTCGCTCTTTTCATATCTGCCAAACTAGGTCAATCCCAGAAAGCATAAGAACCACTTTTGCCCATCATCTTGAATGATGAGGATTGACCTTTTCCGAGCCTGCCTTCAACGAGTACGCTTCCAGCACTTGGCTACACGACCTTCTGAAGAGCATAAAGCCCACCAGTGCCGAAAATCTCAGGATCACAACCAGAGCCTCAAGCAGCAGCCAATGCGTACTCTGCAAGGGCTCAAGAAACCTGTGCGGCAAAGCCCGTTGCCCAATAATGGTCAAGGTCAACTATTTCTTGAAGAGCATTCCTTTGATGAACAGTGAAGACATTGCAGGTGCATCGCCGCCTAGTGTGTTCATTGGCAGAATCGGCTACCCGAATGTCTATGCTGGGCCTCTGGTCCCGCCTATCGAGGAAGACACGAGCATTTACGATTTGCCTGAATACTGGTTCGGAAGGTCAATGGACGAGATAGTTGGTTTCCGCTCTATGCTCGTCCGGGGCAAGCATCGCGTCAATGTGCGAGAATTTGATGAAGCGGGAAAGATAATCGATAAAACTCGTGAACTAGCCTTTGCGGTGAACCCAGTCGACGTTGAACTGATTCTGAAGAACAAGCCCCGTGGCAGCATATTTCTTGACGATGAGGTTCAGCCTTTTGGGCCTTCAGCGCAGATCCGCGATCTGAACGTCAGCAATGCTCGGTGGGATCATCATGTGGAAAGGGCCTATAGTGATACTGACCTGAAAGCGGTTGAGGCTGTTCGAGAGCTGTACGGTAAGGGAGTATTAGTCACAAAAATTCAGCGAGCCTTCAGTGTTGGAGCTTTCGGCATGGAAGAGAATAGACGCATGGTTCCCACACGTTGGAGCATAACTGCGGTTGACGACATACTCTCAAAAGATCTAATGAAGAAGGTCAAGGAGTTTCCAGAGATAAGCGAGTACCGAATATACGAATCGCGCTATTTGGATAACATTTTCGAAGTGTTGATGATTCCTTCACGTTGGAGCTACGAAGCCATCGAAGCTTGGTTCCCAGGAACTACGTGGAATCCGAAGGGCAGGTGGACAGTTATGTTCGGGGATTGGGAAGGGTATGATTGTAGAACGACCTACGCGGAGATAGGCGGGTGCTACTATTCAGCGCGTTTGGCAGTCTGCGAGCAACTCGTGAAGGAGCGAAGACAAGCCGCTGTGATTGTTCTACGTGAAGCCCGTCCAGGATATATCATGCCGTTGGGCGTTTGGCAAGTGAGAGAAAACGTGAGAAATGCCATGCGTCAGCCACCATACAAGTTTAACACTCTGGAAACAGCGCTGAAATGGGTTGAAACCCGATTCCAAATTCCATTGCAACAATGGATAAGCAAAAGCGAACTTATAAAAAACGCTCTTTTCCAAAAACGAATAACCGACTACTTGTCTGCAAAAGCTTAGCTTACTCTGTTTCTATGGCAAGTTTAAAAAATCAACCCCTCTATTTATACTCTTTAAATGGTGAAAGAATTGTCCGCAGAGGTTACACAACTCATTCTCCCCTTCTCAGTCCTTTCAGAAAACAGGAAAGAACCTTTCACGAAAGAAATGGAAAAAGCAGCTATCTTCTGCTTGGCTGAACTGGAGAGACAGAAAGGCGGCGGCATAATCCTAAAGCAACCCCCAGAGAAGATAGCCTTCTTGGCCGAGGCCTGCTATCCCTTTTGGCTCGTTCCTTGGAACGAATTGACCCTTCTTTTCGATGGGCTGAACACTACAAGTCACACTGTGACCTACAAGCCTATTCCAGACGTGAAGGCATTCATACAGAACGTTGGCAACCGCTTGAAAACACTCGAAACCCACATGGCATTCTTGAATGACAACCTAAACTATTTCCAAATACTCAGCGGCCGAAAAGACACGCCGATAAACGGACTAGTCACGGACTTGAATTTCATCAGCGAGTTCACTTCGTACCTTGCCAACGCCGAGCAGACAAAGGTCCCACCGTCCGATTCTATCACCTTGCCGACAGCGTTGGATGAAGCAACTCTTTCATCCGCGAAACAAGAACTTGAAGACCTGAGAACAGCCTTCAAGGAAGACCTAAACAGGCTCTACGCGAGCATGAAGCTTCTCAACAAAACAACAAACAGCGTCCTTAAGATTCTCCGAGAAAAGATAAAGGCAATTCAAGAAGAGTATGCTGTGGAAATCAAGAAGCAAGAAGCCACAACAATGCCCAAGGTTGATCGTATACGTGAAGAATACGATGAACGAATAACCTCTCTATCCCAAAACTTTGAAAAGCAGCTTCTGCCCTTGCAGAAAGAAAAGGTCAAGCTTGAAAAAACCGAAGAGCAAACACTCAGCAAAATTGAACGCTACAAGATAGAAGCCAAAACAAGCTCTGCAAACAAGGATGCTGTCGGCGAACGCAAATGGAAAGAAAAAATCAGCGAAGCAAAGAAGCAGTTTTCCGAACTCAAGGCGCAGATGAAGGAAGTTGAGACGAAGATAAGGGGAACTGAAGAGAACAAGTCTCTTGAGATTTTCAGTCTGAGGTCGGAAAGCGAAGCCAAAATCAATGACGCTGAGAAGGAATTGCTTGAGCTTGAGGCTTCTCGTGACGCGAAAATTCAAGTTCACAAACAAGAAATTGACAAGCTGAGGCAACTGACCTCAACAATAATTGGACAAATCAGCACCACGGCAAAGATGAGGGAAACAGACCTCGTGCAGCTTGAAAAGTTGGCGATTCATCAAAAACGTAGAGACCATGCATTGGCTTATGTTCCTTTCTACGTCTTCTGCTTCCAGTCTGAAAAGAAGAAGCGTCATGCGATAGTTCCGCCTTCAATCGTGAACAGCGTGGGCTTCTCAATCAAGCTTCAAGGAGCATTGGGCAAGGCTAGAGTGAAGCAAGTTCTCGAACCACGCTTCAAAACCACAGCCTCATTCCTAGGCAGACTTCCACTTTTGATTGAGCAAAATGCGGTGCTTGAAAGAGAAATCTTCGAAGCAGGCGAAAAAGTGGACATGCTAAAGTCAAAATCTACAATTGAACTTGCCGCTAAGGGTTTGGAACAGCTTAAGATGGAAGGTTGGTTCTCGGAAAAGGATTATGAAGCTTTCAGGCAGATGCTGGTTTAGTCGCCGTCACTGGAGAGCATTACTCTACCTTTGCTTCATGAACTCTCGGTACTTGTCCATGGAATAGCTTACTATTTTCCATGCCTCTTTAGCGTTTCTCCATTCTTTGAATTTCACCCACTTGTGGGGCTCCAGCCGCTTGTAGGTCTCAAAGAATTCTTGAATCTCTTTGATCAAGTGTGGATGAACATCCGCTATGTCATGATAGCCGTCAAATCTGGCATCGTTGACAGGCACTGAAAGTATCTTTGCATCTTCGCCTTCCTCATCTTCTACGATCAGCGAGCCGATGACGCGGACTTTGGCTATGCAGCCAACTTCAAGCGGTTCATAAGTCAGAGTCATTACGTCAAGCGGATCGCCATCGTCATACCATGTCTGCGGAACAAAACCATAATCAACAGGAAACACGACAGAAGACGGAATGATTCTGTCAAGAACGAAGTTCTCCCATTGAATGTTATACTCATACTTATCGCGAGAACCCATCACAACCTCAATCACCATGTTAAGTAGTACAGGCGGCTTGTCACCAGCCGGAATATCCTTCCAAACATTCACATCAGACAACCTCCTAACCCAAATCATCAGACCTGCTAATTTGCGTTTCCTTGAGAAACTTTCCTTAAAATGTGTCGCTAATAGATAAATTGCGCCTTGATTATCGTTACCTGTTGCAGCGGCTTTTCGTTTGCATCCGTTGGCAACGCCCCAATCGCGTCCACGACATCCATTCCAGCTACCACTGTCCCGAAAACAGAATAATTCGAGTCCAACGTGTCACTATTATCCTTGAGGTTGATGAAAAATTGGCTTGTCGCCGAGTTTGGCTGGCTTGTCTTTGCCATGGCAACTGAACCTCTTACATTGCTATGACGGTTAGGAAGCTCATCCTGTATTTGCGAAACCCCTTCAATGGCGCCACCTTGAATAACAAAATCGGCAACGACTCTGTGAAAAATGGTGCCATCATAGAGTCCTTGCCTTACGAGGTTCCTGAAATTTCCAGCTGTAATCGGCATGTCATCATATAGCCGGATAGTTATGTTTCCCATACTCGTAACCAGAAGCACCTTGTTTGAATCCACGAACAGATTCTGCAAACCAGTGCTTTGCCAGTGGTTGCCGGAATCATTACACCAGAATGCCCACTGGACAACATTCCCTATTGTGCCGTTCAAGGTTCTGATGACCGAAGAATATGCAGAGGTTGAGCTTGCGAAACTAGAGAACGAAACCCACGTATCGTTAGAGAAGGTTCCCGTGTTGTTTGTTCCGAAAATGTAGCCGCTCACATTCACATCATCATTCCATAAAACACTGAACGTGCAAGAGGAACTGAATTTCGTTGAACTTGCTGAAACGGTGGAATATGTGGGAGCGTCTATGTCGGTCTTGTGGCTGGGCATCTCGTACACGATTACTACGATGCTGATAACAACAATCAGAAGGAGAATCAGTAAAACTGCGTTTCTGCCTGTGTGAGATTTTCTGGCTTTGCGCTTCATAAAACAACCCCTCATTTCAGACATATATAAGCGTATACGGTTTTCCTTTCTATTGGTATTCAGCAATCCCTTTCCTCGAAGAACTCTGCTAGCTTCTTAGTCTCCGCTCTTCGAAGCACATCTGCACACTTTCTTGGATCTAAGTGTTTGAACTCTAACCCGAGAGTTTCTAGCAGTCTTTGAACA
Source organism: Bathyarchaeia archaeon (assembly GCA_041500425.1). Lineage (GTDB taxonomy): Archaea > Thermoproteota > Bathyarchaeia > Bathyarchaeales > Bathycorpusculaceae > JBGQME01. The sequence continues at coordinate 55,798 of JBGQME010000010.1, read as the reverse complement.
TCTTTGGCTATGTGTGGTGCTGCAAGGATTCCGCGCACTTCACGATCTGCCTTGCTCTTGACTGCATCGATGTATTTGGCAAGCTGAAGAGCAGCCTCTTTACCGGCAGTCCTACGTTTAATCTCTACGACAGCCAGCCTTCCGTTCTCGTCTATGCCATAAATATCAACGAACCCAGGCTTCACTTTCTTTTCATAGCTTATAGGCTTGAATCCCTCTTCTAGAAGCGAAGGTTTCAGCAGGATAGCTTTGTGCATGTCCTCTTCGCTTGCGTAGAGGGAGAATTCTCCAGGATCTGCGAGGCTTAGGGCAGAAACCATTTGGATCTTTCTGAAGAGCACTTTGACGGATTCCCGCGGTCTCTGTCTGACTGCGCGGATTTCTAGAGCGTTATCTTTGGCTAGAACTTGGTATATGGTGTCTCGTCCTGGCATCCAGTTGACTGGTTCATAGCCTGCTGGCCGATGGATAAGCAGTGCGCCATCTTCTTTAATCATGACTATTCTTTCGCCTTGAGTAAGCTTTGAGCTTGCTCGACCTTGATATTGAACAGAGCAGCTTCCCACTAGGATGAAAGCGGCATGTTTTTCAATGCTTTTCTTGAGGAAATCTTCGGCTTCGTTGATGCTGGGTTCTACGATGACGTTTATCATTTCTCAGCGAGCACCATTCATATCAGAGTGACGATTTAGGAATTAGCGTTTTTGCTCTGCCTAGAGTATTGTGGCCGCGTTTATGCTTTCAGACTTCGGTCAAGAGCCATGAGTTGCTCCATGAACCTGAAGGTTCAAAGGGGGATTCGAATTTGGCACTAAATGCTTATATGTTGAAGTCCGACATAGATTCTGAATCGTTAATGGAGGAAATATCGTGAAAATGAACAAAGCAACTTGGTTCAATGCTGTCTTAGTTTGTTTGCTTATCTTTGGAGTTTTGGCTCAAATGGCTTTTGCGCTGCGTACAACGATTTATCCTTGGACTATGTATCGGCATGATTTGACCCGTTCAGGATCGACACTCTCTTCGACCCCCAACACCAACGACACTGTAGTCTGGACATGGTCTGGCTACTATCCAAATCCACCTGCAGTAGTTGATGGAAGAGTCATTGTGGTTGCTAGCTCGTACATGTATGCTCTAGACGAGACGACAGGAGTGCCACTTTGGGGTCCCATCTACTTCACAGGGACGTTCTATGGTACGCCAGCAGTTGTGAGTGATAGACTGTACATAGGCACCACCTCAGGCTATATGTATTGCATAAACGCAACTACGGGCGGAAAAATCTGGGAGTATCAGATACAGACTCCAGGACAGATACAGACCATTCCAGCCGTAGCAAACGGAAGGGTATACTTTGGAACGACGAACAACTACGTCTACGCCTTGGACGCGATCACTGGTCTCTACGTTTGGCGATTCACAGCAGGGGGACAAGTCTATTACTCCTCTCCAGCGGTTGACGGTACATGGATCTACTTTAGCTGCGACGATGGGAAGCTCTATGCTTTGAACGACACGGGAAGTCTACCTCAAAAGAAATGGGAATACCCGACAAGTGGGTCGTATTTACGTTCGACACCTGTCGTGGCTGACGGAAAGGTTTTCCTTGGATCATATTCCACAGATCATTCTGTATTTGCAGTGAACAAAACCTCTGGACAGCTTATCTGGAAATTTCAACTCACACAAGGCTACAGCATCGACAATGCGGTCGCTTACTCGGATGGACTCGTCTTTTTCACCGTAGCTAACTACAAAGCCTATGCCCTATACTCTAACGCCACTGCAGGACTCAACTACACTGAAAACGATCCGACCATTCAACTCTGGAGCCGAACGCTGGGCTCGAATCCTAGGGAACCTGTTGTCGCAGATGGCAAGGTGTTCGCATCTGCAGGCAACACACTTTATGCGTTGAATGTGACCAATGGCCAGATTATTTGGTACTATACGTTCTCATCTACCGCATATGATTTAGTTGTGGCTGACGGCAGAATCTTCGCATCTTACTATAATGGGCTCACTTGCTTTGGAGACATATTCCCGCCTGAAACCTATCACTATACAATTAACGCTGGTGGACAAGACTGGGATGTCATGCTGGTTATCAACGCAACTCCAGGAGCACTTAATTCAAGCGGCCTGATCACTTTGAAAAAGATTACGTACACACTCCAAGGGATATCGGGAACCACTGGGATGTCGAACATAACGATTCCGAAAGCATTGCTCGGCGGACCATACACGGTTACTGTTGACGGAGGGCTTCCCAATGACCCGCCCGGAGTGATTGTGACCAGTAACAGCACGCATTCCTCTCTGTACTTCGAGTATGGACAAAGCACCCACACCGTAGAAATCATTGGAACCATAGTCATACCCGAGTTTCCAACGACAACTCTGTTGACAGTTCTAATGCTCGTGACGGCAGCAGCCAGCCTCTCAGCTTACAGTTTCAAACGACGCCGAAAACTCAACTAACCTGCAGGAGTTGCAGGAACACCCAACACCACCATTTTTTGTCGATATGAAGTCAAATCCTTTCGGGAAGGTGCAATGGTTTTAGAAGCTTTAATGCCTACATGATTTTCTGAAGGGCTATGTGTGGAAGGATGGAAGAAGAAACGTCAAGTAATGCAGCGATACGATCTAACGGCACATCTGTATGATATGCGATATGCAGAAGAGCAGAATGCAAAGATCAAGGCAGCCCTGAAGAACATAAATCTGAAAAAGAATGACTTGGTTTTGGATGTTGGATGCGGAACTGGGCTTCTATTCGAGTATGTTGCAGACAAAACAAAAGCAACCATCGGACTAGACATTTCGGAAGGGACTCTGCTTCAAGCCAAACGGCGAGCAAAGAACTATTCGAACGTCCATCTGATTCACGCCGATGCTGACCACATGCCATTAAAAGACAAGGTATTCAGCCATATCTTTGCAATGACTTTCATCCAAAACACTCCAAAACCCATCGAAACCTTGAACGAGATCAAACGAGTTGGGAAAGGCAATGCTTTTTTCGTCGTCACTGGTTTGAAGAAAGTTTTCACTTTGAGTCGCTTCGAGAAGCTGATTCAAGGTGCAGGCTTGAAGATTGCTGCTTTATATGATGAGGGGCTGCAGTGTTATGTGGCGGTTTGCTCTAGGCTTTTTCATTGAAAACTTGCTATGCTTAAACTAAACTATATATGAAAGATGATTAGGGTATAATTCAACAATGTATTCACATCAGTTAGATGTGAGTCTGGTGGTCTGTGGATGCCGTTTAAGAAGATAAAGAAAGACACGGCTGATACGTTAGCGTTAGAATGGGTTTTGCACGTTAAAGATTACAGGCTTACGCTTGACAAGAACCGTTGCGTAGGCTGCCAGATCTGCAGCTTAGCCTGTCCCAAAGAAGCCATCAAACTTGAAAGACAGCCCAAGCTCACGGGTGAAAAAGCCAGAAAGCCTAGAATCGACGTTGATTTGGCAAAATGCAATTTTTGCGGAATATGCGATATACTCTGCCCCTACGGAGCAACAAGAGTTACGTTAGACGGTAAGCACATCCTTTCAGTGGTTGAGAAAGAAAGCTTTCCGCAATTGATCCGTGACATACAGGTGGATGCAGGCAAGTGGCCTTCTAATCGCGTGGAATGTGAGGAAGCATGTCCGCTCAACCTAGTCAACGTTTCATGGTTTGCGCCTGACGGAAAAGCGATTGAAAACCTCGGCTTTCTGACTGAACAAGAGAAAGCTGGGCTAAAGGCTGAAATTAACGTTCAGAAGGAATATTGTCCATGTTGCAGGGTCTGTGAAATCAAGTGCCCTGAAGGTGTCATGCGTGTGCGAAAGTTCATGTATGGAAAAATCGCTATTTACCCAGAGAAATGTCCTGAAGGCTGCACAGACTGCTTGGATGTTTGTCCAATCACGGGTGCGCTTTACCTTTCTGATGAAGATAAGAAGGTGCGCGTGAATGAGACGTTTTGCGTTTATTGTGGAGCCTGCAAGCTTGTCTGCCCAGTTGAGGAGGCTTTGGAGCTGAAACGAACCAAGGTGAGCCATACTCCTATTCGTTCTGGGGCCTGGAACAAGGCCCTTGAGAGGCTTGCTTCACCTATTGGCATAAGCAAGGAGCTGAAGACTAAAGGCTCCTTGAAGGCAAGGGAATCCGTGAAGAAGAGGATTGGATTGAAGGGGGAGCAAAATGCCTAGAAGAGCAGTTAAGAAGAGAGTTGAAACCGTGAAAAAAGTTACCGGAGCCAAGCGTAAGCCCAGACTGAAGGGGCCACGGATAGGCGTTTTCGTTTGCCAATGCGGCTCCAGCATAGCGTCAGTGATAGACGTTGAGAAACTCACAGATTATGCCAAGACCCTGCAAAACGTGGTCTACGCTGAGAACATGAACTATCCTTGCAGCCACCAAGGCCAAGACGACGTGATAGCGGCGATAAAGAAGAACAGTCTTGACCGTGTGGTTGTTGCTGGTTGTTCGCCTAGGCTTTACGAGCCGACTTTTCAGCGCTGCGTGTCTCAGGCTGAGTTGAATCCATGGCTTTTTGAGATGGCAAATATACGCGAGTTCGCCTCATACTGCCACCAAAACACGCCAGAAGAAGCAACGGAGAAAGCCAAAGACATTGTCAGGATGGCTGTGGCCAAGGCACGATTGCTCGAACCATTGCAGCCCATAGAGTTGCCCGTGACAAAGAAGGTCATGGTCATCGGCGGCGGCATTGCGGGCATAAATGCAGCCCTAGACTTGGCTGACATGGGCTTCAAAGTGTACGTAGTAGAGAAGACTGAAACCATCGGCGGCTACATGGCGCTCTTGGACAAGACTTTCCCCACGCTGGACTGCAGCATTTGCATTGAAGGTCCAAAGATGGTTGATGTCGGACGGCATCCAAACATTGAGATTATATCTTTTGCTGATGTTTTGAGAGTTGATGGGTATGTTGGCAATTTCAAGGTGAAGATTCGCAAGAACCCAAGATACGTCATAGCCAAGAACTGCACAGGCTGTGGAGAATGCAAAGATGCCTGTCCCATTGAGTATCCAAACTATGCAGACATGTATCTAGGAGTGCGAAAGGCGATCTCCGTTCCTTACGATCAAGCTGTCCCGCTTATCTACACGATCAACCGTGACTATTGTATTGAATGCTTCAAATGCGTTGATGCTTGCGGAGCTAGAGAAGCGATAAACTTTGACCAGAAGCCTGAGGAGATCGAGCTTGACGTGGGAGCCATAATAGTCTCCATTGGCTATGACATGTACAACCCTGAAGGCATGCAGTGGACTGGCTATGGTAAGTTTGAAAATGTGTTCACGGCCTTGGAGTTTGAGAGGCTCATATTGGCAGCTGGCCCTACGGGTGGCAAGGTGATCCGTGCTTCAGACGGGCAGAAGCCGCATTCCATCGCTTTCATTCAATGTGTGGGTTCACGCGACATTAACAAGTATGAGTATTGCTCAAGCTTTTGCTGCATGTACACGTTGAAGCACGCTGTCATGCTCAAGGAGAAGCACAAGGACGCCATTGAGGTCTACGTATTTTATAACGACATGAGAAGCAACTTCAAAGGCTACGAGGAATTCTATAACCGAGCCCAGAAATCCGGAGTCAAATTCATCAGAGTCAAGCTGGAAAACCGAAAAATAACCGAGAATCCGCAAACCAAAAACCTCACTGTTTATGGTGAAACCGAAGATGGCAAACCCGTTTCCGCCGAAGTCGAAATGGTCGTTCTAGCAAACGCTGCGATTCCTGCAAATTCAGCGCCTGAATTGGCAAAGATTCTCAACATATCCCAAAACAAGGATGGTTTCTTCACAGAGTGCCAGCCCAAGATCAGACCGACCGACACAGATATGTCTGGCATATTTTTGGCCGGGGCGTGTCAAGGTTTGAAGGACATTCCCTACAGTGTAGCTCAAGGCAGCGCTGCCGCAGCTCAAGCTGCATCAGTGCTGGGTAAGGATACTTGGGCTGTGGAGCCTCTTGTTGCACAGGTGAATGAAGACCTCTGTAGTGGGTGCCGAGTCTGCGAGTCTGCTTGCAGTTACAAAGCTATTAGCATTGAGAAGGTTGGTGACAAGCAGTTGGCGAAGGTTACTGAAGGCTTGTGTCGTGGGTGCGGCATTTGTAGTTCTGCTTGTCCTATGGACGCAATCACGATGCCAAATTATTCTGACAAGCAGATTGTGGCTCAGATTGGAGCGGTCATGCAGAAGGAGGCGAAGGCATGACTGAGCAACAAGTGGTTTCTAAGCCTGAAGAGCTTCGGATCGGAGTTTTCATATGCTATTGCGGTCTGAACATCGCTGGCACTGTAGATGTGGAAGATGTGGCAGAGTATGCGCGTAAGTTGCCAGATGTAGTTTATGTCAAGACAAACCGTTATACTTGTGCTGACCCGGGTCAAGATGAGATTAGGAAGGGCGTGAAGGAGCACAAGTTGAATCGTGTGGTTGTTGCCGCTTGTTCTCCGAGGATGCATGAACCGACTTTTCGCCGAACGGTTTCGGAAGCTGGATTGAATCCTTTCATCTATGAGATGGCGAATATCCGTGAGTTTTCATCTTGGTGCCATCCTAGCACTCCTAAAGAGGCCACGGAGAAGGCTAAGGAACTTGTGAAGATGGCTGTTGCTAAGGTTAGGCTGCTTGAGCCGTTGACTGTGATTGAGGTTCCGGTGACCAATAAGGCGTTGGTTGTAGGTGCTGGTGTTGCTGGGGCAAGTGCGGCTGTTGACCTTGCTGAGATGGGTTATCAGGTGTATCTGGTTGAGAAGGCTGAAATTATTGGCGGTCACATGGCACAATTGGGCAAGACGTTTCCAGTTTTTGAGTGTTCCAACTGTCCTCAACAAATTCATTGTCCAAGATTCTCTTGCGTCGCCACTCGGATAGGAGCTGCTGCGGTTCATCCGAACATTAAGTTGCTTACTTATTCTGAGGTCAAGAAAGTTGAGGGGGTGATTGGCAGTTACAAGGCGGAAGTGGCTACGAAGCCGCGGTTTGTCAATGAGAACAAGTGCATAAGCTGTGGCAAATGCTCTGAGGTTTGTCCCGTTCTGGTGCCGAGCAAGTTTGACGCTGGCACGAGGATGCGGAAAGCGATTTACACGCCTTTCCCGGACGCAACGCCAAACACTTACGTGATTGACAAGGACACGTGCCTCTTCTTCAAGGATGGAAGCTGCAAAAAATGCAAGGACATCTGTCCAACCGATGCAGTAAACTTTGAGCAGACGCCTGAAACGCAACAACTTGAAGTCGGATGCATAGTTGTAGCGACTGGCTATGATATTTACGAGCCTTGTGACCTGCAGAACTATGGTTTTGGCAAGTATAAGGATGTTGTCACGGCTTTGCAGCTTGAGCGTATCATAGATTCTGGAACACAGATAATCGGATCGCTTTGGAAGCCTTCTGATGGCAAGATGCCCGAAAGCTTAGCTTACATTCAGTGTGTTGGGTCTAGGGACATTAACAAGTTTGAGTATTGTTCAGGCTTCTGCTGCATGCTTACGTTGAAGAGTGCTGTTTTTCTCAAGGAGAAGTATGGTGATAAACTGAAGATTGATGTTCTGTACACGGACATGCGTGCGAATAGGAAGGGTTACGAGGAGCTTTTCAGAAAAGCCCAAGGCATCGGAATCAACTTCATCCGCGTTAAGCTCACGAACAGAAACGTCACCGAAGACCCAACGACAAAGAAACTGATAGTCACGGCTGAGAAGGAAAACGGCGAACCCGTGAAGGTTGCTAGCGACATGGTTGTTTTGGCTACGGCTGCGGTTGCGACTCAAGACTCTGGAGAAGTGGCGAGAGTCTTCAACATAAGTCGTGGTAGTGATGGGTTTTTCATGGAGAGTCATCCGAAGCTTAAGCCTATTGACACGCCTTCGGATGGGGTTTTTGTTGCTGGAGGTTGTCAAGGTCCTAAGGATGTGCCTTATAGTGTTTCTCAGGGTATGGGTGCGGCTGCTCGCGCGGCCACGATTCTTTCTCAGCCGAAGTGGAAGATTCAGCCTATTGTGGCCGAGGTTGATGGGTCGAAGTGTCGAAACACGAAGGTGAAGTGTGGAATCTGTCAGAAGGCTTGCCCGTACGGTGCGATCAGGGCTCCCGAGGGGAACGTGGCCGAAGTTTTCACGGCTATGTGCCACGGTTGTGGCACATGCGTGGCCGAGTGTCCTGCTGATGCTATTACGCAGAGGCATTTCACTGACGCCCAAATCACGTCACAGATCAGATCGGCGTTGGAGGAGAATCCTGAAGAGAAAATCTTGGGGTTTCTATGCAACTGGTGCAGCTATGCTGGTGCGGATTTGGCTGGTACGAGCAGGTTTGAGTATCCGCCTGCGATTAGGCCTATTCGCGTGATGTGTTCCGGTAGGGTTGACAGGGATTTTGTGCTTGAGGCGTTTAGGCTTGGGGCTGGGATGGTTCTGGTTGGTGCTTGTCACTTGCCTTATGACTGTCATTATATTAGTGGGAATTATAAGATGAAGGCTAGGATGGATGCTTTGGCTCCTATGCTTCAGAAGCTTGGGATGAGTCCTGAAAGGTTCCGCGTGGAATACGTTTCCGCAGCGGAAGGCGTGAAATTTGCGGAGATCATCAAGGAAATGGCCGCGCAGATGCAGGCGCTGGGTAAAGAAAAGATCAGTGCTGAGAATGCTAAGATGCGGCCGATATTGGAGAAAATGTTGAAACGAAAAGAACAGAAGCAGGCGGCGTAGCAAAATTTATCAGAGTGAATGCTTAAATGCATAGGCTATGCCGAAGGAAAAGATTATTGACCTGCTTTACGAGTTGATGAAGAATTCTAAGCGAAGCGACAGGGAACTGGCGAAGGTTATTGATGCTTCGCAGCCAACTATAACGCGGATGCGGAAGGGTCTTGAAAGGCTTAATCTTATTCGCGAGTATACTGTGTTGCCTGCTCTTGAAAAGCTTGGCTTTGAAATCGTGGCCTTTAACTTTGTTTCTGCTGGGGCGCTGCCGCAGGAAAGTGTGAAGTCGAGTCTTGCTTGGGTTTCAGAAAATCCTAAGATACTCTTTTCAAGTTCTGGTGCGGGTCTGGGTGGCAAGACGCTTTTGCTTGTTTCGATTCACAAGGACTTTTCAAGTTTCTCCGAGTTCAGTCGCGATCTTAGGGATGCTTTGGGGGGTAAGGTTTCATCGATGGAGAGCTTTCTGGTTTCGCTTAAGACTGACGTGATTAAGCATTTTTCTTTCAAAGGCTTGGAACGAATCTAGCTAAATGAACTTTATTGTCATGTTGATGCCTGCGATTATCAGTATTATTCCGAAGATCAGTGTGAGGTTTTTGCCTGAGATTTTCTTGGACGTGTAGGCTCCTACTTGGGCTCCGATGATTGAGCCTGCTGCTAGGGTCAGGGCGACTGGGAAGTCTATGAGGTTTGATTGGTAGTATTTTGTTACTGCCGATATTGATGTGAATATCATGGTGAACATGCTGGTGGCTGTTGCGAGGTGGATTGGCATTCCGAGCGCAAAGGTCATTATTGGAACGATGAGGGTTCCCCCGCCTATCCCAAGCAAGCCTGAAGCAACACCGCCAAAGAAGCCAAGCCCAACGTCTAAAGCAATGGTCTTTCCTGAATGGATGAGTTCCGTGTCAGTTTTCACTGGCAACTGTTTATCTTGGGTTTTTTTTCTGAGTACGCTGATTATCGTGCGGATTGCTACAAGGATGAGGAAGGCACCGAAGATAAGTGCCAGCAGTCTTTCTTCCATAATGGTAGTGAGCCACGCGCCGAGGTAGGCTCCTGGTGCCGTAGTCACTACGAGGATTAGGCCCGTTTTGAAGTAGACTCTCTTTTGTTTGGCGTAGTTGATGGTTGAGGCTATGGCTGTGAATATTATGGTGGTTAGGCTTGTTCCTGTTGCGCTGTTGACGATGAAGGCGTAGAAGAATGTGAGGATGGGGACGATGAAGACGCCTCCGCCTACGCCTGTCATTGATGCTAATATGCCTATGAAGAAGCCGAATACTATGAGCAGCCACCAGTCCAACATGGTTTGTCACTGCTTTGGTTTGAGTTTTTGTTTGGCGACGTAGTAAACTGCGCCGATTAATAAGCTTGCAGTGCCGATTATCCACGATTGTAATGAGGCGAACAGTTCGAAAGCTAACAGTGCTAGGCAGGAGACTGCTCCTAGTGCTGGGAGGATTTTTGAGTAGGTGCGTTTTTCTGGTTTCAGGCGTAGGGCTGAGATGTTGGCTAGTGTGTAGAAGAAGAGCATGGCGAAGCTGCTTATGGCCACGACTTTTGAGAGGTCAATGAGCAGGACGAGGAGGGCCATTATTATGCCTATGATCCACGTTGAGTAGATTGGAGTGTTTCGTTTTGGGTCCAGCTTGCCGAGTGCTTGTGGGAGGTCTTTTCTTTTTGCCATTGCGTATGCCATGCGTGAAACTCCTAGAACCGATGTGAGGAGGACGCTTGCGGTTGCGAGTATACCTCCGATGGCGATGATTGAGGTTGCTGCCGAGTTTCCCGTTGCCTTCATGGCTTCTTCAAGTGGCGAGTTGGAGCTAGCAAGTCTATTCGGTCCCACGAGTCCGACGGCTACGGTGCCGATGAGTATGTAGAATATTGCTGATATGGCTAGTGCTATGAGCATGGCTCGTGGGACGTTGCGTTTTGCGTCTTTGACTTCTTCTGCGATTACGGCTGCTCTTGCGAATCCGCCGTAGGCGAAGAAAAAGAAGACTGCGCCGCTGAGCACTCCTACGTCGAGAGGTTTGAACGGCGTGAAGTTTGTTGGGTTCATGTACGATAGGCCGTAGATTATGAAGAAGGCTAGGATGAGCAGTTTTGCTGTGACGAGTATGTTGTTTATTAGGGCTGATTGTTTGACGCTGTAGTAGTTGATGGCGGTGAAGGCTAGGCAGACGACTGCTGCAACATAGTTTGGGTTCAGGCTAGGCACTAGTGCGTTTAGGTAGTAGGCAAAGCCTAGGCTGACGGCTGCGCCTGCGAAGGTGTTGCTCAGTATCCACATCCAGCCTACGAGGAAGCCTGCGAACGGCGAGACTAGCTGGTAGGAGTATTCGTAGATGCTTCCTTCCTTGGGCTGCCAAGCAGCGAGTTCAGCGAAGCTTAACGCTGTTAACAGGGATATGAGTGCGGCTATGAGCATGGAGACCACGAGGGCTGAACCAGCCAAACCAGCCGCAATACCCGTGACAACAAAGATGCCGCCACCAATAATAGCGCCAACACTAACAGCAACAGCATCAAACAAACCCAAAGATGCCTTGAGTTCGGACTGCCTACTTTCCGTTTCCATGATGGTCACAATTGAATGACATGCTTCAAAGCTTTTTCTATTAAGCTTTCAGCAAGTTCTCTTTGATGACTTGAAATAGCGAGGAAGAAATACCATTATCATCAATCTCAAATACTAGAGTTTGCATCTAGACCGTCATAGCAGGTGCACTTATGGCATCATCGCTTCCCATCCTCAGATTAAGGCGAGTTGGTAGATGGCTTGAATGTGAGCTTACTGACCCGAAATCAATGCAGATAACCAGTTTCGATCAAAAACTCATTAAACTCACTGAAGGGTTCAAGAAGGGAATTCTTCGTCCGTACAAAAAACTGCTTAGGATGGCAAGAGATGAAAAGACTCACACTCGTGATTTTGAACAGGAGCTGAGGATCATAGGGAATGAGATACGGCGGGTATTGGGTCCTGTCATCAAGCGTTTTGATATGGACGTAAGGGAAGGAACCACTCTTGCCCTTGCGCTAGACGAGGAGACTGTTGATATTCCTTGGGAATTGGCTCTTCTGCAAAAGAGTCCACACGTTCATCTTTGTGAGCAACTAAACGTTGGGCGGCTCAGGGTTGTGAAGTCAGAACGCTGGTTTAACCCTCAAGAAAAAAGAAGAAAACGTCGTGCTTTAGTTGTAGGAATAAACTACAAAGGTTGTGGAAGGAAATCAGGAGAGCTGGACTGGGCTGAAAAAGAAGCTGAAGAAGTTGCATCGATTCTCGAAGGTCATGATATTCAAGTGACAAGCTTGTTTGGTAAGAAAGCTGAAAAAAACAAAATAGTCAGAGAACTCAAGTGTGGAGTTGACATATTTCACTTCACTGGACACGGAAGTATGGCTCGTGACGAAAGCAGGATATCGACATATGACGGGGATTTGCTTGCAAAGGATTTGCACAGGATTCTCGGTACGGTTGCCCCACGACTTTCTTTTATGAATGCTTGCGAAACTGCAACTGAGAGGGCCACAATAGGCGAAGCGAAGTGGGATGCTTACAGTTGGGCGTACGCGTTAGCAGAGCAAGGCGGTAGGGTTTTTATTGGCACGCTCTGGCCTATCTATGAAGACGAAGCTAGGTTGTTCTCAGGCAGGTTCTACAAGGAGCTTCTAGGTGTAGAAAATAGAACGTTGGCTGATTCAGTGCGTCAAGCTAGACTCAAAGTCAAAAAGACTGGTAAGAACAAGAGTGTTTTTACATGGCCAGCTTACGTATTGTATGGTCCGCCCTCGCTGCAAAAGGATGACATCCTAGACTGAAAAACCGCATTATGAAGTCCAACTCTGTAGTCATTGTCTGAAGCCTGAACCTACTGTATCGCTCTTCTTATTTTCCCAGTATTGTTTTGTTTTTAGGTATTGTATCTTCGCTTTCAACAGGTCCATGTAGAACTCCTCTTCCTTGCTGTGCATTTTTCCCAGAATCCTTGAAGCTGTTTCTGGACCCACACCCTTAACCATCAAAGCCGTTATCGCCTTCTTCCCATAACTCAAAATCAAATCCGCCTTCCGCCTAGCACCAGTCAACTCCTTAAGCTCCTCTTCACTAAGCTCCTTGCCTTCCTTCCTTTTCTTCAAGCCCTCAGCAAGCCTTTGAGCGTCTTGGCTGAAATACATCAGCGCCAAAAGTCTAGAACCACATTTTCCGCACTCAGGTTCTTCTGGCAAGCTTATCACCTTTTCTTCCCCTATCCATTCTCCACACTTCATACACAACAATTTAGCCGTTCTTGCCTCAATCGCTTTCTTCATCTTCTCAATGTTGCTAAGCAATACCTCTTCAGGAGCCATCAGCTCCGAAACATCACTATACTTCTCAAGAATATGATAAGCCAAAGGCGTAGGCTTCTCCACACGATAAACAGTGCTAACCCTGATCTTCCCACTCCTGACATCACTCATAATCTCTTTAGCCTTCGCCACGTCCACCTTCTCAACCATCGCCTCACGAATCGTCTCATCATAAATCGGCGTATCCCCAAACTGAAACGGCAACCGACTCTCCCTCTCACTCCCCATAGTCTTGCCACGAGGCAACGCACCAAACCGCTGAGCCACAAACCTCATCTTGTAAGTAAAAGGAAACTTCGCATCCAAATACCTGCCAAAAGCACCCTCAACCTCCTCATCCGTCAGCTTGAACAGCAACGCCGAAAGCTCTTCTAATTCGCGTTGCGTTAGCTTGCGTCTCATCTCAACAAGAATGCGATAGCCATCGTTCCACCAGCCCACAATAATCTCCCGTTCAGAAAGCACCGTGTCAAAAACCCCGCCCAACGTCCGATTCACAATCTCCCCAAAACAAGCATGAACAATCAAATACTTGTCAAAAACCTCAACCACCACATGCTTATCCGTGGGCAAGGGCGCACCCTGCTTAACGTGCTCCTGCACTTCCTTGACAGCGTCAACCAATGCAGCCTTACCAGCACCGAACTTCCCAGCCACCTTTTCCGCCGCAGCCTCAGCACTCTCCGTCTCCTTCAGCGCCTTCCAAATCTCCTCCCTCATAGCGCCAGTCCGCGTAGCCAAGTCAAACGGCAAAGGAATCATCTCGCCATCCCACCCAGGAATAGCAGCCAACGGGTCTTCAGAAGGAACAACGTAAACCGTGCCCGTCTCCTCCTCAATCTGCACAATACGCCAAACCTTCCCCCTCACAATAATGTTCAAACCAACCCTAGCGTCCAGAGCCATGAACTCGTCGCCCAAAACCCCGATCCGCCTGTCAGAAATCACGTTAACCATCGGGTAGCGCCTCTCGTCGGGAATCATGCTCAAATTCTCAAAGTAATACCGCCTAGTTCTTTTTGCCTTCTTCAACAGCTTTTCTTCTTCGTCAAACCTCAATTCGCCGAGACTGTCTAAAAAGGCTACCACATCCAAAAGCTGGTCCTCAGAAAGATTCCTGTACGGATAAGCCCTCCGCAGAATCGCCAAAAGCTCCCTAAGGCTGATGATGTCTTTGTCCATGAGCAAGCCAACAACCTGATGCGCCAAAACGTCCAAAGCGCCCTCATGAATCAACACAGGCTCAAGCTTACTCTCACTGGCATTCTTGACAGCCGCAACCGACTCCAAAGTGTCATCAGGAAAAGCCGTAACGATTACGCCTTCAGAAAACACGTCCCAGCGGTGACCGCTGCGACCAACGCGCTGAATTAGGCTGTTGACCTGCCTAGGCGAAAGATACTGAATGACTAGATCGACGCAGCCGATGTCGATGCCCAGCTCCAACGTGCTCGTGCAAACGAGCGCCTTCAACCTTCCAGCCTTGAAATCGTCCTCAATCTGAGCACGCTCTTCTTTCGATAAAGAGCCATGATGAACCGCAATGTCCGATCTGCCAAGCTGACTGAACTTGTACCCGAGCATCTCAGCATTCTGCCTACTGTTCACAAAGATGAGCGTGGATTTGTGGCTGTCCACGAGTTCGGTTATTCGCCTGATCCTTGCAACAGCTTCTGGCGCGGTCCTGAGCTTCCCAGCCATCTCGTAGTCAACATCAACAGGGCTTGGCGTCTCGACATGATACTTGTAACCCTTAAACAACGAAGCTTGCACGATTCTGATGGCTCTGCTTGTTCCACTCACGAACTGTGCAACCTCATCAGGATTCCCCACAGTAGCCGACAAGCCAATCTTCTGAAAATCCTTTCCAACGATCTCTCTCAGGCGTTCCAGAGCCACGGCAAGCTGGATTCCGCGTTTGTCTCCTGCCAACTCATGAACCTCGTCAACCACCACGTACTGAACAAAAGCTAAGTGTTGTTTCATTCGGGAGCCTGGCAGAATCGCCTGCAAGGTCTCAGGAGTCGTAACAAGCATGTTGGGGGGACTGATGGCTTGCCTGCGCCGCAGCTTCATCTCCGTGTCGCCGTGCCTAACCTCAACCGAAATATCAAGTTTCCGAGCCCAGAACTCCAAGCGCTTCAGCATGTCGCGGTTCAAAGCCCGCAAGGGCGTAACGTAAACAATGGAAATGCCCTTCTCTTGCCTTTGTTGAATGAACTTTGAGAAGATGGGCAAGAGCACAGCTTCAGTCTTGCCGCTTCCCGTAGGCGCAATCAACAACACGTTCTCTCCAGCAAGAATGGGTGGAAAAGCCAAAGACTGCGGCAAGGTAGGCTTGACAAACCCAAGCTCAGCTAACCCATCACGCACAGGTTTAGCAAGCAAACTGAAAACGTCAGAACCTGAAGACTGTTTTGCCATTGCAGCTTGTCGCCAAGACCAAATGCGAAAACAACACACTTATCCTTTACTAAACCACAAGCCCGCCAGAAAGCATGTCGAACCTATATATAGGGGAGTCAAAAATCGCCCTCAGAGCAACAGAGACAAACCACATTCATCTCACCGACAAAGGATACGACAACACCAAACCAACATTCTCGCGCCATCCAATCGCAAACTTCTTCGAAAACCCACCTTCGCTAAGGATAGAACCAAACTCTCGCATTAACGGCTCTTCACGCGAACAGAAAACAAGCTCACCCATCACATTAGTCCAGATATTCAAACCTCTGGTTCCACCTTTGTGCACAAAATGCAGGAAACGATCTTTCCCTTCAGCGTGTAACAAGGCAATGGCACTTGGACCCTGCAACCGCCAAAAAAGCTCCAACAAAGCTTGACCAGCATCATGCTTCTCACTCAACAGCTCCACAAAAACGTGAGGAATAACTTCCGAATCAATCAGCCTCACAACCTTCTCAGACTCAAAAACATGCTCCTTCCCCAGCTTAGCTCTAAGCTCTTTATAGTTCCTGAACATGCCATTATGAACAGAAACAACAGCAAGCCCTGAATCTCTTCTAACAATGTAAGGCTGAGCAGTCTCCCTAAACCTTGCAGTGTTCATAAACTCTGGACTTGGCATCCGCACATGCCCAACCAAAACCGAAGCCTCACCAACCGCAACGATCTTGGCCAACTCCTTTACAGGAGAAACATCATTGTCCTTTCCAACCTTCTCAAAAACGATACTTCCATCATCCTCAAGAACAGCCACACCTGCACCATAACCGCCAACAGGTGTCTCTTCATTAGGATACTGATGAACCTCCAACCTTTCAAGAACCCTAAAAACGCTAGCCATAGGCACAGAATCTTTCAACGCAAATCCAAATATGCCACACATCGCCGACACACTCCTAACGTTCATCCAACAGTTTCTATTCAAGACATAAATAGTTTGATACGGCATACTTCATTTGGACGATGAGGAAATCGAGGTACGTTGACAACAAGATGATTGCTTTTTCCGCTCCTGAGTCCAAAACAACCATCACGTAATGCTTCAACAGCGAATCCCAAAAACAAAAAACAGAATTTATCTAAGAAAGAAAAGAGAAGGGAAAAGGTGTTAACGTTCTTGAGTTCCCGTGACGTAGCCCCAGACACTTACCAAGACAAGCGTCAGACAAGCACCAGCAAACCCTGAAACCAGAAAGCGTATCTGCACCAGCGCTGGCAGAACATCCATGAGCCAAGGAATCACGTAATCAGCCGTAAGCTGAGCAATAATGCCCGCTAAGAAACCCAAGACCGCAACAAACGCGAAAATCCTTACCCTATCACCCACTTAAATCACCTTTAGCTCTAGCATTCCATCTCAAGCCTCTCTTTAGTCTAACTTACACATTTATGTCTATTACTTAAAAACAGACAACCCGGCCTTTTAACTAATGAATTAAAGCCAAAAGCTGCCCAAACTCCAACGTATAGCTCTACATATACACGTGCATGTTTTCAGCATGTTAACAATGGTTAAGACATTTTTATGCAACCTTTCGTTTTTGGAGGTAACTGATTTGTCAGAAAGATTCGCGAAAAAATGGGAAACCAGAAGAGAAGAACAACCCTTCACAAGACGCATACAGGACGCCGTTAAGCCCCCAGGCCCATTGAAGCCACGACTAGACTTCGCCGTCAGACGCATCGAACTCCAAGTCCAAAAACTGGATCAGGCAACTGAACGCTTCAGCCAAAGAGACAAAACAATATTCGCAAGAATAGTCGACGCCTACACAAAGCACGACACCGCAAGAGCAAACGTCTTCGCTAACGAACTAGCCGAAATCCGCAAAATGGAAAGATTGATAATGAACGCCCGACTCGCCCTAGAACAGATAGTATTAAGATTACGAACCGTATCAGAACTCGGCGACGTAGTATCCACACTAGGACCCGCCGTCGGAGTTCTCCGCTCAGTCCGAGCAGGACTGGTCAGCGTCTTTCCCGAAGCAGAAAACGAACTTGGCGAAATCGGCAACATGCTCAGCGGAATAATGATCGAAGCCGGACAAGGCTCAGGAATGACCCTCAACTTTGACACCGTCAACGAGGACGCCGCCAAAATTCTCACCGAGGCCTCAACAGTCGCAGAACAAAGAATCAAAGAAAAGTTCCCAGAGCTGCCACCAGGAATGCCAGGAATCCCAACAAGCGCAATAGGCGAGAGATCTTCCACTGAAACCTCATAAACATAAGGGAGTAAGAAAATGTCACAAAACCCCAACCTTTTTTCTTCTGTCGGAAAACAGGTTAAAGACGAATACGGAAGAATAATAGGCAAAATAGCATCTTTTCAGGTAACCCCCAGCGGAATATTTGAAGCCGTCTTTGTTGAACAAGGCGACGGAAAATTCTCAAAACACTCAACTGAGCACCTGAAGATCGACGGTGCGGAAATCACAATTATATCGAAGTTGAAATCGGACGCATGCGCTTTCTGTGACCATATTCCCCTAATATGGCGCAAAGACCAGGCTCTCGAAGAGTTGTCTAGGAAGAAGAAAATCTCGCCTGAGCTTTACAGCGAATTGCACACAAGCTTCGATGGAGCACTCAACCAGCTGAAAACTGAAGCCCAAACCGTTCTAGAACAAACGGAAAAAGAGATCAGCAGATGTGCAGAAGAGATCAAATCTCTGACCTATGCACTAGTGCATCTTGAAATCGAGCACGAAATAGGAAAGATTGACGACCAAGCCTATGGAACTGCCTTCACAATAATCCAAGACAACCTGAAACGGATCAACGTGGAGAAGAGCGACCTCGAAGTCACGAAGAACAAGCTGTCAAACATTATATTGGGTGACAAGCTAGGATCATTCGACAAAGCACCTACCAAGCCGAAGGAGCCTGCGAAAAGCACTGCTGTTTACTCAGCACCTGAACTTCCAGAACCGCCAGTCGTCGTGTATGTAAAAGAGATCGGAAAAGTTGGCATATAGCCAAGGGGCAAAAGGTAGCGGGCGGAGGAAAAAATTGAGAAATCTTCTCCATTTTGAACCTCCACCCTTCTGCGAAACCGTAGCCAGGTCAGTCCAAACCCTCAAAGTCCAGCGTAACAAAATTCAGCAGGCAAGCTATAGGCTCAGAGAAAGAGACAGAATCCTCTTCCAAACTTGCATTAATGCTCTCAACAACAAGAACCGAGAAAGAGCCGCCATATGCGCCAACGAAGTTGCAGAAGTACGAAAACTACTCCAATTTCTCTACAATGTTGAGCTTGCTATCGAACGTGTCATTCTCAGGCTTGAAACCATTAAGGAGCTAAGCGACGTAGTCACCGACCTTAAACCAGCCCTCAGACTACTTCAAAGCGTCTCCCAGGAACTGTTCAATCTCTTGCCAGACGTTTCCTCAGAACTGAGCGAAGTACAAGAGACAATAAGCGAAACGCTCTATTCAACAAAGATAACGACGGATGAATCGATAATCCAAGTAGGCAAGAAAACACCGGGTGGAGAAGAAATCCTCAAAGAAGTCACAGGCCTTCTGGAGCGAAAACTCGCTGAGAAGCTTCCAGAACCGCCCGCTACGCTCAAAACCCCAGAAACCGAGAAAAACACACTAAAAGAAATGGTCGCGCTGACCGCCACATGCTCAAAGATGATCGGCCAGAAATTCACCGAAGACTCCGAAACAGATTCTTCCCAAACTCTCTTTTCTTTCAAAAAAGCCGAGATTAAAGAGATCTCCTTGATGGTTGAAAAGCCATCATTGGAAGACATCCTTCTTGATTACGTTAAGAGAAGTAATGGAGAAATCGACTTATCACGCTGCTCAGTCGATTTGAAAGCCTCAAATGAGGAAATCCAAAAAGCCCTTGACAGTCTAGGAAACAAGGGCAGAATAAAAATCGAACTGCAAACAAGTGGATAGGAGAAAAAGAAGACTATGAGTGCTTCACAGGAACTCGAGAAAAACGCAACCAACTACGCATTAGAAGCAGTTCGCCTCGATAAGCACGGGTCAAAGGGCATGGCTATAACAATGTACCAGAAAGCCATAGAGAGCCTTCTGCAACTCACTCAGTTGTACCCAGAATATGGCTTGAACAAGGTTTACATTCAAAGAGCAATAGCCTACCAAGAACGCATAAAAGCGTTACAGGGAGCTGTAATGCACATCGAATCCAGGACAGCAGAACCCACCAACGGCGAAGGCAACGGCAAAACAACTGAAGGCGGCAAATCAAGTTATGAAGAACTCATAATGATGGAAAAACCCAACGTCAGATGGGAAGAAGTTGTAGGACTTGACCCAGCCAAGAAAGCAGTGAAGGAAGCCATCGTATATCCTGTTCAGAGACCAGACCTGTTTCCATTAGGCTGGCCAAGAGGAATCCTACTATTCGGGCCGCCAGGCTGCGGAAAAACGTTGCTGGCAGCAGCCGTAGCGACCGAAATAGACGCTACATTCGTCTCGATTGACGCGGCATCGATAATGTCTAAGTGGCTGGGTGAAGCCGAACAGAATGTCGCTAAGCTCTTCGGCTCGATCAGAAAATCAGTCCAAGAAGGAAAACCCTCTATAGTTTTCATCGATGAGCTGGACTCGCTTATGGGTAAGCATTCAAACGAGGTTGGCGGAGAAATCCGTGTCCGAAACCAGTTCTTGAAAGAAATGGACGGCATAGTAGACAAGGGCAAAAAACTTCACGTATACGTTATCGGCGCGACAAACAAACCTTGGGACTTGGACTGGGCGTTCATACGAAGATTCCAGAAGAGGATTCTCGTGCCTCTTCCTGATCACCACACAAGACTGATGATGTTCAAACTATACACGAGCACACTGCAACTCTCTACAGACGTTGACCTGCATGAACTAGCAAGGATCTCAGAAGGGTTCTCAGGAAGCGACATAAGAGACGTTTGCCAGTCAGCTCAGCTAAAGCTCATAGGAGAATTCTTCGAGTCTGGCCAAGCCAACAACAAACAAGCCAAGCCAAGATCTCTGACAATGGATGACTTCAAACAAACCCTCGAAGAGAGAAAGCCAAGCGTCTCGCTGGACATGCTATCACTATACAATAGATGGTTTGAGGCCTTCAAGGCATTGTAAAAGGGGGATGATGAAGCAAAGGCATTTGAAGTGTTGGGTGGAAAGGTTTGGAGAGGCAATTATATTTTTGAAGAAATCTCCTTTCTCCCCCTCAAAAATATCTCCAAGCCCCACTTGCCAACACTAAATATTCAGACAACTTGAGAGCGGTTCTTCCTGACAATCTTCTCCACAATGTCTGCGATTTTCTGAGGATCCTTAAGCGTGTCTACATAAGGCTCATCCAAATTCAGATTTGCCGTTGAAAAAGGTCCTGTGAAGGCAAGTATGGGGTCGAAGTTCTGGATGGCTTCCAATGCTTCTTCAGCAGACTTTACGACCACAATTTTATGCACAACCTTGTTCTTGTTCACAAGTTTCCTAAACCCTTCCAGAAAAACCAAGTCACTGTCTTTACACTTCTGTAGAATTGACTTTAGCGAGACGTCTTTCGTATTCACTTTCTCTATGGTGGCTATTTCGTTGGAAGAAACCGCGATGATTGTTTTGGCTCCGAATTGGGCGAATCTCCAAGTGTCCTTTCCCGGGGTGTCAATCGTAAAGTCGGGCTCAGGAACATGCTTTACTGCTGCGATCCTGTAGCCTCTTTTCGTCAACTCTCTTGTTAGGATTTCTGCGGTTGTCGTTTTCCCAGACTTCTTGCTTCCAACAACCGCTATAATCGGTATCTTCAATCTTTGCCCTCTGCTCCTTTCATTTCTTTTATGAAAATGTCTTCTAACGTTTTCTTGTTTATCTGCAGTTTTTCAGAGAGGCTTTTTACCCACCTTAAATATGCTCTGAAAAGGCTTTGCAATATTTCCCGTTTCTCCTTTTTAGAAAGCTCTCTTTCTTCAGCCAGCAACAACGCAAACCATTTACCCGCTTCAGAGAGTCGATAAGCCTTAACCCACACGATGCGTCTGTCTCTACGGTTTTTCTCCATGTCTTCTCTTAGAACTCCGAGCTTGGTTAGCGACTTTAGATTTTCAATGATTGTCTTGTTTGAGTAGGGAAGTTCGGCAACGAGGTCTTTTTGGTAAATCTTGTTTGAAATCCCTTGATTTAAAGAGAATCTTAGAATGTCAACCGCTGCCTTGGAACCGAAAATGGCTCCTAGGATTTTCGTCTTCTGTTCGGATGGAAGGAAGATTACATACGGATGTAAGCTCTCTTTCAAACTGTTCACTTCAATCTGCTCTATCCGAAACACAGCTTAAAGATTATGGTTTTCCATCCAGCTAACAATGTTCAGATTACTGGAAAAGGATATGTTGCCAAAACGACCAAGCTAATAGAAATCGTAGAAATCCCAAGCTTGAGTGCTCTTGGCTCAAACGGAACATCAGGGAAGATGAACAGTACCAAAAGAGATTCGGAAGAAAAAATAACTTTTTAGCATCTCCCCACCCATTGTACTCAGGTGCCGCGAAACGACTCTTGACCACTGGATTCCCTCAGATGGCGATACCTTCGTAACAACGGAAGGCTTCATTTTCAATGTTTTCGGATACGAACACCCACCAAAGCGAGTTTTCGCCTTTCTGAAATACATTCCAGCCAAATTCAAGGAACTGTTCAGGATTGACTATTTGGAAAGAACGTGGAAATACCAGAATTTGAAGCTTTTTCGCGCTGAAAGACTCTACACTGCACAGAACTATCAAGCTTTTCTTGAAACTTTCCGACAGAGCTTTCCCGAGTATGCGTATTTCTGCCCTTTCAGACGAAAAGAAGTAATCAGTGCCCCTCTGAGCTCTGTCAAGAAGGTCTACGTTCCAAGGGAATGTCTGCGTTCTCTGGTCAAGCTCAAGGATAGGGACGGTCTGCAAAAGACGACTTTGGACTTCATTGGACTACTCTCGGGCGAATCAGGCACTAGCATTGACTGTTTTGGGGTTCACGGTTCCGTTGCCTTAAACATGCATTCGCCCAAATCTGACATCGACATCGTTGTTTACGGGGCAGAGAACTTTCGGAGATTGGAGAAGACAGTAGACAAGCTTGTCAGAGTTGGCACGTTACGATATCAGTCCAATAACCGCTTGGATGCTGCTAGACATTTCAAGGGACGCTATCGCAGCAAAATCTTCATGTACAACGCAATTCGCAAGCCCGAAGAAATCAACACAAAATATGGAATGTTCAAGTATTTCCCGATCACCACTGTAAGATTCCGTTGCACGGTGAAAGATGACGGCGAAGCCATGTTTCGTCCCGCGATCTATAAGGTTGAAGACTATAAGCCAGCGGATGCAGCATCAACACTTCCCAAGGATAGGATTCCACAACTTGTCATGTCTAATATTGGCTGTTATAGAAATGTAGCGAGGCAAGGCGATGAAATCAGGATTTCTGGAATGCTGGAACGAGTCGAAAGCCTAGAGACAGGCCAAGTTTTCCATCAAGTTGTTGTCGGAACAGGAACCAGAGAGGAAGAGCATATTTGCCCACCTTAAGGCTGAGAGACCGCGACGCAATAATAGCCCGAGAAGGCTTAATCTTCCGAGTCTTCGGATATTCACATCCACCCAACGCTTACATTTGCGATGCAGAATACGCACCAGCAGAACTGTTCAAGTCGGACAATCCAAAGGCACCTAGAAACAAAGGCCAACAAGCCTTCTGCAAATTCTACGACGATGAAGGCTGGAGATTCATTCAAAACAATTTCCCCCAATACCTCATCTTCCACGACATGCTCCGTCAGAAGACCATAGGCGTCAACAAAAAAGACCTTCTCGAAACACGAAAACCAGATGAAAAGCTCAAAGAGCTAGTGACCAAAAAACCAAAAGATGAACTCGTTAACGCATTGCGAAATGTTCTGGCATTCACTGTAAAGCGTTCAAGTCTGTCCGTTAATGACTTTGGCATTTTTGGGTCCATGCTTCACGACTTTCATCATCCAAAATTCTCAGACATAGACCTCACAATTTATGGAAGAGACAAAGTTGCCCTCATGCGTGAAACCTTGCAGGAACTGTATAGGGACTATTCTTCACTGCTTTCGAACGAATTTGAAACAGACGAGTCCATCCAGGGAAAGCGTTGGCGTTTTCAAAACCTGAGTCCAAAGGAGTTCATCTGGCATCAGCGCAGAAAACTGATTTACGCTCTGTTTCACGACAAAAAGAGTAGGAGAATCATCAAGACAGAGTTTGAACCAGTGAGAGACTGGAAGGAAATCAGCAGCGACTACGACCCAGAAGTGACGATTGTGCGGAAAGGTTGGGTTAGAATGCTGGCTCGAGTCTCCGAGGACATTGATGCGCTCTTCATTCCTTCAGTCTACGGCATTGAGCCTTTGAAGGTTTTAGATGGAGCGAAAGGTTTTCTCGAGGTTGCGCGTGTCGTCTCTTACATAGAGGAGTTTCGAATGCAAGCATTTGCAGGCGAGACGGTTTATGTTGAGGGGAATCTGGAAGAGGTCAACGCTCGCAAGGGAAGTTTTCATCAGATCGCATTGACCTATTGCCCTAGATACTATGAACAGGTTTTGAAAGTTGCTCATCAAGCCTAGGCTTCTGCCAACATCATGAAGTCTGAAGGGTTGTTTCCGAGCAGGAGTCTAGAGTATTCATGTTCTTGTAGCCTATCGATAACGTGTTCAACTTTTCCCTGCGCGATTATCTCTTCGCCTTCTCTTGCCTGTTCACAGAATCTACCTCGAAAAGATGCAATCTCTTCAATAAGCTCAGCTTTCGGTCCTTCAAGAATCTGCACATTGCTTAATTTGTAACTGCACGGCGTGAAGATTGATTTTGAATCAACCACAACCATTGCCTTGATTCTTGCATAGCCGATGTTCACATAGCGAACATCACCATACTTCTCCGAAACTTCATCCCAGTCTTTCACAAAACGAACAAAATAGTCTTTGTCTAAGAATTTTCCCTGCAGAGCCTTTCTGGACTCTGTTCGAACGAAATCTTCGAAACTCATCACGGTGTCTTTCGAACGAAAATCGAACAAGACTTCAAGCTCTTCTCGATCATAGGGCTTGAATTGACTGGGCTCGTCTTTCAGCAAGCTCTTCAATGTATCGTGCACTTTTCGGCAGTTTTCGCTACCGTAAATCACTGGGTCAATGTCAGAATCTGCCGTGTGAAGCCCAACAAGAATCGAACCGCAAACTCCAATGGCGTCCCACAGGATGTTGGCCTTTTCTCTCAGCGACTCTGTCAACTGCAAGACTACGGTTTCAAGCGCGTCCAAACGCCTTGAACTGCGAAGTTGTCGAAGCTTCTCTGCTGGTTTGTAGTGTTTCTTAACGTCGCAAACTGGAACTGAGCATAGCGTTTCATCAAAAACAGTGTCGTGAACCAAATAATGCGGAAATGTTTGTTCAAGAAATTTGAAGCGTTCAGAAAGTGAATATACCTTTCTATATGATGTGTCTTTGCGCTTACGATTGCCTGAAGGACTTGGAATGAATCGGGGATAAGCGATAATCCTGTCTTCAGGGTGAATAAGACCTTTAACATCAAAAATCACCCGCTTGAAGTTCTCGATCAAGTCGCCCTCACGGGCACTAAACGCCATAAGTTCACCTGTAGAAGCTATCGAGAGTCTAGAGCTTTCGTGTTAATAGGTTTGCTCTGCGAAGGGCGAGGACTAAGCCGATGCCTATGATTGTCGCAACTATAGTGAATAGTATCCTTTCAACGGCTGAAACTGGTATCATGTACATGAACAATGCTGGAATACTCGGCAATCGAAGAGGCTTTAGAAAATAGTCTTCTATTATGTTGAGCGGAATGAAAATATCGACCGATTCTATGAAAACTAGATTGCCCAGCATGTGGTCTGCGATAATTCCACAGTAGCTTGCGACAGAAACCGCTGAGACAAAGGAGATTCTTCCGAGTCCAAATAAGCTGTAAACGATTACGATGCCGCCTAGCAAGAACAGTGGCAGAGACAGGTAAGGAAGAATCCACACGTCTTGCGCATATGGTCTTGTAAGCATGTAAGCTATCACCACGGTGACTATTCCCACAAGAAAGTAGCTTGGTTTAACGTGCCAGGTCTCTTTCTGAACATTTCCTTCTTTGAACGTTTTTGCAGTCCATCCTCTCGTGACAAGGATTAAGACAAGACCCGCGAAGTGAAGCACAGGATAGAATGGCGCTTCTTGTCCAACCCAAGTTGCGTACCATCCTAAAATCAGCAAACTTGAAACCCCAGCAGCCACCATCCAACCCTTAACTCTACCTTCACCGTCTCCAACACTTCTCTGCGTTAGGAATCCCGCAACCAAAGCAGACACTGCTGGGCTAAATGAAGTAAGAATGTCAAATGGGCTTCCAGCTGTAATCAATCCTCCAAAGAGTGCAGCTGTGAAGCCAAGATATGGTCCAAGAATTAGTCCGTAGACTGGTGCCAGTACGGCGTCAAACTTGATATTTGCACTTGGCACTCCCACTATTGGGATTCCAGGCAAGACCTTTATGACAACAGCTGAGAAGGCAGCGAAGATTGCTGTGAAGGCAACGTCCCTTGACGAGAGTTTCAAACGTTTCCCCTTGTATTTTTGTTCAATGCTGTGTAGTTTCCTACACAATATATTAATAAAACTTGCCACTTCGATGAAGCATACAGGGTGTTCCCAATAATGAGTTTTGATGGCAAGGCCAAGTACGTTTCAAAATGCTTAGAGTTAGCCATCCTCTTGGAAGCTAGCGCAGATAAGCCTGGAAATGTGAACAGGACCAATGGCTTTGAACGCACGCGCTATGAGCATTTTCTTGCGTCTGCTGTTGCAATGGCGTCTTCCCTTGAGCTTGCAGCAGAACGCGGAATTGAAGTTTCCGAAGCAAAGCTTCGCGTTGATAACGTTAGAGTTGGTGAGATCATTAGAGATTGCGTTGTGAATGTTAATGCTTGGCAACGCGGTGGTAACACTTTGCTAGGCACGTCAATTCTACTTTCACCCATTGCTGTGGCAGCTGGAATGACTGTAGTTAAGGAATCGGCTTTTGACGTCCATGGGTTGAGGGAAAACTTGAAGAATGTTGTCGAATCGACCACGCCGAAAGACGCTGTTGACGTTTATGAGGCCATAAAGACAGCCAAGCCAGGTGGACTTGGTTCCAGTTCTGAACTTGACGTTAACGATCCGAACTCCTCGGACAAGATTCTCAATGAGGGGATTTCGCTGTATGAAGTCTTCAAAATAGCCTCGGCCTACGATTCGATCTGTTCAGAATGGGTGAGTAGCTACTCAGTAACTTTCGATGTTGCCTATCCGTTGCTGATGGGTCAACTCAGAAGAAATGACAACTTGAACTCCGCCGTGGTTCATACTTTCCTGAAGGTCTTGGCTGAGTATCCTGACACGTTAATAGCAAGAAAGACCAATGCCGAAAAGTCGCGTGACATCTCTTCTAGAGTTAAGGAGATCTTAAGTCTAGGAGGCTTGGAAACTGCTGAGGGCAAAAGGAGCCTCACAAAATTTGATTTAGGTCTTAGGGAAACAAGTAATCTTTTGAATCCTGGCACGACCGCGGACATTATTGCGGCTGCTTTGGCTTTATGTATTCTGAGTGGGTACAGACCTTAGCTGCTATTTTTCGACCCATCTTCTATAAAGAAGAACTCCTATGCCGTACAGGATCATTGCTGAGAAAGCGAGCGTTGCTATCGGCATGAGCAAGTCATTCAGCGTAGCGTTTCTGACCATTATGTCTCTTATAGCTTGCGCTGCATAGGTCATTGGTATGACGCGGCCGATTTGCTGAAGATAGGATGGCAAGTATTCGATTGGGAAGTACATTCCTGTGAAGAACTGAAGCACTATGCCCATAGTCGTGGCTGCGTTTGACGCTTCTTGAGGAGCTCGGCCGATGCAGGATATTATTAGGCCTAAGGCGATTCCGTTCAATGAACCTAAGAACAATATTGGAACTAGCAATGGGATGTTCCAGTTTAATTTTGGACCGAGCAGAACCACTGCCAAGGCTGACATGATGAGGATGGATATGGCTGTCTGGAAGAGCGCCGCCAAGGTCTTGCCGAAGAGCATGTTTATAGGCCGAATAGGTGAAGCTCTGATCTTTTTGAGGGTTCCTTTCTCTCTTTCGAAGACGATTGCTCCAGTGGCTACAACCATGCTTGAGAACAGGAGTGGGTAGGTCAACATGCCTGGAACAATGTTCTCCTTGTAGCCTATCTTCTCATGCACTACTGAGGTTTCTTCGTTGACTACTATTGGTTCAGTGTATCCCGTGATGCTCTTAGAGAATTCTGTGAAGAAGGTTCTAATCGTGTCTTTGACAAGCCGTGCAACATCGGGGCTGGTTTCATCTACAGCAAGCGAAATGTTCGTATGCCCACTGAAGAAGAGATCCTGAGTGAAATTCTCAGGTATCGTTATGACAGCACGTACATTGGTTGCGTTCAACTCTCTTAGCGCTTCTGTCTTGTCAGTGAAGTTTTTAATCGTGAACACTCCAGTGGCGTTGAGCCCAGAGACTATGATTGAAGTCATTCCGCCTTGGTCATTGCTGTAGTCCACTATTCCTATGTTTGCGTTGAATGGAATTTCTCTTCCAAAGATTGCGGAGAAAAGCAGTAGTATCAGCACTGGAAAGGCTATGGTCCAAAAGACGGTTCCTCTCTCTCTGAAAAATGTTTTAGTGTCCTTCACGGCTATGCCGATTATCGAGTTCATTGTAAATCCTCCGTGAGTTTTCTTCCGCTAAGCTTGATGAACACGTCCTCTAAGGTTGGCTCAACAATTTCGATTTTTTCGGTGAAGATTCCTTGTGAAGTCAGCTTGTTCGTGACTTCAGTCATTGTTTTCCAAGGATTCTTCGCGGAGATTTGGATTTCATCGTCTCTCAACGTACCGTTAAATTCCTTCAGAACAGCCAAGGTTTTCTTTGTTTGTGGTTCCTTGACGCGCACATGGATTGCTGGTTCTCCCCCTATCGTCTCCTTCAAAGTGCGTGGCTTGTCTAGTGCAGCGATTTTTCCTTTCTCCATTATTGCCACTCTGTCGCAGATTTCGTCAGCTTCGTACATGTCATGCGTGGAGAGAAGGACAGTTTTGCCACCGGTTTTGAGGTTCTTTATCAGTTCCCAAAACTCTCTCTTGATTGTAGGATCAAAGCCAACAGTGGGTTCATCAAGAATCACTATAGGCGGATCGTGGATGATTGAGGCAGCTAGGTTTGCTCGTCTCTTCATCCCGCCTGAGAGCTTCTCAACCTTTCTGTCTAAGAATTCTCCGACGCCAAGAACTTTCGAAGAGAATTCCACTCGATCTTTGAACTTCCTACGACTAAGGGAATAGAGTGAAGCAGAGAAAGCAAAGTTTTCGCGCACACTCAGCAAGTCATAGAGCAACGTTTCTTGGGGGCAAAATCCGATCAGGCCACGAACCTTGTAAGAATCCTTGACCAGATCAAACCCTTTGACAGTAGCTTTTCCTTCGTCGAATCTTCTCAAGCCACAGAGTATCTCCATCAACGTCGTTTTTCCAGCCCCATTAGGACCCAAAAGTCCGAAAATCTCTCCTTCCTCAACGCTGAAAGAAACACCGTCAACTGCCTTGACGTCACCATAATGCTTCACCAACCCCTCAACTTCAATGATCATCTTTTCACCATTCGAATGTTCAGCTGACTTGTCTGAAAACATCACGGCAATAGCTCCGCTCGATTTAAAAGCCTTCTTGTAGGCTTCAGAGAAAAACGAATCTATTCATGACCATGCTTTTCGAAACATTGGATTGTACGTTAAGATTTAAGGGTGACATCTTGTTTTAGGATACCAGGCAAGAGGCTGGCGGATGGAAGAGAAGCCTAGACTTCGGATAACACTAGTCACCGGTAGAACCATAGAGCAGGGTGTAGGAAAGGAGCAGGGGAAAGCGTCAAAAGAGTATTTGGACAGCGTTGCAGTTTGCTATGTTGACCTTGAAGACATGAAAAGGCTTGGGATAAAAGAGGAAACTAGCATTCTGATCTCAACCGAGTTCGGGTCGGTGGTCGTTAGGGCTTTGAAGTCGATGCGAGGTCCGCATGCTGGAATGGTTTTCATTCCGTATGGACCGTGGGCAAACGCTGTGGTTGACCCTGAAACCGACAGCATCGGAATGCCCTCCTTGAAGGGCATTTCTGCGGAGATCGAACCTGCTCCAGACAAACCGGTTCTGGACGTGACCGGGCTTCTTAAGCAGCAGTTTGGGAAGTAGGAGTATGCCCGTTGTCAAAGCTGTAACTTGCCCAGTCTGCGGTTGTCTATGTGATGATATTGAATTGACGATTCGAAGGGGGAGAATTGTCAAGGTTAAGAATGGTTGCGCTATGTGCGAGTCCAAGTTTCTAGGCTATGGCAACCACAGGATCTTGAAGCCTCTTGTCAGAAATAACGGTGAACTCGTTGAAGCTTCATTCAAAGAAGCCATCGAAAAAGCTGCTGGAATCCTTGCGGGGGCAAACTATCCACTGTTGTACGGTTGGAGTTCTACGAGCTGTGAAGCCATTCGCGTTGGTCTTGAACTGGCTGAGGAAGTCGGTGGGGTTATTGACAACACGTCGACGGTTTGCCACGGACCTTCTGAGTTGAGTGTTCAGGAAGTGGGTCTTCCTACGTGTACGCTTGGACAAGTTAGGCACAGGGCAGATTTGGTGATCTATTGGGGGAGCAATCCGTGGAGTTCCCATCCAAGACACATCGAAAGATACACGAGCTTCTCAGAGGGGAGATTTGAGAAAAGTGAATGGAAAGGATACGTTAGCAAGGTTAAGGCTTCAACTGGTAGGAAGAAAGTTGAAAGCGTCTTGAGGCGAGTGCTGCCTGGAGAAGAGACCTCGATTCCGTCGCCTGTGAGAAAAGAACCCTTTCCTGCACTTTTGAAAGAAGGCAGAAAACTGGTAGTCGTGGACGTTAGAAGAACCAGGACTGCTGAAATAGCTGACTACTTCATTCAGGTTGAGCCTAACAAGGATTATGAGCTTTTCCAAGCTCTCAGGGCGCTGGTTCGCGATGAAGAGCTTGACGTTGACAAAGTTGCGGGCGTTCCAGTGGAGCATTTGGAGGAAATTGCTGATGTGATGGTCAACTGCAATTTCGGCGTCATATTCTTTGGGCTTGGGCTCACAATGAGCCGTGGTAAGATGAGGAACGTGGATGCCGCGCTTTCCTTGACGCGTGACCTGAACTTGCGAACGAAGTTCGTGATAATGCCTATGCGCGGGCACTTCAACGTTACAGGCGCGGACACCGTTTTCACGTGGCAAACAGGTTATCCTTATGCCGTTGACTTTTCGTTGGGTTATCCTCGGTACAATCCTGGTGAAACGACGGCTGTTGACGTTCTCATGCGGAGGGAATCGGATGCCGCGCTGGTTGTTGCTTCTGATCCTGCTGCAAACCTGCCGCGGAAAGCAGTCGAACACTTGGTCAAGAATCCCTTAATAGTCATAGATCCGCATTTGAATGCCACTAGTCGAATGGCAGATGTCGTTCTTCCGTCAGCTTTTGTTGGTATAGAAGCTGAAGGGGCGGCCTACCGCATGGACCATGTGCCTCTGCCGCTTAAGAGAATAGTAGCGCCTCCGAAAGGGATTTCGACGGATGCGGAGATCCTGGCGCGGATTCTTTCAGAAGTCAGAAGAATCAGAAAGAAACATCAAGTGGCGGCATCGTAGATGGAGCTTCTGGTAAGAAACGGTTTCGTCTACGACCCGCTCAACGGCATTGACGGCGAGCGAATGGACATTGCCGTCAGGGATGGCAAGATCGTTGAAAAGGTCGATGAGCGAAAAGCGAGGAAAGTCGATGCTTCTGGAATGATTGTCATGCCTGGCGGTGTGGACATTCACTGTCACATTGCTGGAGCTGAGGTGAATATTGGTAGGCTGCTGAGACCTGAAGATCACTTCAGGGATTATGAATGCAAGACATCCGTGACTAGGTCTGGTGTTGGGCATTCGATTCCATCAACCTTTACGACTGGCTACCGTTATGCTCGAATGGGTTACACTACGGTTATGAATCCTTCTATGCCTCCTTTGGAGGCTAAACATACTCATGAAGAGCTGAACGATACGCCGATGGTTGACAAAGCAACATATCCGCTGTTGGGGGACTGGTGGTTCGTACTCGAGTACTTGAAGCAGGGCTGCATAGATAGGCTTGCAAGACATGTTGCGTGGCTAATCTCTTCAACAAGGGGATATGCTATAAAAATCGTCAACCCAGGCGGACTTGAAGCTTGGGGTTTCGGGCAGAACATTCACAGCATGGATGAACAAGTCCCATATTTCTGCGTGACCCCACGCGAAATAATCCGCGGACTAGCTAAAGTGAATAAGCTTCTGAATCTGCCGCATACTATTCACGTTCACACTAATAATCTTGGACAGCCTGGGAATTATGCGACAACTCTGGAAACTATGGAATGCGTTAAGGATTTATCAGTTGAGGATAAGCCAGCAATCCATATAACGCACTGTCAGTTCAGCGCTTTCAAAGGCGAAGACTGGAAAACGCTTGAGTCCGGGGCTGAAGAGATCGCGAACTACGTTAACTGTAATTCTCATGTGACTTTGGACATGGGGCAAGTTGTATTCGCAGACACAACGACGATGACGGCTGACGGTCCGTTCCAGTTTGAGCTTTCCGAACTGACTGGCAACAAGTGGGTGAATCATGATGTTGAAACCGAAACAAGTTCAGGCATTGTGCCGTTCCACTATCGCCGCAAAAGCTACGTTCACGCAACCCAGTGGTCAATAGGTTTGGAACTGGCATTACTCATCAGAGACCCTTGGAAAATCTTCTTGACCACGGATCATCCCAACGCTGGTCCATTCACCTATTATCCGAGGATTATTGCTTGGCTCATGAGCAGAAAAGCCAGAGAAGCCACTTTGAGGAGAGTCAATGCCAGAGCAAGAGGCCGAAGTCTTCTTCCCTCGATAGATCGTGAGCTAGGATTCCATGAGATTGCAGTTGTGACAAGGGCTGGACAGGCTAGGGCTCTTGGACTGGAAAACAAGGGACATCTAGGTGTTGGAGCGGATTCGGACATAGCCATATACGATGTGAATCCGGAGAAAACTGATCCTTCCGGACAATACAAGACGGTTCGAAGAGCATTAAAACATGCTGCTTACACGATTAAAGATGGCGAAATTGTGGTTAAGAACGATGAGGTCGTGAAGCACGTGAAAGGCGCTACGATGTGGCTTGACGTGAAAACTTCTGAAATGGCCGAAATCACAGATGACATGAAAAGAAGATTCAGAGATTATTGGACGGTCGAATTCGAAAACTATCCAGTGACAGATCATTACGTTGAGGTTCCACATCCGATAGCGATAAAGGCTGATGTCTGATGACAGAACTTTACCCGTTGAAAGAGTTCCGATTTCCAATAATAGCTGAATGCATCAGCCCCGATGTTTTCGAGAGCAAAAACCGCGAGCAAATCGCGAGTTTGAAAGTCTGGGAAGGCAACAAACAGAAAGCGCTTGGAGAGCTTTTCAAAGTTGAAGAAGTCGGCACTAATGGGCAGTTCATAGCAATTAACGGTGATGCGGGCAAGGTTAGAAGAATAGGATCTGGCATGACAAATGGCGAAATAGTCATCAAGGGAAATGGTGGCATGCACTTAGGCGAAGAAATGAAAGGCGGCAAAATAACCGTCCATGGAGATGTGGCTGGATGGGCTGGCTCGATGATGAAAGACGGCATAATCGAGATTCATGGCAACGTGAGCGACTATCTTGGTGCTCCATACCGCGGTAGCAGAATGGGCATGAGTGGAGGAAGAATAATTGTTTACGGAAACGTGCGAAACGAGGCTGGAGCCTACATGAAGAAAGGTTTAATCAAAATCTACGGAAACGCAGGCCAGTTTGCCGGCTTCCGCATGCACGACGGAACAATCTACGTCAGTGGCAACTGTGAGGGGAGGGCTGGAGCTTGCATGGCTAACGGCAAGATCATAATCAGCGGAGCGTTAGAGTCTGTCCTGCCCACTTTCACGGTAGACAGCATCAAAACAAAGGTCAAGATTGAAGAAGGCGAGACAGTTGAAGAACCGCTATACGTTTTTCTCGGAGACCTTGCAGAAGGCGGCAACGGCAAGCTTTATGTCTCAAAAGCGAAAAATCCACATCTCAGCCATTATGAAAAGCTCCTTTGAGGAGAAAAATGATCATGAAAGAGAGGTTAAGCGTAAACCGTCTAGCTTGGAAACTTCTGCAAAAATTGGTTGAAAACCCTGCTTCTTACGGAGTTAAAGTCGAGAAAACAGGATCGGGAACAACCATAATAGATGCTGGCATAGACGCCAAGGGCGGTTTTGGAGCCGGGAAACTCGTAACCGAAATCTGCATGGGAGGATGCGGGAAAGCAAAGATAACCTGCAAGAAATATGGAGACTTGGAGCTTCCATCCATATTCGTCTACACCGACCATCCAATCATTGCAACCTTGGGTTCACAGTATGCAGGTTGGCAGATAAGCGAAGGCGGCTATTTTGCAATAGGCTCAGGGCCAGCAAGAGCTTTAGCCTTGAAACCAAAGGAAATCTATGATGAGATCGGATACAAAGATGATTTTAACAAGGCGGTCGTAGTCTTGGAAACAGATAAACATCCACCAGCAAGACTGATCGACAGAATTGCGAAAGACTGCGGGGTTTCCCTCGAAAACGTAGCATTCATTCTTACACCAACTGCCAGCGTGACTGGAGCAACACAAGTTGCAGGCAGAATAGTTGAAACTGGAATCCACAAGCTTAGAAAGATTGGGCTGGATCCTAACGTGATTTTGTATGCTTGGGGAATCGCTCCAATTCCGCCGATTCACCCGAAGTTTGCGAACGCAATGGCAAGAACGAACGATGCAATCCTCTATGGCGGAACCGCCTACTACGCTGTTGAATATGAGGATGAAGAAAAACTCGAGAAAATCGTGGAAAAATCTTCCTCGAAAGCTTCAAAGGACTACGGAAAACCATTCAGCCAAATCTTCAAAGAAGCAAAATACGACTTCTACAAGATCGATCCAAACCTCTTCGCACCAGCAGTTTTGATTGTCAATAACGTAAAGACTGGTAGTGTCTTTAAAAATGGTGAGATTAACCCAGGAGTATTGCTGAAATCTTTTGCTTCCTAGTCGGACCTTGCTGTTTTGAGTCTTGGTATTATGTTTGATCTGGTGAAAAATCTGCCTACAAACTCATTGAAACCATGGTTTCCTATGAGCGCGGCCATCATGAAGCTCATCAGGGCTACTTCGCCGAGAGCTTTTGGCAGTATGAAGTAGATGAAAACGAACGCCCCTCCGCTTTCTAGGAAGAATGGCATCAGATACGCAAAGTAGGCATATGTGAAAAGACATTCGGGAACATAGGACAAAAGGGTTGCTGGAACTGTCGCAAGGGACGAATATGATCTGCGTCCTAAGCGTAGGCTTTTTGGAACGATCCCCGCCGTTAATCCTGTCAGTCCTTTTCCAAGGGGTAAACCGATCAGTCCCAACCATGAACTCATGCCCATTGGCCCGAACATTATGCCTGGAAGAATTCCCACGAAAAGTCCAGAAATGAAGCCTATGAATGGGCCTCCGTAAAAACCGGCGATGAAGACGGCTATCAGCGAGAAATCAAGGGCGATTCCTGGGGCAAGATTTCCTCCATAGAAAGATATCGAAAACAAAACGTTTCCAAGTACGCCCATCATCAATGCGAACGAAATGCTCTTCGCGTCCATATTTTCCATCCCTCACCGATTGGTATGAAATCGCACGTCCTTGTTATTTAAGAGTAGCTACTCAAAAAAGAGTAGTCCCAACTTGAAAGATAAATATTGCCTGTGCATATTTCCTATTGTGAAAGCTGTTGTCTGACGTTGCCAGATTCTCTTCCAAAGACATCAAAGGCTGGCTCGAACGGGAAACTAGCTCACTTTTCGTGCCTGTCCATTCAAAAGCACAAAAGCTTTCGGATGAGATGCGCAAGACGCTTGAGAACTTGTCAGAATCTTCAAAGATGCTTTTGGAGAACAGTCAGAAAGAGATTGAGAAGAGAAACGCTAAGACTTATGGACGAGCCAGAGCCTTGAATAAGCTTGCACGTTTGTTCGTTGATAGAATGCGGCAGATAAGGGTTCCAGACAAGGTTACGTATGACAGTTTTCGAGAGTTCATCCAAGAAACTCAAAAAGCTTTCACGGTTACCGAAGTTGACGTTAGAAACTTTTTCCCCCGGGTTTCTCCATTCTTCATTCTTGACCGAAGAAAATTCCAAATAGTCTTCGAGAAAGCAAAAGACCTGCTGAAAGAGCTAGACAACTTTCTAGCAAAGGAATACGTAAAAGCCAAAACATTGGAAGAAACCTTCCAGCTCATAGACAAGCTTCACGCTCTTGAACAACAGCTCGCAAGCCAGAAGGAGCAGAAAGCAAAAGCTGACAACGAGAAGGCTCACGTTGAAGCTGAGATAGCTGAAATGCAACGAAAAGCAACTGATCTGAAAAACAAAGGAAGTCTAAGCCTTCTAGTCCAAACAGCTGCGGAAATAGAAGCCCTGAGCACTGAGGTAAAGCAAAGCCTACAGCATCTTCAAAAACCCTTCATAAAGCTTCAGTCGTTGGCAACTCATGGTGAAGGAAGCGGTTTAACGCCTGAAGAGGCTCGAAAACTCAATCAATATGTGGAGAATCCTTTTGAAGCCCTAGCAAGTGAGGAGACTGGCTATCGCTTGCTAAAGCAGATTCTTCAAAAGCTAAGCCGCGCAATATCTGAGGGAAAGCTCAAGCTGAAGCCTGAAAAAACAAGGAAGGCAGAACAGGTCGTTAAGAACATTCTAACCAAAGACTCATTGGCAGGTCTCCATCAGAGAAGCATAGAAGTCATGATGCGGAAGAACCAGCTTTCCAGTTCTCCTGAAGTCACGGAGACAGAAAGAGAGTTGTCGAAGCTTAGGGAGCAGCTAGAAGGACTGGAAAGGAAAAAGAGAGTTGTCGAAGGGGAACAGGTCACGCTGGATCGGGCTTGTCACGACACGGTTGAGAAGATCCGCAGTCACAAGGCTCAGATTGAAAAGAACGTTTTTGACTTCATGAGCAGGAAGATTCAGATAGAATAGCTGGGACGGCAATCTTGCGAATAAGTGTTTCGGAAATTGTCAAAGAGGCTCTAGAGATTCAGTGTGATGTTTTCTGCGAGCTTGTTGACGACACAACGCAATTGCTTTCGGAAGAGACTGGAAGAATCGGAAACCTCGACATACTGGGAAGACTTGTGAAAATCAGCCCGTCAGGCGAGGCTTTGGTAATAGGCGATTTGCACGGTGACCTCGAAAGTCTGATTGACATTTTGAGAGCAAGCGATTTCCTCCAAAAGATGCCTCGAAATGATGACGCTGTTATGGTTTTCCTTGGAGACTATGGCGACCGAGGTCCATACTCGGCTGAAGTCTACTATACTGTTCTGAACTTGAAACTTCTCTTTCCGAAGCAGGTTGTTCTGATGCGCGGAAATCATGAGGGCCCAGATGACCTTATGGCCGATCCGCATGACTTGCCAGTGCAGTTTCAGACGCGGTTTGGCGAAGGCTGGGCTGGAGCATATGAGAGAATCAGAAGACTGTTTGCAGGCATGTACAATGCGGTTCTGGTGGAAGAAAGGTATTTGCTTATTCATGGAGGCTTACCCCAACAGGTTAGCAAGATTGAGGAATTGGCACATGCCCACAACATGCATCCCAAGCGAAGGCTCTTGGAAGACATGTTGTGGAGTGATCCAGACCAGACGGTTGAAGAAGCTTGCGCGTCACCAAGAGGCGCAGGAAGACTCTTCGGAGAAAAAATAACAAACAGAGTACTGGATAGGTTTGGAGTCAACGTATTGATAAGAGGTCATGAACCCTGCCGAGATGGCTTCAAAATCGATCACAATGGCAGAGTCCTAACTCTGTTTTCCCGAAAAGGACCGCCATACTTTAACGCTTATGGTGCTTTCTTGGATGTAGATCTTTCTAAGAAACCGTTGAATGCAGAGCAGCTGATTCCGTTTATTCACAAATTCTGAGTTTGGCTTGCCACGGAAACTTTAAGAATACAGTTCTTTTAGCATCTTTCACAAGTCGAAACGCGCAAAGGAGGTTTGTTTTTGAAGATAGGAATCGTAACACGCAACAGTAGCTCTTGGAGCTCGATCCAACTCCAAGAAGCACTTAAAGGGCGTAATGTTCCAAACGTTTGCTTCACTTTTCCCAGACTAGTTGCAAAAGTCGGCGACAAACCCAGCCTGAGGGTCGGCGACATCAACGTATTGGAGGGTTTGAATGCTTTGATAATTCGTCCGGTCGGGCGAGGCTCAATAGAAGAGCTTGTGTTTAGAATGGACGTTCTTTACCGTCTCCAACGTTCTGGCTTGTACGTAGTAAACCCGCCCGAAGCAATTGAGCATTGCGTTGACAAGTATGACGTTTTGGCACTTTTAGAAGAAAACGGTATGCCAGTGCCCCGAACTGCGATTACAGAAAATGTGGATGAAGCTTTGTCCGCTTTCAAGGATCTTGGCGGGGATGTTGTCGTTAAACCTCTTTTTGGCAGCCGCGGAAAGGGCGCGACAAGGGTCACCGATGCCGAAGTCGCTTCAACAGTCTTCAAGGCTATAACGTTTTATCACGGCGTGATCTATCTGCAAGAGTTTGTGCCACATGGCTTTTCTGACATTCGAGCCCTTGTGATAGGTGATCGTGTTGTCGCGGCTATGAGACGTGTTGCCCGCGGTTGGAAGACCAATTACAGTCAGGGAGCTCAGCCAGAGCGCATAGAGCTAGACAAGGCTATTGGCGATATGGCGATCAAGTCCGCAAAGCTTGTCGGGTGCAAAGTTGCCGGCGTGGACATCCTTGAAAGTCCAGGGAAGCTTGTAGTCGTTGAAGTAAACAGCCAACCAGGATGGAAGGGCTTGCAGTCGGTGACCGAGACTAACATTGCTGATGAAATCGTTGACTTCGTTCTTTCAGAAGTGAGGAAATGAGCATGATGTCAAAGGTTCAAATAGTGAGAGTTGACGTTTCTTCGCGAAAAGTCAGCAGAATAAGCGATTACGTAGCTGAAGAAAAGTCGCTACACGTTTTCCTCAACAAAACTCACTATGCAACCATCTTTTGTTCTCCATCAAACCTTAAGGAACTGGCAATCGGTCATCTGCTTTCTCAGGGGATCATCAAAAAGTTTTCGGAAATCGAAAAGGTGGACTTGAATGAAGAACAAACCGCATGTATGGTAAAGCTCAAACAAGTCGTCGATGTTGAGAGAATGCTGAGGCTTTCAAGGAATCTTTCCCGAGTGATTCTCTCAGCATGCGGCAGCCAGTCGCCATACCAGTTCACCGGAAGACTGCCCAAGATTAAGTCGCATTTGAGTCTTGAGGCTGAGATTGTTCTGAGTTGTGTTGACCGCCTGAATTCCATTGCCGAAACTTTCAGGAAGACTGGGGGAGTTCATGCTGCAGCAATTTATAACAAAGATGGGAACGTTATGGCTTTTGCAGAAGATGCTGGCCGTCACAATGCGGTTGACAAAGTGATTGGAATAGCCGTTTTGAATGAAACTGATTTTGGGATGTGTTTTCTGGCCTTGAGTGGGCGGTTGTCTGGTGATATTGTTTTGAAGGTGGCAAGAGTCGGTTTGCCAATTGTAGCATCTTTGGCAGGCCCACTAACCTCAGGCATCACAATGGCGAAGAATGCGAACGTGACGCTAATTGGGTTCGTGCGAGGAAAACGCATGAACATATACACTTTTCCGAAGAGAATCTGTGTTTGATTGTTCCTCTGATTTTGCAATGCTGGTTTTCAAAGAAAAAAAGAGAAGATTGGCGAAGAACCTATTTGTAAATGTCTAACAAGCTTCCTTTAAGCAAAACGAAGAGTATGATTGCGCTGACTATGAATTCTGGGACAAGGTATGTTGCGTTGTAGGCTGCTGAGTAAGCATATACATTCCAGCCTTCCCAAGCATATTGTCCAAAGAAAGCGACCCCTGAAATGAAGTGGCAAATGAACCTGCCAAGCATCCCAACTCCTACGCCTATGACGGGACGTTTCCTAAACGCCCCTGCGAGCCCTAAAGCGCCGAAAGCCAAGGGATAGTCCAATATAATCTGCGTAGGATAGTAAATATCCCCAGAGATAACCATGTGAACCAATCCGTACACTATTCCAGCTTCAACTCCCCACCGAAGACCTCTTCTTAATGCGAACCAAAATAGGGGAACCATGCTTGCCAAAGTCACACTGCCGCCTTGTGGCAAATGCAGGAAAGGAAAGTAGAATTTGCTTATTATATAGAGCACGTTTGCGAGAGCAATGAAGACGATCATTTCAGCCAGTATTTTGGTTTCTTCTGCCTTCGAAACTGTAGTTTGTTTCAATTCATTTTCCCTCCGCCAGTATTATCTGGTTCAGGTTCTGCGGGTCGACAGTATTCAACTGTCCTCTCAGCCGGGTCACGTTCCCAGCTCCCCCTAGAACTTGAGAGGATAACTGTTATCTATCCGTATATTTACTTTTCCTAGGAATAGTTCAAGAATCACATTGGGACGTGGTTGATGAAGCATGAATCGGCTTCCAAAGGAATTTGACATTTTGGCTATTGAGAGGAAGTGGCAGGCTAAGTGGGAGGAGACGGGTGCTTACCGTTTTGATTGGGCTGATTCGAAACGCCCTGTTTTCAGTGTGGATACGCCCCCTCCTTATCCCTCTGGCGATTTTCACATGGGCAACGTGCTTAACTGGTCATATTTTGATTTTCTTGCTCGCTACAAGAGGATGAGAGGGTTCAATGTCTATTTTCCTCAGGGCTGGGATTGTCACGGCTTGGGCATTGAAGTGCAGGTTGAAAAAGAAAACAATATTAAGAAGAGGGAGATGCCTCCTGACAAGTTCAGAAAGCTCTGTGAGCAGCTTGTTGAAAAGTACATTGCAGTCATGAAAGAGGGCGTTGTGCATCTTGGATGCAGTGTCGACTGGTCAACTGAGTATCGGACTATGAACCCTGATTATTGGAGAAGAACTCAACTCAGCTTCATATTGTTGTACAAGAAGGGTTTCATGTATCAGGGCACGCATCCAGTGAATTGGTGTCCTCGTTGCGAAACGGCGATTGCCGATGCTGAGGTCAACTATGAAGAGCAGGAAGGCACGCTGCACTACGTAAGATTCCCATTGGAAAACAGCGAAGAACATCTTATGATTGCAACAACGAGGCCTGAGCTTATTCCCGCCTGTGTGGCTGTTGGCATCAACCCTTCTGACAGCCGATTTGCCGAATACATAGGCAGAAAAATCACCGTGCCCACGACAGGTCGAAGCGTTTCCATAATTCCGGATGAAACCGTTGACCCTGAATTCGGAACGGGCGTCGTGATGATATGCAGCTATGGCGACAAGGCAGACGTCAAAACCATCCTCTCGCACAAGCTTCCCGTAAGGATAATACTGGCCGAGAATGGTCGGATAAACGAGAACGGCGGAAAGTATACAGGGCTCACGATAGCTGAAGCCAAGAAGGCAATAGTTGAGGACTTGGAGAAGGAGGGCCTGCTGGAGAAGACTGAGAAGCTGAAGCAGGAAATTGGTTTGTGCGATAGATGTGACTCACGGGTGGAGATTCTTGAGCTTAAGCAGTGGTTCATGAAAACCCGCATTCTGACTGATAAGGTTGAGGAGACTGCAAATAGGGTTGTTTGGTTTCCTGACTATATGAAGATTCGTTTGATTGATTGGGCGCGTTCGCTTGATTGGGACTGGGTGATAAGTCGTCAGCGTGTTTTTGCTACTCCTATTCCGATATGGTACTGCAAGAATTGTGGCGAAGTGATTCTGGCTGAGGAAAGCTGGGTTCCGATAGACCCGAAGATTGAGAAACCCAGAACTGATAAGTGTCCCAAATGTGGTGGAACTGATTTTACTCCTGAAATTGATGTTTTTGACACTTGGATGGATTCGTCGATTTCGTGTGCAGTGCATGCAGGTTGGCCAGATCGTGAGGATTGGCGTAGACTGTTTCCTGCTGATGTTCATCCTTCAGGCATAGACATCATACGGACATGGGCCTACTATCTCATGGTTAGGCATTTGGCTTTGTTTGATGAGACGCCTTACAAGAGTTGCTTGATTAATGGCATGGTTTTGGGTGCTGATGGGAGGAAGATGAGTAAGTCGTTGAAGAATTATGTTGCTGCTCCTGAGGTTTTGAACAAGGTTGGGTCTGATGCTGCGAGACAGTGGGCGGCGGCAGGCGGCGCTACGGGATCTGATATTCCTTTCCGTTGGCCTGATGTTGAGTATGGCTGGCGTTTTCTCATTAAGTTGTGGAATGCTTCACGCTTTGTTAGTGAACTGCTGAAAGACTTCAAACCTAGTAAAGAGAAGGAATACGTTCTTCAGCCCTTGGATAGGTGGATTTTGAGTAAGGCTGAGAAACTGACAAAAAGGGTTACTGAGGCTTTTGACTCGTGTCAGTTTAACATTGCAGTTGAGGAGACTCGCAACTTTGCGTGGCATGTCTTCTGCGATTACTACATTGAAGCCGTGAAGGACAGGTTGTATAAGCCTGAACATTACGGTGAAGAAAAGAGGAAAGCTGCGCAATACACTCTTTACGCTGTGTTGTGCAGGATTTTGCAGTTGTTGGCTCCGATTATGCCGCATGTGACTGAAGAGATTTATCAGACAATGTATGCTGAAGAGCAAGGCTGGAAGAGCATAAATCTGTCTCCGTGGCCGACTTCTGATGAGAAGCGCATTGATGAGGAAGCAGAGAAGTGCGGCGACCTCATTGCGGCTGTGATTAACGAGATTAGGCGAGAGAAGTCTGAGAGGCATCTGCCGCTGAACACGCAGATTAAGAAGCTGACGGTCTATGCTGGCGAAAAGGATTTGGCGAAGATGGTGATGGAGGGGAAGGAGGACATTGCGGGCACGTGCAAAGTTGCCTATTTCGAAATCATTCTCAGGAAGGGCGAGGGCAGAGAAGTAAAGCCGTACGACAAGGTCCGATTTGTTGCCGAGTATTAGCTTGCGTTTTTGGAAGCGATAAACAGTGAGAAGAGTTGGCATAATCGGTTGCGGAGCGATAGGCACTCTCATCGCGAAAGCCGTAGAAGAGAATATTGTGAAATGTGATGGGCTGATTCTGTACGACTCCGACGCTGAGAGAGCGGCCAAGCTGAAGAAGTCCATGCACATTCCCGTTGTCATCGTTGAAAGCGTTGACGAAATGATCAGGCTTAGACCCCTCGTAATCGTGGAGGCAGCGTCACAGCAAGCCGCCAAAGAGTACATGCCAAAGGTTTTGCGAGCCGATATTGATTTGATAGTGATGAGTGTTGGAGCCCTTCTGGACTTGAAGGTGAAAAGTAATAGGCTTCATTCCCCTTCGGGAGCGGTCGGCGGTTTGGACGCTATCTCCAGCGCGGCATTGGCAGGAATTGGTGAAGTGCTTTTGACAACGAGAAAGAATCCCGCTGTCTTGGATATGGACAATCGGGAAGAGAAGGTGGCGTATGAGGGGTCTGTGGAAGAGGCTGTTAAGCGTTTTCCAAGGGAGATGAATGTTGCTGCTACTTTGGCTTTGGCAGTTGGGTCAGAAAAGGTGAAGGTAAGGGTGATTTCTGATCCAAACGTGAATAAGAATGTGCATGAGGTTAAAGTGAAATGGAAACATGGCAACATGTTTATGCGGTTCGAGAATGATCCGCATCCAGACAATCCTAAGACGAGTGCGCTTGCGGCTTGGTCGGCAATAAGATTGCTGAAGGATATTCTGGAAGGGCATTCCTAACCCTAAGGTTTGAGTCCCGTTCCTACGTCGACCCAGAGTTTTTCGCCTATTTTACTGTAGCCGATTTTTTCGTACGCTTTGATTGCTGGGTAGTTGTCTGATCTGACGAATAGGGCGGCTGTGTCGGCATTCTTTAATGCTTCTTTGGTTATGGCTGATGTGGCTAGCGTTGCGTACCCTTTGTTTCTGTGTTTTGGGTTAGTGTAGACTCCTCCGATCATCCAGATTTGCGGTAGCTGAACGAGAGAACCTGCGTAAGAGACAAGTTCGCTGTTTATGAAAACGCCGTAGAGCGGCATTTTGCTTATCCAATCAAAATATCTCTTTATTGATTCTGCATTGTGATCTTTGCGGCTTTCTATAAGCATAGCTAGACTCGAAGCATCCTCTTCCGTGTGCAGCTTCCGCACGTTTTCAGAGTGGAAGTAACTTGCTTCGCCTTTTCTGACAAGCATCCAATCTTCAACGTAATGCTTGGCACTTGGAAATCCTATTTTCACAGTCGGCAGTAGGTTGGGATGTGCGTGCATTATGAACTTGCTTTTGGGCGCATACTCAATTAGCTTCTTGGCTATGTTGGTTTCGCCTTCCAGGATGACGCTTGGATATTCCATGGCGGTGTAGATGAGTATGTATCCTTTTGGGATTCCGTTTTCGAAAGCTGCGTATGCGGTTGTGTGTTCTGGCGCGTATTGAATGTCGTAAAGAGCAAACACGTGTCTAATCACGTTTGACCTGAGGTAGTCCAGTATTCGCTGAATATTGTTTTCGTCAATCTTCTCGACTGTGAGCGTCAGATTCCCCCTTTTTTCGGTCATTTTTCCAATATTGGCTTGCACAATCGTTGGAATCTCACTTAGAGAATGAACAAAATAGTCTGCGTGAAAATCCGATTTCTTTTCAGTGTTTCGTTTGATGATGATGGATACTCCGTTGGCGTTCTCGGCGGCTACTGCGTCATGAACTAGGTCGCCGACCATAAGGAAACTCTTTGTTCTCAGCTTCGCGATCGCGAGCAGTACGCCTTCAGGGTCAGGTTTCAGTTTCTTCACGTTCTCTCTTGTCACTACAGCGTCAAAATATCTTTCCAAGCCATGTAGCTGAAAGACTGTGTCCGCGGCTTCTCTTGAAGTGTTGGTGACCAGTCCCATTTTTAGGCCGAGTTTTCGTATTTTTTCCAGTGTCGGGATTGTGTCTGAGAAAAGCTTCGAGTTCTTCGCCGCGTCTAGTTCGTAGAGTCTGAGGAATGCGTTCATTTCCTGTTGAAATTTCTTTGCTTCTGCTTCGCTGAAGCTTTCTGCCACGTATTCTGTGGATTTGTTGCGCATTATGGTTGCGCGTTCTATTCCTCCCAGAATGTTGGGCGGAATTCCAAGCTCCAATAGTTTTCTTCGAGTGTGACGTCTGAATTCTAAGACGCGCCGTCTGTCTTCCCATGGAGTCTGAACAAGCGTGTCTTCTA
The DNA here is from genome assembly GCA_041500425.1 of Bathyarchaeia archaeon. Lineage (GTDB taxonomy): Archaea > Thermoproteota > Bathyarchaeia > Bathyarchaeales > Bathycorpusculaceae > JBGQME01. The sequence goes on along the minus strand of JBGQME010000010.1, from coordinate 10,852 downwards.
AGTCGAATAGTACTGCTATTAGGCGTTCGTTTCTAGCCATTCTTGATTTCTTCTGTTAGCTTGTCGATTTCTTCTTCTGTGTTATAGAAATGTGGTGAGACTCTTATGCCGTGGTTTCTTGCGGAAACGATTATTCCTTTCTTGCTCAATTTCTCAGCGACTTTTTGTGGTTTGTCTATCTTGAAGTTGACTATTCCTGAGCGGCATTGTTCTTCTAGGGGTGTCTGAAGCTCAAGTCCCAAATCCTTAACTGAATCTATTAAGTGATCGGTGAGTTTGAAGATTCGTTTCTTGACGTTTTCGATACCGAAGTCCAGTAGGATTCTCATGGCTTCTCTGGCACCTACAATGCTGAGGATGCTTGGTGATCCTGTTTCGAAGCGGCTTGCGGTCTTGGCCAGTTTCAAGTTCCAAATGTCCCAGAAGTCTATGGTTTCGAAGACTTTTTGGTCCACGCTTGCCCATCCGACAAGTGGGGGTTCAAGCTTTTCGATTAGTTCTTCTTTGACGTAAAGGTAGCCTACTCCATGTGGGCTTAGGAGCCATTTGTAGCACGCGGCAGTCAGGAAATCAACATCATCTCGTTTAGCGTCAACAGGCATGGCGCCTACGGATTGGATTGCGTCTACTATTAGGTAGGCTCCGTGCTCATGGACTATTTCGCTCAGCACTCGCAGGTTGTGGCGAAAACCGTTCATGTATTCGACGTGGCTTATGGCAACCGCTACTGTTTTGTCGTCAACCGCCTTTTCCATGTCATCTAGCGAGATCTTTCCTTTAACGTTGTTCACGTAATGGACTTTCACGCCGAGGCTTTTGCGTAGCCAAGGATAGGTCACTGATGGATATTCTAGGTCTGTGGTGACGATTTTTGAGCCTGACGGATAGTGGAGCGCGTTTGCTGCGATGTTTAGGCCTGTGGACGTGTTTTGGACGAGGGCTATCTCTTCGGGTCTTGCTCCAATCAGTTTTGAGAAGAGGGGTTTGCCGTTGTCCTCCCATTCGGATGAAGCGGTTCCATTGCTTGAGAAGTCTTTGATGAATTTGCAGACGGCGTCTACGGCTGGTCTTGGTGATGGAGAAGATGCGGCATGATTCAAAAACACCCTGTTCTTAGTTATCGGAAACTGCTCACGAACCTTCTCAATGTCTTCCATGCGATTTCATCTACTGCTCGGTTTTGATGTGCGTAAATTAACACAGTTCAAGTATTAAAATCTCAAGACTTGTGCCGAGCGTGCTCTGTCAGATAAGGACTTGGCATTCCGCAGACATCGAACTGCGAGTTTTGCCATCAGATGAGTCTTTTGGTCGATTTCTACGAGAAGTCGTAATCGAAGTGAATAACGGTTGAAAACAGAGCACTTTAAATTCCGTATTGTTAGGCGAGTTTTATCTGATGAGTTATGTTGGTTTAATCTCTTGTATCAGATCATTGAGACTAAGAAAGTTCATCAGGTTGACATTTCCGTACTTGTCACTTAATTCATCGATTGTTGCTGAATAGCCTTCAAGATCATGGTTATAGAGCACGTATCCCCGTGTTAGATTCGGGTTTTTCTTTTTGAGGGTCGTGAAATGATCAGTCGCTTGCTTGAGATCCTTTTCAAGCGTTCCACGGAATGACCTTTCGTTGCTAGGTCTTCGGTGCATCTTGCATTCTATGAGGACTTCGCCATCAGGCGTTCTGCATACAAAGTCATACTCGTATTCGTCATGAACTGAAGCCTCATACTTCACGTTGTTCTTCCTTAGCAACCATGCAAGAGCAACAGCTAACAACCCGTCTTGTGACACATTGCATTGGCGCAATAGGTCGTGAACTCGAAAGATGCTACTCACTGACATTGGCTTTTCACATCGAGGACACAGGATTTCAAGATGATGTGGACTGAGTTGGGAGGTTGTTCTTAGTAGTAAAGGTTGGTCTCGACAATTCTCACACCAGAATATGGTGTGGACGTTCCAAATCAGCCCAAGGCTGAAAAGGTTGGTGAGAATGTCGATGTAAGCATCTTTCTTGATTCCAGAAATTTCAAGAACGTTGGTCAAGTGTTGGATTGTTTCTCTAACGTGAAAACCCATTAGGATATCTGGGAAGAGATACTGAAGTCTTTCTAAGAAATCAGCGATTCTGCCAGGTCGGATATTCTCAATAATCGGTGCCGCTATTTGCATACCCTTTTTTCTTAGTATGTGTTCATCTACTTCAGGCAGGTCACTTGGAACGTTTAGATTCAGTATTCGGTAGTCCCCCAGCGCTTCCTTCATCAATCTAAATGAAAAATCCCTTCTTGTGATCAATCCTTTGAGGTCTTCATTTTGGCGGGCTACTGTTATCGCTGCATACATCAAGAGATCTTTCATTTCCTCGTTCATTCCTCTTCCAGCGAGATCAAAGAAGACTGAAAGCCCTTTCGATGCATGTTCTGATTTTATTCCTTCCAGCTTTACCAACGTTTCAACAATTCCGTACCTCTCTATTGCCACTACTTGTGTTGGAATACTGTTCCAAAACAAATATGGGAGCTTGGTAGACCTGTTTCCTAGGAATAGTTCATCTTGGTGCAGAAAAAAAAAGCTTCGCAAGAGCTGGGTCTGGTTCCGTTAATCTTGTGAAGAAAAGCGCAAGCTCGGAGCTGTTGTCTATTTGTTCCAAAATGAGTTTCATCTGGTTCTTATCGGTCACGAGACTGAAACCTCCTCCTAGATCTATTGCCTTCCAGGTTCTTATTAATCCGTTGATCTTGTTCTTACCCTGTTTGAACGAAGTCTTTCGTAATCAGAGATGCAATATTCTTCTTCGCTTTCCGTTGGCTCACCTACCTGGAAGCAGGCCTAGGAATAGCCCCTGCAGCACTATTCCCAGTCGTCTTCACCAGAAAAATAGCAAGAGACTGAGACCGAACGTACTCCAAAACCTTGCGCCGAAACCTCAAGCGTTACAATTGCCTGACAAGCGAAAACTAGCCAGCGACAAAACTAGAGGTAAACTATAAACCCAGAGGGGGTAGCCTGTATTGGAGTCTTCTTGAGCCAAAACTAGGATGGAAAAGTGTTCTGAAACTCGCTCACCCTATATATAGGGTCGGCTTGTCTTCCATCATCTATGATGAAGGAAAAAATCGTTCAGAATATGAGTTCCTTGCCGAGCCAGTCCGGGTACCATCTGTATTTTTCCAAGGGTCCTGCCTTGCGCAGTCCTTCATACGTTGCCTTAATGAGCGCTATTGTTCCGCGTCCGTCAACGTAGAGTTTTGCCCAGCCTTTTGATTCGAGGCTCTTCAGCAGTTGGTCGAGTTCGGCATCGGGAACATCTTTGAGTCTTTCCTTGAGATCTTCGCGGCTCATGTATAAGCCTGGGTTCACTTGATAGTCTTCAGCCAACGTTTTCAGTATGCTGTCTTCGCTGGGTTCCAGCTTTGGCAAAGGTTCGGTCGTTGAGATGGGCACTCCTAGCTTTTCATGCGGGCGTCTATTGGGTATCTTCAGGTCTTTGCGAAGTGCTTTGAGTCCGCCTCTGAAAATGACTAGTCTCATGATGTCGTTTGTTCCTGCGCCGATTTGGTTTACTTTTGCGTCTCTGAGGTAGCCTTCGACAGGGTAGAATCTTGTCCAGCCGTCTCCGCCCATGACCGTGATGGCGTCGCTGATAAGTCTCTCATAGGTTTCTGAAGTGAACATCTTAGCAGTTGCTGCTTCCACCATCGCGTCCTTATGCTCGTCAAGCAGGTGCGCGGCATGATAGACAAGTAACCGTGAAGTTTGCAGCCCCGCAAACATATCGGCAATCTTCGACTGGTTGGTTGGAATGTCAATGGTTGGCTTCCCAAATTGCATACGTCTTTGAGCATAAGCCACAGCATAACGTATTGACTCTCGGATCGGTCCAAGCATGGCAGAGGAATAGACGACTCTTTCAAAGTTCAAACCTGCCATCATGACCTTCCAGCCCATTCCCTCTTGACCAATTATGCTTTCAGCAGGAACTTTTGTCTCATTGAAGTCTAGGAAACCGTTTGGCAGCCCAAACCAGCCTGAAAGCTCATTGATCTTCTCAACCGAAAAGCCAGGCGTTCCCTTTTCTACAAGGAAGGCGGTGAGATGCTGATATTTGGCCTTGTCTTCAGGATTCTCGCTCGTCTTCGCATAAACCACATAAACGTCCGCTAGGCCAGCGTTTGTTATGAAACGCTTCTTACCATTCAGCACACAACCGTTGCCTTCCCGCCTCGCAGTGCTCTCAATGCCTGCGGCGTCCGAACCCACGAAAGGTTCAGTTATGCAAACTGCACCCACAACTTCGCCTCTAGCTATTTTAGGAAGCCACTTCCGCTTTTGCTCCTCGGTTCCAAAGGAAAGAAGCTGTTCAACCCCACCGAACATGGAAACGGAGTACGCTTCGCTCAAGGCTGAACAGATACGACTTAATTCCTCAGCCACGATGGCTGCTCCTGTGACGTCAGCGTTCATACCGCCATATGTTTCTGGGATCACCGTGCCAAACCAGCCCTTTCGAGCAACTTCCTTCAGCAATTCAATAGGAAACTTTTTGGTCCAAAAGACTTCTTCGCCTTTTCCCAGATTCATGTCGGCAAAGGCTTTTGCTTCTTCCATCAGGCGTTTCTGTTTTTCACTCCACCATGAAAAGGGTTCCATATCAAACACCAAAGATGATACTGCGTACGAGATCAGTGAATTTTAAACTTTCGCCGCAAAAAACGAAAATTCATACTGCATCTCTAAAGCGCGTCGCATTTTCCACAGCCAACGACTCGTGAAATGCCTCGGAATATTCGTTCTTGAGGCACTTCTAGGGTATTGGCTATCCTGTTATTGCTCCGCCAATCAGCCCACTGATGGCTGACACTATTGCGCCAATGAAGCTTAGTATGATCGCAACTATTCCCACGGCTAAACCTGCAAGCACTCCTAGCAACGCGCCAAGAACCCCGCCTAAGATTCCGCCGACTGCTACCGCTCCAATTACGGCAAGTATCGTTAGGACAATTCCGCCAAAGATTCCGGCAAGGAATCCTGCTAATGCTCCTCTTCCTGCCCCGCCGCCAGCTATCAACCCTGCAATCAGACCGCCAATCAAATGCCCAATCACCGGAAGCTGCCAGCCTAGAATGGCAATAGCAATGAATCCAACGAAAGCTCCGAGCCATAGGTTTCCCAAACTGACACCTTCCGCTCTCTAAGCGGATGGATCAGCATATATATTTTGCCGAATTCTGCATGAAGACTGAAGTCGTTGCCACCCAAACGTCGTCTACATCTCAAGAGGCTTGCCGTAGACTTCCTCGAAGAAGATTTCCTTGAAAGCCTTTCTAGACCTCGGAGGAGGACTCTCGTTTGGAACGCCTATGGGGAGCAAAGCAACCACGACAAGATTCTCTGGCACTTTCACTACCTTCTTAACTCCCTCTTCATTGAAAGCTCCAATCCAGCAAGTTCCATATCCCAGAGCAGCCGCAGCCAGAATCATATGCTCAACCGCAATCATCGGATCTTGCTTGTGAAGGCTTCTTGACGTGCCAGGATCACCGAGCGCAACAACTATAGTGTCTGCGTCTGCCATAAAATGTTGAAGGTTCGAGGCTGTGGCCAACGCCTTCTTCCTTTCAGGGTCTCGAGCTACGATGAAAAACCATGGCTGACGGTTGCCGCCTGAAGGCGCTAACCGTGCTGCCTCCAATATCCTTCTCAAATCCTTTTCGGGTATCGGATCTGACTTGTATTTTCTTATGCTTCTCCTTTTCTCTACGGCTTCAAACAAGTCCATAACTTTTTCACACTCGCAAACGTGCAGAATATGGCACTGGAGCTAGATTAATCTTAAGCTTTAGCTATTCCGAAAAATGTCAATTCTTATATTAAAGAAGGTGGAATAACAAAGTACGCCCCTTAATTCTGACTTATAGGAAGGCGCGATAGTTGAGAAAGACAATATTCAAGAAGCTTGAGGCGCAAGGACTAATAGCCAACTACAACCGCTTAAGAAAGAACTTGCCCCCGAAATTGCCTGAAAGAGTTTTTGTCTGCGACGAAACCCTAAGGGAAGGAGTCCTAAGCCCAAGCGTATACTTGACTTATGTTGAAAAGGTCAAGCTTGCCAAGATGCTAGATGAAGTTGGCGTTTCCGTAATAGCGGTCGGTCGTCCAGCATTATCAGAGGAAGAAAAGAACAGTGTACGGAAGATTGCGAATGAAGGTTTCCAGCAGGCAAGCATCGCAGCGTCCGCCCACACTGTTAAGAGTGAAATAGATGCGTGCTTGGAGTGTGGGATAAGAGAGATATACATTTTCACGCCTTTCAACGGGCTTAACCTTCAAAACAAGCTAAACGCAACTAAAGAAAAGGTTCTAGAGAGGACCGTTGAATGCATTCAATACGCAAGAAAACACAGCGCCAAAGTTGACTTTGCCTTGGAAGATGGCACCAGAACGCCCCTTGAAGACATCGTGAATATCTTTGCGGAATCAACGAAAGCAGGAGCAAATCGTTTGGTCATTGAAGACACCGTCGGCTTCCTAAGGCCGTTGTCTATGCGCTATCTGATCTCACATGTTAGGGAAGCCCTTTCCCAGCTAAAAGTCAAAGAGATTCCGTTTTCAATTCACTGTCACAATGATTTTGGCCTAGCAACCGCGAACACTCTTGCAGCTGTAGAGGAAGGCGTATCCTACGTTCATACGTGCGTGGCTGGATTCGGAGAACGCGGTGGAGCCGCACCATTAGAAGAGGTTGTCACCGCACTAGAGCTTCTTTACGACATTGACACGGGAATCGACATGAACAAGCTGTATAGGCTTTCACAGCTAGCAGAGAAAACCTTCGCCCTGCCCGTGCAATTTCACAAGCCACTAATAGGTGACAATGCATTCTCCCACGAAGCAGACGAGCACGTTGAAGGCATGCTAGCCCATCCGCTGATATACGAGCCCTTTCCACCCGAAATCATAGGAAGAGAAACCCAATACTTTTTGAGCAGGCAAACAGGAAGGCACTTGATTGAAACTCGCTTAACCCAAGCCGAAATTAAAGCCTCGCCGATGCAGGTTGATGAGATAGTTAGAAGGATGAGAAGAGCACACGAAAGCGTGGACAAAGGAGAGGCTCAGATGACATTTTACCAGATAAAGAAGCTGATGAGGGACCTTCGGAAAGGCCTAACTGAAGAAGAGTTCTGGAAAATAGTGGAGGACATCACTAGGCAAAAGCCGAAGCTTAAGCCAAAAGAAACGACGACACCTACTTAGCTCTCGGTACGTACAAATAGGTTTACCTTTTATGGTTAGCGCGGGCGAAATACCATAGCTTAAGCTGTCCATACTACGAAAGCGCGCGCGCTACGAGTCGCTGCTCTTCTTCATACCTCACAAGGCGAAGGCCGCCTGGACCCACAGGGCGATCGTGAACGGTCACTAGCGTGTTTTAGGTTCTTACATCTGACTGCACGGGCTAGTTTCTAGTGCATGTGCTTCCTGCCTGTGTTGTTGGTATAGACTTTTTCGCTGGATTAGCTTCCACAATGGGTTTGATTGTGGAAATTCACAATGAACCACAGTACTGTAACAGTAGATTTTTTATTGTGGATGTCTGTAAAGCTTCTCTGTGGGACTGTGGTTTCGGCACTGTGAACGATTGTGTTAAACACGCGCTGAACCATAATTCTGATGGTTGTCAAGTGTTATGCCGATCACGAAGGAGAAGTCAACGAATATCAGAAGGCGCTTCTACGTGTTGGTCAGCTACGTGAAATAGGTATGCCTGAAGAAGAAATCATACAGCCAATGATGAGTGAAAAGTTCTGCGCGTCCGTCTTAGCACGCGCAAAACAATTTGACAGCTTATCATCATTTCAGGAATGTTGCATTCTTTTCCCAAAAGCTATCAGAATATAAAAAAAAGTGTGTGTAGGCATAACCCCAGTCTGTCAAAGTTCGACATGCGTGCGTTCGTTAGAAAGTGCGGGGGTGGGCCCCCACCTGAATTTACCGGTAAAAAAGCATATTAGATATACTTGGCGAGAGTTCGTATCTCTCCCGTGCTACCAATATACCCTAGTCGAGGCGACGTTCAGACTCTCGGGTCAATGATGGAACGGCAGAGATTAGTGTTTTCATCCGTAGTCAGTTGGCGATGTCTCCCGCCTAACCATCTTTTTTCTATTTGCGTTTAAGAAGAGGCAAGCTAAGGCTTGCGAGTCTCTGGGCTGCAAGAGATAGGAATATTCCGCCGACAACATCTGTCAAATAATGTGCCCCCAGAATGATTCTGCTTAAAGAGACCAGGGATATGGCCATTATTGCTAACGATTCTTTGGTTCTGCTTCCTCGGGACAGAATCGCGAATGCGCCTGCTGCTCTGGAGACATGACCAGAAGGATATGAAAACGAGGAAATTACGTCATCATCATAGGCACTGATCCCTGAACAGCTTGGTCTCGGACGAGCGAAAACCATTTTTGTGAAGTAGATGAGGGCCGTGGTAATGATCAAGAAAATTGCAAGTTCGATCGCCGTATCAAGATGTTTTCTTGACTTAATGTACGCGTAAATAGAGTAGATTGAAGTAAAAATGACCCACATATAGAAGTCACCTAAATATGTCACAATTCGGAAGACCTGTAGTCCGATTGTTTTCCGAGCGAGATTTTGAAGATTAGACACAATATTGCATTCTGTCTCGTTGGCGCCCGCGACAGCAACAAGCACGCCTATAACAAGTGTCACGATCAGGCAGACAGCCGTTAGGAAATGAGATCTTTTCAAGGGGCAACCGTTCATATAACCTGACTCTTGGAAGAATCGCATACTTGAGCTTCAAACCTTCTCTTTGCCGGGTTAGTTGTGTGGGTATCAGGACGCGTTTCATTTGTTCACAGGTTGTTCATCTGGTCTCAGCCATTTACTTCTCCACAACCATAGCAACGGCAAGACTGTGGACAGTATTATTGCAGCGTAGATTATCACGTAGTTCGTGTTTCCGAATTGTGATATGCCAAAGAATGTAGCGACTGTGTTGGGGAATGAGGTTATTGTGGTTATTACTGTCAAGTAGAATATAACGACTGTCAAGGCCTTTATTGCTGAGTTGATCTTGTTTGATATGGTTGAAAGATACACATTGATTGCGTCTGTCATTATTTCTCTGTATGATTCAACTATGTCTATTTGCCTCGTTAGGAATTCATGCGCTGTATCAAAGAGACCTCTGGCCTTTGCAGTCATGCATGCTGCCTGAGTCTTTCTGAGGTTAAAGATGACCCCTCTTTCGTACCATAGGATTTTGTTGAAGCTCACCATTCTGGACTTCAATGTGAACAGTTTTCTGATCGTAGTTGTGTCTGTTTTTTCCATTATTTCTTCTTCCAAGTTGGCGGTGAGTTCTTCAATTTGTTGAAGATGAGAGAAGTTGTTGTCAATCATTTCATCCAAGATGTAGTATGCCACGATCGATGGGGGATCGTTTTTTGTTTTGATCATTCTTGCTTTTGCCAATTCCATTATTTTCTGGTATTCCTTCATTTCAACAGTTATCAGGAAGTCTTTTGAGAATGCTATAGTTATTGGGTAGATTTTCTTTGAAGTGATGATTTCGGAAATGACGACAAAGTTGATTATTCCATAGTCTTGTTCCCATCTCAAACTAATGCTCTGACTGATGTCATTAATCTCCAGGAGATCGATTGGTATGCTGGTTTTCTCCGAAACAGCTTCCAGTTCCTCCCTTGTGGGTTCCACTAGTTCAAGCCAAACATTCGTCAGTTTCAGGTTTTCCAAATCCTTTGGCCTTAATTCCTTTTGGGAATCGCTAGCGAGATCGACGGAGTTTATCATACCTTTAACTCCTTTAGCGTCTTCGGATATTTAGTGTTCTCTAGAGTTCGGCTCACAGGAGCGCGCGCTTAGCCTGTCTTGTTTTCGACTTGTAAAATGTTTTCCAATTTCCAGAGAAGCAAACGCAACGGCCATAGAAGCTATCGCTGTGACCCAGTTCATGACTTGCGGGTAAGTCACGTCGAACAAGCTTTGGAGTTGGGGCGTATAGAGCACGACTAGCTGTGAGCCCAATGAAGAAAGCACTGCCAACCACAAAAACTTGTTCTTGAAAATGCCGACTTTGAAGACTGGATACTTGAGAGAACGACAACTAATAGCAATAGCCAACTCAACCAAAACCACGGAAGTGAATAATTGAGTGCGCGCTTCGACCAAGTTATGATTCCCTAGCCAAGGCTGATAGTAGAAGTATCCACATAAGAGAAGAACAGTTGTTATAATTGGACTCAACACTAAATAGGTCTTGACTTCACGCGAAAAGACGCTCTCTTTGGGGTCTCTGGGCCTGTTTTTCATCAAATCCGGATCGCCTGGGTCTACGCCTAGCGCTATCGCGGGCAGCCCATCCGTGGCAAGGTTCACCCAGAGAATTTGGATCGTTGTAAGTGCAACTGCCGAACGAGGCTCAGGACTGACAAGCATAACGACAGACAATACAAGGATTTCCATGATGTTGCATTGAAGAAGATAGGTTAGGTATTTCTTGATGTTGCCGTATATTTCGCGCCCTTCTCTGACGGCCTTGACGATTGTTGCAAAGTTGTCGTCTGCCAAGACCATGTCAGAAGCCTCTTTCGTGACTTCGGTTCCAGTGATTCCCATGGCGACTCCGATGTCTGCAGTTTTGAGTGCTGGCGCGTCGTTTACCCCATCACCGGTCATGGCGACTACATGGCCTTTCGCTTTCCAAGCCTTTACGATCCTCATCTTATGCTCTGGGGAAACTCGGGCGTAGACCACAACATTTTCAACCGTTTCGATCAACTGCTCGTTGCTGATC
>JBGQME010000009.1:0-78447 GCA_041500425.1 Bathyarchaeia archaeon | reverse complement strand
TTCAGACAGGCAATGTTATGGGTTTTGCTGCTGAACTGTTCCAGAGGGGTATCTTGTCCAAGAATGATCTGGACGGCATAGAATTGAAATGGGGAGACACTGAAGCTTTCGCCAAGTTGGCAAAGAAAATCGCCTTGAGGGAAGGCGTTGGCAACTTATTGGCTGAAGGCACGTATCGGGCAGCGTTGAAGATAGGAAAGATGAAAGGCAAAGAGGTGCTGCAGTATGCTGTTCAGAGTAAAGGCATCGGGATTGGTGCCCATGGCATTCGCAGCGGCAAAGACTTTTCGACCGACATAGGGTATGCGTGTTCAGTTCAATGTGGCGATCACACATCAATAACCGACTTGCCTGTGGAAGGGGCTTTGGGTGAAGTATGGGCAGTGTTCAATGATTCAGCGATCTGCTGCAATTTCAGTGGTGGTTTTGGTTTGCCTAGGAATTTGAAGTTTGCCTTTTACAATGTAGTCACGGGTCTAGAGTTGACGCGTCAAAAGTGGGGCAAAGGTGGCGGGTTAAAGACGTTGCAGATACAACGGGCATTACTGCTTTTGGGAGGACCAGATTTGAAGTGGAACCCGAAAGTTCATGATGATAACCCAAGCAGATTCTATGAGCCGTTGCCTTCGGGGCCGTATAAGGGGAAAGCTGCTGACAGAACCAGCGTGAGGGAGAGCGTGCAGAAGTATTATCAGGAGGCTGGTTGGGACGAGAACGGAGTGCCGAAGTCGATGGCTCTTAAGAAGCTAGAATTGGGAGATGTTGATAAGGCTCTGAGGAAGCTGCGTAAATAGTCGATAGAGAGAAGCTGGGCAAAACTGCTTGTTCCGAATCTATTTCTCCAAATGCTCAACCGAAGTTGTTTATTTTTGCAAAAGGTGATTTTGGTGGGGCCGGCCGGATTTGAACCGACGACCTTTCCCCGGAAACAGTGGCATTTTGCACTGGTCCTACGGGTTTCTCCTGACCGCTCCAGAACTTCTTCATCCCAGCGTTCTGGTCCGCAAACCTGTGTCTGCTCCTTTCTGGAGCCCGTCGTCATACCTGCCTAGACTACAGCCCCTAGCCACAGAATGAGGCAAATCCAATATTTTAAATATATGCATTATTCCCATGAAAAAGACTGCATCATGCTTTGTACAGAGCGAAAAGTTAATGAGCAAAGAGTCAGCGTGATAGTTGGGGTTTGCCGGCCATAGGGCGCGGGTCCCACCCGATCCCATTCCGAACTCGGAAGTTAAACTGCGTTCCGTTCTCGGTTGTAGTGTGGTCTTCGGCCACGTGAACCCGAGAAAGCTGGCAACTCCACTCAAGGTTAATCTTCTTAGTCTGGGGTGGAATTACTTAAGACTTATAACTAAGCATTTGATAGTCTTTCCAAAAGGTGAACAAGTCCGTGAATATGTCCGCATTAATGACTGCATTGCAGGGCAAAATCTCACAGAATCCGTTCGGCGAAAACCCCTTGTCATGGATTCTGAACTTGGTCTTCTATGGTGTATTCATAGCTTTCATACTTTACGGACAGAGATTCCAGTTATATGTTATGCTCAGGGAAGTTGAAGGCTCCCTTTACAAGCTCAAATATATAAAGGACGAAGGCCGAAAAACCGCCATAGAAACGATAAAAGAGATCGGAAAACCGCAAACAGACCCGACAGCAAGAGTTGACAGATTCCTGGAGTATTTCACGATTGCGCCACAGAACCTTGACCCAGCAGGCATAGTCTGGAAGCTTGAACATATACTCGATGTGAGGGACGTCCGTTTTAAGGACGAAGTCAAGATGATGGCACCCTCAGCAGATGATACCCAGACAAACAACCTGGAAAATACTCTTGAAGCTGCTATGGCTCTTAACTACATTTACAAGGTAATAAGACACTTTTATCTGCTTGGAAAGAAAACCTACAGCCTCTATACTATCATGCAGATTCAAATGCTGCTGCCTCTGATCATGCGAGAAGCAGAGGCCTACGCAAGCGCCGTGAAAGCCTTTGCATATGGTCAACCTCTAGGAGATGGAGCTGGAGCCCTTGTAGCCGGAAAAATGATGCACGGATATGAAACCAGAAAAGTGCCTAAAGACTGTGTAGTAGCAACCGTGCCTATAGAAGGACGCACCGCATTCTTGATAAAGGCTGAAGGCCCAGGCGGAAATGTCGGTCAGCCTGGAAACGCAATAAAGACGGTTATTGAAGAGAACGAAGGCAAGATATCAACAATAATTATGATCGACGCTGCCCTTAAGCTTGAAGGTGAAGCGGTCGGGGAAGTGGCCGAAGGTGTGGGCGCGGTTATAGGAGGACCGGGCGTTGACCAATTCAAGATTGAAGAATCTGTCCTGAAATATCACATTCCAATAAACGGTGTGATAATAAAAGAAGACATTGGAGATGCTATTTCTCCTATGCGAAAGGAAATTTCCGATTCTATCGACAAAGCCATTGAAAGAGTGAAACAGGTCATTTTGGAAAGAACGAAGGAAGGAGACAAAGTGATAATTGCAGGCGTAGGCAATAGCATTGGCATTGGTCAATAAGGAGATGAATGAAATGAGCAAGGAACCGACAAACTCGGCAACCAAAATGTCTTCGTCCGCCTTGTTGTACATATTCTTGGCAATCGCATTGTCTTTGGCAGCTCTTGTCTTGGCTGTCACCATATTTCCTAAGGACGACGTGCTTGCCTCCTACATATTACTATTGGGATTTGTGGGCATTTTCGCGTCTGTATACGTTCTGCTACAGATGAGAAAGCGAGTCCGACGCCTAAGCATTGAAAGCCATCCGATAACAACAACTATCGAATGCAAGAAGTGCGGCTTCAAAAGCATCAGAGAGTTCAAACGCGGTGATTATATCTTCAAGGAAGAGGAACCCTGCCAAAAATGCAACGAGAAGATGATGATAACAGCAATATTCAGAGAAGTCAAAGAAGGAGAAAAGGAACGATTCCGCTTCTAGGTTAAGACCATACAGCCATCCTCAACTATTAAGACAGTATGCTCCGCTTGAGCTACAGGTTTTCGGCTTACCTCGATAAATATAGGATATGCCATGATGGCTTTTGATGATAATAGTTCACGAAAAGCTTCCTGATGATGTTCTTTCGGCACAATGTTTTGAAGCCAACGTTCAGCAAAAGGCAAAGTCCTGAAGCTCTCTTCAATATATTTGAGAAGTTGCTTGGCATACGCATTCTTCTGTGATCGGGATTTTAGAAAACGGAATATCGTGCACTCTTTTTCGTTTTCAACTTTGCCCACTGCGTTCTGGAAAGTCACGAAAGGCTCAATAGCGTATACTCCGCCGAGCTTGATTCTTGAAGAGAACAGATGTGAGACGTTAGGCAGAGAAACGCCTGCGTGCACAAGATATCGGCCGACCTGATGCCCAGTCAGGTTCGAAATGGGTTTGAATCCTCGAGACTTTACCGTGTTCTCAATGATCGTTCCCAGTTTTGATGTGGGCATGTTTGGACCGATGTTTTGTATGGCTTTCTCCAGCGCTGTTTCAGCTGTTTCCGCGAGGCTTTCATACTCCGGATTGAAGCAGACTGTGACAGCAGTGTCAGAGACGTAACCGTCAACGTGGGCGCCGATATCCACCTTGACTATCGAATTCTCAGGAATCCTCTTCTCGTCATTTGGCGGCGACGTGTAGTGTGCTGCTATTTCGTTTATGGAAACGTTGCAGGGAAAGGCTGGCTTTCCGCCCTTTTTCCTTATGAGATTTTCAGCTTTTTCGCAGATCTCTATTATTGGCATGCCTTCGTGTACGAAACCCTTTATCTCTTCACGTGTTTCTCGTAGAATTTTGCCGGAGCGATGAAATTTTTCGAGGGCATCCTTGTCGTATTCGCTCATTGAGTCCACGCTTTATTTTTATTAGGGGTAACTAGGTTATAGTTTAAAAGGTTTAACTTGGGGGCTGAACAGTTGGCCAAAGTAGCATGGTTAGGGCATGCCGCATTCAAAATTGAGATTGCAGATAGAATTGGCTTGGTTGATCCGTGGCTGGAAATGCCAGCGAGAAAATGCTGAAAGTCAAGGTTGTGGCGCTGAAGCCTAGGGAAAGCGATCAATTCTAGTTTGGCATGCGCTTAGAGCTTGGGCTTGAAGATCTTGGTTTTAAGGGTTGCGAAGTCGTTTCCGCCCATGTGGAAGATCATCTTCGCTTTTTTTAGATCATATTCGTCTGTGAAGGCTTCTTTGTTTGCGTGCGCTTCTATTATTTCCCCGATGAAGATGATGTGATCGCCAGTTGTGAATTGGCTGTGGAGCTTGCATTCCAAGTGGGCTACACACTCCTTTATTATAGGGGGTTTCACCTTCTTAGCTGGTTCGGGCGTTAGTCCTGTCTCTTTGAATTTGTCATGTTGTTTGCCACTCTTTCTACCACAGAGCAATGTTGCATTTAGTATGTCCACTGTTGGAATGTTGACCACGAATTCTTTTGTTGCTCTTATAAGATCATAGGAGTGCCTAGTTGGTTTGACGCTGATGGCGATCAATGGTGGACTTATTGATGTGGGCATTGCCCATGCCAATGTTATGATGTTGGGTTTTCCAGTCTTGCCAATGCATGAAACGAGTACAGTGTGCATTGGATGAAGAAGTCTTAATGATGAAGAAAGAGCGACACTGGCTTTTTCTTTTTCGGACATTTCTGTGATGCTCCTTATCGCTTGATGTGGAATTCTTCGATTATGTCCCTTGCCTTTTCGCGCTTCTTCTGGTGCTCGGCGAGGAATTTGTTGATTCTTTCTGTCAATTCCTTCTTGCATTCGCCGCACAGTATTTCGCCTGTTCTGCAGCTTCTTTCTCTGTTGGCAAGTTCTTTGTCATCTTCTTCGAAGAGGTAGAGGAGGTATTGGAAGATTGTGCATATGTTTGGGTCTGCGCCGGTCTTCTTCTGCTCTGCTGCTGTTCCCTTTCCTCCTGTGAAGGCGTTCCAGACTTTTCGTTTCACAAGTTCAGGCGTGTCAACTGTGAATATGCAGGTTTCAGGTTCTGAGGCGCTCATTTTTCCGCCCACTCCGAGTCCTGGTAGGAAGCGGTTGTGGATTTGGGCTGGTTTGTGATAGCCGAGTTTTTGGGCTACGTCGCGGGTAATTCTCCAGAATGGGTCTTGGTCTATGGCTGCTGGGATAAGGGCTGGAACGTTTTCGCCTGTTAGTTTTCTGTGGATGAAGCATGGTACGGCTTGGACGGCCGGCCAGAATACCCATCCAAGATTCGTGCTTTCCTGAAAGCCGAATGTGGCTTTTGCGGTTGAGTAGGTTATGCGTTTCGCAACTTCCAAGGCAATGTCATAAAGCAGGTCTATATCTTGTACGTCGTAGATTATGAAAGTGTTTTCGGGCTTGAACCCCAAAGCAACTAGGTCTAAAGCGTTTTCGTATCCAAATTTGGTCATGTCTGCAAGCTTGTTTTGATCATCCACTAGGAACTTTTCGTCATCGGTCATCTGGAAATAGAAGTTTACTCTGAACTTGTCTTGAAGATACTTCGTGAAGATCCACGGGACAAGGTGCCCTATGTGTACGGGTCCTGAAGGACCCCGTCCCGTGTATAGAACAAACTTTGTTCCTTTGTCGTATAGATCGAGAACCGTGTCTAAGTCACGGTGCGAGAAGAAGAGTTCTCTTCGCAGTTGGAGGTTGCGCTCTCCCGTGTACTTCTCTAGTCTCTGCAGTAGTTCTTCGGTTAGAGGTTGAGTGCCGAACTCGCGGATCAATCGTTCGTAATCGACTTTGCCTCTGACTTCCCATGGAGTCACTACCATTTCATTCTTGTCCTCATCGGTCAAACAGTTGCCATCCTTTGCAGCTTAGCTCCTTATACAATTCATGAAAGCGTATTTATTCTTATTTGAACATAATTCTCAAATACTCCGGATCTGTCTAGACAGAAGTATGTCATTGCAGTATGAATCTCCAGAGTTTTCAGAGGAATTGAAGAAAAGACTAAACGCCAATGCCACGTATCGAGAGAAAGCTAAGGGAATGAGCTGGAAGATCCTGATGATCGTCAAGGATGTTCCGTTCGCGGTTTCTTCAACCTACGCTGACGGAGAGCTGGTTGAGCGAAAGCATATTCCGTCATCTGAGATTGAAGAGCAGAGAAAGAAAGGTGATTTCACCATAGAAATCCCGACTTTTGACTTGTCGATTGAGATGGCTATGGGCAAGAAATCATTAGAATCGCTGTTCATGGGCAGGATGATAAAGCTGGACGGATCTATCTTCAAGGCATTGAAGTATAGAGATGCAATGGAGTTGACTGCGAAGACAACGGCTGAACTCGCTAATGCGTCTGTCATCCAGTCGAAAGAAGAGTTTACGAAAATGCTGCGTGAACGTGGACTGCTATAGACTCGGTAAGGCCAACTAGGAAAGCGAGTACGTCTATTGGGGCATAATCCATAAATACTGTTTAGCCATCTGTGATTGTGACTGGTGAAGTGATGCCCCGCCAATTTCCATAAAGAAAGTGATTGGTTCTGAACGTGAGTTAGCGGGGAACGTGCATACTTTTATTAAAACATCAGCAACTACATTACAAAAATCAGGTCACTTTATTCGTGAAGGGAAAAGTTATGGTTGAGCTTAGGGAACACGAACGCAAAATGCTGATCACACTGCAGAAACTTGGCGGAAAGGCTTCAGTGGAGCAGCTAATTGAAGCAAGTGGGTTGCCAGACGCGGCTGTGATGCGCGCGGCCCTAACGCTTCAAGAGAAGAAGATAATACAGACAACCGAGAAGAAGCAAACGCTTGCCAAGCTCACTCGGGAAGGAGGAAACTATGCAAAGAATGAGTTGCCAGAACGCCGTTTGATAGCCGCGCTCAAGAAACTCGGCGGAAAAGCTTCTCTTGGCGAAGTTACTGGAAAAGCTGGCTTGGAGAAGCAATTTGTTCCAATTGCCTTGGGCTGGGTTCAAAGAAAGAAATGGGCAGTGCTGGATTCTGAAAGAAAAAACCTGCAAATACAAGAAAAGCTGGAGGAAGGGAATGATGAGAAGCTGTTGAAGCTGTTGAGCGAAAGGCACGTAGTGTCAGTTGAGGAATTAGATCGGGAGCTTCAGGAAGCTGTTCGGATTTTGAAAGGGAGGAAGCTTCTTGAGGCTGAGGAGAAAACGAGGAGAATGATCGAGCTTAGTGATGTAGGTCGCGGCGCGTTAAAGAAGGGGTTGAAGGCCAGGGACGAGATTACGCAGCTTACACCCGAGCTTGTCATTAGTGGCAAATGGCGAAAAGTCAAGCTTCAAGAGTACAACATTGAAGCGCCTGTGGCTCACACTTGGCCGGGCAAGAAGCATCCTTACTTGCAGTTTCTCGACGAAGTTAGGGAGAAGCTTGTTGCTTTAGGGTTCAAGGAGATGGTCGGGACTGTCGTTGAAACGTCCTTCTTCAATTTCGACGCGCTCTATACGCCTCAGGGGCATCCAGCTCGGGAGTCTTCTGGCGCGTATTATGTGGAAGCACCGAAGTACGGCAGTGTAGGCGCTTACGAGCATGCGTTGGCAAACGTGAATAAAACTCATGAAGACGGATGGAAAACTGGTTCGAGAGGTTGGAGGTATGGCTTCTCTGTCAAGGAAACTAAGCGTCTGATTCTGAGGTCTCATACAACGTGCCTAAGCGCTAGAACGCTTCTGAGCAAGGAACTGGAGATTCCAGGCATGTATTTCTCGATTGGACGCTGTTACAGGCCTGAAGTGCTGGATAAGACGCATTTGACTGAGTTTAATCAAGTTGAAGGCATTGTGGTTGACAAGAACTTAACGCTTCGAGATTTGCTGGGAGTTTTGGAGAAGTTTGCCATTGACATTGCTGGAGCAGATAAGGCCAAGTTTGTGCCAGACTATTTCCCATTCACGGAGCCAAGCGTGGAGCTTCGTGCGTACAAGAAGGGTTATGGGTGGATCGAGTTTGGCGGTTCAGGAATATTCAGGCCAGAAGTGACTTCGCCATTGGGCATCGACGTGCCTGTTCTTGCTTGGGGTTTGGGAATTGATCGGCTGTTCATGTTGAAGGCGAATATTGATGATATTCGACAGATTTTCGCAATGGATTTGGATTGGCTTCGGAGGATGGAGGTGGTTTAGCAGATGCCTACGATTGACATTGAGTATGGGGAGTTCGAAAAACTGCTTGGCCTAGAATTGCGTAGAGATATGGAGAAGGTTAATGAGGTTTTGGAGTTCGTGAAGGGTGAGGTGAAGCTTTGGGACGAGAAAGCAGACGTGATGAGTGTCGAGATTAAGGATACGAGTCGTCCGGACGTTTGGAACGTTGAAGGCTTGGCTCGGGCTTTGAGGGGGTTCTTGGACCTGGAGACTGGACTAAGAGAGTACAATGTTGGCAAGCCGATAGTGGACATCCAAGTTGATGCAAGGCTTGAGAATATTCGTCCCTATATTGGTTGTTCGATAATCAAGGGTGTTAGGCTAAGTGATGCGATAATTCGTGGGCTTATGCATATGCAGGATAAGCTTGACCAGTCTTATGGGCGGAACAGGCAGCGGACTTCTATTGGCTTGTATGATTTTGATTTGATAAAGCCTCCACTCAGTTATACGGTTGTTAAACCAATGCAGATCAGCTTTGTTCCACTTGGTTGCGAGGAGAAGATGAACCTAAAGGAGATCTTGCAGAGAAATCCGAAAGGTTTGGAGTATGGTCACATAGTGAATAGGCATCCCGTTTACCCGATATTGCTGGATTCGGAGAAAAAGGTGCTTTCATTCCCGCCAATCATAAACTCGAACGATTTGGGCAGAATAACCGATCAAACGAGGAACATGCTGGTTGAGGTTACTGGCACGAATAATGAGACTGTTCTTAATACGGTGAATATTGTTACGTTGTCGTTGGTTGATCGTGGCGGAAAAGCCTTCGCGGCCAGAGTTCACTATCCAAAGGAGAAAGTTCCAGAGATTACGCCGAGTTTCGAAACTGGAAGCATGGATTTGAGCGTTGAACTTGTGAATAGGGTTTCGGGTTTGCAGTTGACGGCTAAACAGATTGTCGGGTTGCTTCCTAAAGCGGGTTATGATGCAGAAATACTTGATGCAGACCGCGTTAGCGTGCGTGTTCCTTGTTACAGAGTTGACGTTATGCATGCAGTTGACTTGGTTGAAGACGTTACCATAGCTTATGGGTATAACAATATCAAGCCTTTGTGGCACAAGCTGCCAACGACTGGCAGTTTGAGACCAGAGCAGAGGTTGCTGGATGTAGCGAGGGAGTTAATGGTTGGCCTAAGTTTCCAAGAAGTCTCAACCTATACATTGACCAACCCTGAAAACTTGTTCACGAAAATGAACCTTAAGAAACAGCGTGCAGTGGAGATTGCGAATCCGAAGGTTCAAACACTGACGTGCTTGAGAAATTGGCTGTTGCCAAGTTTGATGGAGTTTTTGAGCTGCAACTTGTCAGTCGAGTATCCGCAGAGAATCTTTGAACTGGGCAAAGTGACATTGCTAGATGAGAAAAGAGAAACCCGCACGCGAGATGAAAACTGGCTAGCAGCAGTCGTTTCACACGCTAAAGCAAACTTCAGCGAGATCAAATCAGACTTGGACGCTTTCTTCATGAATCATGGTCTAGAATGGAGGATCAAAGAAACAAAACATCCAAGTTTCATAGAAGGAAGAGTGGGGGTTGCAGAAGTCGGAGGAACAAACATTGGAGTCTTGGGCGAGATAAGCCCAAAAGTACTAGCCGCATGGAGACTTGAAAACCCAACAGCGGCTTTCGAACTAAACATGGAAAGAATAGTCAAAACTAAACAGGCCAAGCATAGATGAACAATAGGCATCGATTTCATCAGCAAGGCCACTGCAATTCCCACATTTTATGAAGCGAATCTAAACCTGCGGAGTCGACCCAGAAATTCAAGGTGTATATACGGTGAGTGGGGTCACCCTAGAGCCCCTTGAACGTTTATCCTTCTGGCAAATGTAGCTTAACTATAGATCCTTTGATAGTAGGGGTGCCCCTACTAAGTAGGGGTGGGCCTACTAGATGAAACTTCCGTGGCAATAGCACATCAAATTCCATATCGCAACGCAGACCTTAGAGGCAACTGATCATTCATGACCTTGTATTCGCCACCCAGTTACTCCGAGAAGTTCAAAGTATATGGGGAGGGGGTATGCGCCTCAGAGACGGGGTTACCAACAGTTTCGGCTCAGAAAGACCGTGCGCGTCAAGCTGCCCAGAAGGGAATCTTTTTCCTCATCAACTGCACGTATTCATTCAACGTCTCCTGTTCTTCAAGTGTAAGCTTATCCAGAAACGTTGTCAGCAATGCCTTTGCATGAGCCTCAGGCATTTTCACAAACAGAAGGTCCTTCTCAAAAATGTGCCTCCCAACGATCGGCTTGTCCATGGAAACGGCTACTTGCATTCCCTTGTCAGCCTTTGACAAAGCCCTTCCTTTTTCTTGAATCTGCTGAACCTCGCCGACTTCCTCTCCATCCTCAATCCTTAACAGTGAAATCCTGGGGGCAATCTGTCCAGCTAAAACCTCAACTCCGAAGATTGCAGGCTTGGCTCTTCTGAAAACATACCCTGGCAAGACTTGAATCTTTCCAGGCCTTACGAGCGTTTTGAACTGCTCTTCTGCTGTCTGTTCACGCTGAGCTCTGTACCAAGCCAAGTAATTCTCGATCACCTGATAGATTATTCGTTCACGGAAAATCTTGACGCCCTTAATCTCAGCTTCCTCTTCAGCGTCCGGTAAAGTCTTTACGCCGAAAGCCAGAACGGCGCCGTAAGATGGCTCACTTTCCTTCACGACGCTCGCTTCTACAACGTCTCTCTTTGAAATGTCTCCAACATCAGCGAGCCTGATTGGTATCTCATTCCGTCTCAAAATCTCCGCAATAGCCTCTAATGAACCCAACGTGTCCGTCTTCAAAACAATGCCATTAGTGTCGGTTGCCATTCTGATCTTTCCAATCTCTTCGGTGATGAGCTTTGCATACTTGTCTTGATCTTCACCTTCAGGAACAGCGTACAGGGGCGCACCAGCCAAAGCTCCTTCCAAGTCAGGTGCGACAATCTTGATCCCAGCTGCTGCTGAGACCGACTTCACTGAGGAGAACTTGTCTCTCGGGTCCCTAATTTCGTCCAGAGGCTTTGGAACCAGAATTGCCCTTATGCGTGTTGTAATTGGCTTTTCTCTGCCGCCCACAACTATCATATCGTCTTTTTCCAGAACGCCATCATAGATGATGGTGTTGAGCGTCAAGCCCAATCCTGGTTCTTCCTTGACTTCCAAGACCGTGCCTTTCGCGGGTCCTTCGGTTGTTTGCAGACGCTTCCTCAGATACTGTTGCGCTAAGCCGACGAGAACCATTAGCAGTTCAGGTATGCCTTCGCCTGTTTTTGCGCTTGTGGGTACTAAGGCTATCGTTTTCGTAAAGTCTCTTATTGAGTCGAAGCGGTCTGTCTTGAATCCTAAACGCGAGAAGATGCCAATAATATCGTAAATCCTGCCGTCCAAATCCTGCCTAACGTACTGGTTCTGCAGTTGATATGACTTCAGAAATGGAGTGTCTGGATACGAGTTCCAGCCCGGTACGCGGTCAACCTTGTTTGCAGCTACGAGAAATGGGGTCTTGCGGGTTTTCAGTATCTCGATGCACTCGTAGGTTTGAGCTTCGAAACCTCTTAAAACGTCGATGACAACGATGGCGATGTCGGCAACGCTGCCGCCTCGCTTGCGCAGATTTGTGAAAACCTCATGTCCAGGTGTGTCTACGATGAGCAAGCCTGGGATTTCGATCTCGCCTTTAAGCTTTGAAAGAGCGGGTCCAATTAGTTGTTTGAGTGTGTCAACCGGAAAGAAGCTTGCACCTATGTGCTGCGTGATGCCTCCTGCTTCCCTTGCTTGAACGCTTGTTTTGCGAATCTTGTCCAAAAGCAGAGTCTTGCCAGTGTCCACATGACCGAGAACGCATACGATAGGTTGGCGAATGGGCATCTTTCTGATTCTCCTTTGGCAGGGTTAGACGAATCATTTATTGAATGTCGCATTTCACAGTTAATAAGGTCTTACCTTAATAAACACTCAGCCACGCTATTCGCAACCTTTTTTAGATTGTGGCAAAACAGTGTTTGAAAGGTGAAATCAGCCATGTCGCATTGCCCAAAATGTGGAGCAAAGCTGAAAGAAGGAGACAAGTTCTGCTATGCTTGTGGAGCTTCAGTCACAAAGGTAGTTACAGAAGAGTTCTCGGTTTCCGCTGATGACCTCATTGCAAGAGTTAAGGAGTTACTTCATGAAGGAAATGTAACTAGGATAATTGTTAAGGATGAGAAGGGGAAGGTTTTGCTTGAGATACCCGCTACTGTTGGCGTTATTGGTGCTGTTATTGCTCCGTGGCTTGCCGCTTTGGGCGTGATAGCTGCCTTGGCGACAAATTGCAGAATCGTTGTCGAAAGAAGAGAATGAGCCTATTCTCTTGCTCCAATTTCGCGGGCAATCCCACAAGTTATCCTTCAGTTTTTGCGGTTATCAACACAAGCCCTAAAACAATCAGGATGATGCTTAGAAACCCGAAAAATCCTTCAAAACCCCCTAATGCTTGGGCACTGGCATATGTATAGTATGCGGCTACGCTGCCAGCAAGGAGGATTACTAAACCGAGCATTTTTTCAGTAAAGCCTAATCCGAAACCAGCTTCTTCACTCATGTATGGTTCTTCCCCTTTTCAATGCGCTTTCTACATAACATGTTAAACGGTTATTTTAAATTTCCCATATTCTGCTTTGTCTCTTCGAGTTTGGCAGGCAAATACTCATCAACGATATATGTTAAGCCGTATCTGCTGAAGGCCTCTTGCTCCGCCTTGCGCCTGATCTTCATGAAAGTCTTGATCTCCCTGCGCCACAAGGGGTCGACATAGCGCGGGTCTCTCTGGAGTTCGTTAAGTCTCTTCATGTCCACCTCGTCCAGCGGGTCTGTTGGCAGCTTGTAGTTTACGATGTCCGTCGCCCAAACCCCGCTCCATTTGGCATCAGGCGTGTTCAACTCTCTTAAATGTGCAGCATTTGCCGAACCCGAGATTATCACCATTGCTATGTGCATTCCCCACGGATCGCCATCAGTGAAAATGTAAACAGGCAGCTTAAGCTCTTCGCTTAATCGTCTTATGAAATGCCTAGTCGCCCGTGGTGCCTGTCCTGCTGTCAAAACGAGCAGAGCATTATGCTTCCTATGAACGTTTTCTTCTATGAACCGCGTGAACAAGCCGCCTTTCTCTATGGCTATGACCTTGTCTGCCGTAGTTTTCACAAACTCGGATGAAGTCAAAGCTGGCCCGATCATAACACCGTCAGGATGAGAATCCAGATTCAGAGTCTTTCCTTCATAACCGGGCACAGTGTATTCTATCGTCAGGTCACCGAAGATGGCTGAGCGTTCTTCAGGGAAAATGTTGAAGTCCTCTCTGGACAATCCTAAGACTGTCTCCAAGTCCGTTATGATGTTGTTTGATTCCTGCTGATCCTTGAACGTCATCTCATAGGCTTGTGCGGAATAGTAGACATCTCTGAGGGTTGATGTTTTGCGTTGTGAAGACAGCTCGTTCGAGAAGAAGGCAGCCCAGACAAGCTGCGTGAAAGGCTTTAGATGGCGAATGTTTCGGGCGCTTCTGCGAACCCTTCTGTCGCCAAGGATGAACTGTCTAAGCTGCTGGTCGTAGGCAATGTTTTCCGTTGACCGGCTGGGCATGTCTATTGCTGGAAAATGCCCACTGTCAATCTGGTCATAAACATTAACTCCAAGATCTCCTAGACTCGCCAAAACTTCCTTCTTTCTTTCCAATATACTGCTACTATGCTTCTTCTGCTCCATGTTTCCTCACACTCGCCAAGAGTTTTTCTATGTCTGGCGGCCTTTCTTTACCCGCAAGCTTTGTCGAAAACTGCGCTATTTTGGGCAGATACTTGCTGAAAATTCCAAGCCGTTTCCTCTCCTTATCTACGTGCTCTCTCTTCGACATAAAAAGCTGGATTTGACGTGCAACTTCCCTCAGCCCGTTGGCTATTTCTTTCCTGACTTCTGGCCTATCAGCGATGAATTCTTTTCCAACCGTCTTGTAAGGCACTTTCGTGCTACAAATATGCACAAGGATAGCAATAGGCATGTCAGGCGTGACTCTATATCTTCTCCAGTTCATCGCTGTTATAACCCTCATTGAGATATCGCTCGCCTCATCATACAAGAGTGGAATTCGGTTGGCAAAACGATAAAGCATGAAGCTGCCTCTTTTCGGGATTTCTCCGCCATAGGCAATGCCTACCTCGACAATGAACGGGTGCCCCGCATATGTTGCGGGCTTCCGTTGATGGACGACAGCAAGCTCAGGTTTCAACTCCTTCAGAATCCCAGCCCTCAACAAGTCTTCACCTAACGGTGAAAGACAGCTTGCGTCAGGTGGCAAAAAGTCCTTGAACTTCTTGAGCATGTGCATTAACCTAACAATCTCCTCATGCGAAAGCCTCTTCGGACTCTTAGACGGGCTTAGGCTGCTGAATTCCAGAAACTTCTGCGCAGTAATCTCGCCGACCCTGTGAAAATGCTCCCTAAGAAACTCTAGCATAGTCTTGTGCGGCGTTACTTGAATGAGCCTCTGAAGAAGCTCCACGTCCACACCATAGGGGTGAGGCTTAGTCTCCTTCGGCGGAGTGGGCATGTCCTTCGTGACACGAATGAACTTGTAAAGCCTACCTTTCGGATCCACGAAAGTCAAGTTTGCGTACGGGTTCACCATGGCCGTCTGCTTGAAATAGTCCAGGATCTTCGGCATGGCCCGAAGGTAATCGCCTTCAAGACTGAACTCGACGACTGTTCCGCGCCACTGTTCCTTGTTTATCAACACTTTTCTATCCAGTATGATTGGGCGGTTCTTTTGGATGTCAATCATAAGCTTGTACTCGTAGATCTTCACCATGCCCGTGCTTGACGTTATAGTGGCTGGCTGATGCGTTGTGATTTGCCCGTATAAAATTGCCATTTTTCCGCCTAAGCCAAACGTGCCTCTCTGCTGCTTCAGCTTGTATTTTGATCCAAAGAGCACCTGTCCGAAGGCTGAGGGGATGTGACGTGGCTGAATTCCTATACCGTTGTCTTCAACCCTCAACTTGAAAATCTGGGTCTCAGGTGTGGCTTCCCCTTCATATGAGAGTCTGATATAGACTTCTGGGGGGATTTTGAGGCTTTCCGCCGCGTCCAACGAGTTTTCGACAAGCTCTCTTATGGCTGCGAATATGGCTCGGGATGGGTTTGTGAAGCCTGCTATGTCTCTGTTCCTATAGAAGAAGTCGGCGGCGCTGATTTCTTCGAATGTCGTTTGAGCCAATTGAGCCTCCTCCATCCCCATTACCGTGAACCGCTCTTACGATATGCTCTGCTCATTCTTTAATTTAACTACGCCGTCCGAGCAGAAAACACCAATTACCTCGTTCTTTGTTGTTGTAGACTCGTTGAAATGCTTTGTTAGCGGACTTGTATTGATGTGTGAAAGAAGAAGAACCGCTTTTAGTGTTTTAGCCTCTTTTTGGAGAAGATGACGAATAGGGTGCTGAGGGTTAGGAGTGTTAGCAAAGTGTTTAGTGGGTATTCGGGTATTATTACTATTTCGTGTTGTGAGTGTTGGTATATTATATATATGTAGGTGTTTGTTGTGTCTGTCCAGTTTTTCGTGTAGATGGGTTCTTTGTTGTCGATGAGGATTGTGTAGTTGTCGTTCCACATTTGCTGGATTATTATGTTGGGTATGGTTATTCTGCAGAAGCCTACGGCTGGAGTTTCACCAGTAGCGTTGAAGCTGATTTTTGCCTGCGTCGTGTTTAGTTGAAAGTTTGTTATGGTTGAGTTGCTGATTACATTGATTTGTTGTTCTGCGTTGTTCCATGTTCCAGCGTCAAAAATGCTTATGGGCGCGATTAGTGGATATCTGTCCTCGTTAAGCTCATACAGTTCATGAGGTGCGTCTCCAATTCCGTCTTGATCAGAATCCATACCAGTGTAGTTGCTCCAGTAGTTGCCTTCATGACCGTTGTCCCAGATATTTACGTTGGTGTATACGTCCTTCGGGGCATGCTCAGTGTTGTTGATCAGGATGTTGTGGTAGAAGGTGCTGCTGTTGCTGTAATGAATGGCAATTCCAACAGTGTTGTTCTTGATTAGGTTGCCGATGAAGAATTCCTGAGCTGATTCTATGTGGATGCCCGCTTCATTGCCTGATATGACGTTTCTGAAGAATATGTTGTAGCGACTGTCGTCGCCAGCACCTATTCCGCGTCCATTCAGTATAAGATTGTCTTTTACTATATTATAGCTTGATTGAGTGCTCACGACTATGCCTTGATTGACTATCGTGTTATTTGCAACAATGTTTCCGTCAGAATCACTTACATCAAGTCCAAGTCCCAAGCCATAGACTGGTTCCTTGTTGTTGATCATTCTATTTTGAATTACGTTGTTGTTGTTGGAGCGGTCTAAAAATATAGCTTGCAGGTTCCTGGTTGCATAATTGTCTGCGATCGTATTATTATCTGATCCTATCAGATATATTGCCCCACCTATTCTCAGGTCTGGCTCCCCACCGTAATTGTCGGTTGCTGTATTGTTGTTGACACTGCAATTCGCGCAATAATGGAGCAACACTCCGAAGCTATTGTTCGTTGCGATGTTGTTTTGGATTGTTGCATAGCAGCTGCCTTCGAGAAAGATTCCATAAAAGCTAAGAACTACAATGTTGCTCTGAATGGTAGCGTTTTCGGCATCTTCCACATATATGCCATAATAGGCATCTTGGATGGTGAGGTTTTCTATTGAAACATTAGCTGAGAGTATAAGGAAGCACGTTGTTATTCTCTGCCAATCATAGCCACCTCCATCAACCACTGTGGCATTCATTGCCTCGCCTACTATCCTCAGGGATTTATTAACAACAACATTCTCCTGATAGACGCCAGGCGCTACAAGAATAGTATCACCATCAGTTGCATTACCCACAGCCCACCCAATACGAGGATAATCACCGGGAACATGAATCACTGATCCGTTGCTCCCGTTCACAGAGTTAAAATTCAATCTGAGAAGCCCTAAGAACAAGAAAATGATACAAACTGAAATGATTCCTCTTGGCATGCTTGGAAAATAATATGAGAGAATCATTTATCTTTTTCCAAAAATTTGTTTCAGCAGTTCAATCAATGCCTCGATTCATGCGGAATATGCTGCCGATGATGCTGGCAAACTGAGAAACCCTTCGTTCTCAAGTAATGGTGTGCTGAAAACCAGACTTCAAAGCTTGAGTAAAAGACGCAATTCTAGCAGCATTGCCTTAAACACCTATTTTCTGTAGGGGAAGGGCAGCATAGCCCTGAGAGTTTCTGCTTGAACAGTCTCAGACAGAATCTTGCCATCCTTCACTTTTGCCATAACGATTTTAATGTTGGGGTTTTCCGCGAAATCGTAAATGTACTGCAAGCATGCGCCACACGGTTTCGGATCGTTTTGACTATCTGCATCCATCACTACGGCTATTTCCATAATCCTACGATTGCCATGCGAAACAGCATGATTAACAGCGTTTCTTTCGGCACAAACACCCAAACCAGAAACCCAACTCTCCACATTACAGCCTTCATAGATCTTGCCATCTTCAGCAAGAACGGCAGCTCCTACTTGGAAGCCCCACAAAACGTAGGCTTTATCGACAGCTCTTAAAGCCGTTTCAAGCAGAATCTTTTCTCTTCCGCTTAACTTGATCATAATCATTCCTTGCTGCCTGCTTTTCGCAGCGTACGCACGTAATAGTATTCACCCATTTGCTTCTGGAATTTGTCAAGCTTTGAGTCTTCTTTGTTAACTCTCGGTCTTTTGGTGGCTGGGTCTCTTCGGAAAGTCACCTGCATCTCTTTCAGAAACATGTTCATTCCTTTCCTTAAGCTTGTAGGCTGGTACGCTACGCCCCTTACTCCAGGTTCTCCACTAAAGACCATTAGATGATCAGCCATGAAGTCCTGCGTAGTAACATCATGCTCCACCACAAAAGCGGTAACATTGTGATTTTCAACCACCCTTCGAAGGGTACGTGCCATGTTCAACCTCTCCTCAACGTCCAAATAAGCACTAGGTTCATCGAGCAAGAAAAGATCGGCTTCACGAGATAGGCATGCGGCAATCGCGACCTTCTGCAGTTCTCCACCGCTAAGTTCGGTCACGTTTCTATCCATGAGCGAGTGTATCTTCAAAGGCTGAAGGATTTCGGTCTTGTACCAGCTTGAGGAGAAGTTCTCTTTAGCAACGCTCATCAGCAATATCTGAACAGTGCCCTCATATTCTGCTGAAATGTATTGCGGTTTATAGCTGACTTTCAATTCGCCGAACTTCCTTCCGCCATCAGCCTCTTCAAGCCCAGCCAGAATCTTCACAAAAGTTGTCTTGCCTATGCCATTCGCACCAAGAATCCCCACTATTTCTCCCCTCTTGATTTCTCCGCCGCGGGCAACGAGCTTAAACCCTTTAAACGTCTTTTCAATCTGCTCCCATTGAAGCAGGACTTCGCCGCCACCTGCGCCTATCGCTGGCGGCTTTTCATGGAAAATTATTGCTTCTTTTCTAAATCGAACATTTTCGTCTGGAATGTAACCCTGCAAGTAAATGTTTATGCCAGTTCGGACTCCGTGAACGTTTGAGACGACACCATAAACGCCTGGTTCACCATAAAAGATGCAGATCTGATCGGAAAGATAATCTATTATTGCAAGGTCATGCTCTGCTATAATAATCGTTTTCTGTTCATTTTTCAGGCTTCTTATGGTCCTGGCCACTTGAAGCCTTTGCCTTACGTCTAGGTAGCTTGATGGCTCGTCAAAAAGATAGACATCCGCTTGACGGCACAAAGCAGCAGCTACTGCTACACGCTGCAATTCGCCTCCACTTAGAACCTCAAGAGGACGCTTCCAAAGCGGCTTGAGTTCAAGCTGTTCGGCAATCTCGTCAAGCTTTTTCCTTTCATCGGTTTTTTCAAGCAGTTCTCCAACGTTCCCGGAAACGACTCGCGGAATTTTGTCAACATACTGCGGTTTATGCGAGATTCGAAGCTTGCCTTCACTCATTCTCTGAAAATAGTCTTGAAGCGTTGAGCCTCTGAAATGCTGTATGATCTCCTTCCAATTAGGCGGTTCTTCATAGTTTCCAAGGTTTAGTCTGAAATCGCCGGAAAGTATCTTCAGCGTGGTTGTTTTGCCTATTCCGTTCTGTCCCAGCAATCCCAGAACCGTGCTTGGTGACGGTGTTGGAAGCCTGAAAAGTTTGAAAGTATTCTGCCCAAAACGGTGGCTGCAATCCTTGTCCAACTCGTCCGGCAGGTTGACAATAGAGATAGCGCTGAAGGGACATTTCTTCACGCATATTCCGCAACCAGTGCAAAGAGATTCAACGATAACGGGCTTGTCGTTTTCGAACCTTATAGCTTCTATGCGGCTTCGCACTATGGGGCAAAAACGGTGGCATACTCTATTGCAGCGTTTCGGCTTGCACCTGTCAGCGTCCAAGACTGCGACTCTTGTCATGTTTGACCCGTTAATGAATTGGTCATAATAGGCAGTTATAAACATGAAGCCCAAAACAACGCGGAAATTTGTTGACAACGTTGGACCAAAGAAAAAACGCAAAAAGTGCATAAAGCACTTAGACTCTTACATTTCCTCGTCTTCCCAATCTTCTTCGTCCCAGTCCTCTTCTTCCCATTCTTCTTCCTCATCTCTCACTCTTGATGCGCCTCCCTAGTTTTTGGTTGGATACTGAAACCACTTGAGAACGCTTTAAGTCTTCTTGTACGTCAGTTGTCGAGAATAAAAAACCGGCGCATGATGGAAAAAGACGTATAAGAAGATTTATTTCACAATTTTCGCTATCAGCGAAGCTGTTGGCTCCTTCATTTCAGGTGTTATGTAAGCCCAACACAAGTTCGGCGAGTTGTGCGCTGCACCGATTCTTCCATGAGCATCAACTGCGATCAATCCCATCGAGTGGTAGGTGGCAGACATTCTCCTGTTCACGAGCCCTATTGCCTGCTCAACAGCCTCTTCTGCCGGCTTCCCACTTTCCACGTACGTACAGACTGTCTTCGCCAAGACAAGCCGTATCGCTATCTCGCCAAAGCCTGTGGCCGAACATGCCCCGCTCTGATTATCCGCATAATTACCACAACCAATCAATGGCGAGTCTCCAATCCTTCCAGGAAGTTTCAATGAGAAGCCCCCAGTAGACGTTGCAGCCGCAACGTTTCCTTCTTTGTCTAGTGCAACTGCGCCCACCGTATCAAGATCAAACAGTTCTGGATGATTCTTGACTAGGGTAGCTAGCCTTGGCAGTTCAGATTTTCCTTTGAGCAAGGCTTTTTTCTGCTGTTCATGATACTTCAATCTAAGCTCTGTGATGGGGTTTTTTCTTTCAAGATTGTAGAGTTTGGCAAGTCTCTCAGCGCCCTCGCCCGCGAGAAAGACATGGTCTGTCTTTTCCATGACAATTCTTGCCAGACGAACGGGATTTCTAATGTCAGCTAGAAGCCCCGCGGCACCTGCCTGCAACGTTTTTCCATCCATTATTGAGGCTTCCATCTCTACCTTCTTGTCAATGTTAAGACTTGAACCGTAACCTGCATTGAAAGCACCGTCATCTTCCATGACTGCAACGGCTTCCATAACAGCGTCCACAGCATTTCTGCTATTCCTTAGGATGTCAAAGCCAGTTTGCGCCGATCTCTTCACTCCGTCAAGTCCAAGTTGGCTACGTTCAGGTTGCCAAGTTCCAGCGCCGCCGTGAGCGACAATGACTGGTTTTCGATTCTGAGTCAATACGATGTTTCCTCCCACGAATCTGGATAATTTCAACCAGTCCAGCCTGAATTTAAGCCTAATGTCTCAAAAGGCTCATCAAAATAGATAAATCCCTGCGTGGAGATATTGAGAGTGGGATGATGTGAGGCGACGGCTAAGAGCCAAAAGCTGTGACAAAGCCACTAACCTGCACTGACCCTATCACCAGTTTTAAAAACTTTGAATCAAACAAACAGAAAAACAGAAGAGAATCAGACATGCCTACAGGCGACGGGTGAAATTGTGCTTAGGGATTTCAATCTCGTAGCCACTACGTATCGAAGGATCGAGCGAAACGCGTGCTCCGAACTACGCTATCTGCTTGAACAGGCAGGTGATTCTGCCGCAGTGGTGGAGAAAAGCGGCGTTGCTGGCTTGATTACGGCAAAAACGGTTCTAGATCCGATTGAGGCAGTGAAACGACTGCGCGAGATATTGCTTGAGCGTCCGTACGAGTTTCGTTACTTGCTCAGAGTGATACCGATCGAGAAGATCGTTCGCACAGATTTGAGGGAGATTGAAGGTGTGACCAAGGAGCTTGGGGCAAGAATATCTGAAAACGAAGCTTTCCGCGTTACCGTTGAGAAACGTTTCACTACACTGCACACGAACGAGATTATTGAAATTGCAGCTTCGAGTATCAAAAGGAAAGCTGACTTGAAAAAGCCTGACAAGATCCTGCTGATTCAAGTTATCGGCAAGTTAACTGGAATTTCCCTGATAAAACCCAACGACATTCTGTCCGTTTTGAAGGAAAAAATGCTCTGAGCTAGCGTTCAGTAGCCAGAAGCGCCATTCGTTCAATGATAAGATCGACTAAAGCCTCGTCCAGTCTCTGTCCTTTTGCAACCGTTTTCAGCTCATTATCCGAAATCCCAAAGAGGGTTTGAAGGTTCGCTGCTTTTTCTCTTGTTAACTCGAGAACGGTTTCATCATTCTTGCGCCTTAGTTGATTCGAAATCGTCATAAGAGCTGATTTTACAGTTTCGGGCTTTTCTCCAATTATCAAAATTGCTATTCTTGGCGTATCTGGTCTGACCCCGAGGATTTCTGTGGCTTTTCGAATCTGATGTTGCGCTGAAGCGTAGAGCAAGGTTTCCATGGCTAGATTCTTTGAAATGTTCTCCTCGTTCTTGAACGCTTTCAATGCATTTAGAACTGCAAAGTACAGGTGTTGCCAAGTGGCAACAAGTTCTGCGTTGAAAGCTTGGATTTCCACGTCTTGTTGTTTTGCTTTGGCGATTAGTTCTAAGAACTTGTCAGTGTTGTTGATTATCACGTTCTTGAAGCCTGCTATCACAACGGCCCTTTGATATTCTTCAACAGGTATCAGCAATTCTCTTCCTCAAGAATCTCTTTCAAGAATCTGTTGACGAGCCGTGCAGATATGCCCGCTCGGACAAGCTTCGCCGTCTCTTCATCTATCGATTTTCCCTCTTTCCTGCATTTCTTGATGATTTTTCGCATAGTTTCCTTGATCTCCCACGGGAAGACTATCCAGAGCCTTGTCTCCCCTTCATAATAGTCTGGTTTGATGATGCTCCATGGCTTATAGTAGACCGTGGCTATTTTGACTTCTGTGGCGCCTTGTTCGACTATGTGGTCTTTTACGAGTTTCAGGCTCTTGCCCGTATCTGCAACTTCGTCCACGATAAGCACTTTCTTGCCTTTGACTGACGCTGAGACGGGTTGCGTCAGGGTGGCTTCGGTTTTTGTTTCCGCGACTCCTACATAGAATTCGGCTCTCACGTTGGCGAGGTTAGGGTTATCCAGCAAGTCTGAAAGAACGCGCGCAGGAGGCCAGCCTCCGCGGGAAACTCCGACGAGTATGTCTGGTTTGAACTTGCTTCTGCGGATTTTCTGGGCTAGGTTCAAAAGCATATCATAGATTTGGTTCCAAGTTGGAATTTCGAACTCGCGTTCTGAAGCCACGGTTTTTCCTCTTGCTAGAGAGTCTGCTAGGAGTTTATAAGTTTAAAAAAAGGGGATTGGTTGTTTTTTATTGGGTCGGCGCAGGTGGAGGTTTGGGTCTCTTCATTCCGTAGATTATTACCCCAATGCCTAAGAACACCCAGCCTAGGCCAAAGAGTAGCCACCCGTAAGCGTTCACCAGAGAGGCGTTTGCTGCCGTTTTGACGGCGTCTGCTTGGGCATTGTAGTAGGCGGTGTATGCGTTCGTGCTGTTCAGTTCTGCGTCTTCCATCGCTGTTCCTCTCGTGTCCCACGTGTTCAAGGCTTCAGTGTACATGCTGTTCGCGTTGTCAAAGTGAGTTTTGGCTTGACCGAAAACACCAGCTTCCAATATGCTCAAGCCTAGATCGAACTCCATGGCCGCTTTCTCCATCAGTACTTGGACTGCAGTTATGCTGGACGCGGACACGTATTGAGTGCTCTGTGTTAGCATTACGCTATCGGTACTTATCTTACCGTAGAGCTTTGCCCACATTTTTAGGCACTCGAGGTGGTCAGCAGAGAGCACGGCGAAATCACTGCCAAAGTGCACATAGATTGGAGATATCATAGGCACCTCGCTATATGGAGCAGTTGTGCTGTTGACATGGTGAATATACACATAGTATGATTGTCTCCACAGTTCTGACGTTTCCGCTACAGGAGGCGTTACATTGTAGACTGTGAACAGCTGGGTTTGCCCATTGTCAATCGATATAGGCGGAGAGTAAGTGTACGTGTAGTTCTTGCCCCAGCTGAAGTATACTCGAATTGCTGACACGTTTATCCTGTAAGAGTAGTAGTTCGTCCAACTCATCGTGAAGTTCCAGTTAGTTCCTTCCACGTATCCAACGATGGTGTCATAGTCAAGCGACGGGTCTTCGCCGACGAATGCTGGTTCGATCCAGCGGAACGGAACGCTGTCTGCAGCTACAACTCGGGGTGCCAAGAAAGCTAACGTGGCCAGTGAAAGCGACAAAAGAGATAGCGCAGCGATTATTTTTTTTCTCATAATGATTCCTCAACAACCTCTCATCTTCTACATGCAAAGTATATAATTTTTTTGATTGCTTCCATTGGTAATCTTAATTACCTTGTGCTGTAGGTTAGTTTAGACTGGTGGGTGAGCTTATTGGAGATTGTTGAGTGCGTGCCTAACTTCAGCACTTCTGACCCGAAGATTGTGGAGCAAATTTTGAACGAGGTCAAGAAGACTCGGAATGCGTTTCTGCTTGACTGCACGTATGATGACTATTACAATCGGCTCGTGATTTCGTTCGTTGGTGATGAGAAATCGGTTGTTGAGGCTGCAGTAAACGCTGGAGCCAAGGCTGCGGAGTTGATTGACATGCGGAAGCATAAGGGTCAGCACCCGCGTCTGGGAGCAGTTGATGTCGTGCCCTTCATACCGATCAAGAACGTTACCTTGGAAAAATGTGTTGAGCTTGCGAGGAAGTTTGCCAGAGCTTTGGCGGACAAGTGTGGTGTGCCTGTTTATCTTTATGGCTTGGCGGCCCAGAACGCGACTCGAGGCGACTTAGACTGGATCCGAGAAGGAGAATATGAGAAGCTGGCCGAGCATATAGTCAAGCCTGAGCGGAAGCCCGATTTTGGCCCAGCCAAGTTTATTGCCACTTTTGGTGCGGCGATTGCAGGTGCTCGGAAGACCATGGCTGGTTTCAACGTGAACATTGGGACGTCTGATCTGAAGGTGGCTAAGAAGATTGCTAAGGCTTTGCATGGGCACAAAGGTGGTTTTACTAATGTTAAGGCTATGGCTGCTTTCATTCCTGAGAGAAACATCTGTCAGATTGGTATGAGTATTAATGACTTTGAGAAGACGCCGCTTTACCGCGTTTTTGAGACGCTGAAGGTGGAGTGTGCACGTTATAATGTTCCGGTTGTTGGTTCGGAGTTTTGTGGTTTGGCTCCTTTGAAGGCGTTGATTGATACTGCCAATTATTATTTGAAGGTTGATAATTTAAGTGAAGACCGCGTATTAGAGATAGCTGTGCAGAACGCTATTGAGAGAGGAGGTGTTCCAGAATGAGCTTTACGATAAAGTGGCTGGGTCACGCCAGCTTTCAGATCAGTGTCGAAGGCAAGATCATCTACACTGATCCCTACAGTGGCAAATACTCTGAAAAGGCGGACTTGATTCTAGTCACGCATTCTCATGGTGACCACTGCAGCGTAGCCAAGATTAAGAGTGTTCGCACTGCGGATACGGTAGTATTCGCTCCTGAGGACTGCGCTAAAAAGATCAAGGGAACGGTTAAGACATTGAAAGCTGGCGAAGAGGCAACTGTAGGCAAGGTCAAGGTTAGGGCTGTGGAAGCCTACAACGTTAAGCGTTTCAAGTCACCTGGAAACCCGTTTCATCCGAAGGGGTTCGGCGTTGGCTATCTGATAACTGCTTTGGGCAAGATTGTTTATCATGCTGGCGACACGGATTTCATTCCTGAAATGAAGCAGCTTGGGCATGTTGACGTGGCTTTGCTTCCAAGCGGAGGCACGTACACGATGGATAATGCTGAGGCGGCTGAAGCTGCGCTTGCGATCAATCCTCTGGTCGTTGTTCCGATGCATCGTTGGGATACGAAACCTGACGAGTTCAAGAGGAAGGTGGAAGCCAATTCGAGCATCAAGGTTGTGGCGCTCGCGAAGGGCGAAGAATACCAAGTGGTTTAGAGAATGGCTGCAGCTCAGAAGCGGGGTAGGCAGGGGAGCAGAGAAAGCGTTGATTTGCTTATTGTGAATGCTGGTGAGCTAGTCACGCTGGCTGGCGAGAACCAGAAGCCGCGCTCTGGTAAGCAAATGCGTGAGCTCGGGATAGTTCGTGATGGTTGCTTAGCTGTTAAGGATGGGCGGATCGTTGCGGTTGGAAAGACTCCTGAGGTTACGAAGCTGTTCAGGGCTGAGAATATAGTTAGTGCTAATGGGAAGACGGTTTTGCCTGGGTTTGTTGATTCGCATACGCATCTTGTTTTTGCGGGTTCGCGTGAGGATGAGTTTCAGATGCGTGTTGAAGGTGCCTCCTATCTTGAGATCTTGGGCGCGGGCGGCGGGATTCTGAAGACGGTCAGAGAAACGCGGAAAGCAAGTATCGATAAGCTCGTTGATATCGGGATTAAGACGCTTGATGTTATGTTGGAGCATGGGACGACGACGGTTGAAGCCAAGAGTGGTTATGGTTTGACCACGAAGGATGAGCTGAAGATTCTGGAGGCTACGCGACGCGTGAATCAGTTGCACACTGTTGATGTGATTTCCACTTTTCTAGGCGCGCATGCGGTGCCGCCTGAGTATAAGGGCAACACGCAGGGCTATGTCAGTTTGTTGGTTGATGAGATGTTGCCTAAGGTTGCTGCTTCGGTGTTGGCGGAGTTCTGTGACGTTTTCTGCGAAAGAGGCGTGTTCAGCCTAGAACAGTCTAGGCGTATCTTGATCGCGGCTAAGGGTCGTGGTTTGAGGGGTAAGGTTCATGCTGATGAGATGAGCATGCAGGGCGGTGCGGAGCTTGCGGCTGATGTAGGGGCTGTTTCGGCTGAGCATTTGCTTTTTTCTTCTCTTGAAGGCATCAAAGCGATGGGCGATAGGGATGTGGTCGCGGTTCTGCTTCCTGCGGCTGCTTTCAGTTTGATGATGGGTCGGTTTGCTGATGCTCGGTTGATGATTGACAGTGGGGTTCCTGTGGCTTTGGGCACGGATTACAATCCGAACTGCTTGGCTGAAAACATGCAGTTGGTTGTTGCTTTTGCTTGTCATTTTATGCGTTTGACTCCTGCCGAAGCCTTAACGGCGGCTACGATTAATGGTGCTTGGGCGTTGGGCAAGGCGAGTGATGTTGGGAGTTTGGAGGTTGGTAAGAAGGCGGATATTGTTGTTTTGGATGTGCCGAATCACAAGTTTTTGGGTTATCATTTTGGCGTGAATTTGGTTGATAAGGTTGTTAAGAATGGCAGGATTGTGGTTGATAAAGAGGCTAGTCCGAGCGAGATCGTTCATTTAGAAAAGTAGAAATGAAGGAAGCTTAAGCTTTGATTATTCCTGTTTTGTTCAGCACCGTGTAGGCTAGCCATGCGATTATGCCGTAGAAGACTCCGTTGAATATGGCGATGACTAGAGTTGTTGCTTGAATGCCTAGCACTGGGTAGTCCGTTGTTGGGACGCCTAGTAAGTCGTAAAGCGAAGGTCCGGGTGGCATGCTTGAATAGGCAAGCGTGGCTAGTAGTGTTGCGAAGAAGACAGTTAGGAAGATTATTGCTCCTACTCCTTTCATGTTCTGTTCCTCATCCTGTTGGGCCTATTTGTTAGGCTTGTTTAAAAACGTGGCGGGTTCGGGGTAAAAGAATTAAAGCGTGTCAATGCTATTTTTTGGCTTGTGGTGAGCTGGCTTTGGCTAAGTTCAAAGTTGAGCGTCCAGTCAGAGCTTTGACTGGGCCTGAGTTGCATTGTAAGAATTGGCAGATTGAGGGTGTTTTGCGGATGCTTTGTCATGTTTTGGATCCTGAGGTGGCTAAGGATCCTGAGCATTTGATTATCTATGGTGGAACGGGGAAGGCTGCGCGGAATTGGGAGTGTTTTGACAAGATTGTTGAGACGCTCGTTGATTTGAAGCCTGACGAGACATTGCTGGTTCAGAGTGGGAAGCCCGTGGCTGTTTTTAAGACGCATGAGTGGGCTCCGAGGGTTTTGATTGCCAATGCTTTACTGGTTCCGAAGTGGGCGACTTGGGAGTATTTTTTGGAGTTGGAGCAGAAGGGGTTGATTATGTATGGGCAGATGACGGCTGGCAGTTGGGCTTATATTGGGACGCAGGGGATTCTGCAGGGCACTTATGAAACGCTCGCAGCTGTCGCCAAGCAGCATTTTGGCGGTAGTTTGAAGGGTAGGCTGGTTTTGACGGCGGGTTTGGGGGAGATGGGTGGGGCTCAGCCTTTGGCTGTTACGATGAATGAGGGTGTTGCGCTTGTTGTTGAGGTTAGCAGTTGGGCGATTGAGCGTAGGCTGAAGCACGGGTATTTGGATGATTGGACGGATAGGCTGGATGAAGCGTTAAGGATGGCTTTAGACGCTAAGCAGAAGGGTAAGCCGTTGAGTGTTGGGTTGCTTGGTAATGCGGCTGAAGTGCATCCCGAACTTCTGAAGAGAGGAGTGATTCCTGACGTGGTTACGGATCAGACGAGTGCGCATGACCCGTTAGTTGGTTATTATCCTGCTGGGTTCAGCAAGGAAGAAGCGGATGAGCTTAGGAAGAGAGACCCAAAGAAGTATGTTGAGCATTCGATGAAGAGCATGAGGAAGCATGTAGAGGCGATGGTTGGGTTCATGCGGAAAGGAGCGGTCGTGTTTGATTATGGCAACAACCTCAGGCAACAGGCACTTGATGCTGGGTTCAAGGAGGCTTTTGCTTATCCTGGGTTTGTGCAGGCTTATGTGCGGCCTTTGTTCTGTGAGGGAAAGGGTCCGTTCAGATGGACCAGTTTGGTGGGGAGTAAGGAGGACATTTACAGGCTTGATGATGTGGTTTTGAAGGAGTTTAGTTATGATGTTGGGTTGTGCAGGTGGATACGCAAAGCCAAAGAACAGGTGAAGTTTCAGGGTTTGCCTGCTAGGGTTTGTTGGTTGGGTTATGGTGAGCGTGCAAGGTTTGGGAAGATTATTAACGATATGGTTGGTAGTGGTGAGCTTAGTGGGCCTATTTGGATTGGCAGGGATCATTTGGACGGAGGCAGCGTGGCTTCCCCGAACAGAGAGACTGAGGGCATGAAGGATGGAAGCGATGCCATAGCTGATTGGCCGATTCTGAATGCTTTGGTTAATGCGGTTGGTGGGGCTACGTGGGTTAGTGTGCATCATGGCGGAGGAGTGGGCATAGGTTACAGTATTCATGCGGGCATGTGCTTGGTGGCGGATGGAACAAAAGAAGCGGAAAAGCGGATAGTGACTGTTTTAACGACCGATCCTGGAACAGCCGTGGTGAGGCATGCGGACGCGGGATACGAAAAAGCACAAAAAATGGCGAAAGAAAAAAGCGTCAAGATGCCCATGCTAAGGTAGGTGAGCCCTGCGTTAGAGCATCTGGCTGCTTGCGGGATTTGCTGTGATGTTTGCGAGCTTCACAAGAAGTTGGGTTGTGTGTGCAGTTCTGGGGTTGAGGAGATAGCGAAGGAGAAGGTTAGGACTCGCTGGGGCGGCAAAGGCGTTCTGTGCTTGGTTTTGGATTGTGCTGTTAAGCGTGGTGTTGCCTATTGTATGCGCGACTGTGAAGAGTTCCCATGCCAAAAATACTATGAATGGTGCTTCCCCTACGGAAAAGACTACCTAGAAATGCACAAAAGCAGAAGCAAACAAGAAAAATTGAACAAGCCTAAACAGTAACAAGAACTCGATCTATATCAAGTTTTCATGTTGATTTCAGTATAAGAAATTCTGGGAAACGCTTGCTATTCTTCAGCTGTGGGCCCTAATCGTAAACACGTAAAACATTCCGCGTGCTAATGCATCCTCATATGTTTGGATTAGGGATGGAATTGGGTCTAATTCTGAAAAACGGTTTAATAACCGCATGATCTGCTGTCTGTATGGTGAAGTGAAAATGAGAAAAAGCTTGAAGATAGCATCTGTAGCTGCAGTGCTGCTTTTAGCATTTGGCGCTGTCGTCTTCGTGTACGCAAGCTCACAGAACGCTTTGAAGGCTAATTATGATGAGCGACAGCAGATCGCCATGCAGAACATGCAGACCTACTTCGATTTGAACAACTGCACGTTGTCTGATCATATCAGGTGCATGCCGCAAGGGCGGGCGAACGGTTTTCCATGGACTGAAAGGTTCTTGGAGAACGCTACGCTTTCGACGGTTCAGGGAACCGTGGTCTCAGAGGTTAAGGGCATGCTCATCTTGAATACTGACAGTGGCCAGATCCGGGTTTTGCTGCCCAAAGATTGGACGGTAGGCAACGAAGTCGTGGGCAGAGCTACACTGTTCAACGGCACGTTTGCAAGTTCAGGTCAGAACGTGACAGTCAAAGTGCTGAAAAGCGAAGTGTTCAGTAACGTGAACTTCAGCATCAACGTCATGATGGGCTACGAAGCAATCAACGCAACAGGCACGCACGCGTACGCAGTGCTACCATTCAACATACAACCCAGCAGCTAAACTATTCTCTCCTCCTTTTTTGTCGTGTATCCTAACTTGGAAAACCTTTTCCCACCAAAACGCGACAACCCTACTTAAGCTTGGCTCCGCACTAGTGACATTCCTTCGAGTGCATGCTGATAGGCTTGCCACAATCCTTACAGGCCCACTTCCTCTCTTCAGCTTCAAGCCACTCCTGAACCCTGCCAGCCCTAATCATACCCAAGTTCTCGACCAAATTCTCGCCAAGCTTCAGGCACGAATCAGCTATCTCGTGAAACCTTTCAGCACAACGCGTCTCTATTTGACTATTTGCTGGTGCCTCTTATTCATCCAATTATACGTCATAACCGTAGACACCGCAATTATCGAAACTATCACAACACCAAACACGACGTCAATAAACAGCTCAAGGGGATACGTAAACTTGTCACCAGTAGCCGTGTTCACCATACGCCAAACAAGCGGAAACCCATAATACCTCTCCTCAGGAACACCAAGCCCAGGCTGCTCAATAAGCCCCGAACCAAAACCCACAAAAAAACCAACAAAAACAACCACCGCAACCAGAACCCGCCTACTCACCTTCAAACCGCCTCAACACCCCCAAAACCGTAACTCACACAGCAACAACTTAAAACGATTACGCCCAGCAAAGCATGACTTTTAGTTCAAGGTATATATAGGGGGGTCAAATTTTCCCAGAGAGCCTCAGAGGTCAAACATTTCTTCATGCCTTGACAATATTGTAACCTGATGCCTTCCGAAGTCTATTCATAACAGCCAAACCCAACCCTTCGATAGGCACACTCTCAGCAACTATGACATCAACGCCCTCAGCATCAAACTCGCGCAACAGCCTAAACAGATTCCTGGCAATAGACGGCAAATCACTTCTGCAGCCCAGAGACTTCACAACGTCCGTCTCATAGCGCCCTACGTTTTCATCGGTGGCAAGAACACCAACCCTCTTGCCCTTCTCCTTGTACAACCTGACCAGCTCCTTCGCCTTCTTGGCTATTGCGTCTGCCTCACCCTCGACGACGACAACCTCCGCGTTAGGCGCATAATGCTTATGCTTAGTCCCAGGAGATTGAGCTTTCTCAATCGGCAATTGCCTATCAGCAACAGCAACCGGATTAAGCTCAACCCGACCCAGAACTTTCACTAGCTCTTCGAATGGTGTACCTCCAGGACGCAAAACCTGCGGTGGATCAAGGGTCAGGTCAAGCACTGTGGACTCAACTCCTATGCTCGTTGGACCAGCATCAAGAACAGCGTCAATCCTCCCATCCAAATCCTCCAAAACGTGCCTTGCAGACGTTGGGCTGGGCTTTCCAGCAAGATTGGCGCTTGGAGCAGCTATTGGGCATTTGCTTTCTCTAATCAACGCCAAAGCAACATTATGCTTGGGCATTCTGATCGCAATCGTATCCAAGCCCGCCACGGTGACGCCAGGTACAATTTCTGAACGTTTGAAGATTAACGTCAACGGTCCAGGCCAGAATCTTGCCATAAGCTCTTTAGCCCTAAATGGAACCTCCTTGGCCAGCTTGAGAACATCATCAACATCGCAAACGTGCACTATCGGTGGATTATCAAGCGGCCGCCTCTTTGCTTCAAAAAGTGCCAAAACCGCGCTGGCATTCAACGCGTCTGCTCCTAAACCATAGACTGTTTCTGTCGGAAAGGCAACCAAACCGCCCTTCTTGACGAAGTCAGATGCAGCCTTGATCTTTTCCATGCTTGGCTTTTGGGGATTGACCTTTAGTACGATGGTTCTTTTCATTAACTCAACATGTCCTTGTAGGTTCAGTCATCCTCTTGAAGGAGGCTTGTCCTATTTTAGCTCAATCCTTTTTGGCTAGGCTGACTTGCGTTGAGATTTTTGCCACAGACTGTCAAAAGACGCTTTTAGTATGGCTATCTGTGTTGAGTCATCAGTCCAGAAAATTGAAGGCGCATCTTTCATGAGCCCGTTTTGTGACCACATCGCCTCTTTATCATCAACGATCAGCAAGTTAAAGGGCAATTCATCCATTTCTCGTAACTCAACAGCATCGTTTTTTGCCTGTGAGATCAGGTCTTTGGCAATCGCATCCGCTGCGTGGCTTTCAATTATTATTCGCATTTTGACTGATTCCATGATTTTCTTCATGAGCGCGTTAGGACGATTCATGTAAACCAGTTCCAGGTTTTGCGGCGAGGCTATAACGTCGATCTGTTTCTTGGCGTTTCTCGCCATGTCTGTGAGCCTCGCAGCTGCATTGTCTATTTGGGAGATGACTTCAACTGAAGGATCCTCCTCTTTGATCGGGAGTTCTATTGTCTTCAGTTTCAAGGCTAGATCTGTCTGCCTTTGTTTTAATCTGTCGATTTCTTCTTTCATAGTTCGAAGCTTTTTCTTCGTTAAAATCTCGATGGCAGTTTCTGGGTTGACTGCTGAGAATTTTCTTGGAGTCTTTAGCTTTCTCGTGACCATTCCGTATTTTTCCAGATCGGGGATTATTCTATAGACTTCTTCTCTTCGGATTTTTGCTGTCTTGGCTATTTCTGAGGCTGAACCGATGCCTAACGCGACCAATGCAATGTAAGTCTTGGCTTGAGTTTTTGTTAGCCCAAAGTCTGCAAGTACGTCTGCCGTTTCCTCAAGAAATTCTTGGAAACTGGAAGATGAAGCCTTGCGCACTTGTGATTGGATCCATTCGGCTAGTCTTTCTTTGGTCATTTTTCCAGCTTGTTGCTGTGCTTCAAGTTTGCTCTTGATTTTGTTCAGGAGCTCAGCCGGATCGATTGGTTTCATTATGTAAGAATCTGCGCCCAGATTGAGGGCGTCCACGGCGTTTTTCAACGATGGATAGCCTGTCATCATGATTTTTATTGTTTCTGGAACGATTTCCTGTAACTTTGCCAGTAATCGTGTACCTTCC
Source organism: Bathyarchaeia archaeon (assembly GCA_041500425.1). Lineage (GTDB taxonomy): Archaea > Thermoproteota > Bathyarchaeia > Bathyarchaeales > Bathycorpusculaceae > JBGQME01. The sequence goes on along the minus strand of JBGQME010000009.1, from coordinate 45,507 downwards.
ATGTCTGGCAACTTAATGTCGAGCAATGCAAGATTGAAGAATTGGATTTTCGCCTTTTCAATGGCGTCATTCGCGGTGGTTGCGGTTGTCGTTTGATAGCCTTTTGCTTGGAGTATTGCTGAGAGGGTTTTGCAAATGGCTTCGTCGTCGTCTACTATTAGTATGTGCGGCTTTGTTTGGTATGTCATTGGTCGCTTGCTCGCTTATTCTTTGGCAGTTTTATTGTGAAGGTTGTGCCTTGGTCAACCCTGCTTCTGAAGTCAATCGTGCCGCCGTGTTCTTCTATGATTCTTTTGCATATGGCTAGTCCCATGCCTATGCCTTTGGCTTTGGTTGTGAAAAGAGGTGTGAAGATTTTGTTCTTTTTTTCTTCTGCTATCCCTGTTCCCGTGTCGGTGAATGCTATTTCAACATGGTCTTTGGTTTTGGTTGTTGCAACTGCCAGTTTTCCGCCATTTGGCATGGCTTGCACTGCGTTTTTTATTAGGTTCAAGAAGACCCTTTCTAATTGCTTTTCGTCCACTGCCGCAATTGCCCGTTCAGGAAAGTTCTTCTGGACTTCTATGTTTTCTGGTACGTTACTTTTCGTTAACAAACATTCTATTATTTTGTTTATGCTTCGTCTTTTCCTTTGTAATGGTCTTTTGGCTGCAAAGTCTAGCAGGTCGTTGATTATGTTGTTTGCGAAAATGATTTCTTGATTTATTATGTCAAGCATTTCAAGAGCAGTTTTGCATTCTCCAGTGGCACGAGCTGGGCATGAGTTTTTGATGTAGAAGCCAGCGTTTCTTATTGATGTTAACGGGTTTCGTAGGTCGTGTGCGACCATAGTGGCTAATTCTCCGATAGTAGCCAATCTCTCTGTCTTTAGAAGTTGTTCATGTGCCTCCTTCAACTTCCTAGTTCTCTCCTCAACCAACTCCTCCAAGTGCTCAGAGTAACGCCTAAGCTCATCCTCCATCTGCTTGCGTTCGGTGATGTCAACCGCTGTAGCAGCCATAAACAGAGGTTTCCCTTCTTCATCTCTAATGAGTGTGCCATTCATCAAAGCAGGAAAAACAGTGTTGTCTTTTTTCCTATGCCATACCTCTTCAGCAACATAATTACCTTTCTGCTTAAGCCGCTCTTTTAATCTAGCCACGTTTTTCATTTGTACTTTAGTGTGAAAGATGGATAGATTTTTGCTAATGAGTTCATCTGCCGTGTATCCATGCATCTCTGCAAAAGACTCATTTACGTAGGTAAGGCTACCTTCAAGGTCGGATATTGCGGAGCCATAGCCTGCTTTGTCAGAAATCGTTTTGAACTTCCTTAGTTCTTCTTCTGCTTTCTTGCGTTCTGTGATGTCTCGGAATATTCCTTGAATTAGTGGTTTTCCTTTGACCAAAGTTGTGGAGGCAGTTATGTAGACGGGTTTTGTTTTTCCTGACTTGGTTACTACCTCTGCCTCATCATCAATAGCTCCCTTCTGCTCTATATGTTTCTTGAACATATCAGCATAGTATTCTGCTTTTTGCGGTGGATGAAGTGACATTTGATGTTGTCCTATAATCTTCTCTCTTTTTTCCTCTAGAAGGATTTCAGCTGCTCTATTACAGTTAAGAATCAAGCCTGTCTCAGGATCTGCCCAGAAGATTGCATCCTTTGCATTTTCAAATGCAAGTCGAAATTTTCTCTCGCTCTCCCGTAGCGCTTCTTCTACATTTTTGCGTTCAGTAATGTTTTTTGTTATAGATACGAAACCTCCGAATTTTCCTGAGGAGTGTTTAATAACACTTGCAGAAAGTTCCGCTGGGAATTCATGTCCGTCTTCAGTTAGGAAAGTGAATTCAATATTTCTTACTGAACCTTGTTCTAGGGTTTTCTTTAGATATTCCTTTGCTTTTTGATGATCTTTTTTTGCAATTAACTCATAACCATTTTTGCCAATCAGTTCTTCTTTCGATGAAAACCCAAGCATGTCTAACGTTGCTTGATTGCATTCAATTATGTTTCCATTTGAGTCACTAACTGTAATAGCATCTGGAGAGGCAGCAAATATGTTCTTTAACCTCTCCTGATTCTCTTTTATCGCCTCTTCCAGCTGTTTGCGGTCAGTGATGGGTACGACCAGTTCTAGCACCGAGGTGATATTTCCATCTTTGTCTTTAATTGGAGTAGCTGTAATCTCTGACCAAACAGTTTTTCCGTCAACGTCTTTTCCCACTTGTTCGTGCACAACTTTATCTTTTCCAGTTTCAAAAATCTCTCGAACTCCGCATCTTGGACACATTTCGTTCCTTTGATTGTAGGTTGAGTAGCAGATTTTGCACTCTACATCGCCGAACATTTGTTTGAGAACGTCATTCGCCCAAAGAGTGTGATAATCTTTCGAAATAATGGCAAGCCCAGCGCCGATGTTTCTTGTAACCGTTTCAAGCCTGTCTCGCTCAGCAAGCAGTGCTTCTTCTGCCTTCTTGCGTTCAGTGACGTCTTGACATATCGTCTGGAGAAAACTTTTACCCCCAATATGAATACTCGACACATTCAAGAGAGCATCATATAGATTACCATTCTTGCGTTTCAATCGCACTGGAAAATTAACCACAGCGCCATGTTGCCTAGCTGATTCAAGTAGTGCTTTTCTCTGTTCGGGATTTTCATAGGTGCCAGATAGGTTTATTTTAAGTTCCTCTTTGGAATATCCAGTAATGGCTTGCATAGCTTGATTGGCATCGATCACGATAGCATCAGAAGTTGCTATGTCGATTCCAACGGGAGCCTGTTCAAAGAGAGCTCGGTAGCGTTCTTCACTTTCCCGAAGTACCTCTTCTGCCTTTTTGCGTTCAGTGATGTCACGATTTACTGCAACTGCACCGATTGAGTTTCCAGCTCTGTCTTTGATTAAACTGACTGATGCAAGCACATTGATGGTCTTGCCATTCTTATGTCTCTGAGTGACTTCACCTCTCCAATATCCTTCTTTCAAAAATTGTTTTAGAACTTCTTCTTGATTGTCATGGGGACATTCTAACTTGGTAACATCTCTTACCTTTTTATCAATAACTTCATCTTCTTTCCACCCATAGATTTTTTCTGAAGCCTTATTCCAGCTTTTAATCTTAAAATTCTGGTCTGTAGCAATAATTGCATCAGATACATTTTGCAAAAGATTAGCCTGGTAGAGAAGTTCCTCTTCTGTTTTCTTGCGTCTGGTGATGTCTTTGTACAAACCCACGTAACCTACTAATTGACCATCAATGATCATGGGAGCAACAGACATTGAAACCGGAACTAGAGAGCCGTCTTTCCTCTTTCTGACGGTATCACGATCAACATAGCCTTCCTTTGCTTTCCTGCCCCAGATATTAGATTCTCTAATCCTATTCTTTGGAACTATGAAGCTCGTACTATCTTTGCCTCTGATCTCGTCCAGAGGGTACCCAAAAAGCTCAGTGAAACTAGGATTAACATCCAAAACATGAAACGTGGGATCCCAATAGACAGTAGCCTCAGGAATACCCATAAACAATCGCTCAAACTTCTGTTGGCTTTCAAAAAGCGCCTTCTCTGCCCTCTTGTGTTCAGTGATATTCACGATGATTGCTTGGAAACCTACTTTTTTGCCATTCACCACAAGTCTAGTCGGGCTTGACGCAAGATAGATGACGTTGCCATCTTTACGCACTCCTCGAAATTCAAGATCTCGTGGCTGCCTTTGCGACCTGATGATTTCAATGAATAAACGCAGAACCTCATCTCTATCTTCAGGATGCAAAAAATCTTTCCATGGACAACCCAGCATTTCCTGAGTTGAATACCCCCATAGGTTAGTCAATGCAGTGTTTACATACGTCAATCGACCTTGCAGATCAGTAATGCCAATGGCAACGGCAGATCTCTCAACCAGACATCGAAACCTCTGTTCATATTCCGCGAGTTCTACCTTCGCCGATTCGGGTTCAGTAGTGTTTGCACTGAGAGACAGCGTAGCATCATTATCTGAAGATTCACTTTTCACCATGTTCACCAGCGATACATCAGCATATTATGTGTGACTGTGACGTCACAAACACATAGCATTATATCCTAAGACATATAATACTTTCGAGCCGGTGTCCAACGTGGAATCCGAAACAACACACACCTTTAATCGAAGAGTAGTCCAAGACTTCTTGGACATAATAATCCTCAAACATCTAAGAAACAACCGCCCAATGAGTGGATACGACGTAATCAAGTTCCTGCACAAACGCTTCCGCCTACTGCTGAGTCCTGGCACAGTCTACTCCCTGCTATACTCATTAGAAAGACAAAACCTCGTGGAAGGAAACGCGAACCAAGGAAAAAGACTGTACAAACTCACAACCCAAGGAGAAAAATTCCTCAACCAAACCTGCGGCCCACAGAAACAAGTCCAAGCCATTTTCTCATCTATATTCTCAGAAGTCTAAAGTCAGAAAGCAGAAATCCACTGGCATCAAACTCAGGAAACACTAGGTTGATCACTTCGTTCTTTCAAGCTCAAGCTGTTGCATCCGCGTCTCAATGAATTCAGTGACTTTCTCTTGGCTAAATCTCAGGCTTTCCCTTTGCTTCCTCAACTGCTTCTTAATCATTGCCAACAGGTCGCCCACATTGAACGGCTTCAGAACATATCCATCAGCTCCCTTGTTCACAGCCTCAATGGCATTCTGCAGCGAAGGATAACCCGTAATAATTATCTTCATCATCTTAGGCTCAGTGGCTTTTAGCTTGTCCAGAAGCTTTGTCCCTTCCATATCTGGCAACCGAATGTCAATAAGAGCAATGTTGAAAAACCGCTTCTTAGAAGCCTGAATAGCTTGCCAGCCACTCTCCACAGCCTCGACAAAGTAGCCTTCCTTCTCAAGAATCCTAGAAAGCGTCTTTCTTATCCCTACATCGTCGTCAACAATAAGCAAACTAGCCCTGCGACTCAAAACTCTTCACCTCCTCTCTTCCCTCCAGCCACAGCAACTTCCTCGAAATCCAAGGCAACCAACGAAGATTCCTTCTCAAGAGCCATGCTTTCGATCCTGGAAACAGCTTCAACAAAACTAACCTCATTAGTCTCTTCGAACTTCACTCCCAAATCCTCGCATATTCTTTCCAGAATCAGCTTCTCCAAGAAAAAAGCACCATCCTTGAAAATGAGCCTCAAAGCACTGTCAAATTCCTTGACTTTGCTCGGAATCTCAGCTTTACTTACTTGAAAAGTCGTTTCTAGATAAAAATACAAGGCTTGCCGACAAGATCTACCGAGAGAATTGAACGCAAAGTCAACAGCGCTCAAGAAAGCCTCATCGAATTTACGGCAAACCACAGTATCCACCGTCAGGTCGACACTGTTTAAAAGGCTTGCAGACAAGATAAATCTCTTATGAACTGCAAATTAGAACCGTTGATGTCGCTAATATTGATTCCGAATCAGAACACAACTTGCCCTTCCTCAAACTCCCCAGAGAAACCAAAAACCACACAACATCACACAAACGAATAAGAAATCAACGAGACGCAAACTCAAATCTCAAAGGCACGTTCAACCTGTATACGGTGGGTATAAATTTTCTACTCAGATCGTCAGAGAGGCGATTTGCCTAACTAGACGATGTAGTAATCTATAACTTTTTTCATGCTCTTCGGCGCAGTCTGTATCATAGCAAGCTGCTTCAGAATCTTCATCATCTGAGGCTGAAAACGCGCAATGTCCGTCAAAGACACCAAACCAACAAGACGCTTTCCATCAACCACAGGCAGCTTCTTTATCTTCATCTGAAACATCAACTTCACAGAGTCTTCCAACTCCATCTTCGGCTCGACAACCACCAGCGGACTTGTCATAATCTCCTTGACCTTGGTTTTCTTCACGTCCCTAGCCTCGGAAACTACCCTCTTCAAAAGGTCTCTCTCAGTAATGATGCCCATGGCCTTTCCCTTCCTAACCGCTATGAGACAGCCTATCTCAAACTTGTTCATAATCTCAGCCGCCTCCTTAACAGTCGAATTCTCATCCAAAGTGATTACTTCCCTAACCATGACATCCTCGACTTTCAATGACATGCCGCTTGTTTCTAGTTCCTTTTCTTTCTGCTGCGACAACAGAATCACCAACTTCTCTAGTCTCGCCGTTCCTGATATATAAGCTGGTGTGCAGAAGTTTTCCTTCACATACCCCGCAGCTTGCTCAAGACTACCTCGGCACGCTTGTTGGTTAGGATTTTTGCACGCTCAAACTTCTCCTTAGGTTTAGCGAACGGTCTAGTCGCATCCATGCCCATCTTACTTGTCAACCCTGTTTCCTGATTGGCCGAAGAGTCTAACGTTGAACCTCGCACGTTCTCAATAACGACAAGGTCTTCGCTGGCTTGAAAACGAGTTGCAACCGCCCACTCCACCTCAGAAACATCAAACACATTGATGTCCGAATCAACAACCACCGCATGCTTCAAGCTTGGATGTGCTGCAAACGCAGCCAACAAGGCGTTTTTGCCATCGCCGTCAACTTGCTTCTCAATGGAGATTATTGCGTGCAACCAACCGCTACCGCCGACCGAAAGATTGACAGCATAAGCCTTGGGCACTGCCTTCGAGACGCTTTCCCAAATCAAAACCTCATGAGGCAAACCCATCAAAAGCCTATGCTCAGCCCCAGACGGAAGAAGCCCATGATAAACATAATCTCGCCGATGCACAATACCAACAACCTCCACAACAGGCTGCTTCCTCTGAACATCATACGTCCCAGTAATATCCACGAAAGGCCCCTCAACAACCTCCTTCGACGCAGAAATCCTGCCCTCCAAAACCAACTCAGCCTCAGCAGGAGCACAAGCATTCACAGTCTCGCACTCAACCAAACGCAAACCGTTAGCCAGCAATGCATTAGCTACGTCAAACTCGTTCATACCAAAAGGAACAGGCGAAGACGCCGCTAACAAAACCGCAGGATGAACACCAACAGATATAGCTACGTCCAAATCCTTACCAGCTTCTTTTGCCATATTCCACAACTTGAAAAGATGCCTTGGAACCAATCGAACCGCCAGACGCTTCTTGTCCAAAACCTGAAGACGATGAACCGAAACATTCTCAACCTTTCCATCAGCACTCCTCGCATGTACGATGCCAGAAGTGATATACGCACCAGCATCCTTCTCAAAATGCGTCAAAAACGGAAACTTGGACAAGTCAACATCCCTTACAATACTCTCCTTAACGGGACCATCAGCAACGATCTTTGCCCTTCTATGCGAATTCCAAGCATCCGTCAACTTCGCATAAAGCCCATCCTGCCCAACACCAAGCGCTGCGCAAAGCCTTTTCCGAGTTCCACAAACGTTAGAAACGACTTTGCTGTCAAATCCTTTCACCCTTTCAAACAGAAGAATCGGTCCCTCGTTGCCAAAATTCTTCATGAAATATGAAATCTCAAACCTTGCAGACAACTCGTCTTTGACGTGTAGAACTTCCTTCTCCATGTGTCTTAGAAAATCTCTGAGGCTCATGCGGTCACTCCCTCTTTTTCTGAGCTTGCTTCTGCCTGAACGACTTTTTCAATCAGCTTCTTGAAAATTGATTGCGCCTGTATCTCGCTGGCTGTCTCCAAATAAATCGAAACGACTGCTATCTTCTCCTTTTTCGCAGCTACGAACTCCGCAAACATTCGGGCTGAAATCGCATTTTTGTCGCCAAGTAGAACTGATGATGTTGGCGGTGCAAAGATATCTTTTGGCTTTGGAACAGCAATTGCCATCGTCCCAAGCTTGTCCTCCCTTTCGCTCAATATTACCAAGCAAGAATTCTTCATTTCAACGTACACAGCGAGAAAGTGCACATTCTGTTCGATTGCTTCTTCTTTGACAACTCTTGCACGTTCCATTCTACGAAGTCTCCATCGCTTATTAATAGCTTCATGCATTCACTATTTATCACTTTCAAAAGGCGACACGACAACATGGCTGAAAACAAAGCCCAAAACATACTGCAAATCCTTCAAACCACTTTCACGACACCGCACTGGACAAGGTCAAATGACGATCCTTTCAAGACGCTTATAGTAACGATAATTTCACAAAACACCGCTGGAAGGAACACATCCAAAGCCTTCGAAAACCTCTCGAAACGTTTCGAAATAAAACCCGAAGTACTAGCGAAGGCCGAAACAAGCCAAATTGAACAATGTTTGAAAGTGGCTGGACTCTACAGAAACAAGGCCAAAACAATAAAGCACGTCTCCAAAATCATCGTCGATCAATACTGCGGCGATCTGAGATCAATCCTTTCACAGCCTCTCGAAGAAGCAAGAAGAAAGCTTCTCCAACTTCCAGGGGTAGGACCTAAAACAGCCGATGTTGTGTTACTCTTTTCGGCCGAAAAATCCACGGTCCCGGTTGACACACACGTTAATCGTGTATCAAAGCGGCTCCGTTTGGCGCCTACCAAAGGCGATTATGAAGCTGTCCGTGAATCGCTCCAAACACTTTACAAGCCAACAGACTATTTGGCTGCTCACTTACTCCTAATTCAACATGGCAGAAAATATTGCAGGGCCAGAAACCCAATGTGCAAACAGTGCCCCATAAACAAATTCTGCCCATCCAAAAACATGTGGGATAAGAGTGACTGAGCTGAACGAGGAAGTTGCAAAGTATTTTCCATACACCAAAGTTAGACCTCACCAAGACGAGTTCATCAAAACGGTCTATGAAGCGGTTGAAAACGGCCGCTCCGTCTTAGTGGAAGGAAGTAACGGCTTAGGAAAAACCATAGCCGCACTATCTGCGTGCCTCCCTAAGGCTATCGACAAGAAGCTGAAAATACTGTACGTGGCAAGAACGCACCGTCAACATGAGCGCGTAATCGAAGAGTTGAAGGCTGTCTCGAAGAAGCAGTCTGTTTCAGGAATCTCAATTCGCGGACGCCATGAAATGTGTCTCAATGATCTTGTGGTGAGGCATCCTCTGGACACGAGAGCGGTCATGGAGATCTGTGAACTGCTGAAGTCTAGGAACAGATGTCCATATTTTCGAAGCATAGAAGAACGATCAAACGAGCTTTCGGAGATTCAGCAGCAAATAGCTCTTCACCCATGTACTGCTTCGGAGATTCAGAGAATTTGTCGAAGAAGAGGTTTCTGCCCGTACGAGCTTGTGAAATCATCACTGGCAGATGCAAACGTTGTCGCATTAAGCTATCTTTATGTGTTTGACCCAGTAATCCGCAATGCTTTTCTCAGAAGCTTGGAAACACCCCTAACCAAGACTATCCTAATCATTGATGAAGCCCACAATCTTCCCGAAACCGCAGTTGACATCGCAAGCACCAGCCTATCCTTGTTTACACTTAAACAAGCAGAATCAGAAGCCAAGAAACTCAAACACAAGGATATTGCAGATTTCGCGAAGATCGTTAGAAACGAGATTGAGGATATGGTTGAGAAGATACCAAAACAGGCTTTGGTCTCTCCGGATTTCCTCACAGAGCTTGTTCAAAAACAAGCTGGGATAGATGAGCCTCAGACATTCTTTGAGCACCTGCACGACACAGGGGTTCAGATTAGACGAAGCCTGCTTACTGAAGGGAAATATCCACGTTCGTTCATTCATGGAATGGGCTATTTCATGCTAAGATGGCTGGAAACAGCCGAAGACGAGTCCTTCATAAACGTCATAAGCAAGTACGCATCTAGACAGGGCGTTCCAACAGCGAAACTGGAAATTGTGGCTTTAGACCCCTCAAAGATCACTACACCCGTCTTTTCGGCAGTCCACTCTAACATAGTAATGTCTGGAACGCTCCAACCTCTAGAAGCATACACGAAAATCACCAAGCTTCCAGACGATACGATCCAAAGCGTCGTACCATCACCTTTTCCAAAAGAGCATATTCTTCCACTCATTTCCCACGGCGTAACAACCGCGATGGAAAAAAGAACCCCAGAGATGTACCACAAAATCATAAGACGCATAAGAGAAGTGGTTCGCCACACACCTGCAAACACTGGGGTTTTTGCCCCTTCATTCGAAGTTCTAGGAGCTTTACTTGTTGAAGGACTGAAAAAAGCCTTGGACAAGCCCCTTTTCTGTGAACATAGAAGCATGAGTTCTAGAGAAAACGAAAAGCTAGTTGCAGAATTCAAAGCATGCTCTAAGCTTGGCGGTGGCGTGCTCATAGGGGTTCAAGGTGGTCGATCTTCTGAAGGTGTGGATTTTCCTGGTGACGAGATGAATTCTGTAGTGATCGTTGGTCTCCCCTATGCAGAGCCTACACCCAAAGTTAGAGCGCAAATCAGATATTTTGAAAAATGTTTCCCCGGATACGGACGTGAATACGGCTACGTTCTACCAGCCATGAAGAAAGCCTCCCAAGCCGCGGGAAGACCCATAAGGACTCTTGAAGACAAGGGCGCAATGGTTTTTCTCGATTACCGTTTCGCCACTTCATACTGTCAAAGCTTTTTTCCGTCGTGGATACGTGAAAACTTGAGGATTCTGCCAGACGAGGATGGAGCCATCACACAAGAGCTAGATCGTTTCTTCAGAAAAGCTTGCTGAGAGCTGAAAATTCAGACTGGGTCTCTTCTCCAAAAACTGGGATTTCTTTCAAATTCTTGTCGAGTCTCACTTTCCCTATGATGGCTATGGCAATCTTCTTAGACACAGGGGTCAAAATCTTGATGGTTTTCCTCAAATACTCAATCTCCTGTAACACACCTATTCCAAGGAATCTCCCCTCATCATTGTACAGCGCCGTCAATAGTCCTTCTTCTTCGCCTTTCCGTATCACAATGACTTTCTTCTTGGTGGCTTCCTCAACTTTCTTCAGGTTTTCTGTATTGATCCAGCGCCTCTTGCCTATGATTATGGAAATTCTGTCCCCTCGTTCGGCAAAGTGTAACGGTTTCATTCCCAGAAGGTCGTAAATCCTCCCTGCTTCTCTGGTATTCGGATGCATCTGGTTTAAACCAAACAGTTCGTTGTCTTCGATCTTCAGCCAACCCTGCGGAAATGACTGGATCTTTGCATTTCTCAAATACTTCTGATATCCAAGCTCGCGCAAATTCTTACGTTTTTCCATGCTTCTTTGGCCAATAGCTAAGGGAGATTCGACTGCAAGTTTTGTGAACTTCTCAAGAGCGTTTATAAGAGGTGTTAACTCGTCTTTCTGTTGAATAATGAAAACTATGTCTGGACTGATCTCTTCAACAAGTCGAACTTTATACTTGATTGCTTCTTCTCCCTCAGTCCAACCATCAGTATTTATGACAATAAAGTCAGGCGAATGTGTAAAAATCTCTTTCTTAAGTGATGCCAACGCCTCGATCACCTTATCAACCATTCCACTTGGTGAAGTGACGCCGATGAAAATGGCGTTCTTTGCCTGCAGGTTAAATAGGTCAGTTATCGGTCTCGCCACGATTGTGTATGCAACCGTGCAAGGTGGTCCTATGTCAGACTGACCGAGGTCTCCATCCAACACCGCGACCTTCTTCTTCTGCCCCAAAAGCTTGTTTGTTAGATACGTGCAGAAGCTCGTCTTGCCAGAATCTACCGTACCCAGCACCATCACCACAATAGGCTTCGCCTGTAAACTCATAACTTCTTCATACGACTTGGACCATGAAGCTGGAATGGTGTTTCCATCAACTTCCTCTGCAGTGGCTTTTTCTGCTAGTGAGATATCAAAGGTGGCTTTTTCTTCTACTGCAAGGGGCAGTCTTTTTCCTTCGCGTACTACGATTCTGTTCGTACTACTTGATGAGTAGCCGAATGCTTCTACCTTGCCTGAAGTCACTGTAACTGAGGCTGGGCCGTCAATCAGAAGGGTTTTGCCTTTCTCAACTGTTCGAATCATCTGCTTTCCTCCGTTGGAATGCATGTCCATTTCTTCCGGCTATTTTTATGGCTGAAACTATGTCTCTCAACCCTCTTCTATGCTTAGCGTTACTTAAGTCACTGCTTGTTCCAGCTTCGCTAACGCTTTCGAGCACGACGCTTCGAGGCAATGCGTCATCCAAAGCCAACAGCAATTCTTCCTTGTATTTCGGAACTCCGTCACCGATTTTCACCAAAACCGAGGCTGCAGGGTTATTCTCAAGAATCTTGAGAATGTTCTTTATTCTCTCCAGCGTTTCTCCTACACTGAAGCAGTTTTCTGTTTTGATTACGTTTCCGTCTGCCAAAACTGCCAGTCCAAGAACTTCACCAGGGTCTACGCCTATGACAAGTTTTTCATAATGCTCCTTTCCTTGAACAGCTTGCAGTGCGTTGTTGATCATTTCTTCTGGATCCGCTCCGTCTTTGTACACTAACACTTTTTCATGGTTTATTAGGTGTTTCTCTTTCTCCGTGGTTATGACAACCCTAATCCCTACGGGTATGGGTTCGTCTGGTTTTAGGCTCAGGAACGCTATGTTTTTCTTTTTCAATTCGTTGACGATCAGGTAATAGGCTCTTCCTGAAACTGTCGCAACAGCAACATTCGCTTTCATACTGCTTTCCTATATGTTTGAGCTTTTGGATGCCAAACAGATTATTAATTTCGTGGCTTATATTGGTTGATGTGCATCACCGTGCAGCACAAAATCCCAACAGGATGCAGAGCTATTGACGAGATTCTGCAAGGCGGCATACCATCTGAAAGCGTTAGCTTAATCTATGGAGAAGCGGAAACAGCAAAGACGACTATGGCAATGCAATGTACCGCAAACTGTGCAAAGGAAGGCACCAAAACCTTATTCATAGATTGTGATGGTACGTTCTCTGCCAAAAGACTGTCTCAAATCGCGTCGGGAAAGTTTGAGGAAATTGCAGACTTGATAATCTTCATGAGGCCGAAGGATTTTCGAGAACAATCGATTATCATAGATCGGTTGCCCAGTCTTCTGGGTCAAAAGTTTGGGCTTTTGGTTGTCGATACTGTTACGTCGCTCTATCGCGCTAGAGTAGCAGAGTCTCCTAAAAAGGCATTTGAGCTGAACCGAGAACTGAATAGGCAACTGGCGTCACTGGCACAGATTGCTAGGACCCGGAGGATCGCGGTCTTGATGGTAAGTCAAGTTCGAACAGCATTCAAGGAAGATCACGTGAGCATCGAGCCCGTTGCCACAAGAGTTTTGAAATTCTGGGCTGACACGATAATGAACTTGAAACCTACAGAGAACTCGCGTGTAATAAAGGCAATCCTTGAAAAGTTGCTCACGAAAGTCCAGCCTACCACCTGTTATTTGAGAATAGAAGAATCGGGATTGCGTGATTATTTAATCCATTGATGGTTGTGAATATGGAAATAACACGACTAGTCATTGAGGCATTAATGTTCATATTTCCGGCCTATTGTGCAAACGCAGTGCCAGTGATTGCTGGTGGCGGATATCCTATGGATTTTGGGAAGAACTTCCTCGATGGGAAGCCGATTTTCGGAAAGAACAAGACCTTCCGTGGTTTCTTTTTTGGATTGGCGGTGGGAACGGCTGTGGGATATATAGAAACTGTGCTTTTTGGCTATTCGGTCTTCTTTGGTTTGCTCCTGTCGTTAGGAGCATTGTTTGGGGATTTGGCTGGAGCATTCTTGAAGAGAAGGGTTGGGCTTGCTCCCGGAGACCCTCTACCAGTCGTTGATCAAGTCGACTTCATACCTGGCGCACTGCTGTTTTCGCTTCCAATCTCCTTGCCATTTCTGACTTTGGAGCTTGTCATGGCCGTGCTGGTTATAACCCCACCTATACACTTGCTGACAAATCTTGCAGCTTACAAGCTAGGTCTGAAACGCAATCCTTGGTAGGGTCTACCCTCCACCAATCTTGATGTTTATCGTGTCTTCAAGAAGTATGTATGCTAGGAACAGGAGCACTAATCCTACCATGAACATCATGTATGCCTGTCTTGGCTTGTAAGCGTATTTTGTGCTTTGGTACGTGACAACCAGTCCCAATACGCCCATTCCATAAAGAGTCATGGATACAAGGCTGTCGGCCATGAATTGCTCTGACAGCTGTGGATAGAGGAAAACGAAACGGCCTCCATAATAGACCGCTGGAAGAGGCTTCATTATTATATCATACAACCCGCCTCCAAAAAGGAACACGGCAAAAGCCATCGCCACGACGGATAAAATGAGTGCCGACGGCTTTACTGTCGAGATTCTACTGTAGAGTTTGTTCATCGTGAATGAAAGCGATGAAAGCTCTTTCTTCACTTTTCGTGACATCTCATTTTTCTCCGTTTCTTGCTAGATCTTCAGCCACTTCTCGGGCCCATTCGCCTGTTAATGGATTCTTAGCAATCTCACTTAAATACCCTTTCCAAGAGATTTCTAGAGCTTTTTGCCACTGGCCGAAATTCTTGACTACGTTTTCGTAGGCTTTCATATGCAAGTCGCAATAGTCGTCATTTGTTTCTCGACTGCATATTCTGCACTTCAATTCCTTTTCCTCCTTTCCTCTTTCAATGGGCATTGCGGATTAAAACACAAGGTCCATGGTCGTCTTCCTTTCATTATGACTTGGACCGTAGGCCAGCCGCATCCGCGGCAACTTCTGCTAAGCGGTTTTATACCCCCCCTCTGGGGGAGCGGAAAAGACGTTTTGCATATTCCTTTAAAGTAGTTTGTGCAGCCGATGAAACGCTTGCCACTCTTTCTTGAGTAAAGTATGGTCAGTTTTCCTGTTTTGCATGTTGGGCATGTGCTTACCGTTCTTTCTTCTGTTCTCGATTTCCTTAGGGCTTCAGCAAGTCTTGAGCCGATTGCTTTCTCTTTCCTTCTCAGCCTTTCCAATACGGGTCTGAGAGTTTCAATCGTGTCTGAAACGACCCTTTCTCGCTTCTCATTGTTTGTTTGGATGTTGTTCATCTTATCTTCGAGTTCCCTTGTGAGTTTCGTTGAAATGACGTTTGAGCAGTGTTCTTCCAGAACGCTGATGACTTCGAAGCCCAATTCGGTCACGATCATTTTTTCGTCAGTGACGTATTTTCTGCTGAAGAGAGTCTGTATAGTGTCTGCCCTAGTGGCCTTTGTGCCAATCTCTGCTTTTTCCATTCTTGTGAGGAGGCTGCTTGGGTTGTATCTTGGTAGCGGATTAGTGAATTTGTCTTCCAAAACCATTTTCTTCACGTGAATAGGCTGACCTTTCTGCATTTGTGGAAGAATGACTTCTTTTGATTTCGTGTAACGTTCGTAGAAGTGGAGCCAGCCCTGCCTTAGAGTGTGTGTTCCTGTAAGGTAGAAACGGTGTCCATTGATGTTTATGATTGCTCTAATGGTTTGCCTAAGTGCTGATTCAGCGAAAGCCGCCATAAATCTGCGAACGACTAGATCCCAAATGTTTCTTTCAGAATATTCCAAGACCCTCTGAGGTAGTTTTCCCGTTGGGTAGATGGCTGGATGCGCTGGATCTTCTTTTTGCCCTTCGCGTGGCTTCAGTTTTGGCTTTAAAAGAAGTTCTTCAATGAACCTTCGATACTCCTGAGCCCTGCCCAAATTTCTCAGTATTGCGTCATAATTTATTGACGGTGGGAGTTTTTGACTGCTGGTTCTTGGGTAACTGATCAAGGCATCGAGGTATAGGCGTTGTGCGATTCTTGAGGTGCGCGTTGGCGTGTATCCAAATAGGTAGTAGGCTTCGCTCTGTAAAGAGCCTAAATCAAACGGTGCTGGCGGCGCTTGCTCGAATTGCTTAGTGGCGACCTTTTCAACTACTCCATTTTTTCCACTAGACTTGTTTACGATGTCGTCTGCTTCACGCTTGGTTTCAATCACTTCTTTCTCATATTTTGCTTTGAAGATTTTTCCGTCTATTTCGATTCCAGCCAGTATCTGCCAAAACGGTGTCGGAACGAAGCTTTTGATGGTTTTCTCTCGTGCTACGACAAATTTTAATGTTGGTCCTTGGACTCTCCCAGTGCTTAGCGTAGCATATTTGCCGCTGTATCCTTTTGCTGCCATCGTCAGTGCTCGCGAGAGATTTATGCCATAGAGCCAATCAACCTCATGCCTCGTGAGCCCAGCCTCTATCAACGCAAAATCCAAATGGGGAAGCATCTCAGCATAGGCTTTCTCCAAGTCTTCCTTGGTCAACGTCGAGTATTTCATGCGCCTTGCGATTTGTTCCTTGCCAGCGCAAGCGTATTTGAGTATGTTGTATCCTATAATGCTTCCTTCAATGTCGTAGTCGCATGCATCAACGAATGCGTCAGCATCTTCCGACAGTTTTGATATAGCCTCAAGCCATAAACGGCATCGTCCCGCTCCTCTTTCAGCGGCATATCTTGGTGCCCATTTGTAGTTGAAAACAGGATACTGGCTTCGTCCCGTCTTCTCTGCTGCTACCGTGTACAGGTGTCCCAAGGCTGGAACCACAACTATTTCCCTGTCTCGCTTTGCCAAATAGTAGGGCATTTGATTTTTTTCCATCTTTCGCGGTTTTTCGTTTTCATCAAGTGCCAAGGCTATTCTTTTGGCAGCATCTGGTTTTTCGGTAATAATCAACGTGTATTTTTCCATTTTCTTGCACAGACTGCATCTGATATTGGGAACTGTTTCTTCAAACCTTTTTTTGTCGGCTGGAATTAAGAGTTTCTACCTACGTAAATGCTCAAGAGTGTCGAGAGCTACCGTGTGGTTTTGAGTCATCATATTGATTTTGGATAGTTATTGGACGTGCCGAAACGTTTTAAAGTGTGTTTGTATTAATTATTAAGATAGGCTACACGGAACAACCATCACTATGATGGCTCTGTGATAGGTGGTCGGGTTAGAACCACACGGTCTCGTAGGCTCATGTCAGCTCTCGCATTGAGAGTGCAAATGGGTGCAATAGGGTTAGGTTGCAGACGACCACTGCGAGCAAGGAAGAAAGGCTTAGCAACGTACTATCGTGAGGAGCCACACGTTAACCAAAGGGCTCGCCCAAAGAATCCGTGTAGCCTGTCAAGACTTCTGTTGTAAGCGGTCTTTGCGTGTTGTCCTTTTTCCTATATCTGCGCTCTCTTTTGTCTTGTGTTGGAAATCCTTTGTCGGACAAAATCGCTTTTTGGTTTTGCTGTTGGTTAGTGTGAGGGAATTTTATGGTTTTTGGTTGTTGCTTTGTGGATGGGCTTTGCCGTTGTTGTCTTTTTCTTTTGAGGGTGGCTGCTAGAGTGGTGAGTATAGTGATTGTTGATAAGATTGTGGTTGGTTGGAGTTCTGGGATTATTACTATCTGGTGTTCGGAGTGTGGGTATGTGAAGTAGATGTACGTGTTTTGAGTGTCTGTCCAGTTTCTGGATTGCACGGGTTGGTTGTTGACCAGTATCGTGTAGTTGCCTTGCCACAAGTCTTGAACTATAACGTTGGGTATAGTGATTCTGCAAAAGCTCATCGTGTCGTTTGAGCCTGTGACATTAAAGCTTATTGTCTTCTGCATTTGGTTGAGCTGGAATCCGGAAAGTGTTGAATTGCTGATAACGTGAACTTCGCACTGGGTGTCATTCCACGGACCAACATTGAAACTTTGAAATGGGGCTACGAGAGGATAGTTGTCTTGATTGTTTTCGTTTACCGGGTATACTGTGTCGTTTATGCCGTCGCTTCCAGATTCGTTTTGCCAGTGTCCGCTGAAGAAGTCAGAGGCGCTGCAATCACTCCAGTAGTTGCCGCCAGAAGGATAATCACCATCCCACTTGTTTGGCGGCATCGTTAGGGGTACGTGATAGTACGAGTCCATGTTGCCTGCATGGAACGTGTTGTTGACAAAATTGTTGTGAGTGACAGTGTTGTTCTCAGAGGCCCAAACGAAAAGCCCAAATTCGTTTTCAGACATGTTGCAGTTGGTTATCGTGGAATTGGATGTGAAGGCAATTAAGACTCCGTGCCCGTTCTTCCTCAGGTCTAGACCGTTAACGGTGATGTTGGTGCAGTTTACAAGTGCAACGTACCCAACGTCTGATGGGACAGACTTATCGTGCTGGTTTATCCAATAGTAGATGGGTCTGCCGTCAATCAGATTCGACATATCTATGTCCTGAACATACTGCCCGACCCAGTAGCCTCCATCAAAATCGAAGCCATAACGGTTCCCAGTCATACTATTGCCACGAAGACAAGTATCATTACACCATAATGTGATGCCAACGTCGCTGTTGGTTATCGTGTTGTTTACTACAGTGTTAGAACGCGCTGAGAGAAAAACTCCTCCAGCATTGTTTGTTATGATGTTTCCTCTGATGATGTTATAAGAACCGTCGCAGCCAACAGCTGTTCCAAAGTTGTCAATGATCGTGTTGTTCTCAATAGTGTTGTTGTAGCCAGTCGAGATTCCTCGTTCGTTGTGTCGCACTATATTGTTGCTGACAGTACCGCCAATACCCAGAGCAATTCCAGGATCGTACGTGGTTGGAGCTAAATGTGCTATTACAAAGCCGCTGATTGTCACATTCTCTTTTTCTACCGAGAGAGTTGGATAACCCCAATCGCCTGGAAAAACCCGCTTGTAACCCCACACTTCAGGGAAACCTAAGCCAATAAGCTCCACTGTCTTGTTCACTTTGACGTTTTCAAGATATTTCCCAGATCTGACGTATATTGTGTCTCCGTCGCTAGCCCCGTTGATTGCTGCTTGAATGGCCGAATAATTATCAGGAACCCAAATCACGCTTAAGCCTTCTAACGCAGGCCTGCCTATTGTGCCCCAACTCGATAATTGGGCAATGACCGAACCTGAAGAAGAGCTAGGCATAGACCAAACCAAGAAAAAACAGCTTGACAACAATGCCCCGATGAAAGCTAGGTAAATAAGACTCTTCATCTCATCGCTCCGTTCACTATCAATTCTGTAGGTCAACGTAATACTTAGCTATTTTGGAACAACAAATTGGTCCTATCATATATTCTGAGGACGTTCCTTTCTGTATCTTCCTGATGTTTTCTCTGACATTCCAAAGAGATAAATAGTAGGTTGAATGTATGACAGTCCAAGTGGTGGAATTGAAAAATGTTCAAGAAAATATGTGAAACTACTGCAATCGTGTTCGTTCTAGTGACGCCAGTACTGTTTGGCCATTCAGCAAGTACCCTCTCATTGCAGCAGTCCACGAGTCTCGACGATTCAGGCAAGTTAATAATCGGTCTTAATGATGCTCTACGAAATTACGAGAAGCTAACAGAGCTTATTGTCAAGTACAATGGTGAAATAATAGAGAATGTATCGACCCGACAGCGATTGCTTGCAGTTGTCGCAAAGATACCTTTGATACTGGGAGCGTCATCGTTCATCAGGGAAGCAAAAGCTATTGGATTAGCAAAATACGTAGAACCAAACGTAAGACTTAAGGGCCTTCAGTTCGAGCCAAACGATCCTGACTATACTGATTCACGACATTCATGGGGACTTAGAACCATAAAAACGAACTGGGCATGGAACACGACGACAGGGAATAAGTCCGTACTTGTGGCAGTATTAGACACAGGAATCTACTATTATCACGAGGATTTGCAAGCTAATTACAACTCCAGCGGTTATGATTGGGGAGATAATGATGCGGAGCCTCTAGATTTCGATGGACACGGGACGCACTGTGCAGGCATCATAGCAGGCGTGGTCAACAACGGGATAGGCATAGCCGGCGTATCCAATGTTTCCGTCACGGCTGAGAAGATCTATGACTCAGGAGGATACGCGGAAGCCTCGGACATTGCAAGTGCTATCACGCATGCTACTGACATTGGAGCAAGAATAATATCGATGAGTTGGGGAGACTATTGGCGCAGCAGTGTTATCTATGAAGCGGTGAAGTACGCTTATGATGAAGGAGTGCTCCTCATCGCTGCAGCTGGGAATGGACATTGGAAAGGCAGACTGTACCCTGCTGCTTTTGACGAAGTCATTGCAGTTACAGCAGTAAACAAGTTTGACCAACTAGCTAGCTATAGTAACTATGGAGACTGGGTCGAGTTGGCAGCTCCAGGAGGAGAAAATGACGAATATAATGGCATCTACTCGACGTATTGGAGGCAGGATCTGGGCGAAAACTACACTGAGTTATTTGGGACCTCAATGGCTTGTCCGCAGGTTGCCGGCGTTGCAGCTTTGATATGGAGTCGCTTTCCAAACATGTCCCGAGACCAAGTCCGAGTTCACTTACACAAGACCGCTGATGACATGAACGCTTCAGGTTTCGACGAATACTATGGGTATGGAAGAATCAACGCTAATAACTCGATGCGAAGTCCCCCTAGCCACGACGTTTTGATCCTGGATTGGGAATGCCCACCATACGGAAGAGTCAATGATACTGGAAATCCTACGATAGTCACAGCTACTGTGCACAACTATGGAACAAGCAATGAATCCAACGTGACTGTTCAGTTGTGGGCTAATAACTCGCGGCTCGTAAATTCTACGGTCATCAATCAGCTGGCCAGCGGAAATTCCACAACCGTAAGGCTCTCTTGGGTTCCAGATGCCAAGCAAAACTGGAACATCACATGCAAAGTACTCCCTGTTCCAAGCGAACAAGATACAAAAGACAATGCAGTCTGGACAATCTTACCTACCGAGCCGGGCGTTATACGAGTCTCCCAACAGGCCTATCGATTCAAGACAATTCAGGAGGCAGTAGACGCAGCCAATCCAGGTGACAGAATACTGGTGGCGAGCGGAACATACACGGAGACAGTCAACATATACAAAGACGAATTAACACTTGTCGGAGAAAACAAAGAAACCACGATAATTGATTGCCGCTGCGGTCATGCACCTATTTACGGCGACAACTGGGGTATTATAGTCTCAGGTGTATGGGAGACATCGATTTCTGGCTTCACAGTTCAAGGTGCTTGCGGCGTGGGTGCACCCGCGGAGTTCTCGTTCAGTGGCATCATCTTATACGGTGCGCTTGATAGCATTGTTTCTGACAGCATAATGAGAAACATTGAGGAGGTCAACTTTGCCAATGGGATATTCTTGTCAAAGTTCTGTGAGAACAACTGGATAACTAACAACAAAATAGCCTCTCACGGAATAGGCATAGAAACTTATAAGGTCATTTTTACGCCGATCAACATGATCAGAGGCAACCTTATCTACTACAATTATGCTACTGGGATTTCACTTCTCGAATCTATCGGTGAACTCGTCTACCATAACAGCTTCATTTCAGACCCTGACACGCCACTCGCAATTATCGATAATGTTTCACTCGCTTGTTGGATTGGCCAATGGGGCACCGAAGGCAACTATTGGAGCGACTACAACGGCACCGATGGCAACGGCGATGGAATAGGGGATACTCCCTACTTTATCAACACGAACAACACTGACACATACCCCCTCATGAGCCCGTGGTTTCCAGGCGACATAAACCACGATGGCATAGTTGACTCCACAGACGTAGGCACACTGGGAGCCGCTTGGGGCTCCTCCATAGGCCCCCCGCCAGATTGGAACTGGAATCCACATGCAGACCTAAGCGAAGATGGAATAGTTGACTCCACAGACCTCTCAATACTCAGCGAGGGATACGGCCTATTCTGGTATGAATACTGGGATGTCTCGCCATAGCTCGAGTATTAACCTTGAAATCCACCTCTTTTTTCTGTTTCAGCCTTAAAGGCAAAACCCGAAGCCCAATAGTCAGCCAAAAACACCTACCGCATACTTAAAGCACATTAGAGGGGCCTACAACCTTTCCACGCACACAAACCCAGCAGATGCCCCGCACAAGACCATTGCAAGCGATAGTGGAGTTACTGTGCTTTGGCACATATGTATTTCTTACCTTGCAGTTCCAGTGGGCATCCGCCACCGCAGATTTGCAGTTGTGGGCAGTCTTTGCATTTTGGTTCTGCATACTCTCTTTTTCTGATTTGGTTTGCAAGCGGGTGGTTCCAGATTTTTTGCCAATCGTCTTTGAGAATGTTGCCTAGGCTTTGGAAGTAGCTTTGGCATGGAAAGACGTCTCCGTTTGGCCCAATACACATGTTGATCATTGCTGCTGTGCATGATTTGACGCCTAAACCGAGCTTGACTGGGTCAAGGCTGCAGTATTGTGTGGGTGTGTACCATAGGAACCTTAGTCCGAGCTGGTTGGCCTTGTCGCGGATTTTGGGCAGGATTTCGTTCAGTGTTTCAACTGGCAGGGCGAAATCTTCGCTTATTGCGTTGGCTTTTCCTGAGTAGATTAGGCTGTTGCATCCGAAGGCGGCGACTCCCAATTCCTTTATGAAGTCTATGGTTTCTAGGAAGTCTGTGGCGTTGTACTTGCTCAGCGTGGTGTTTGTGGTGACGTAGATTTTTGATTGAACAGCGTTTTTGATGCCTGCGACTGTTTCTTTCCAGCTTCCCTTTGCAGCGGTTATCATGTCATGGATTTTGGGCTTGTGGGATTCCAGGGTTATTTGAACGAAGTCTAATCCTGCTTTTTCAAGTGTTTCAACGTAAGCCTTGTCTTTTAATCTTCTACCATTTGAAACTAGGCCGGTTACCATTCCGCTGTTCTGTGCGTGAAGGAGTAGTTCTGGTAGATCTTCTCGGAGGGTTGGTTCGCCTCCTGTGAAGGTTAGGATGAAGATGCCGATTTGTTGGAGGCGGTCGATGATTTCCTTCCACTGTGTTGTGGTAAGTTCTGCGGTTTCGTGTGGTCCGCCTGCGTAGCAGTGGATGCAGTTGTTTTGGCATTTGAAGGTGAGTGCCAAATCCATGCGCAAGGGTGCTGAAGGCTGTTGGGTGAAGGGTTCTATGCTTTTGACGTCGAGGAAGGATATGGGGCAGATTTTTTCTGTTTGGGCTAGCGTGCTGATGGTGTTGACGAGTTTTTTGTAGTCGTTTCTTGCTGTCTCGCGGTTTACTTTGTATATTCTGCGGATCTTCTTTACTAGAGTATTTTCGGGCATGCCGTGCATGAAATAATGGGCGTATGCTGTTGCTGTTTCGTTGAGGTAGAGGACTTTGTCTGCGTTTATTACCATGACACCTTTTCCGTCTGGTTCGATGCGGAGCTGGAGAGCTAAGCCTGCAAACTTGCCTTTTCCCCTGTATGTGAAGCGTCCATGCGGGATTTCTGGTGGGGCGAAAGCCTTGCGGATGAAGCTCATGTTAGCCAACTCCTCCTCCAGCACATGCACAGGCACATGAAACGCAGGCACAGGCACAGGCGCAAGCGTGGCATGCGCAGACGCATGTGGCGTTGTGGTGTACGGGTTCGTGTGAGGCTTTTGCTGACGGTGGTGCTGGGATGATTGAGTTTGCGAATTTTTCGATGTTGATTACTATGTTGTTTGAGGTTTTTTCGAGGGATGTTGCGATGTTGTTGGCGAAGTCTGCTCCTGGGATTGTTGGTGGTTTGGCTGCTTGGGTTGGGGTTTCTATGTTTGGCTTGTAGGTTGGGTTTGGATGATAGTGTGTGTAGCCATACCAGTACCACAGCCACATTGGGCTTGGCGCGAAGGGTCGGTCTTGGAAGACTGTCTGTGTACGTGTTTGGACATCTGGGTCAAGCAGCAACCATAGTAATTTTTCATCATAAGCGTTTGAAGCAAGTTCGGGCGTGCCTGCCTGTTCGACTTGTTGCCATGCTTTTGCTACGACACTTTTGTAGTAGTCGATTGTGTCCTTTCTGCAGTATCCGCGCATTTTTTCTTCAACATTGTCTCTGAAGGCCATGACGGTTTTTGCGAGTTCTACTTCGTCGAGTGTTCCGTCTGGTTTTATTGCGTGTATGAAGTCGGTTTCGTAGTATCTGAGACTTGCTTCGTGTGTTTTCATTTCTCTTTCGAAAAGGGGCATGACTTTCAGTTTGATTGAAGGTTTTGTGGCTTCGACCCATACTGCTCTTTTGTGTAGGAGGCTGTAGAGGATTTCGGTCACTATTTTCGGTGGTTTCATTTCAAGCAGATATGAGGCTTCTACGGCTGTTAAGCCGTGCTTTATTCCGAGGGTTTCCATGCTAATGTGAGGCATGAGATATTGTCTTTTGCTTGCTCCTACGGCGACGACTGCGAAAAGGACGAAGACTCCGATGAAGAAGACTGGGATCAAGAATGGTGCAATAGAATAGAAGCTGATTCCTGATGGCGGTTTTGGATTTGTGTCAGTTGGCGTGTAGTTTGGAAGGTATTGTCTTGGAAAAGAAACGCCGACTGGATATTGCTCGTTGGGTGAGAGGTTTTGCTTTTGCCAGAAGACTACGAGTCTGCCGTCAGGTTCGGAAGAAGTGTTGTTCCAGAGGACTTCTGTTGTCGTGACCATGCTTTCAGTTACGTTTGGAGGCAACACGATTGAGACTCGAAGGTCTTGGACGGTAGCTTCTGGCCACCAGCATGGCTTGAATAGCATGCCGTAGTTGGTTTGGGTGTCGTTGTAAATCATATAGGCGACGTTTGTTGTGAGTGTGAACCAGATCGTGTTTCCCGCCGTTAGGGGCTGGTGAAGATTGACTTGGACCTGATACTGGTTTCCGGAACTTGTGTCTGACCTTGTCAGCGTGTCGCCGTATTGGTCTGTAGCTGGTCCTATTGTGAAGTCTCCTTGGGGCTGACCTACATTTACGTGATTAATTTCTTGACCTGAATCAAGAGTCAGGCTGATGTTGTAGAATAGGTCGATGCTTCCGTCTTGGTTTATCCATATTTTTGTCCATTCTTGGTTAAGATGGTATGTTCCACTCCAAGCCGCAAGGGCCACACCTGTGGAAACCATCAAAATCGATAGTACAATTAATGCAATTAGCAATGGAGGGTTTTTCACCATTTTGGTTCCTCAGCCACTTGGAAAGTGTGTCCGCAGTATGGGCATGTGGCGTAAGGCACACCGGAAACGATCTTGATTGACTTGGCGTCTACGGAAGCGGAGCAGTTGGGGCATTTTATGGCTACGACTTGCATCTGGCCTGAGAATTCGACTTTTTGGATGATGGTTTTTGGTTGTCTGCTGATGTAGTAGGCTATGATGAAGCCAACGATGAAGAGTGATGCAGCAACGATTAGACGTGTTGTCGTGTATTCTACGCTTGCGGCTATGGCGAATATTATGCCGAAGAAGAATAGGATGGCGACTGCGATTGCGCCTAGGATTGTTATGATTTTCACGAGTATGTGCTGTTAGATATCTAGGAATAAAACCTTACTCCTTTTCAACGAAAGAGAAGAACACGTGTGCGCGGAGAAAAATTTAACCCCCTATATATAGATTGAACTCTGACCTGAAACTAAGTTCTATTTAAGTGATGCTATCGTGATTATTGTGAATGGTGCGATTATGCTTAGGGTGAAGCCGCTTGCAAACGCCGTAATCAACGCGTCAGAACCACAATAACGCACAATCACAGGCAAAGTCGTATCCATAGTCGTAGCCCCACCAAAAGCTATAGGCGCATACTTATCCACCCTAACCATCACGGAAATCGTGATCATCGTTAGCAGTTCTCTCAGAAAATTCGCCGTAAACCCCAGCATACCCCACTCCGCCCCATACAACTGCC
The DNA here is from genome assembly GCA_041500425.1 of Bathyarchaeia archaeon. GTDB lineage: Archaea > Thermoproteota > Bathyarchaeia > Bathyarchaeales > Bathycorpusculaceae > JBGQME01. The sequence continues at coordinate 20,056 of JBGQME010000009.1, read as the reverse complement.
CAACCAAAGGACCAGCCAAAGTGTACCAGCCAAAACCAGCACTAACAGCAGCCGAAGCAATCACATCAACACCTAGAACCAAGCCACCAACAAACCCGCCCACAACGCTTCCACAAGCAACCGCAAAAGGAACAACCAAAATCCTAAACCCTGTCCGCCTAATCTTGGTAATCGCCTCTCTGTCCATTCCAAACGCAAAACCCATAACAAACAACAACAGCAAAAGCGAACCACTAAAAACATAGCTAGAAACCCAAACACCCGCGCTTATACTGCCCCAATTACTGTTCAAGTAGCCCGCAACAACACCCAACACCAGCGTCGCAACAATGTACTTTATCACTTCAAACCCGCCACCCTACCAGCAGCCTTCACAAAAACCAAACTGAAAACCATAGCCAACACGGCAATCACAACCGCATTCAACCCAACACGCGGCAAAGCACCCAACAACTCCCCATTCGAGCCTATGCTGAACCCAAGAGAAAAAATCAAGACAATAATGACCGCAAAACTGGCTCTGTTAAGATTGACTTTCCCTCTCTTCCGCAGAGCATAGCCCAGCAATATTCCCGCAACCAGCGAAACAGTGAGACTAGCCATGTAAACAGCCACTTGCGAATCCAACACAACCAAACACCCGACTAATCGAATCAGCAACTCTAACTCAACTAGACCTTTTAAAAACTACGTACATCCAAAGAAAAGAAAAAGGAAATAGATTCTCGCTGAACGCTTAGAGCTTATGCTTCCTCGAAGAACTCCTCTGGCTTAGGCGGAACTGGACTCAAACCTCTGCGTTCACGAATCTTCGCTATAATGTCAGCCTGCATGTTCTCTGGAACAGGAGCCCACCGACTAAACTGCGTAGCCCAAAAAGCCCTACCCTGCGTCGAAGACCTCAATTCCTCTGCAAAACCAAACGACTCAGAAACAGGCATCTCAGCCTTAACCACAATCATATCCTCCTCATTAACCATATCCAAAACCTTCCCCCGACGCTTCTGCACAATCGCAATGACATTGCTCACAAACGCGCTGGGCACTTTACACTCAAAACTTATCAAAGGCTCCAACAGCTTCGGATCACTCAACAAGAAAGCACACCAAATCGGACGCCACGTCATAGGCAAAATCTGCGCTGGACCACGATGCACAGGGTCCTCATGAACCGTAATGTCTTCCAAGTTTATCTTCAACCCATAAGCTGGCTCCTTAGCTAGTACTGAGGTGAACACGGCTTCTCGGAAGCCAGACTTTATGTGGTCAATGACCTCGTCAACGTACTGCCTTCCCTTAATCCTGTTGACAAGAATGTTGTTGCCCTCAACAGCCACTGCATTGCGCGCGTCGTCAGTTTCCCAGCCAAACTTCTTAAGCACATCCCTTCTCTCATCACGCGTCTGCATTTCACTGATCTTTCCTGCCCTGATAGCTTCAATAATGTCGTCGGGCAGCTTCTCCATCGTCACCCACAACTTGCTGTGCTTGTTGGGGCTTTTACCCATTATTGCCGGACCCTTATAGTCATGGCTAATGGTCTCACGATAAATCACAATAGGCTCACTAATCTTCACCTTCAACCCAGCTTCCTGCATTCGGTAAGCCGTGACCTCAAGGTGCAGTTCACCCATGCCGCTGAGCAGATACTCGCCGCTCTCCTTGTTGATGATGAAATGCAAGTTCGGATCTTCCGTGGTCAACTTGTGAATAACCTTGTCGAAAAGAGGCAAATCCTTAACGTCTGCAGGCTCAACCGCCACCGTAACCACAGGATCAGAAACATACTTCAAACCTTCAAACGCCTTAGTCTCCACATCCAACTCCGCAACCGTTTCACCCACATGAATTGACGGTAACCCTGACATAGCAGCGATGTTTCCAGCTGGAACTCTGTCAATAATCTCTCTGTCCGCAGCCATACTCATGTAAACTTGCTGAATCGTTCCTTTCTGGTGGCTGTTTATGAGGTTGACTATTTTCCCCTTCTCGACCACTCCACTGAAAACGCGCCCAATCGCAACAACACCACTATGCGGATCAACCTCAATGGTCGTAACACACATCAAAAGCGGCCCACTCGGGTCAACCTTCGCCATAGACTTACCAACAACACCATTGGGATCGCCCGGCCAAATCTGGCTCTGCCTATAGGGCTGGGCCTCGAATGGGTTGGGCAAATGCTCAACGAACATGTCGAGTATAGGCTCATGCAGTGGCGCTTTCTTGCCAAGAGCATCAACCTTTCTATTAATGTCTTCAAACTCTCCTGCGTAAGCATCAACAATTTCCTTGAACGTCACACCTTTGGCCTTCATGTGCTGCAGGTTCAAACCCCACTTGTGAAGCGCAGAACCAAACCCCACACGACCATCCTCAACACTAACCTGCCAATCCTTCTTATGCTCAGGAGGCGCATACTTCTCAATGAGATTATTTATTCTCGTAATAACCTTCGCAAACTTCCGCTGAATCTCTTCAGGTTTTAGCTTGAGTTCTCTAATAAGCCGGTCAACCTTGTTAATGAACAATACGGGTTTCACTCTTTCACGCAGAGCTTGCATCAAAACCGTTTCAGTCTGCGTCATAGGACCTTCCACAGCATCGACAACCACAAGCGCACCATCAACAGCTCGCAAACTCCTCGTCACTGCTCCACTGAAGTCAATGTGCCCCGGCGTGTCAATCAAGTTAATAAGATGGTCTCTGCCCTTGAAAGTGTGAACCAGACTGATGTTAGAGGCAAAAACGGTCATCTGCCTATCCTGCTCAAGCTTCCAAGAATCAAGAAAGAGCTTCTGCCCAGCCGTCTGCTGACTAATTATGCCCGCAGCCGCCAAAAGACTGTCTGAAAGCGTGGTCTTCCCATGATCAACATGAGCAATAATGCTCGTGTTCCTGATAATTTCCGGGTTATTCATCAACTTGACAATCTCGTCAACCTGCTTATAACGGCCCATAACCTAAACCTTCCCCAGACTAGCGCAACCTTCAAGAATAGACGGATTCGCAAAGTGTTGAAGCATTTTGAATCTTCACTGCTCAAAGCCGAGCTACAAGCAAATGAAAAATGCACCCTATTAACTTTTTGCAGCAATAAACAGATTCAATTCCGCTCAGATTTCCAGCACGCAACCCAGAGCTGAGATCACGTACTTCGACGGTTTGAAGTCAGTTATCAAAGCTTGGCTAGGCTCTGCACTCCATAAGCTCAATAAGCCTATCCGCAGTCTCCTTATCAACATAAAAGCCTTTTCTCGACAACCTCTTCATACCCAGAAGCAACAAGACATTACTGAGCGGTATCGGCTTGGATGCCACGTGCAAACCCTTGAACCTAATAATTGATACCTTCTTCTTGCCCCCTAAATACTCATCATATTTCGCCTTCGAATATAGAACAGACTCACTCCCATATTCATTCCACAGCTTTTCAGCATCTCCAGTCTTCCGCTCAATAAACTCCGCATACCCCGCAACCTCGCCAACTGGCTTAGTCACATAGAATAGGATTAAGGACGCTTCCTTAGGCGGAGCCATTCCCGTCTGGACATATGATTGTACTGGATTGCGTTGCGGAAGCCTGAACTCGTTCCACCACTTGGATTGAACCATCATAATGAACGCGTACTTTCCACCCATCTGATCACCCAAACAACAACTATGATTACGTGATTCTACATTTAAGATTTGTTAGACTCGAAGTGCTAAGTCATTCCGATTGGTTTAAATGTGAGCCTATGTCATTGTAGACGGCAAAATGTCAGGTCTTGGCAGAAAACTGAACGCGAATACAAGACCGAATATTTTGCACGGATGATTCAGATGACTACAGTAGGAAGAACATTAATGCAAACAAGCATGGCGTACATTGCCATTTTCCAAGCCGAAGGCATGAATAAGAAGACGTTCCCAAGAGAGTTCTAACTTTTCCAAAGTTCCGAGTTCTTGGCAAGGGTGGGTTTTGTTGAGGGATGCCGCTAGTCTGCGTGTCAAAGAGGTTTTTGAAGTTCTTGCAACTTCGCCCAGAGGATTGACTAGCGAAGAAGCCTCCAAAAGACTTGCCCAGTATGGACTAAATACGCTAGTTGAGAAGAAGCGTGTATCTGTCGTTTACAAGTTTCTCCAGCACCTAAAGGACCTATTCAGCGTTCTGCTGCTTTTCGCAAGCTTGCTTGCCGCACTGGGCGGCATGTGGGATCTCAGCTTCATCATCCTGGCAGTCGTCTTGGTTAACACGGTTTTCAGCCTTTTCCAAGAATGGCGAGCAGAGAAAGCCATGGAGACCCTGAAAAGCTGGATGCCTGAATACGCCAAAGTCTTTCGCGATGGTGAATTGCAGAAGATATTGGTGAAGGAGCTCGTTCCCGGCGACCTCATAGTCCTTGAAGAGGGCGACCGAGTTCCCGCGGACGCACGACTAATCGAAGCCTTCGACTTGTGGACGAACAACGTTCCGCTGACCGGTGAATCTGAACCACAACCCCGAACCACCGAGCCCGTCAAAATCGTAGACGCAGCATATCTTGACGTGCCAAACCTCGTTTTCATGAGTACAAGCATTGCCAAAGGACAGGGCAAAGCGGTTGTAGTCAAGACAGGCATGGACACGAAGTTCGGACAAATCGCAGGATTAACGCTGGAAATACAGGACCCACCAAGCCCTCTGCAGAAGGAGATAGCCTACACCGCAAAATACGACTTCATCCTAGCCCTGACTGTTGGAATCATTTTCTTCTTGGCAAGCTACATCCTGCTCCACATAACTGTCATCGAAAGCATACTCTTCATGATAGGCGTAATGGTAGCATGCGTCCCAGAAGGCTTACAAGTCACCGTGTCAAGCGCACTGGCAATAAACGTTCTGAAAATGCTGAAAGAAAACGTTCTCGTCAAGCGCCTGTCCTCAGTTCAAACGCTCGGCAGCGTAACCGTGATATGCACTGACAAGACGGGCACAATCACCAAAGGCGAGATGACAGTCAGGAAAATATGGGTCAAAGACAAAATCATAGACGTTTCAGGCGTCGGCTACACCCCAATAGGCGAATTCACGCATGATGACAAACCCTTGCCCAAAGAAGAATCGCGTACAGTTGAAAAACTTCTCGAAATCTCTGCACTCTGCAACGGTGCCAAAGTAGAGCCACCCTCAGACAAAAACAAGTCTTGGCACATCGTTGGAGACCCAACCGACGGCGCATTACTCGTAGCCGCCTTAAAGTACGGTCTCAACGTACAAAGCGCACTTGCACAAAATCCCATAATCCACATAATACCTTTCGACTCCGAAAGAAAAAGAATGACAACAATCCACAGAAATAGTGGCAGATTGGCATACACGAAAGGCGCGCCGAGAAGCATTCTTTCCATATGTGGCAGAATATTAGTGGACGATAGAATAGAGGATTTGAACCGTGAGCATTTACATTCAGTTGAGACAGAAATCCGCGAATTTGCAGACGAGGGTCTGCGCGTAATAGCCATAGCCTATAGAGAACTGGAAGAAGACGAGGATTTCAACGCCAAGAATGTGGAAAAGAACATGATTTTTGTCGGTCTTGCCGCGATGAAAGACCCGCCTCGTCCAGAAGTCAAGGAAGCAGTTCGACTGGCTAGTCAGGCTGGCATAAAAACCGTGATAATCACAGGAGATTACGGGCCAACAGCTCAAGCCATCGCTACAGAAGTCGGTTTGGTGGAAGCGGAAAAGTGCCGAATAGTCCGCGGCGTGGACCTAGAAACGAAAAGTGATCAGGAGATCGTGGAAGATGTTAGAAGGGGTAACGTCATATTCGCGCGAGTTTCGCCTGAGCAGAAGCTTCGCATTGTCAGAGTTCTCAAAGAGCACGGTGAAATAGTTGCAGTTACAGGAGACGGTGCAAACGACGCTCCTTCTTTGAGGGAAGCTGACATTGGTGTCGCAATGGGCGCTTCTGGGACGGATGTCGCACGAGAAGCATCGGACATGGTTCTACTCGACGACAGTTTTGCCTCAATAGTCAAGGCAGTAGAATCCGGCCGTGCCATCTACGAGAATCTTAGAAAGTTCATAGTATACGTTTTCGCCCACAACTGGGGGGAACTTGTTCCATACGTGCTCTATGCCACGCTAGGTCTGCCTCTTCCGCTCTTGGTTGTCCAAGTTCTAGCCATAGACCTAGGCATAGACGTCATACCTTCCTTGGCTCTGAGCCGCGAACCAGTAGAAGCAGGCATCATGCAGGAACCGCCAAGAAGCGTCAACGAGCGACTGTTCAACAGGGACGTTTTCCTACGATCACTATACATAGGGTTGATAATCGCGGCTGGAGCAATGTTCGGCTGCTTAAACGCTTGGTCCCAGGGTGGTTGGCATCTTGGAATGCACGAAAAAGACCTAGACAGCATCGTCTATTTGAAAGGCACAACCATGACGTTTGCTGGCATAGTTGTTGCTCAGGTTGGAACGGTCCTCGCCTGCAGAACCAACAAGGTCTCCATCTTCAAGACAAGTCTGAAGAGCAACAAGTGGATTTGGCTCGGAATAGCATCCCAGCTTTCAATCATATCACTCATAGTCTACGTTCCGTTCCTGCAAGGATTCTTCGGCACAACTGGCATAGGGCTAATGGATTGGGCATTCCTAGCACTATTTGCTTGCATCGTCACCATTGCCGAGGAAATCAGGAAATGGCTTGCGAGAAGACTAGCATAGCTTAGGTGAACGCGAGCTTTTTATGAACAAGCACGTTATCTCCTGTTGATGTCAGGCAAAGAATTTTTCACGTGTCGCTATGATGAACTGGGCTGGAAATATGGAGACACCAAGCCAAGGCAAGCGATTAGGATAAACACGGTGAATGGTGAGGAAGCAAATGTTGTGAAGAGGCTGGAATCTCGCGGGATAGCGCTTGAAAAGATCTCTTTCCTTGAAAATGGTTATTGGATTTGTGAATCAGCCTTCTCCGTAGGAGCCACAGCAGAATATCTTCTGGGTCTATATTCGATTCAAGAGGCAGCAGCCCAAATTCCAGCCGCGCTATTCAGCGATATGAAAGATGGAATTGTGTTGGATGCTTGTGCTGCTCCAGGCGGGAAGACTATTCAATTAGCGGATTTGATGCAAAACACAGGGGCTATAATGGCTCTGGATGTTGAGAAGCAAAGGCTGACTGCTCTGGCTAACCATCTTGAGCGGTGCCGCATAGAGAACACGATAGTCTATCAGAAGGATGCGAGACAAGCTTCGAAGCTGAACATAAGGTTTGACCGAATCCTTTTGGACGTTCCATGCTCAGGCAACTTCTCAACAGACAAGGGATGGTTCAGCCGAAGGACGCTTGAAGATGTGAAGAGAAATGCGAAGCTTCAGAAGGAGATATTGGCAGAAGCCGCCAAAGTCGCGAAAGACGACGGTGAGATAGTTTACTCAACATGCTCGCTTGAGCCAGAAGAAAACGAGCTAAACATTGACTGGGCAATAGAGACACTTAACCTCAAAACCGAGAAGATCAACTGCCTTGGCGAAAAAGGACTGACAAACGTTTTTGGAAAAAAGCTCGATGCTTCTATAGAGAATTGTAGAAGAATCTGGCCTGGGCAGACTCAGGGTTTCTTCGTCTGCAAACTTAGGAAGCGGGTTGGAGCAGGATGAGGCTGATAGGCGATTTCGTAAACCGATTCAATTCAAGCATGAGCCTGGACGAGAGACTCGTAGTCAAGAGACAAAGCAGATACTTTCTATTGAATGACCGTCTGAAGCGACTGGTCTCAAAGGATTTCTTTTACGCTGGAGTCTATCTTGGAAAAGAGAAAGATGGAGTGTTCTTTCCAAGCTTCCCGCTTCTAACCATGATTGCGAAAGGAAAGGCGAACAGGGTAATGGTTGATGAGAAGACGGAGTGGCTCTTCATCTGCGGAAGAGACATATTCAAACAGGGCGTCATAGGCATAGAAGGCTCAAGCAGAAGAGGCGATTATACGCTAGTCCTGAACAAGCATGGCGACTGCCTCGGCTTCGGCAAAATACTATGCAACATGGATGAAGGAGCTGGCAAGCAAAAGGTCATCGTCAGGAATATTTCTGACATAGGCGACTTCCTAAGGAGAGAAAAATAGCATCCTTCTATGCGCTTTTCCTTCCTTGCCATTTGACTTGCTGCTTCGCTAACCAATCCTTTGTTCCAATTGCCTTGCGCACTTGAAGGTTCTCGATATGATAACCTAGTGGGCATTCTGGTCGATCGTCAGGGACAAATTCACTCAATCTCTTACAAGGAAAGTCTTCACAAAATCCGCAATGCTCAATACTCTTCTGCAAGCAGCATCTGACAAAATGGCAATCCATGTGCGCAGAAGGAACGCACCCCTGGCACTCACCAGGATAGTTCGGACATTTCCCACAATAATCCCCGCAGAAACCTGCTTCTGAATAAGCCATGTGCAATCCTCAGACTTGACGCAGAATCTCTGCGGCTTTTTCTTCATAAATCCTTAGATCGTGCTCTGTGAAAAGAACGAACGCCACTTTCTCAAGCTTATCCTCTTCTTCTACAAACTCCTTTATGGTGATTATGGCTATTTGGCTTGCTTTCTCTATTGGGTATCCGTAGGCTCCCGTGCTTATTGATGGAAAAGCAATGGTTTTCAACCCTTTGGAAATAGCTAGTCTCAACGAGTTGCAATAAGCTTCGGACAGCAATTCTGGCTCCTTGTGTGTTCCGCCACCCCAGACTGGGCCGACTGCGTGTATGACGAACTTAGCCTTCAGTTTTCCACCTGAAGTTATAACTGCCTTTCCCGTTGGAAGACCATCAGGCCATTCTGCAGCCCTTATGCGCTTGCATTCTTCAAGTATTCTGGGTCCCCCCTCACGGTGGATTGCTTCATCCACTCCGCCTCCGCCCATCAGGCTTGAATTGGCTGCATTCACAATAGCGTCTGTTGCCATGTCTGTTATGTCGCCCTGAACTAGGCAAACCTTAGCTTTTCCAACAAGAAACTCTATCACTCATCTTCATTCACCCTGGCTTCATTCGGATCCAAGTTGTAGGCAGAAACTAGGGACTTTGCCTTGTCCATCACAATACGGCTGAGACGATAAACCATAAGCCAAAGCCCACCAGAACCAAGAAGCAGAAGCCGAGAACCACATTGCGCACCTTTTTGGTCCAGAATCGCTTGGATTTGAAAACCGTTATGCTCACAAAAATGTTCCAAAACAGATCGCAAAGCCAATGCGTAACCGCGAAAACAACAAAGCCCAAGAACCCAAACAGCGAAGCATTAACTACCAAGGCCACGCCAATTGTTGCCCACCAAAGGAGAAAATAGGGATTCGCCCCCGTTGTGAGGATGCCAGCAACCAAGGAACCGTGCCCAGATTCGCCACCTTCTTCGGCAGCTTTTCTCTCAACTCTAATCATCCTCAGACCCAGATACACCATAAGCGAACCTCCAACCAATCCGATAACTCTTTGAACCACGTTTGAAGCAAGAAATTGCACAAAACCGAAGTAGATCAGAAACATCAAGGGAAACTCGACGACACCATGTCCGACAGAAATCAAAACGCCAGCAATCTTGTCCTTGAATCCTTTCGCAATCGTGACGGCAAACAAAGGGCCGGGTGTCATCACGCCAGACAAGGAAATGAAAACAACCGAAACCAGAAACAAGTAGAAATCCGTGATGGCCTCCATTTATCCCTCATTCACCCATATTCCTGAACAGATTATGCTTTGCCATAAAGCTCACTGGCTTATTGCCCCTTCCATGAAATGCCGCTGCATCCTGACGACATCGGCACTGTCTTTCGCAGTTGCATAGCTTTCAAGTCTTTCACGATTTATTTCCAAAAATGTGTGACCCCACTTGAAGATAGAAAGCAATCCGCTAGCTTCTCCGTCGAATCCAACAATGCAGAGAGCCGCAGCCAAAGCTTCCACCGTGCTCAGCTTTGTTCCCAATCCATAGTTGACAGGATTGCCAGCAATCAAGAAAGGCAAGCAACGGGAAGTCCCTCTCACGTGTTTCTGCAAAACCTCTTCAGCATGTTCCCAACTGCAGTCCAAACCAACCAACCCAAAATCCTCAATCCGTTTCCTGTCAGCCGGAGAAAAAGCAATCTCGGAAAACGGGTTAAGAACAATAGCCCTCTTGGGCAAGAACCTGATCCGAGAAACGATGCGAACCTTACCAAAGCGACCAAGCTTTAAGGCTGTGCACTTCTTAGGATCACACTGCCTAGCCTGATAAACAACAATCCTAACCCGACTTTCCAAAAGCTTTTCGCACCTGCACGTGGCTCATCGGATCATCCAAAACCTTCGGAATCCACTCAATCAAATCCGTCGCAACCATGTGATAGCCCTTCTCTGCAAAAACAAAGTCGCCCGCGGCACCATTGACAAAGGCCCCAGCAACGGCAGCCCCAAACGGATCAGCCTTCTGAGCCACGAAAGCCCCAACAACTCCCGAAAGTACATCACCAGTTCCGCCCACGGTCATTCCAGGATTGCCAGTGAAGTTGAGCTTGAATCGCTTACCATCAGAGATTATGTCGACTGCTCCCTTCAACAGGATAACTGCTTCCAGTTCTGCTGCCGTTTTCTGAGCATGTGCAACCTTTTCCATCAGGTCATCGGGCAGCTTCTTGCCGGTCAATATTGCATATTCTCCAGCGTGAGGGGTCAGCACCAATGGCACCTTTAGCCTTCTCTTGAACTCGGCAAAAGCCTTCAAACCATCAGCATCCAAAAGCAACGACTTCCCACAATCTTCAACAAGCTTAACTAAAGCCTTAACCGCCTTTTTAGTTTCAGGATGCAAACCAAGCCCAGGCCCCACGACAACAGCATCAACCTTCTCCACATACGGTCTCAACTCCGCCGCATTGTCTGGGTTCAGGTGTTCTCCTTTCAACTTTATCGTGATCAAGTCCGCGGACATTGAAGAAATGGCTTGAGCAGTCTTCTCCGGAGCGGCAACATACGCCAAATCAACGCCAGTCCGCATCGCGCCGAAAGCTACCAGCGTCGGGGCTCCAGAAAACGTTTCACTTCCACCAATGACCAGCAAGCGTCCAAAATCGCCCTTGTGTGAATCCGTTGGACGAGGCTTCATGACTGATGAAACGTCTCCAGGTCCAACGAACCTCTCAAACTCCCTAGGCAGACCTATGTCCTTGACTACCAGTTCGCCCACGTATTTCCTGGCCTTTTCAAACCCTTTCTTAGTCTTGTGAAACGTTATCGTTAAGTTGGCTTTCACCGCTTCACCCAAAACCTCCCCAGTATCTGCGTCAACACCCGTAGGCACATCTACTGCTATGCGAAAAGCATCCATTGAATTGATTCGCTTAACTAACTGCAGAATGGGCGGTCTCAGCTTTCCCTTAGTGCCCGTTCCAAGCAACGCGTCAACCGCAATTGCAGCAGTCGAATTCGGGATTAATGTGCCATCATAAGCCTCAAAGATGGGAATTTCTCTCAGAAACTGGAGCGCATTCCAATTCTCCAGAGCAGCCTTGTCCGAGATTTCTTTCGCTTTTCCCGCCAGAACGACTGTGACCTTGAACCCCATAGAAGAAAGGTGCCGTGCGGCAACAAAGCCGTCCCCACCGTTTCCGCCTAAGCCGCAAAAAACTGCCACAATTTTGTTTGGCTTGAATCTTCGAGCAACTTCCAAAGCCACATTATGCCCTGCATTTTCCATAAGCAGAAGCCTGGAGACTCCGAAATACTCTGAATTCAGCTCCAGACCCCGCATTTCACGGCTTGTGATGGAGTCTTCTGATTCAGCTTTCCCACGCATTAGTGAAGCCTCAGTAGCTTAGTATTTAAGGAAAGAAGATAAGCATATCCATGTTGTCTTGGGTCCGAAGTGACCGTTAACCATTGTGCCATGTCGAGTTTAACCGCAGGATGTAGCAAAACATTTTAATGCACAACGACAAAGAATAGCTTAGGAGATCCACATGCCAACAGCATTCGTGTTGATAAACACCGAAATAGGCTCAGAAGCAGATGTACTGAAAGACCTAAAGAAAGTTGAAGGGGTAGACGAAGCCTTCGCCGTCTACGGAGTCTACGACATAATAGCCAGAGTCAAAGCAGACACCATGGACAAACTCAAGGAAACAGTAACATGGCGCGTCCGCAGACTCGACAAGGTCAGATCAACGCTCACAATGATAGTCGTCGAAGAATCAAAATAGCTAACACTTTCCCTTTTTTTAATCACACAAGCAACTCTTTATAGTAATCCATTCCACTCTCTAACTCTTCTAGAAGCTGGGCTGCCCCTGAAATGAATGAAAAAATAATGCACATTGGCTTGGACGACACAGATTCAACAAGAAAAGGCTGCACGACATACGTTGCCGCTCTTCTGGTGGAAAAACTCCAACACCTAGGTGCAGAGTTCATCGACTATCCCAATTTGATCAGGCTAAATCCGAACGTGCCGTGGAAAACAAGGGGAAACGGAGCGCTATGCCTAAGAATAAGATACAATGTGAGCATCGAGGATAAAATCAAAGAAACCGTGATAAGCACGGTTGAAGAACATGCTGACTTGGATTCCAGAGGGACTGATCCCGGCATAGTCTTTTTTGGAAAGGCACGAATTCCGCAGAAAGTCAAGATTTTTGCCAAGAACGCGATTACTGGTGTGGTGAGCCTCAAAGAAGCGACTGGATTGTTGGCAAAGTTTGGCGCTGAAGCTGTGGGCTTCAAGAATGGTAGGGGAATTATTGGTGGTTTAGCTTCTGTTGGGGAGACTCTTCAGGGCGATCATACGTACGAAATACTTGCCTATCGTGCTCCGGAGAACCTTGGTTTGAAGAGAAGAGTGGATGAGGACTCGATCTTTGAAATGGATGAGGCAACGGCACCATACACGTTTAACAATGTCGACATAGAGAAGAGAAGAGTAATCATAACGCCAAGAGGGCCTGACCCAATTCTTTTTGGCATAAGAGGTGAAACTCCGGAGATCGTGAAAAAAGCTTTCGGAATGGTTAAGCCTCTTGAGCATGTCGAAAGGTGGGTGATTTTTCGCACAAATCAGGGCACTGACGCTCACCTAAAACGAGCAGAGAAGTTGAGTCAAATCAAACCATACAATCCCGTGATCGTGAGAGGAGTGGTGTCGGAAGACCCAAGGATTGTTCCTAGAAGACACGTTATCTTTTCGATCAAGGATGATTGTGCGGAGGTTGACTGCGCAGCATATGAGCCTACGGGCGCTCTGCGTCGGATTGCTAGGGAACTGATCGTCGCAGATAAGGTGGAAGTTTGCGGTGGTGTGCGGGCTGCCTCGCAGAATCGACCTTTGACGATAAACCTTGAGAAACTGCGTGTTTTGAAACTTGGTCGGAAGAATGTGTATCATAATCCTACTTGCCCAAATTGTGGTAAGCGGCTGAAGTCTATGGGTAGGAATCAGGGTTTCAGATGCGAGAAATGCGGTTCAAGATTTGTCAGTCTTGGAAAAGTGGCAACTGAGGTGATGCGTGGGATAAGACGAGGTCTGTACATTACTTCTACTAGGTCTCAGAGACATTTGACTAAGCCTTTTGCGCGCTATGGAAGGGAGAAACACCGTGTTGGAGTTGAAGAGCTTATTGATGGTTGGCATTTTCCCTGAGGCTATTTTTCGTTGACTTTGAAGACTTCGCATAGCATCTGATACAGTTCATCGCCGCCTTCCACTCTTGAAAACATGTCCTTCTCAGCCTTGAGTATGCGTCCCATAGTCTGATAGGTTTCTCGCCATTCCAGCTCCTTCCACATCAAGCGATAATTCTTCAGTTCAAGCCATGCACGGAAAATCAGAACGGCAAACATGCCGAGCGTAAGCACGAGGTTCAGAATGTATATCTCCAGCAGTTCCGTGAATCTTCACCTCCCAGCCGAACGTTTTTGAGTTAGCTTATACGCGAAACGCATTTAAACCAGATGGGAGGTAACTTAGGAGAAAAGGTGTTCAGATGAGCGAAGTTTTCCCGCAATTGGGCTATCAAATAGGCATTGGGGCAGTAGGCGGCTTCATAGTTGGTTTTCTTCTCAAGAAGGTCAGCAAGATCGTAGCCGTTATTGCTGGCTTGATCATTATTGTCCTCATTTACTTTGGCGCAAGTGGGACGATCAACATGAATTTTGATGCTCTTTGGAATGCTGTTGCCGGTGCGCTCGGCATGGCTGGTTCTGCGGCTTCATAGCTTGTCGGCTTTGTGGCGTTTCTGCCGTTCATCGGGAGCTTCATTGTAGGCTTTCTGTTGGGCTTCAAGCTCGGATAGCGAAATGGTTTAAATTTGCGCGGTTCCTCTATCCTTTAAAACTCCAAGGGGCTATACTGCTATCGGAGCGTTTAGACGTTGGATAAGTTTCCAGCAAGCGAATATGATCTTCCTTTCTTCAAGGAGTTAGGTTATGTTAGGAAGCTTTGCCCAAAATGCAAAAAGTACTATTGGACGCCTAATCCGCATCAAGAGACTTGTGGTGAGGCAACTTCGGAAGGTTGTGCCTATTACACTTTCATTGGTGATCCGCCTACAAAGAAGAGCTTCAGCTTGAGCCAGATGCGCGAGTCTTTTCTGTCTTTTTTTGAGAAGCATGGACATGCTCGCATAAAACCGTATCCTGTTGTGGCTCGGTGGCGAGATGACATCTATCTGACGCATGCCAGCATAATTGACTTTCAGCCCTATGTGACCGAGGGAATTGCTCCGGCTCCTGCGAATCCGCTTGTGATTAGTCAGCCTTGCATCAGGATGGTGGACATCGCCAACACTGGTCCGACTTTCGGGAGACACTTAACCATTTTTGAGATGGGTGGGGCACATGCGTTTAACTATCCTGATAAGGAGGTTTATTGGAAAGACCAGACTGTGCGTTATCATCATGATTGGGTTACGAAGGATTTGGGCGTCAAGTCAGAGGAGATAATCTACAAAGAGGAGATTTGGTCTGGCGGCGGGAACGCTGGCCCGTGCGTCGAATCTATTATTCGGGGTCTTGAAGTTGCTACGCTGGTTTTTATGCAGTACAAGGTTGTTGGGGACGAGTTCGTCAAGCTGCCCATTCGGACGGTTGACACGGGTTATGGGATTGACCGCTATGCGTGGCTTTCTCAAGGTTCCTTGAGTGGTTTTCACGCGATTTATGGGGACTTGCTTGGCAGGATTTTCAAGATGGCAGGGATGGCGAAAATCGACACGAAGCTACTGGCCAAAATAGCTAGAGTGTCCGGCTTGGTGAATCTGGACAAGACCGCAAGCAGGTTGGAAACAAAAAAGAAAGAAGCAGAGCTTGTCGGAATGAGCGTTGACGAACTGGACAGGTTTCTTACGCCAATAGAAAACGCTTTCGCGGTCGCAGATCATATGAAGAGCTTAAGCTTTATACTTTCTGAAGGTGTGGTTCCGTCAAACATTCAGGAAGGCTATTTGGCTAGGCTTTTGTTTAGGCGGATTTATAGGCTGTTGAGGATGCTTGGCATTCCAGATAAACTGTATGATATTATGGATATGCAGATTGACTTCTGGGGCAAGGATTTTCCGCGTTTAAAGGAGATGCAGAACGAGATCGTTGAGATGCTTCACGTTGAGGAGGAGAAGTTTGAGGACACGATTAAGCGTGGAGAAGGAATGGTGAAACGCATCTCGGGCGAACTGAAAGCTAAGAAGAAGAGGAAAATTCCAGTTGTGACTTTGACCGAGCTGTATGATTCGCATGGGTTGCCGCCTGAAATCGTCAAGCAAGCTGCCGAGAATGAGGGTTTGACGGTGGAGATTCCTGACAATTTCTATGCGTTGATTGCCGAGAGGCACATGCAAGTCTCCAAGTCCGTGGAAGAAGCTGAGGTCAAGCAGGAAGAATGGCTGAAAAACGCTATTGCAGACGTTCCAGAGACTAAGGCTTTGTATTATCAGGATCAGTACATGCGAGAGTTTGACGCTGAAGTAGTTAAGGTGGTAGATGGCGGGTACGTTGTTCTTGATCAGACGTGTTTCTTCCCAGAAGGCGGTGGGCAGCCGGCTGACAGTGGTCACTTGATGTTTGACGGGAAGAAGGTTGAGGTTGTTGATGTTCAAAAGGTTGGCAAGGTGATCGTTCACAAGGTGAAAGGTACGGTTCCAAAGGAAGGTGGCAAGGTTAAGGGCGTTATTGACTGGGATAAGCGATATAGTCTTATGAAGAATCACACGGCGACGCATGTGATCGGTGGTGCTGCAAGACGCGTGTTGGGGCAGCATGTTTGGCAGTATGGAACGCAGAAGGGTGTTGAGAGTTCTAGGCTTGACATCTCACACTATCGCAGATTGTCATTGGAGGAGATTCAGAAGATTGAGACTCTTGCTAATGAGGCGGTATTGAGGAATATTCCTGTTGAGACCGCTTGGCTGCCAAGGAGTGAGGCGGAGAGCCGTTATGGTTTTAGGCTTTATCAAGGTGGTGCCGTACCTGGCAAGGAGATTCGCGTGGTGAGGGCTGGCGATTGGGATGTTGAGGCTTGTGCTGGAACGCATTTGCGGAGTACGGGTGAGCTTGGGTTCATCAAGGTGATTCATTCAGAACGAGTGCAGGATGGCGTTGAGCGGTTGACTTATTCTGTTGGGATTCCAGCCGTGAAGGCGGTTCAAGCCAATGAGAGGTTGTTGTGGAAGGTGTCGGAGACGCTGAATGCGCCGATTGAGAAGCTCGATAAGACCGCGGAAAAGCTTGCCAAGGAGTTGAAGGAAGCTAACGCTGGAAGAAGGAAGCTTATTAAAGAGCTTGCAGAGCGGGAAGGCACGGGCTTGGGAGCCAAAGCAGCTGAAGACGTTAAGAAAATTAGCGGTATTAGACTGGTGAAGCGGGATTTCAAGAAGGAGATTGATGTGGACCGCATGGTTCAGACGGCAAATGAAATAATCAGAAGAGATGATGCGGCGGTCACGATGTTCTATGGGTCTGATGGAAGAAATGCGAGGATATTGGTTATGGCTGGTGGAACTGCCCTTGTGAAGGGTGTGAATGCGAACGAAATAGTCAAGGAAGCCTCAAAGGTGATAGGCGGTGGAGGAGGAGGGAAGCCAAACTTCGCGCAAGGCGGCGGAACACGGACTGAAAAACTGTCAGAAGCAATCAAGAAAGCTGAGGAGATGCTACAAAAACAGCTAAAAGACTAGGATGACAAAGGATTTTACCTCTTGAGCATCTTTCAGAAGAGTGAGGTAATGTCTAGATGAAGGTTGTAGGCATCGTTGGAAGTGCAAGGTTGGGAGGAAACACTGAAGCTCTCACACGCATAGCACTAGACGAGATAGAGAAAGAAGGACTTGAAACAGAACTCATCAGCCTAGCAGGAAAGAGGATAGAACCATGCGACGGCTGCCGAAGCTGCTCCGAAACTGGCAAGTGCCACATAAAAGACGATTTTAAATCCATCTTCACCAAGATGAAAGAAGCTGACGGCATCATACTCGCCACCCCAGTCTACTATGGAGCCGCCACACCACAAATGGTCAGCCTCATCAGCAGATTCTATAGCACGCGCGGAAAACCCCTAGAAAACAAGGTTGGAGGACCAATCGTCGTAGCACGCCGAGCTGGACACAATTTCACTTTCGCTCAGCTCATGTTCTTCTTCATGATTCACGGAATGATTGTTCCCGGATCGACATATTGGAATGTGGCTTTTGGCCGTTCGAAGGGAGAAGCCGTCAAAGATGAGGAAGGAGTTCGCACAATCGTAAACTTTGCGCACAAGATGGCGTGGCTCATCAAAAAAATCAATGCATAAGCGAACCTGCAGGTCTCCATTCAGAAAGCAGGACTAATCTGGGATTTCGATGAGTGAAGAACACCTGAAACCCGAAATAGATGATTTTCTCAGAAACCTCGGAGCCTTTAGAGTTGGCTTCGCTGACCTCAAGACAGGGTTTGAGCAGGCTTTCAAAGGATGTCACCCCAGAGACGTTATGAGCGATTGCGGTTCCGTGATCGTCTACGCCTTCAACATAGGACTGGACTACTACAAAGCGCTGGACTATGAACACAACAACATTCGACTCGGTCACTTGTACCGTGATTGGACAGGATTGCAGTTGATTACCTTTCTCAGAAAGAAGGGGTATGACGCGACTGAAGTGCCAAGAGAACACGCTGACAAGAAGAACAAGATTGCACGTTTGTCATTCAAACTAGCAGCTTATGAAGCTGGAATCGGAGTTTTCGGAAAACCAAACATAATCATAACCCCAGAATATGGGCCAAGAACAAACTTGGGCGTCGTGCTCACAGATGCAGTCTTGAAACCTAGCGGACGGATGCAAAGCTTCAGCCCCTGTCAAAACTGCGACACTTGCGTAAGAGTCTGCCCAGTCAACGCAATAACAGGCGACAAGCCACCCCAACTGGGTTTGATAGAAGAAGATGCATCAGCTTCGTCGATTGGCTAAAAGAAAAGACAAACCAACAAGTGAAGCTCTGTGGGCTATGTTACAATAGATGCCCTTCGGGAAAGCTTGTCAAGAAGACACTGAAGATCAAAAAATGGATGACGTTCGAAGACTTGAATGCCAAAGATAGAAATAGACTTGCCACTCAGTTCAGCAAATCCTGATTCTTCCTTTTCTCAAACAGAGCAGCTTGTCATATCTTTGCTAGCGATTTCTCGTAATTGACAACGACGTAGTTTTTGCCTTTCTGAATCACTTTGTGCCCTTCTTTTTCCAGAAGCTTCTTTTGACCTTCAACTCCGCCTGGATACTTCTCGTTTATGACCCCGCCAGTTTTCAAGGTGCGCCAGTAAGGAGTAGTATTCTTCTCCCCGCTTTGTCTTTGTTCTTCCGCTGCGTTGGCTGCAATCCAAGCGAAAATTCCCGTAGTTATGGGACAGCCAATGGTGGCCTTATGTTTCTTGGCTAATGCAGCCCGAATCTCGTTGATCGTAATAAGCTTTCCTTCAGGCACACTCTTCATGATCTCGTCAACCTCCATCGGCGCAGGAATAACCACCGTACCCGTGCCCCACCGCTTACTCATCTTCTCGGTAATCTCTTCCACCTGCGGAAGACCCTTACTATCCTTCAGCTTCTCACACCAACTCTTCCTTTTCGGCATAAGTTTCCCTCAAAACTAGCTTTGAACGTCGATTAATAAGCCTTCAGCCAAGCACACACGCTCTATCGCTTTGGTGCGGTCGCCGGGATTAGAACCCAAACGGGTTCAAGTCCCATAGCTTGCTTCCTAAAAAACCGTATTTTTGCATAGCCGAGAGTTCGAATCTCTCCCGGTCTAGGTGACTTGCAAGAGTACCTGATGAATTTGGTCAAAGCCACGAAAATGAGCGATTTTGTGAAGTTCCGTTTCGAGTTCATCCCAGAAGAGGAACGTGTCCTTCACTACGCAGCATGTGATGTCGCAGTTTTCCCAAGCTTCTATGAACCCTTCGGAATAGTGGTTCTCGAGGCAATGAGTATGGAGCGGCCAGTTGTCGTCGGTGGATCTGGCGTCAGCGGTATGCGGGAGATAGTCGTGTGTTGCGGTGAAGAACAGTGCGGTTATCACGTAGATCCAAGCAGCCCATCAGACATAGCTTGGGGCATAAACAGCGTCTTGGAAAACGATGAGAAAAGAAAGTGGCTGGGCAAAAACGGCAGACGCAGAGTCCTGAACGAGTTCACGTGGATCAAGATAGCTGAAAAAACACTGGGGCTTTATGAACAGATCATCAAACGCTAAGCTTGGCACGCAGTAGTCCGACGTCTAACCCAGAGTTTTTCGGTGAATTCGTGACAGTCGATTCTATCAGTTCAAGAAAAAGAGTTACGAGAGAAGCTGCTAATCTTCTTTATTATGCAGTTGAGAAGGAGTACAAGCAAACCATGCTGAAGGCTGCAAAAGCATTTAGGCTCCATTTTATGCCAACAAACCTTGAAGTCGATCGATCGTTCTGGTGACTCTTGTTTAAACATGGAACCTTTCTTGCGTTTTAGGATCTCAGCGTGTGCTAGGCAATTAGCGTATGAAGTTTTATTCGTAGAATATGAGGTCTTGTTCCTCCAGGCTTGCGTGAAGCTTTT
>JBGQME010000008.1:0-85575 GCA_041500425.1 Bathyarchaeia archaeon | reverse complement strand
TGAGTAGTCAGAATTACGGTCTTATCCTTATTCTTCAACCCTCTTATCACGTCCCAAATCGCCCTTCTCGCGTTTGGGTCAAGTCCCGTAGTTGGTTCGTCGAGGAAAAGAAGCTCAGGAAAATTCACGAGTGAGAGGGCAAGTCCCATCTTCTGCTTTTGCCCGCTCGAAAGATTCTCGAAAAGGACACCTGCTGAATCCTCTAGCAAAACTTCTTTCAGGATCTCATCCGGGTTGACGCTGACGCCAAAAAGATCTGCGTAGTATTTCAACGCTTCCCTCGGGGTTGCCTTGTCAAAGAAAGTGAAGTCCTGCGGTATTACCCCAATTCTTTTATGAAGCACGTAGCCGTTTTCCCACGGATCAAGACCGAGTACCTTCACGGCACCACTGTCTCTTTTCCGCAAACCCTCCAAAATCTCTATCAGTGTTGTCTTGCCTGCACCGTTCGGGCCGAGAAGAGCGAAGACTTCACCCTCGCTAACCGAGAATGAAACTCCATTAACTGCCTTTAAATCGCCGTAGGACTTTGTGACGAAGGATATTTCAACTGGTATCATTCGAAGCGCAACCTCATTCAGCCCTCTCCCCCAGAACATTTCTGGAAATTGGCACATTCACAATTATGCGGTGCTGTTCTGCATAAGGAAATGCGATGTTCTAAATATGATTTTCGGATAACCCAACGAACTTTTTCGTGGCTCAAACCATTGCGTTCCGTATGATTGGCTCAACCACATGATTTTTGAAGTCTTGCATCTGTTCTATTCTTAAAAAGCGAAAATGCATCGATTTGTAAAATTTAAACGTAAGTCTAAACCTATCTGGCCCCACCAAAATGCCCATTTACGTAAATACGCCGCCAATAGTACCTCGTGTTATAGGACTCATTGTCAAGCGTTCTCATCTTTAAGGGAGCAAAAAGTGTTTATTCAATAACAGTTCTAGTATTGTGCGGTGTAGAGCAGTGAAGAAAACTGCGGAAGAGCGCATGAAAGCTCTGTTTGCAAAGTATTCATTTCCACCTTTAGAAGTGATTATACCGATACTTGAAAAGGCTGGACGGGGCGAACGAGAACTGGAGGCTCAAATGTATGATACACAGTTGGCTCTGGCTAAGGGAATAAAGGAAATCTTGGGTTTGAAGGACAAGAACGTGAAGACTTTGGCTAAAGTGTGGGAAGTCATGTTCACTTTTGGTGAACAGAAGTTTGAACCTATCGAATTGACGGATTCCAGATTCTCTGTTAGCATATCAGACTGTCCTATGCTGCACGTAGGAAAAGACGTAAGCGTAAACGTGAAAAGCAAATTCTGTGACTTGATTTGCACCGCTGGAAGCAAGGCAAGGAACAATGCGGTGCTTGATCAAGACATAGGCACTTGCTCTTGGGACAAATCATTGATAAAAGGCAGTCGCAGGTGCAAACTAGTGATTGAATTAGTGAAGACCAAATGAATTACTCCAGGAACACCCTGTTTCTCATTTCTATTCTATTAGTTACCTTTGGAGCCGCCTTCGTCCTAATATGGCGAAATGTGATCGAATCTATGAATTATGCTGACATGAAAACAGTGTTGACCACAACTACGGCAACGTTTGGGACTCTGCTCGGGATAATCACAGCTGGGCTCATGTTTACTCAAGGGAGATTCAGCGAACTTGCGAGCGAATTAAGTGAAAAGTCACCTGACTATCTCACCGAGACATTATCATTGGAGAAAATACAATCAACTGGGACCCATCTTCTTGCCTTGCGAAAAGCATTTACTCAGCTTGAAGCTGGCACAACTGTTGCTGAGGAAAGGAATCTTTATAGAAGAATCGTCACAGGAACATCCTCGATGTTTGCTGGTCTTGCAGTCCTTTTGAATTTGAAACTCAAGCAACAAGGATTATCTGATACTGGCCTTCTGGTATCGGAAATGGATTCACAGCTCTACAAAATGTACAAGAAAGAAAGAAAAGGAATTAGGAAAGAGTGGCAAGTACTTGCGATCATCAAGCAAGTAGTAGACGTGTGGGAAGCACCAGCCACCTTTTTTGTCGAAAAATCAAAGAGATCCACCCTTCAAGCTGATCTTAAGAACTCTGTCTCAATCTTGGCGCTGAAGGAAAAAATCGACAAAAGCTCAACAAATGCTCGCAGTGAGGTTACGAAAACGCTAAGCGATCTAAGTAACGAAATCAGCAAGATCAGCAGACAACTTCATGAGGACAGAATTCCTCAACTTCTGTCCCAGATGGAACAGGCGAGTGCCATCCGCGGCAAATACTTTCACCTAGCATTAATATTCATTGCCAGCCCCCTTTTTATCAACCTTCTAATCATGCCACAGCTCTCTGAACCAGCTGCGGCATTCTTCAAACTCATCATTGCAGTAACAAGCTTATTGAGCGTCATGGGAGTCATCTTCCTCCTCCTCTACATTCACAAGATCCTCAATGTATAAGTGTGCTTCCCGCATGCGCTTCAGGCTTGAAAAACGCACTCTACGCACAGAAGCAATTTATGTCGGAAACATGGGAATTCGAGGAGAGCTTAGAATTGCCAATAGATCGGTTATGAAAGACATGAGTAAGATACCTGACAGCGACCACTCATTGACTCTATTCTTTAACCCTTTTTGGAAAGCTCTTGCTCGCCATTTGGCAAGGAGGTGCGAGAAATGTGGGCAAGAGCGGTTGCTTTCAGTCTTTGATGGCTACTCATCGAACCATCATATTCATTGTGAGAGTTGCTTAATGACATCAAAAGCTCTTACTCCCCTGATTCGTCTTCTGTTCCTTCATCTCGGCGTCAACAGCAACACGATAGAGAAACTGATGAAAGACCTACTTGTTCGCAAGTGCATGCTAAGCGTCGTCAAGGGCATCGCCAGCTTCGGAATGATGTATCCTCAACCCACAGGAGCCCCGATAACTATCGTTTGGAACTTCACAAACAGATGCAACCTCAACTGCCTCCACTGCCACCAAGACTCCTCACCAACACCTTCAGAACCAGAACTGACCACTCCTCAAACCTTCAAAGTGATAGACAATATGAGCAACGCAGGAGTAGCCATACTCACCTTTTCAGGCGGAGAACCGCTGTTGCGCAAAGACCTTTACGATGCAATCAAAAGAGCCGACGATGCGGGGATGCTGTGCACGATAGCTTCCAATGGGATCTTAATAACCCATGAAGTAGCCATCAAGCTTTCCAAAATTGGAATCAAGCGAGTGGAAATAGGCTTGGACGGTGCAAAAGCTGAAACTCACGATTTCCTACGAAACAAGCCGGGAAGTTTCGAAGCGGCTATCAATGGAATCAGAAATTGTGCGGCTGTGGGCTTTGACGAATTGGCTGTGACCATGACCCTGCATTCAAAGAACATCAGCGAATTGGAAGACACCATGAACTTGGCAGAAAAGCTTGGAGTAACGAGATTCTATTTGAATAGGTTAATACCTGCTGGTCGAGGAATAGACGCCTTGCATCTCGACGCGACAGCTAGCGAGAAAATCAAAGCTTTACATGCATTATATGACAAGTTCTACAGAAGCATATTAGACGGGCATGGCATGCAGTGCTACGCTCGCGGAATGACATACTACGCTCGCCTAGGACATGAACGGTCAAAAGGTCAAGTCTTTACAGTAAGCGAAGCACTGTCAGGACACGAAAAGATGTTTGAAGAGAAGTTTGGAGCTGACGTTTCCAAGATTGTGAGAAGACTCTCAACTGGTTTCGGCGGTTGCTCAACGGGACTGACTTATGCAGGACTTACCGCTTCAGGCGACTTGCTCCCATGCGTTCCAGCCCCGATCAAGCTAGGCAATCTTCTGGAACAAAACTTGGAAGACATCTGGGTTCACAATGAGCTGTTGAATCACATACGAAACCGAAAGGAGCTAAAAGGCTCTTGCAAAGCATGCGCATACGGATGCCTTTGCGGTGGTTGCAGATATACAGCATACATCACCAGTGGGGACTGGTTGGGACCTGATGTTTCATGCCCCTTCGGCCCAAAAATCCTGAGCGGTTAGATGCTCAACTATTGCGCGGGAGCAAGTCTCCATCTTTCATTCCAACGATTTGCGTGCAACCTAGTCAACCTTCAAACGACGCAGCAAGCTCAATGGCGTGATTTCCATGCCAAGTAGTCGTTCAACCATGTGCAGATATATATTTTAGATGCTCAGAATGGTAATGTGGTGCTGCATTTGCCATTGCCACTTGTTGAACGATCAAAGGAAGAGATAGCTCAAACTATTCGCAGGAAGGTTGAGGCCACAAAGGGCATCAGAGGTTGCAGCCAGTTGAATGTGCGCCTAAGCGGAAAAAAGCTTGATGTCAACATGCATGTTCTCGTTGATGGTAATCTTGGATTTGAGGAAACACACAAAATCGCATTGAGTGTTGAGAAAGGAGTGAAAGCCATCATTCCAAATGCTAGAGTCACAATCGACACTGAACCCTTTGGAAACGGCAAAGAGAGCGTCTGGAAACTCGTTAAGGACATAGCTGAAGGAGCGCCTGGTTCCAGAGGCGTTCATAACATACACATTCAAAAGATCAGCGGAAGACTGTGTATCGACATGCACCTTGAGGTCAGCGCGAACCTTACCGTGAAACAAGCTCATGATGTCGCTGATCACGTCGAAAAGACGATAAAAGCAGTAGCTCCCAACATCTCGGAAGTCACCATTCACATTGAATCTGCATCAGACCGCATATCTAGGGAACTGGCGGGAATAGAGACTGAGCTGGAGTCATATATTGAACACATTGCCGAGCGCTTCCCCGAAATCAAGAGAGTCTGCGAAATCAGAGTCCGCAGATTCGGCGACTCTTTACACTTGGTGCTTCAATGTAGCTTCGATCCGAAACTAAGCATTAAAAGAGCGCATGAGATCTCAAGCCAACTTGAAAGTGCGATCAAAAGCGCATTCCCCAACGTTACCAGAATAGACATTCATGAAGAACCAGTCTAGGGCCACTTTAGAGCTGATTAGGCTAGGGAAACGTGACATAAGACCTAAATACCGCTTCATCCGTAAAAAAGGAGCAACAAACGTCGTACATATCAAGAGGACCAATCTTGAGGCGGATTCAAAAACACGTCAAGGCGGGAAAACGTCAACAATCGCAGGAATTACTGGTCTTTTCATCCTACGGAAGTCTACGAAGCTCTTGAAACCAGTGAACATGGGCTGTCAGAACAGGAAGCTCAACGGCGCCTAAAGATCTACGGGCATAACGAATTGCCCACTCATGCTTTCAGCATGATCCAAGTGCTTCTTAGGCAATTGAAGAACCCGATTTTCGCCATTCTAATCGCATGCGCTTTCGTCGCAGGCTTTTACTCGGAACTCAAGCAGGCGATAATAATACTCTCAATGATCGCTCTCAGCGTCATTTTAGGATTCTACAACGAGTACAAGGCAGAAAAGATTGTTGAGAATTTGCGACAAAACGTGTCAATTAAAGCCGTAGTAGTCAGAGACGGCAAATCATCGCAGATCGATTCAAAACAGTTGGTTCCGGGAGATTTGGTGTCAGTCTATGTCGGGGCCATTGCTCCGGCAGACATGCGAATCGTGAAGTCAAAAGAGCTTCAGGCTGATGAGGCAACGTTTACTGGCGAATCTTTTCCAGTTGAGAAGATCTCAGATGAACTCAGTCTTGAGCACCCGATGCCTCAGCAGTTGGCGAACTACCTATTCATGGGCACAGCGGTCGTGCATGGCAGCGGTCAGGGCCTTGTTATCTCTACTGGGAAGAATACAGAGCTTGGGGCCATTTCCAAGAGTTTGGTTCGAACGCATCCTGAGACCGAATTTCAAAGAGGAATTAAGAAGTATGGAACGATGCTTCTTACGCTTACTCTCGCGCTCACGATCGGGATTTTCTCGTTGAACGCGGCTATCGGCCATCCGTTAATCGATTCGTTGCTTTTCTCTCTTGCCGTTGCTGTTGGACTAGTGCCGGAATTAATGCCAGCCATAGTCACGATTAGTGTAGCTCAAGGTGCTGGCAGAATGGCAAAGGTCAAGGTTATTGTGAAACGCTTGGTCTCAATAGAGGATTTCGGCAACATGGACGTTCTCTGTACTGACAAGACGGGGACGCTTACTGAAGGGAAGATCTTTCTCAGCGACTGTCGTTCGTTTGGCGAAGAGGAAGATCAGAGAGTTCTGACTTACTCACTGCTCTGCAACTCTGCGATTGTAGGGGACACTATTGTTGGCAATCCCATGGACATTGCGATTTGGGATTACGCCATCAAGAATGATGCAGGGAAGAGCATCGAATCCTATGTCAAAGTTGACGAGATTCCTTTCGACTATCAACGGCGGATAATGTCGGTAGTGGTTCAAGAAGATGATACGTACACTCTGATCAGCAAGGGCGCTCCAGAATCAATTCTGGCCAGATGCAGTTCTGCTGAGATCAGCGGAAGAATCGAGCCCATGGACGCCGTTCAGGAAGCAATCAAAAGCAAATTCGTCAACCTTTCCCAGCTTGGGTATCGCATCCTGGCAGTTGCCAGCCGACGCGTGGACATCAAAACCTCATACTCGGTTGAAGACGAAAAGGATCTGACGCTTCTCGGCTTTCTGATTTTCACTGACCCTCCGAAGAAGGACGCTCATGAAGCCATTACTAGGCTTGAGAGGATGGGAGTTGACGTAAAAATACTGACCGGGGACAACGAGCTCGTGGCAAAAACGATCTGTGAGGAACTCAAAGTCCCAGTCAAAAGAGTAGTTTGCGGTTCAGACCTCGTGCAAATGAGTTGGACCGAGATC
Source organism: Bathyarchaeia archaeon (assembly GCA_041500425.1). Classification (GTDB taxonomy): domain Archaea; phylum Thermoproteota; class Bathyarchaeia; order Bathyarchaeales; family Bathycorpusculaceae; genus JBGQME01. The sequence continues at coordinate 78,776 of JBGQME010000008.1, read as the reverse complement.
AAGAAAACAGTGGAAGAGACCACCATCTTCGCCCGAATTACGCCTGAGCAGAAGCTGGACATCATAAAAGCTCTAAAAGAGAACGGGCACGTGGTGGGTTTCATGGGAGACGGCGTGAATGATGCCCCTGCCCTTTACGAAGCAGACGTGGGGTTGTCTGTTGACACTGCCGTGGACGTTTCAAAGGAAGCGGCAGACATCGTTCTTCTCGAAAAGAACCTGCTCGTGCTCGCAGACGGAATAAATGAGGGACGCAAAATATTCGGCAATACAATAAAATACATTTTAATGGGAACAAGCTCCAACTTCGGAAACATGTTCAGCGCAGCTGCCGCATCCATCTTTCTGCCTTTCCTGCCAATGCTACCCATGCAGATACTCTTCATGAACCTGCTATACGATGTAGCAAACATGACTCTGCCCACCGACAACGTTGACGAGGAATACATCAAAAAACCAAAGCACTGGGACATAGGATTTGTGAGAAAGTACACTCTCTTCTTTGGCCCCTTCAGCTCGCTTTATGACTTTCTGACTTATGGCATAATGCTTTTCATATTCGGTACTTGGGTGGCGACACCTGAAGCAGCATCACTCTTCCAAACCGGGTGGTTCGTGGAGTCATTCTGGACGGAAGTCTTAGTCATATTCGTCATTAGAACCAGGCGGATTCCCTTCTTCACAAGCCGTCCTGGAAAATGGCTAATACTCCTCACACTTTCGTGCGTGGCATTCGGAACTATACTCCCATTCACCATATTGGGCGGTTTCCTCGGATTCACCGCGCTTCCTCCCGAATACTGGGCGCTCTTAATACTCATGGTTGCCACCTACCTCTTCCTCGTGGACGCGGGTAAGGTGTTCTTCTACAAGATATGCAAGCTTGTTGGAGGTGAATGATCTGCCAGATCTTGACCTGTTCGCTTGGTGGGCCATCAGTATCAGCGGTGGAAGCATATTCCTTACGCTCGTTAGCATCTATCTCTACGTGAACACAAAGCAAAGACGACAGCAAAGTGAACGAAAAACAACTGGCATGATTGGTCTAGTGAAAGATTTCGTCTTCGTTTGGGTGTTGGTGAGTCTCCTGATATTCTACATAATCTCTGTACAAATAGGATCTGCCGCTATATTCGCCGCGGGAAACATATTCGTCGAGGTCCTTCTGATCATCTACTTGGTGAAGAACAAGACGAAAGAATCTGAGCAAGCGTAATACGCAGTATGGATTGCATTTCCTTTCTTTATGACTAGGATTTCTCGGGAAACTCCTTGTTCATCGTTACCTAGAACCGAAGTCTACGAGTTTTTGACTGGGCACTTTGGTCAAAATCTTTGGCTAGTTCCTCGAGCAAGGTCCTCTGTTTCTGGGTTAACTTCTCAGGAACTGAAACGTCAACTCGGACTAACAGATCACCTTTGCCGTATTCTCTAAGCCTTGGCATGCCCTTGCCTTTCAGCTTGATTATTTCCCCAGGTTGCGTGCCAGCGCGGACCTTCAAAGTGGTGCTTCCTTCAAGCGTGGGCACTGAAACCTCTGTGCCTAATGCCGCTTGAGGAAACCCTATCGACAGATTGTGTAGGAGGTCATCCCCATCTCTCTTGAAATACTGATGAGGGGCTACGTGAATCATAACGTATAGATCTCCGGATGGCCCTCCATTTGGAGGGGTTTCTCCCTCTCCTCGGAGCCTAAGCTCGTAGCCATCGTCAATGCCAGCAGGAACTTTCACTTCGATTTTCCGTTCTTTTCTTGCCAAGCCTATGCCTCTGCAATTTCTGCATGGTGAAGCAATCATCTTGCCGCTACCTCTGCACGTAGGGCATGGCGTAACACGTACAAACATCCCGAAGCTGTTCCTACTTACGTTTTGAATCTTTCCAGCCCCATTGCATTTGGGGCATGTTCTCGGCGACGTGCCAGGTGCTGCTCCAGTGCCGTTGCAGATTTCACACTTTTCGATTCTAGGTACGTCTATTTCCTTCTCCGTTCCCCTTGCTGCTTCTTCCAATGTGATCTCAAGATCATAGCCAAGGTCTTGGCCTCTTGTGATTCTTTCTTCGAAATCGTGTCCACCAAAGAAGGAGCTGAATATGTCTCTAAAGCTGAAGCCGAATCCCAAATCCCTTAGTATAGATTCGAAGTCTGCCCCTTTGAATATGTCCTCCGTAGTGTAGCGTTGATCAAATCCGGCATGGCCTAACATGTCATACTGCCGTCGTTTTTCATCATCTGACAGCACGGCGTAGGCTTCGGATATTTCTTTAAACTTTTCTTCAGCGTCCTGCGACTTGTTCCTGTCTGGGTGATACTGCAAGGCCAGCTTCCTGTAAGCGTCCTTGATTTCATCTTTAGATGCAGTTTTTGGAACGCCAAGAACCTCATAGTAATCCCTTTTGGCCGCCATTCTCTTTACCATCACAGCCGAGACGTGAACGCTGAATCAAAACCGTTTTTGTTTCTCATTTCACCTTGTAATCCTCAGAATCAACTACCTTGTCGCCGCTTGGCGGTGGGGGCTGTCCACCAGCTTGGCCCTTTTGCTTCGCATATTCCGATGCTGCTTGTTGATAGACCGCTGTGCCAACTTCTTGAATAGCCTTCGTGAGCTCGTCAGATTTCGCTTTCATTTTTTCTAAGTCATTACTTGCTAGGGCATCTTTCAAGGCGGAGACTGCGGTATCTATCTTGTTCTTTTGTTCTTCAGTGAGTTTTTCTGCTAGATCCTTCTTGGTTTTCTCTGCTGTGTAAATCAGGTTGTCAGCGTTGTTTCTCAGTTCAGCCTCTTCACGTTTCCTCTTATCCTGCTCTGCAAACTGCTCTGCCTCCTTCGTCAATCGCTCCTTTTCCTCTTTGGAGAGCTTTGTAGAAGCCGTTATTGTTATTTTAGCCTCTTTACTTGTGCCTAGGTCCTTGGCAGCTACGTTTAGTATTCCGTTGGCGTCTATGTCAAACGTAACCTCTATCTGGGGAACACCTCTTGGAGTAGGCGGTATACCTTCCAAATTGAACATGCCCAAGGAGACGTTGTCAGGCGACATGGCGCGGTCTCCTTGAAGCACGTGAATAGTAACGGCTGTTTGGAAATCGGCCGCCGTTGTGAATATCTGGCTTCTTCTCGTGGGAATGGTTGTGTTTCTTTCAACAATCTTCGTGAATATATGTCCAAGCGTTTCAACGCCAAGAGACAGTGGCGTAACATCAAGCAACAGCAGATCTTTTACCTCTCCCGTGAGCACAGCTCCTTGTATGGCTGCTCCGACGGCAACGCACTCCATCGGATCCACGCCTCTCTCCACGGGCTTTCCCATGATCTGCTCTACAAACTTCTGTACGTAGGGCATTCTTGTCATTCCGCCAATGAGGATTATCTTGTCTATGTCCTTGGGAGCCAACTTTGCGTCTTCAAGTGACTTAATGATTGTTTTCTCGGTCTTCTGGACTATCGGCTGAGCCAGTGTCTCAAGCTTGGTTCTGGTCAATGTCAAATGCAGATGTTTGGGCCCAGTCGCATCAGAATATATGAAGGGAAGGTCAATGTCCGTGGTCATCATCGTTGACAATTCTATCTTTGCTTTTTCAGCAGCCTCTTTTAACCTAGCCATTGCCGCCTTATCACCTGTTACGTCGACGCCCGTTTGCCTCTTGAACTCGTCTATGACATATTCCATCACGGCCCTGTCTAAATCTGTGCCCCCCATCTGCGTATCACCACTAGTTGACAATACTTGGAAGACTCCTTTGCCAAAGTCCATTACAGTCACGTCGTGTGTGCCACCGCCAAAGCTGAAGACTAGTATCTTCATCTCTTTCTCTAACTTGTCAACTCCGTATGCGAGGCAAGCCGCTGTCGGTTCATTTATTATCCTTTGAACTTCGAATCCAGCTATTTCTCCTGCATCCTTGGTGGCTTGTCTTTGGTTGTCGTTGAAGTGAGCGGGAACTGTTATCACTGCCCTTCTCATAGGCGTGCCTAGAAAGGTTTCAGCGTCTTTCTTGATCTTCTGAAGTATGAAGGCGGAGATCTGTTGAGGGGAATAATCTTTTCCTGCAATGTTGACCTTGTAGTCTGTGCCCATCTTTCTTTTTATTTCAAGAATTGTTCCTTCAGGATTGGCGGTTACTTGTCTCTTCGCAGTTTCGCCAATCAATAGTTGGCCGTCCTTGGTGAAAGCAACGACAGACGGAAACATTTTCCCCGCCATCGTAGGTCCTTCGGCACTTGGTATCACAGTTGCCCGTCCACCTTCAAAAATAGCGGCTGCGGAGTTTGTTGTTCCTAGGTCTATTCCCAACACTTTTTCTCCAGGCTTTACGTTACTCATCTTGATGCGCCTCCACTTACTGTTTTGTTCTCGGGTTTAATCGCAACTTTAACTATGCTTGGTCTAATCACTTTTTCTTTCATAATATAACCCTTCCTTACTTCTTCAACCACCATGCAGTCCTCAACTCCTTCCTTTTCTATCCTCGCCACGACGTTGTGTCTTGAGGGGTCGAAAGGCTTGCCAACACATTCTATTGGAGTGACGCCCTCGATCTTAAGTACGTTTCTAAGCTTCTTAAGAGTCATCTCAACGCCTTTTGTCAATACCTCAGCAGAGTCAGAAGAGCGGCCAGATTTTACAGCCATTTCCAATTCATCAACAACATCCAACAACCCCATAATAACGCGCTCACTACAATATTGTCTCACTTCTTCCACTTGCCGGTCAAACCTCTTCTTCAAATTCTCAAAATCAGCTTGCATGTACTTCAGTCGCGTGAGGTATTCTTCAGAGCGCTTTTTCTCTTCACCTAGAGCCTGCTCCAGCGCTTCGAACTGTGTGCTACCTTTTTGCTCTTCTTCTTGCTCTTCGCCCATTGTGGCGTCTCCAAGCACGGTGCTACAGATTCTCAGCGTATGCAAACGGGAATATATACTTCACTCTCTTGTGCACTCTCAAATAGCTGTGTATACAGAAGCATACCAAGTATGCCTGCGTTCGAAAGATAGCAAATTATATAAACGTTATCCTTTGTCATAGATAAAAACGGATGATTTAATGACTGAGAAAAAAGTCTTCGTTAGAAAAGCTACAGGGCTGGTAAGAGAAATCGGCTTCCTCACGGCAATGCTTATCGTCATATGCAACATGGTTGGCTTGGGCTGGCAGAAAAGGCTGTTCCAATTCACTGGACCAAGAATAGTCCCGGAAAGTGAGTACGTTCTAGGGCTACCTCCAATGGTAATGGCTTTCATCCTCGTAGGTATAGTGGTTCTTTTCACGGTGTGGGCGCTTAGTATCCTTGGTGCATCAATGCCTCGATCAGGCGGCGGATACGTCTACATTTCAAGAATTCTGCATCCTTCAGTAGGCTACGTGGCATCTTGGCTCGAATACTTCAGCATTGCGGTCTCTTATGGGCTAATAGGTACAGCAGTCTTCGAAGCCGTTACGATCTACGCATGGATGGCAGGATGGGGCACATCGTGGGCCACACCAGAAGCCCTCCTGATAGGCGGAATGGCAATTGTCGCACTCTTTGCTATCATAACTTGCTTCGGCGTCAGAATGACAGGCATGTTGCTGCACGTGATATTCTGGGTGCCTGCTGTTGTCACAGTCGTTCTCTATGGCTTCCTTCTTATGGCGACACCTGCTGCCCTCAATTCTGGCATCGAATCTTTAACACATGGGGTAACGGCTAATGCATTTACAACTCAGGCCCTTGCAGGGTTTTCGGGTGTTCCTGGCATGGCTGTGTCCCCTGCATCGTACTGGGACGCCGTTTCATACGCGTCGCTGGGCGCTTTCTGGGCATACATAGGCTTTGGTGCTTCAACTTTCGTAGCTGGCGAGATAAAAGAGGCTGCAAAGAATCTGCCGAAACAGCTTTTCACTGCAAATACCATCGTAGTATTCCTGTATATCACAATCTCTTTCCTGGTTGCTAGAGCCGCCATGATGGTTGGGCAGGTCGGTGGCTACTCGTTTTTCAGCTCGTATTCTTGGCTCTCTTATGGTGCAGGAGGCGCTGGGAGAGATTGGCTGAGCAGCATAGGAGTTGGAAGAGCTTGGATGCCCAATATTGCAGGCTTCGCGGCACAAGGATTCGGACAAGGATGGTTTCTAGTACTAATTCCTATCTTTGCGGCCTTATGGGTTGCTAACGATATCCCGCCATTCATACTGACCTCCTCCAGAGTAATCTTCGCAATGGCTTTTGACAGAGTCTTGCCTGAGAAACTAGCGGAAGTCAACGAAAGATGGCATACACCCATCTATGCGGTACTCGTGACAATGATAGTCGCGTTCATAGGCAACTTCGCAGAATCAGACGTTCTCAATGGATGGCTTGGATCTGGTCACGTTATCTACAAATTCCTTAACCCGGACGGAGGAGTCGCGGCAACCGACATTTGGGACTCGTTGTTCTTCCTGCTGTGTGCAGTCGCAGCGATGATATTCATCTTCAGAAGAAAAGACATCTATGAACGGTCGCCCTTCAAGGCAGGGGGACCCATGGTAGTCACGTTGATCGGCACCATCGCAACCGTAGCAAACATTTGGTTCCTCTGGCAGGTCATTAACGGTTGGAAATGGTGGGCATCAGGTCAACCATGGTGGACCGTCGACTGGGATGGCTTGAATTGGACTGCTTGGGTGTGGACATTGCTTATTATCGTCGTCTCACTACTAGTCTACTACTACTACAGAACCAAGGGCAAGAGAGCAGGCGTAGACTACTCAACCATATACGCAGAAATCCCGCCCGAATAGCCAAAATCCACGACTTTTTCTCTTTTTTTCTTTTGCGATCTATGAACGTAATAGCCGGTCAAATCAAAAACATCCTGCAAACTATGTAATGTGGCAATGCATATATGCAGAATCAATGGACTTAGTATGAAAGGGAAAAGCTTGTGAAACAGATATCAATGACAACAGAAGAACACGTAACAAAACTGGAAAAGACCTTGATGGCTGGCAGAGGTAGATGGATTGCCGATTTCAATGAATCTTCTAGAAACTACGAAATAAATGGCATTGTCTTCGACGCCTTAATAGAAGGCAACACCCGCATGAAAGGTTTCTTGCTTTCAAGACTATATTCTTTCCTTGCAAATCCTAACTATTCTGTAGGTTGCTTCGTGCTTTCTACGAAATCTGGACGAAAGCTGGATCCAAGCTCTCTCACGAGGGTTTTGGCCGCAGTCAAATCTTACATGAAGAGTAAAGAGATCAAATGGTCTTGGCTCTTCATTTTTAGCGCAGAAAAAGTGCAGAGTTTGAGCAGGATGATCCAAAGAATAGACGACAAAGATATAGGCGCTGTTCTAGTCGACGTCAATTCAAGAGAAATATTCTGCAGTAGCTCCTATCTCGGAAAGCAGGCTAAGCGGTTTGTGAAAATCTGAAGGATCGAACATGAGTCACATCTACTCGCCTATCCAGTTTTATAGCTTGCTCAAATCCTGCATGATTTTCTTTGTCGTCCAAGCAGTCGTAGTCGTTCTTTTCTTTTCCTCAATCTGGGTCTCCCCACCTCTCTATCGCATTGTCATGTTTCTCATAAACATCGCAATCTCGGTTTTTCTTGGTTGGCGCCTATACAAGCAAAGATATCATCTAATTCTCTCCTATGACAACAAGGGATTTACGCTGAAGCAAGGCCGCAAGGAGGAGATAAGTCACGAATGGAGCGAATTCTCTGGGGTTTCTCTGATTCGCACCGAACAAGGTGACTTTTCCATTAGGTTATCGACTAATGGTGATCCTTTCGACCTTCCGGCATCTAAATTTAAGTTAGACCCTTTTGGCTTTCGCTGGGATGTGACGAAACTTGTTGAGGCAAGCCGGAAAGAGAAAGGTCCTTAGGCTTCCACTTTTTGCAGCTTTTTGACTTTGTCGCCTTCGAGTTCTACCAAATACGCCTTCAGTATTCCCTCGCCATATTCGCTTCCTGGATTTAGGCTTAGTGTCTTGCCGATCTTGATGAATCCTGGGCTTTCATGAATGTGGCCATGGAGGCAAATTAGAGGCTGGTACTTTTTAATAACTTTCTTTACAGACACAGAGCCTACTGGTATGATAACTGGGCTGCCTGAAGCGTATATGGGCTTGAGGTCTTCCGTCAACTTGGGTGCGTTGTCAATTATTGAATTGTATGGTGGGCAGTGGAAACAGAAGACAGCGGTTTGCAGGTTCTTTATTTGTGCGATCACCTTCTCAAGCCGCTCTAAAAGTTCCTCTTCGCTGCATTCTCTAGCCGTATGCCAAGGCGTTGGGTTTGTCCAACCACAACATGCAACCTCATGTTCTTCGTCCAGATTCACAACTTCCTCTTCACCAAAAACTACGTTTGGGTAGGGACTGTTTCTTATAACATCATCAATGGCGAAGACATCATCGTTGCCTGGACTAAGAATGACCTTGCAATCTTTTGGGACTCTATCGGGGATAAGCTGTAACCACAATTTGATAATCTCAACTTGAAGTCCCTCAAACAGCTTTTCTCGTTTTTCTTCGTTGCTTTGTATTTCTTTAGCTTCTTCTGGAGTGGTCTTGTAGGGGATGTAGCTGACCTTGCGAACTTTTTCTTCAAAAGGAGGAATCTCAGCTTCGGTCAAAACATGATCTTCGCCAAAAAGCGATGCTTCATACTTGCCATCCTGTCTTTTGACTAGAGGAACTATTAGCTTCCCTGTCATGTCGCCGCTTAGTACCAATGCGTTCAAATCGAAGTATTTGGATGAGTTTAGAAACTTTCGCCAGACGGTTTCTGAACCATGTAGGTCTGTGGCGAAGAGGAATCGGACTTTCGCCATGGCATATCTCCTAGCTATATCTGATTAGCTCCTCCACTTCTGTGTACCATTTCTTACTAGTTCCCACCTTTGACCTTAGTTTCCATTGGAGAGCTTTCGGCTCATCTTCGATTCTTTTAAGAATATTATCAAGTTTCGTCTCCACGTCTTTTCGGTCTGCATCGGCTAGGTTCTTATATTCAGCGAGGAATTCTTTAGTCTTGTCTAGATTGAGAGTCACTGTGTACCAGAAACCCCAATCTTTAGAAAGTAACCTTGCAATGTAGTTGATATTCACTGTCTCTTTTTCGAATTCGCCGACTTGGTGCTCTCGAAGCAGAATTATTATGTCTTTAATGTCCTTTTCATTGATCTTGATTATCTGGATTTTTTGAAGCAGAAGATCAGAAAGTGGAATTGTGGGATTGTCAAGTTCCAGTCGATTCTTGAATTCTAAATTGTGGCACATTTCGAGTTTATCGAAAAACACGTCGACCGACCTATTGTGGCTCTCGTCCTTGTATATAGCTCTGTTCTTGCCTGTGCCAAAGAGCAATGCCATAGAAACCATGGGAGCATATCCTAAGTCTGCAAAAAGCTTCTTCATCGAAGGCCTATGTCGGCCATAAGTCACAAAGTCTAAGTCATAAGCGGGTTTTCGGTCAAGAAGTTCGTAAAGGCGCGAATGGTTGGTACAGTGCAGTCTGATGGCAAAACCGCCCATAAGCCTCAGAGGAAGGCTTCTTTTCTGCCCTTCATCAACTATACGCAAGGCCTCTTTAATGAACTCAGAACCACTTGCTTGTTTGTCTGACACGGGCAACCTACCCAAGGCGAACCATGACTAATTCTTTCCCACATATTTAAGGTTAAGACACTGATTCGGCTTCTCATCTGATAAAGAATCATGAGCAGCATTCTGTTCGCTAAGACACCGGTCCTAGGAAGAGAAATAGGCCTTTTTAACGACCGAGACAGCGGGTTATGTTCAAGGTTTTTTCGCGAAGGCTCTGTTCTGCTATCTTTTGAGATTACGTTTCTAAAAAGCGTTAAATCCGTGATCTCCTATTGAAGTTTTGGCAACATCAAATGCTGGCGTGACTGGGCTTGAACACTGCAATCGAAATGTCCAATTTGACTAAGGATTTTGGCAGCATACGCGCCCTAGAGCGCCTGAGCTTGAAAGTGGAGATTGGCGAGATTTTCGGGCTAATCGGCCCCAACGGCGCGGGAAAAACGACAGCATTACGTGTGATTGCCACCTTGCTTCTGCCAACTTCTGGCTCTGTAGAAGTTTTCGGGCTAGACGTTGTTCACGAGGCTGCTGGAGTGCGCAAGATCATAACTTATCTTCCAGAGGAAGCGGGAGCTTATCCGAATCTTTCGGGCTGGGAGTACCTGGAGTTTATGGCCAAGTTTGGCACAAATGACAAGAATAGAGTTCATGAGATTGTTAGCGAAGGCGCAGAAATCTGCGGTCTAGGTGAACGTCTGAAGAGTAAAGCCAAGACTTACAGTAAAGGAATGAAGCGAAGGCTCTTGGTTGCAAGAGCTTTGATGACAAAGCCGAAGCTTGCGATACTGGACGAGCCAACGAGCGGGCTAGACGTTCTGCATTCCTATCACGTGAGGGAGATAATCAAACGGTATGTGAAAGAACATGGCGTGACGGTGTTGCTGTCAAGCCATAACATGCTTGAAGTTGAACATCTATGCGACCGCGTGATACTAATCAATAAGGGTCAGATAGTCGCTGAAGGAAGACCACAGGAACTGAAAGAGAAATTCGGGAGCGCAAACTTGGAGGAGGTTTTTGCGAAGGTGGTTGGACTTGCTTGAAGGCTTTGGGAACTTTTTGATTAAAGAGCTCAAAGAGATGATTAGGGATCCAAAGATTCTGATAGGCATGCTAATTGTGCCCGCACTGATGTTCCCACTGTTGGGCAGCATAATCAACTTCGCAACCCAGTCAGCCCTAGAGGAAGCGGCAAAGACCTCTGTGCTGGTTCTGAACAATGACGGAGGAACCTATTCTGAAGTTTTAATTTCATTCCTCAATTCCAGCGGCGTGAAAGCTTTTGTTGTCAACAACACATCTCCAGAAGAGGCAATGTCCGAAAACCTGCTATCAGACTACAATACTACTCAGTTTATGGAAATTCCCGCAAACTTCACTGGAAACATGACCCAGTACGTTCAAGGCAATTCAAACGTTAAGGCTTCAGTGAATTTCTATGGAGTTTTCTCAGTCGGCAGCGTTTTCGGAAACATTGGATCTTCGATATTTGATGGTTTAGTTGAGCGATTCAATAGGCAGATCGCTCCGAATGCAATAACTACAGAAAAATCGACAATCATTAAGGGAGAGATTCAGAAGGGTGTTGATCCGCGTATTCTTTCAGGTTTGGTGCTTTCGCAAGCAATCGCCATGCCAATCATGATAATGATCTTGCTTTCCTATTCTATGCAGATTGCTGCAACCTCTGTGGCAATGGAGAAAGAAGAGAAAACACTAGAAACATTGTTAAGTCTACCGATGGACCGCTTCTCTATCCTTCTGGGAAAGCTTTCAGGGTCAATCATTATCGCGGCTCTCGGCGCCTTGGCGTTTCTGTTTGGACTGACCTACTACATGGGCTCTTTAACGGCAACCATGGCCTTGGGTGCATCATTGGATTTGGTTTCTCTTGGACTTGCTCCTTCATTCTTCGGATATTTGCTCTTGGGCGTCTCGCTTTTCGTCACTCTTCTTTCAGCCTTGGCATTGGCAGTGATAATATCTGCCTTCGCAGAAGACGTAAAGGGTGCCCAAGCAATAGTCGGCTACGTCTATCCGTTCGTATTCATCCCATCTATCGCCCTAATGTATTTGGACATAAACACTCTGCCCTTCGTGATAAAAATCGTCCTTTATGCAATTCCCTTCAGCCATCCGATCATTGCGTCTAAAGCCGTCATGGTTGGTGACTATTGGACGGCTGTATTGGGTATAGTTTATGTGGCTGCTTTCACGCTGGTCATAATGTATGCGGCGTCGCGTTTGTTTGCGACTGAGAAGATACTGACTGCGAAGCTGAAGTTCAAGGGATTGCGAAAACGAGGGGAAAAACCTTCTGAAGAGTTTCAGTGAAACTTGCTCTTTGTTTCTCAAAAGTCTGCAAGTATGACTCTACTAGTGGGGGTTTTGCTGCGGCAAAGGCTTCTATCTGGTAAGGGAAAAGTCTTTAGAACAAGAGGAGAAGTAGATAGCCTTCAGAGGCTATTGAGTTGGTTACTCTGAGGGCGTTGGCGCCGTCTCTTACTCGAATTACCGTTGCAGGAGCTGTGGGCGCTGCTCTTCACATTGGCCAGGGCGATCCGGATCTGGTAGACGCAAAGGCTGTAGAGTTTTCAAGAGCCGTCTTGGCTCAAACTGACGTTGACGGAGAAGTGATCGCTTGTGAAGGCCCTAAAGACAACGCACCCGCATTCATGCGAAGGGAGAAAGTCGGAACAGGAAGGGGCCCAAAAGTTGAGTTCATTGTAGACCCAGTTGACGGCACTACAGCTGCGTCCAAAGGGATCAAAGATGCAATCTCTGCCCTTGCTTGTGCCCCCTCCGGCTGCTTTCAGGTACTTCCAGATGATGGATACTATTTCAAGGTGGCAACAGACTACCATTCGATTGGCAAAATTTCTTTGGACATGTCCGTAGAAGAGATTGCGCAGACAGTAGCTCGAGAGAAGGGCTTGCCACTAGGCAACTTCACCGTAATAATGTTAGAACGTGACAGACATTCAGAAATCTTGAAAGCACTTAGGAAACTAGGCGTAAGAATCATCCTAATTCCTGATGGGGATATTGCAGGAGCAGTTGTAACATGTATTCCTGACTCAGGCGTTGATCTCCTTATCGGTGCTGGAGCTGGACCTGAAGCCACAATCGCGGCAACAGCCGTTAAATGCTTAGGCGGAACTATGCTCGCGCAAGTGTGGAAAGACAAGAAGGATGACCCCAAGAGGATGGAAAGGCTGAAAATAGAAGGCGTAGACATCGACAGAATCTACGACGAAAAGCAATTGGCAAAAGGCGCAGAGTTAGTATTCTCAGCCTCGGGCGTGACGAAAGGTGAGCTCTTGGACGGCGTTCGCTTCATTCCGAACGGGGCAATCGTAAACTCGATCTGTATGAGGTTGCCGAGTGGAACCATGGAAAAATCGGAAACGACACTACGGTTTAAGGAGCATCCTGTCTATAAGCGCTTCTTGACTTGAGTGCTGTTGAGAAGCTTAGAGAGATCAAGGATTATGGCTAGGGAGAACAGGAGCAGGTAGGCTAGATGAGGTAGAATCAGCGAAACAGGGACTTCTAGGGGAAAGCTCAGGACAGCTGGTAACAACACCGTGAATAACGGAATCGCTAGGATAAGATTGGAGTTGTGAGGTGCCCGAAACTTCGCTATGTCCCTGGTTTTGGTCATGACAGCTATGGAGATAAGAAACATCGTCCATTCTAATGCTATGTTAGTTGAGCTCATGATGCTTATGCTGGTCCCGTAATATTGCGTCGTGACTGGCCATAGTAGCTGGATTCGTCCTCCTGTCACGTAATCGCCTATAAGGGAATGTTGAATAACTGCTATGCAGTAAGGCAACGCTTGCTTGCGGTAGACCGCGATTATCGGAGCGAAAATTATGAGAGCTGTTATGATTGAATGTGTTGGTCCTCGATGCTCAAGAAATCGGGAAAACAGAATGTCAATGTCTGGAATAACTGATAGCGTAAGCAGCAAGGGGATGTTGACTTTCGTCTTAAGAAGCTTCGCTGAAATCCTGCCTGCAGTGTATCCAAGAGCCAGGTGACCAACAGCGTACGATCTGTTTTCCTCCATTCACTGTCAAAGGAAAAAGCCACTCTAATAAAGCTTATAACCATCAAAGCACGTCAGTAAGCAAGCGTTCGGCTCGTTGGCGGGTAGCCACTATTGAGGTCACTGCTAAACTGTCACGATGACCTGCAAGGCGTTTTTAACTCGTTGAGCAAGAGGCACTGATTTTCCATACAAAATCGTGTTGTCATTGTTTTCCACAACTGCCGAATGGTGACGTGCTTTCATTCTGTCTTTCATAATGGTTCAGACTTGACCAATCGCTAGCCCTTACTATTTTTTCTGTCTCCCAGCATCTGATGCTTGCTTATCCTTCACTTTCGCTAACTGCTAAAAAACGCAAAAATGAATGTGATGCGCAGTGGCAGATAAGCTTGAAGTATTAACTTCTCACTTTCTTAAAACAGATTTTCCCCAATCGGCTGCGAATATCGCAAGGTCAGAACTGTCAATAATGGCGTCATTGTTAAGATCCGCATTAGGATTCCATCGACTGTCGTTTGGCGTAGAGCCGAAGGCCCATGAAAAGAGGCCCAAGTCGGTACCGTCGACAACTCCATCCTTGTTCAGGTCTCCTAGAAAGTATTCTCTTGCTTCGAGAACTATGTTAAAGCTGAAGCCAGAAATTCCCTGTACGGAGGGAGAAACATGCAGACGTAGCATGACTTTAACGACTCCACCGGCTTGGACGAAATTGTCTTGGCAGAGCCATGAGAACGATAAGTATCGAGAGGCGTTCAGGGGATTCCAGTTGGTTGGGGTCAGAACTAGCACGAAGGATTCATTTGCTTCATTCCGAACCCAGACCGCTATTTCTTTGACAGCGCTTGGCGATAAGATGCCCCAGTCTACTGAGTAGACTGTTTGGCTGCAGCTTTCATTCCAGTAGACCCCTATACCTTTTGGCGTTTCTACTGCTGAGACGTTGGGCAAGGAGTGCCTGAAAAGGAGGGATCCGCCAGCAAGAATCATCAACAGTACAGCAGGCACCAGAAGCAAAGCAAGCGTTTTCCTGTTCTCCAAGCTTTCTCCCTTCTATGTACGTTAACTAAACGTTGGAACTGCAATATCTCTTTTCCTATTCTTACATGTTACTGTGGGCTTCTATCTGCTTCTCGGCATTGGAGACGCGGGCTTCGGATTTTCTTAACGAGTTCTTCAACATTTTCTGTTGGATAATGCGTAAAATGCTGTGTTAAGGTGCTTGTTGGACGTGTATTTGCGTAGTTCGGGTATGTAGCAATACTTATTAAGTCTGACGATATCCGATTTAAGAGTGTGAAAAAAATGGCTATGCAAAAATTCACTATCGGAACCGTTTTAGCAGTCGCTGCAGTCATCGTCGTCGTAGCCGTTGTAACCGCAGGTTTATTGGTTACGAGTCGAACGATCCCAAATAGTGGGGCAATGCAGACTATCGGGGTAAACGTGTATTGGGACAGTGCCTGCACTAACTTGACGACTTCCATTCCGTGGGGAACCCTAGATTCCAATTCGTCAAAGAGCTACACGGTCTACGTGAAGAACAATGGGACCGGCGCAGAGGTTCTCAGCATGACGACCGCCAGTTGGATCCCGACTGCCGCTGCAACCTACATAACTTTGAGCTGGAATCGTGAAAACTATACGCTAAGCCACGGGTCTTATGTTGCAGCAGTCTTGACTCTTACAGTTTCGCCGAGCATTGCGAACATTACAAGCTTCAGCTTCGACATAACGATAACTGGCACAGAGAGCGCGTAGGAGTCAGCAAAATCCATCTTTATTTTCTTCTTTGTGAAGTCTCAACTTCACGTTTTTCGACTCGGAAAACCCTGCCGTGATACCTGACGGTTAGCGCGCGCTCAAAATGGCACGATAATGGCATTGCAGATCCAGTGCAACTGCTGGATATCGCAGGTTTGCCCGTGCTTCCTTAGGCAGAATAAACCGGCGATGGTGTTTCGATTCAGTTAGTTCAAGCGGTCGCGTTCAGGGAGTGCAGTAGGCGGTCCTGTTGACTTGCTTTGGTAGAAGAGCAGAGCAACTCTGACAGCTGCGCAAGGCGATGACGTTTGGAAATCGGATGCTGCCGATTCTGGCGTTCCCGTCCGTTACAACGGTTTTTGCTTGCTTACGCTTCTTTGACGTTCTCTGCAACGTAAAACTGAATGTGGAGTGTCTCATTATCTGAGAGTTTTGTGTCTCTGCGGACTGTTTTGTGTTGGTGTCTGGGCGCGTTGAAATAGATTGTCCATCCGACTAGCCAAAAAACGATGGCGAGGGGGGCAAGTATGATGGCTATTAGGCGTTTAAGCGTCGTCGGTTTCCGCCGCAACCGTCTGTGCATATTTGATTGTGTGTGAGGGTTGCGTTTAAAAGTCTTAGGAACTTGAAATAGGGATTTAGGGCGTTTTTGGGCTTGCGGGTGCGTTGGTGTTCTTTTAGGCGGTTGTGACTGCTCGTAATATTTTTTCTTGGTATTTGAGTACGGGTTTGGCGATTATGGTTAAGGGTCGGATTCTTTGCGCCAGCTGTGTTGCCGTTTGGATTTCCGTTAGGCTCATTATCCGCGTTAATGGTGTCAGTGTTATGTATGTCAAGAGGAACATCGGTGCTCCTATCATGAGGTAGAAGAGTCCTGGTAGTTGCGCAATGCCAAGAATCAGTGGTGGAATACTCGAGGCGAAAGAAACTAGGTAGATTTTGGTTATGGATTTGGTGTCGAAGCTGACTTTGAAGTTTTTGTGGGCGTTGTACGAGCCGTAGAAAGTGCCTGCCAAGTTAGCAATGATGAAGGCGAGTATCAGTCCTTGAACGTTCAAGGCTCCTGTCAACAGCGGGGACAGCACGATCACGGTGAAAAAGTTGATGAGGTTCATCCTTAGAGTCATTCTCGTTAAGCCCATGCCGTTGTAGAAGCTTGCGACTGTCAAGTAGCCGATTCCGACGAGCAAGTAGAGAGCGGAGTAAGTTGCCAGGAACGTGGCTGCGGTAGTGTACGTTGACCCGTAGATTATGCTGACAATTTCGTTTGAAAAAATGATGAACAATAACGTTATTGGAATTACTATGATTGACGTGTATTTGTTTGCGAGTCTGAAGAAGCGTTTCGTGCTGTTGGAGTGAGTTGAGTCGAGTTTTGAGAAGGCGGGAAGCAGGGCAGTTGCGATCGGTATCGATAGTACTCCTAAGAGGGCGACGAAGTTTTGGGATGCCTTGAAGTTTCCTATGTTCAAGTCAGTTGCGAACAGGGCCAGCATGAAGCTCTGGTAGAGCGGTATGAACCCTATTATTATGGCGGAAACGTACAGGGGCGCGCCGTAATGGATCAATCGGTTGAAATCCTCTTTGAACTTGTAGTTTTCAATGGTTTGTTTTCCGCGTAGTAGCAGGTAAAGGATTGCCGCGGCGGCTATGCTTGCTACGATGTAGCCTGCGACGTGACCTATTACGGCGCCGGCGACTCCGAACCCTAAGAGAACAAGCGCGATTTGGCTTATGGTCTTGCCTAGTGCCTGCACGTTCGATGCAAGTGCGTTGTATTCTGTCTTGTCCAGTCCTACAAAGCCTGAGATTGCGTTTGCTAGGATCACTTGGAAGAGTATAGATATCGATGATAGTCTCACGTAGAAACCCAGTTCCGGCCTCTGCAGGAGTAGCGTGGCGAATTCGTCCGCGAAGGCGTAGCAGATTGCGAAGAGTGTTATTCCGGCGATGGCTTTGATTATGAGGCCACGTCTGATGATGTCTTTTAGGCGTCCTCCCGTTGCGCCTTGTGCGCGCATGCTGGCTGTGAATTTGGTTACGCCTGAATCTATTCCTAAGTCGGCGAACAGGAAAAGAAGTGAGGGAATGGTTAGAGTGAGTGAGTATTGCCCGTAGAGTTCCGGGCCTAGAAGCCGTCCGATGAGAATCGCTGATATCGAGAGTATTATGGTTGCGAGTGTTGTTCCTGAGATTAGGAAGAAGCTGCTGCGGGCTGAGTCCTCTGCCACTTTGAACAGGTCGTTCGTCATTTGTTGCTTCACGCAGCGCTAGCAGGTTTTTGGTTCTTGTAGTCTCTTATGACTGCGGTCGTGGCGAAAACTGCGGTTAGTGCGAGGAGGCTTAAAGAGATTGGAGCCAGGCGAATCCCCCAGGGCGTGTAGTTCAAGAGCAATCCCACTATCGGGACCAGCGCAAGGCTCATGCCGAGGCTTAGGGCTGCTCGCTCTATCGTGTCTAGGTTTTTTTCAGATGTTTCGAGGGTGCGTGCCAAACCCCGTGCGAATGGAAGGTCTTTTGGAAACAGGGCTTTTATGAAGCTGTATCCCGGTAGCCATAGAACGAAGATTGTGCCTAAGACGTATCTTATGTAGACCCACGGATACAAGTCTTCGGGTATTGCGAAAACCACGGCAATTGTCGTTGCCACGGTTGCGAGCGTGACCCAGTACCACGTGGCTGAAGTCTGCAGGTATTCGGCGAGGCTTGTTGGGTGTGGTTTGGGCTGGGCTGAGAATGTTATTTTTCCTTCGGTTTGAAGTTTCAAAATGTGGTCGAGTATTTTTTTCTGTTCTTCGGTGGGCAGTTTTTCCTTTACGAGGCTCGTGAGTCCTTTTACTGTTTGAGGGTTTTTTTCTTTGATGGTTTCAGTTATTGTTTTTGTCAGTTGGTCTTCTTTTGAATCGTTGCCCAATGGAGTTTGGCCTCTGGAAGAAGAGAATGTCTTATCCTTTATAAGAATGTTCAGAAAACGATGCGCGCCTATGAAATGGGATTGCAGGAGAATCTTACGTAAAAGAAAAGTTACCTATCTTGCTCTTTGGTAGAGCAAGAGTGGATTGATTTTTGGTTGCTCAGTTGCTAGTTTTGGCGTTTTCTTTTGACAATGGCGTAGCTTG
This sequence comes from Bathyarchaeia archaeon, assembly GCA_041500425.1. Taxonomy (GTDB): domain Archaea; phylum Thermoproteota; class Bathyarchaeia; order Bathyarchaeales; family Bathycorpusculaceae; genus JBGQME01. The sequence goes on along the minus strand of JBGQME010000008.1, from coordinate 60,251 downwards.
CTAGCGCGACTAAGGACATTCCTGCGGTTGCGATTGTGGTTGGTTCTGGAACTATGAATCCTGGTTGTGTTGGTGGGACTCTGTTGTTGAATTTGCAGCAGGGTTCACATTGGATGCTGAACCCCTTGGTGTGGTATACTTTGCCTAGGACGTAGACGAGCATTCTTGGCTTTGTTGCTGGCAGAGTGATCGTGAATGCTTTTGGTGTGAACGTGAGGTCTTTTCCGCTGAGGATTGATTCAAATGCCCAGTAGATTGGTTCGCTAGTGTTGAGGTGGCTTCTGAGACATGCTACTGTATAGTTAGTGCCGGAGTCTGTGTTGGGTGGTACTGTGACTGAGTTGACTGTTTCTTTGTGCCATGTTGTGATTGTCACGTGCTTTGGTGTTCCGTTGTTAGTCCAGTTTACGACGACGTTGCCTGTCAGGCTTTTGTAGCTGGTTTCTGTCATTATTAGGAAGACGTGCGGGTCTTTTGTGGGGTTGCTTGATGCTCCTGTTACGTTTACGTAGAAGGTTGCTGGGCTGTTTAGCATTACGGGCTGGCCGTAGTAGCTGCCGTGTGGTTCAAGTCTTATGGTTCCTAGTGCGAATGCTGGGCTTATGACCATTGCGAAAACGATAATCGCTATGCTGAGCGAAATTAGCTTTAGCCTTCTCATTTTTCATCCCTTACGTAGGTTATGCTGCTTTCATTAATAAACATGGAAGGAATTATGTTCTAGAAGATTTGGGAGGGTTTTCAATAGTTATTTTCTATAATAGTGTTCGCGTTGTGAGGTGGTCGTGGGGGATGGTCTGGTTTTGTTTGTGGCAGATGTGTGTGTTTATGGGGTGCTTATTATGCTGATTATTCTTATGGCGACTGTTGTGAGGAACAGGATACTGAATGTCAATGCTGTGTTTTTCAATCTTTTATTGTTGATCTGTATGCCTGTTTTGCCGTAATATGGTGATAGAAGTTCTGAGGTTACTAGTAGTATTATGGCCGTGATGGCTAGTAGGAGGCTTATGTCCCAGAAACCCAATGGGAATTGCATTATGTTTTTTGCTCCTCACTTATTGCGCGGTATTCTATTTTGGTGCTCTTGCCGTCTTCGCTTGCGGTTTCGTTTTCAATGATTATGGGTTTGCCTGTGGCTTTTGCCAAGGCGCATGCGAAGGCGCTGCTAAGTGGAGAACCTAGAGAATTGTAGACGTTTGGGAATCTCTTTGTTTCGATAGACAGATTCTTGTAGACGGAGTCTTTGGTGTCTATGGTGATTTTGCTGCCTTCAATTTTGATTTGCACCTCTTGGGCGATCTCGAGATCTTCTACTAAGAGTTTGGGCAGTTTTTGCTCAACATATGTCATGTCCACTCTGGTGAAGCTTATGCCCAGATTTCTCTCAAAGAGTTTGGCGAGTTCAGCGCCTGGCGGTGTTACTAGTATGCCCTGGGGGCTTTCTATGAAGACTCGTGTTTCTTGGTTTTGGATTTGTTCGGGTGTCGGTAGTTGTCCTTCTTTCTGTTTTGGTATGTAGGCTTTGCCAGCTTCTGGGTTTTTGAAGTATCTGGGAGATAAGTACACCGCCTTGCCCGCGTAGCCCATTTCTTGGATCATTTGATCTAGTGTGGCGATCGATGACATGGCTGTTGCTTCGAAGATCGGTTCTTTCACGTACTGCTCGTTCTGTATGTAAGATAGGATTATTCCCCAGAAGACTAGGCCTAGACCTATGAAAGCTGGGATTGAAGAGGAGTAGATTATTGACAGAAGCAGAAGGGCGGCTCCTATGCTGAGTAGAATCCAGCCTGCATCTTTTGCCAAGTTTGGTTTGCGTTTTGTTCCCTTGCCAATGGGATTAGTCTGAATGCTTTGCATGCTTCTCTCTTCGCTTGCTTTACTCCGTTCTATTGTTTCTCATTAAGATATCTGTGTTTTCCACGTTTGCATTGGTTGGTCTTGCACGTTGGCTACTGTGCTTCTTATTGTTCCAGTGTTTTCGAGTTCTAGTAGTTTTTCAAGAAGCTGGTCTTCGGAGATTGACTGTTTTGTCGCGTTTTGGTAAGTGGTTACCATGTTGTTCAGTGTGGGTCTTGCAGTTTTTTCTGTTTTCTTGACCACGTCAATTATTTGTTTGTTTGGTTCTGAGAGTTTTTCGTAGACTTTTCTGTTGGTTTTTCTTTGTCTTCTCGTTTCAAATAGCATGAATATAGTGATCGCGGCGATTAGGGTAGTTGTAGCAATTGCTAGGTTGCCGCCGTCTTGTGAGATTATCGTGGTTATTTGGGACCATGTTTTGATGGGTTCCCAGTAGCTTGTTATGGCTTTGGCGAGGGCTGTCAGGTCATTTTCGATTTGGGGTATGTCCGCCATGTTTTCTGGGTAGGTTATGAGGCTGATTTTCATTTTTTTCTGTTGTCCTGACCCGTTGTTTGTGAAGGTTGCGGATTCGAACCAGTATAGCACGGCTTGTGTTTCGTTTGTTGATGTTTGGTTGAAGACGAAGTATCGGCTGATTATTAGTGGGTTTTCGATGAGTTGGATGTCTTTGAGTTCGATTTGGACGGCTTTTGCTTGGCTGCCGTGGGCTAGTGGCCATGTTATTAGGCAGGTTTCCCATCTGTGGAGGGATGAGGTGGCTGTTCCTATTTCAACGGTGGCCCAGACGAAGTATTCTGTTCTGTTTGAAGTTGAGCCTGACGTGTTCATGGGCGTGTACAAGTAGATTAGGGACATGTCTTGTTTAGCCAGGGCTTCAAATCCGGTGTCTCGGTACAGGAAGTCCAGCGAGTAATTAGCTGATCTAATGTAGTCGGAAGTGTTTTGGTCGGGTAGAAACTCGTGTGCTTGTGTTCCGGATGACGTGTTGACGACTATCATTGGTCTGTCGCTTGAGGCTTGGATTTGGTTTGAGTTCATGGCGAATAGTGGGGCTTGGACTGATAGAAGCAGGGCTACGCTGATTATTATGGCGGCTAGCTTAGTTATGTCTGTCTTGTCTAGTTTGATTGGGCCTGATTTTAGTATTCTTCCGCATGTGGTGCAGAAGTTTGAGTTCTGTTGCTCGTTGGGCGGGTTGCATTGTGGGCATTTTTCTGTTGTGGGTGCGAATATTTGGGTTTTGAATGCTTTTTCGGCGATTATTAGGAGGAGTAGTGTTCCGAGGAATATGAGTACCCAGCCTCCGAGGAGGTGGAAGGCTTGGAGGGCGGTGTCTTCTCCGTAGTAGTAGCCCATTAGTATCATTATGGTGATTCTCAGTATGTTGAGTGAGTAGACGAGTGGGAGTCCGATTAGGAAGAGTGCGGTTTTTTTCCAGAGTTTGTCTCGGGTTATGTAGGCTACGAAGATTATGAAGATGAGGAAGCCGATGAGGCTGTATATTCCTGAGCATGCGATGTCTACGGTGAATGTTAGTGTTGTGCTGTCTGGTCTGGTGAGGATTATTGTTGGGCTGCCGTCGATGTTCGTGAATATGGATGGTACGCGGAGTAGGTTGGCGATGGCGTTGGAGGCTTCGGCGCTGAGGATTTGGAGCGTTGCGCCGACGTAGTAGAGTATTTCTGATGGTGGTGGCGTTAGGAAGAACAGGAAGGCTATTGGGAAGGCTAGTTGTCTGAGTGTTTGCGGGTTGAAGACTGCTAGGATTAGGCCGGCTAGGAATATGGGTAGGGCGATTAGGTGGTATTCTAGGGGTGTGAAGGTGTATGAGCCGTGCCAGTACAGCAGTACGGCTGTGGTGCATAGTAGTAGTCCGATGATTGGTGATAGGTACTTTGTGTTTTTTGGTTGGTTTTGGTTTTCGAGTGGGACGACGGCTCTGAGCATTTTTCTTTTTCGGTATAGTAGGTAGGCGAAGAGTATGGGTACGGCTAATATGTGGCTTGTTGTGTCACTTTGTAGGGCATCTGTGAATACGAGCATTAGGTCTTGGAAGAAGAGCGTTATGGTGACTGCTGCAATAGGCAATATCTTTATAGCCAGAAACAGACGGTTGTTCTGTAATTGTGGCATCTGCCATGGCTTCTGCATTCTTTGTCCTCATCGTGGATAGTATAGTAGGATGAGCACTGGATGATCGGTTATTCAAGTGTTTCTACGGTTTCAGATATATCCTCGTAAAACAGAGTTGGAGCAGTTACGCTCTGGGTTTATGGGTAGGTTTCGCCGAAGTGTTTTAGTCCATACTTTCTCCGCAAGTGAGTTGATTTGCTAAAATAACAGCCTATGTTTTGAAAATGGAAAAACGTTTTTTGTATTTGTGTTGAACTCTTGTTCAAAAGTGTTTATTAAATAGTAATATAGGATAAACTGGAGTTAAGGTAATTAATGACGATCGTACATAACGTTACATGGTATAAGGTGCTCGTTCGGATTTGATTGCATCAAGAAAAATCGGAAGAGCATTCATTTTACTCGCAATTCTAATAGTCTCTATGGCTACGGTAGGTTTTGGCTTGCAGTCCTCCATCATTGTGCCGTCGAGTGGCTCGGTTTACTATCCGCCAGATGGTAAGATTCTGTTTAGGGATGATTTTGAAAGCACGAGCTTTACTGCTTGGAATGGTACTTCCACTGCTGTTGGAGACAACGCAACAGTTGTGCCAACGAGCTCATACGAAGGAATCTACAGTGGGTGTTTTCAGACTGGTTCTATTACGTCTGGCACGAGGTATGCCTATGTTTTCAGGAGTTTGTCTCCGGCGGTCAGCGAGGTCTATGCAAGAGGATATTTCTATATCGTTGGTGGGTTGCCGCTTGATGATAATGATGACAGGTTTGGTTTGATCGGGTTTGAGGTTGGTGGGCAACTTCAATGCACTCTTCGTATTCACCGGTCGAACGGAGTTGACAGGTTTGGTATTATCGGTCTCAATAGCACTTCTTCTGTTAGCAAGGACTCTGATGCTGTTTACCCCGCTGAAGGACGGTGGTACTGCGTTGAGTTTTACATCAGAGTGCATGGATCAATCGGGGAGTACCGAGCTTGGGTTAATGGTGTTGAAAGAATATCTCTCACGGGTCTAGATACTGCGCACTATGGTAGTGGCGTTAGCTCCGTTCGTTTTGGCCTGACCTCTAGCATTAACGTGCAGCATGACGTGAACGTCTATTGTGATTCTGTTGTCATAAGCACCCGCTATGTAGGCCAAGTAAGATACACTTTTGGAATAGTGGGCTCCCTTGCCGATGAACCTGCGATCGTAAACTTTTGCTGGCTTTTTGGCAACCAAAGCATAAGCTATCGGGTCATAGATGCTTCGTATGTCACTGGATTTGAAGACGTTGATCGATTTGATGGATTAGTGGTGTGGACGAGACAAGGCGGAGGATACAATTCATCAGCGGTTCAGGAGTTCGCTAGGACACGTATCGTGATTTCTGACATCAGGGATTTCTGTGAAGCTACGTATCCAAGCTTGAACGCGAGTCTGCTGGTCGCTTCAACCAATAAGGTTACGTATTTGGTGGATTGGGGCAACTTTAGGGCGGGTGACATGGCGGACATGAGAAATGAGACTGGAAACGTCAATCAGTTGACCGTAGTGAACACTTCTGCCCTTTCTTCATTTTCAAACGTAACAGCTATAGCACGCGTTGACAGTGGCAAAACAGCTTCATTCCTGATGAATGGGACACAAGAGGGCAGCGGCTTCTATTGCATGGATCTGGATGCTACGACGCCGGATACGAAGTGGACGGGGATCTGGCATGTGTTTCCGGCTGTGAAGATGGTGCAGGACTTCCCGACTGGTGGATACGCAAGGTGGATGGCAAACGGTCAAAGCTGGTGGGATATAACGTGGGTTTACAGTCAAGTGGACGCCATAGTGAACGCCAACAGTGACATCGCTAGGAAGATAGTTATCGGGCAAAGCGTACAGGGTCGTGACATCGTGGCAATGGTGATAGGAAACGGCAGCAAGAACGCAATAATCGACGGCTCAATACACGGCAATGAGAAGACAGGTACGTTTGCGTGCCTCAGAATAGCCGAACTGCTCGTCCAGTACTACCATTCCGACCCATACTGGCAGACCAAGCTGACACAGTACAAGGTCATCATCGTGCCAGTCGTCAATCCAGATGGGTTCAGCAGCAACTCTCGGTCCAACGCAAACGGCGTGGACTTGAACAGGCAATTCCCGCCTACTGCAAACATCAGTGAGCCAGAAGCGTGGGCACTGAGGAACCTGATGGACAACTACATGCCCACATTGTATGTGAACATGCATGAGGGCTGGTCTTACTACCCCCTCACCATGATCTACGGATACTACCTATCAGGATCGAACAGGACAATAACAGTCAACGCGCTGAAGAAGGCCAACCAAACGTTTGTGGGCCTCAAACACTATGGATGGTTTACAGACGACAGCTCCTACGTATGGGTTGGAGAAGTGGACACGATCGGGTACGGCGGCGGCGCGGCCGGCATGGCTTCGGACTATGCAAGCTACGCTTACAACGCATCTTCCACGATACTTGAAACATTCGTGTGGAGCGGCACGTATGGCGCACGACAATGTCTATGGGCAATGGACTACTACCCAGCAGTCACTCTGTCCTTCCTACAGAACTTGCAGAGATAGCCTAGGCAATCGCCGGGCACGGACAACTGTCGAGAGGCTGGAGCTTGCTCAGGAATGTTCTTGAGAACAGCCGCAAACAACAGTTCGCCGCGTGGGCGAAAAGACCAAGTTGCGGCGCGCTACCGGAACTTTCGAGAGTTTTTCTCAGTTTTCCAGCGCGCACTCAATCAATGGTTCTTTAAAACATACTTCGTTAAGGAACCGAAATAGTTCTGCTAAGAACAAGCACTTTGTCTAATATGAGAGTTTACTTCATTCAAAGTCATGGTACATGATCGTCCGGGTATCAAGCGCACTATAAAGTATATCATGAATTAGCTTACAGATAAATAGCCGGGTTTCCAGAACTGTACGTTCTCTAGGAGGAAAGTGCGGAGACGATTATTGATTGGATAATCATGTGTTGGTCACTGATGCTGAAACCCGGATTGCGATTTGGATAATGAGGTCATTGGCTAAGAGGCAGATAAATGTGACCTGTGCCTCAGATAATCCACGGGCGGCTTCATTCTTTTCGAGATATTGTGGCGGAAAGGTCATCTATCCCTCATACGAGGAAAACACTCATCGGTTCATCACTGCACTTCAAGCAATAGTGAAGGGGAAAAGGTTTGACACTTTGATTCCTTCAACTGATCCAACTCTGTTAGCTATCTCAGAGAACAGAGAGCAACTTAGCCGATACGTTAGTCTGCCGTTTCCAAGCCATGAATCAGTTTTGAAGGCACTGGACAAATCCCTTACAATTAAGACTGCGATTGAGAATAATGTACCTATCCCAAGGACGTACTTTGTAAAGAATGCTCAAGATCTGTTGAGCGTGTCAAGAGTCATAAAATATCCAGCTACTGTCAAACCCAGGTTATCTCATGCTCGACGAAATGGTCGGATTATTGCGCGGAGATCCACATACGTAAGCAACGGTTCTCAGCTAGTTGGGGCATACCGGATGATTCACAAGGATTTTCCTTATCCACTTGTTCAGGAATACGTCTATGGCCAGAACTATTCTGTAGCCGTGTTGTTCAATCATGGGAAGTTGGTGGCGGCATGCTGCATAAAAGTCTCCAGAGGCATACCTGTAACCGGGGGCACAAGTGTTCTGAGAGAGAGTGTGCACCTAGATCCTATGATGCTTCAACACTCTGCCCGTCTACTAAAGGCTTTGGACTGGCATGGAATTGCTGAAGTGGAGTTCAAACTGGATTCGCAAGATCTAAAGCCAAAGCTAATGGAGATCAATGCTCGGTTCTGGGCTTCTCTGAATGTTGCGATAGAAAGTGGGATTGATTTTCCGTATATGCTCTATCGTCTTACTGTGGACGGAAAGGTAAAACCAGCTTTCAACTATAGAATAGGAGTGAAAGGGCGCTGGCTTATGGGTGATTTGCAATATCTGATGACCATTTTAGCGGGAAGGCAGAGAATCAAAGGTGTTCCCAGACCGAGCAGAAGTCAAGTCTTGCGTGATTTCCTCAGGTTCTACGAACCTGACACGCATTATGACCTGCTGGATTTGGACGATCCTCTTCCTTTCTTCTTTTCAGGAGATAGCTGATCTATGCATTAGCGTGAGATATTAGGAGTGGCGCGCGCTAAGAAAAGGGGGATTGCGCTGGAAATAGTTTTTGTTAGCTTTCGAAGATTACGCCCAAGGTTTTATGCGCGGGCGTCTATCGGAATTTTTGAAATAATTTTTCTCAGTTTTCCAGAGGGGTCTCTGTCGATTTTTTCCACCAGTTGAAACTCGACTTGCATGCCGTCTCCAAAGACTCTCTTGATATCTTTTTTTGCATTTTCGAAGAGCCCTTTAGTAAGCAAACTCTCCGCGCCGACTAACTGAATCGTTAACTTGTCTCTTGTTTCCTGAATAACTTTGAACTGCTTTATTCCTTCCAAGCTGCTGAATGGATATGGAAAAAAGATTAGAGGAGAGACGATTCTACCGTCCAGAGCTGTCAAAAAGTCGTCTCGGCGTCCTTCCAGAATTTTCATCAGCGGTAGAGGTCGGCCGCATGAGCACTCCTCGTTGACGCATGATCCTTCGTCGTCCATCCGATATCTGATGAGCGGCATTGCATAGTTAATCAAACCTGTGCAGACGATTTCTCCGCGTTCACCGAAGGCTGCTCTTTCATCGTCCTTGACGAACTCTATGACAAACGCATCCGTGTTCATGTGATAACCCATATGCTCTCGGCACTCCCAAGAGAGTTGCCCGAGTTCATAACATCCGTAGTTGTCCGCCGTATCGCATCCAAATGTCGACCTAATCAGTTTCGCGTCATTTTCGTATAGAAGATCGGAGCTCGTGAGGATGACGTGCGGTCTGATGTGGCAACCTTTTTCCGCGCATAGTTGAGCTAGGATTGTCATAGAAGAGGAAAATGAGTCGATGACGTCTGGCTTAACATCTTCGAGTATTGCTAACTGTGTGTTGGCATCGTCAAAGATTGAGATGTAATTCTTTCTGGAAATTCGAAGGCGTTGAGACAGGCTTTTCCTCCGATATGCATTTGCTGGTCCGCTGTATCCTCCTCGTACTCGAGGATCATCTATGACGGCCAGTTTGTGCCAAGGTCTAAGTCCCTGTTCCCAGTATCCGCGTGCCTGAAGAGCCCATCTGAAGTCCATAGCTTCTCTGTCGTGAAACACGGTTAGCGGAAGACCGGTTGAGCCGCTTGTCGTTGCTTTTAGGCATTCGTCAACGTCGTGGTTTCTTGCCATGACGTCAGCCAGTTGGCTTGATTGGATTTCAGACTTCGTCGTTGTCGGAATCTTGGACAAATCGTCAACTGACTTTATGTCATCAGGCTTGACGTTGACACTGTCCAATTTTCTATGGTAGAACGGCACATTCTCGTATGCGAATCTCACGATGGCTATGAGCCTCCTACGTTGCATCTCTTGGAGCTGACCAGGTTTCAGCCACAGATTCCTCTTGAGCCTGTAAAAGTAATACCAGCGACGCCTCCGCATCTTCAATCACCATCTTTCAAGACTGTGATTTTTGACTTATTCATATTTCAGCGAGCGGTAAAGGATTTTCGCCACGCTTCCACGATGCCTTAAACTCGTCAATTACGTCGAATCCATCGGTTTCGTCGAACCAAGAAAAGACGTTCAGAAAACGGATAGACTGTGAGGCTCATCCACGTAGGAAAGCGCACGCTCGTGAAATTGGCCCTAATAGCAGATTGAGTTCATTTGAATGTCGTTCGGGTTCTTGTTGTCGCTAGGCGCGCGCTTATGAACTGCTAACAGCAATCAGTCTGACATTTATCGTATTTGGCTACCGATGACTAACTGAGTAGGAGGCGCACGCTCTTACTGGGATCTTGAGCCTCAGCTTTGACCCAAATGACACGCAAGACGGAAACAGCGCGCGCACGCGACGGTGGAACCGCCCACTTGATATGGGCGTGCAAGCCCACGGTGACGAAGTGGAGACAGTTGATTCGTGTATCGGAACTGTTCCAGAGCATCAGGATGTCTCTCGCGTGCTCTTGCCTGGTTGTTGGTCTCTTCTTTGCTTGTTTGCGGTTTTGTGCAGAATGTTTTCTTCGTATTTCAGCAATGGTTTTGCGAGGAGCCTCAGCAAAGGTATCTCTTGCGTGACGTGTCTAGCCATCTGGATTTCAGGAATTGTCACTATTCCTGCCAAAGGCGTCAGCGTTGCGTAGGCGATGAGATACAGGAGCCCTCCAATTATTACGCCGAAAAGCGCCGGTAAATGCGTGAAATAGAGAACTAGAAAGGGTGGAAAGTTGGATATGGCTGAGATTAGGTATATCTTGATTATTGAGCGAGTGCCAAACTCTATTTGAAAGTTTCTTCTCGCGATATGTGAGCCGTAGATCGTGGTTGCAGTGCTTGCAGAGAAGGTGGCGATTATGAGGCCTGGAACGTTGTACATTTTGGTAAGTATGGGGGATAGAATGACGATTGCGATTAGTGAGATTATGCTCATTTTTAGCGTTGTTTTTGTTTCCCCGAGGCCGTTGAAGAAGCTTGAAAGTGCGAGATAGCCGAGTCCCACGAGGAAGTATGTCAAGCAGAAAAGCGCCAAGAATAATGAGGCAAGCTGGTACGTTGAACCGTACACTATTTCGACTACCTCGCTGGAAAGCAGGATAAGCAGGAACGCGGTTGGAAGTATGATCATGGCTGTGTACTTGTTTGCGAGCTTGAAGAAGACTTTAATTTTGTTGCCTGTTTCTGAATCGAGTTTCGAGAATGCAGGGAGCAATGCTGTTGTGATTGGAATTGACAGGACTGCGACAAGTTGCATAAAGTTCCCGGCCGCCTTAAAGTTTCCGATGTCAGCGTCAGATGTAAAAAGGGCAAGTATGAAGCTTTGGTAGAGTGAAAGGAAGCTTCCTAGAAGAGTAGATATGTAGAGCGGGGCTCCATAACGCAGGAGGCTTTTCAAATCGCGTGAAATGGTGTAGTCATTCTTGATGTCTTGCTTCTCGCTTATCAAAAGAAAAAGAATGACCATAGCCGCGATTGCTGCGATAGCATAGCCTGCCACGTAGCCTACGACAGCGCCAACGACGCCAAATCCTAGGAGAACGAGCAATATTGAGATTATGGTTTTGGCAAGCGCTTGTATGTTTGTTGTCATTGCATTGTATTCCGTTTTGTCCAAACCTACGAAGGCGGACGTTGCAGTTCCGAACATTACGTGGAAGAGTATTGATGTAGATGCTATTTGCATGTAGAAAGCCAGGTCGGGCCTCTGGAGAAAAAACGATGCGAATTGCCCTGCAAAGACATAATTGATAGCAAAGATCGTTATTCCTACCAAAGCTCTGATCAGCAGTCCGTATTTGATTATTCTTGCGAGGCGTTCGGTTTCACCTTTTGCTTTAAGGCTAGCGGTGAACTTGGTTATGCCTTGGCCTATGCCCAAGTCAGTGAGTGTAAGGAAAAGAGCAGGGACAATAAAGGCCAACGTATATTGTCCGTAAAGTTCTGGACCTAGAAATCTTCCCGTCAGTATCGAGCCAATCGCGAGAATCACGGTGGAAAGAGCCGTGCCAGAGACTAGAAAAAGACCGCTGCGGGCTGAGTCTTCTGCGACTTTAACTAGTTCGCCTGCCATTGGTTTATCCCCTTGTGAGCGTTTATTCAATTGGCGCTGCTGTTAGGGCAAATTCAGACCGCATAGAAGACCGGGCAATGGTGACTCAGACAGCCAATCCATGGATGTCTGGTGATTGATGCCTTTGTCTCCCAGGTGCAGAGCTTGCAAGTGCCTTGATACATGGCAGTTGCCAAGATTTATTTGCCTGTCGGCTTATTGATATCTAGGATATAGGCGAAAATGAAAATAGTCATACTCAGACGCACGAACATTACGCATTTGGATGGAGTTAACAATTTCATCTTCTCTCTGGTCCATGGGCTTGGTGGCCTTGGTCATAGCGTTGAAGTGGTGACGTGGTCGTATCATGGAGTTGAGAAGATTGAGGATTTGGAAGAATGGGCTTGTAAAACGTTTGGCGTGAAAGCGAGGATCAGTAGCTTGAACCTTGGTCCGTGCAAGGGGAATCGGTGGACGAAGGTTCATTGGGATTGGTTTACGAAGGGAAGTCGACTTCTAAGTGGGTTCAATGCAGATGCGGTAATCATGAATGGTGTCGTCCTCTTGCGGTGCCCTGGGAAAAAAATTGCGGTCAATCACGGTATCTATGAGATGCGTGGGAATTGGCTGGCGAAGATGGCCGCAAGAAGACTCTACAAAGGTTGCGCGAGAGTATGCGTTTCCAACAAGCTAGCGACCGAGTTTAGAGATTTCTTCAAGCTTGATGCCGTTGTGATTCCGCTACCTCTGAGGCTTTCTTTGTACAGATCGCGCAGACTGGAAGAGCGGGAAGACTCGGTCATTCACGTTGGCACGAGACCTGTAAAGAACCTAAAGATCTCTATAGAGGCTGTGCGAATTCTTAATGAAAGAGGTCTTGAAGTCAGGCTCGTTGTTGTAGGTCCCGATAATGATTATGCGATGAGTTTGCTAGAAAGCGCTGAACGATCCGGAATTGATGTTGAAAGAAAAGGCAGTATACCGGTCAACGAGTTAGCGGATCTCTACAGCAGCGTAAAGGCTTTAGTTTTACCGTCCACGTACGAAGGACTGTCTTACGCGACATTGGAGTCGTTGGCCAGTGGCACTCCTGTAGTAGTTTCTAGAGGGATACCGGAGGAGATAGTGACTTCGGGATATAATGGTTTCAGAATTGACACCTACTACGCTTTGGACTATGCTAAGGCGTTGGAACGATTGTTTAAGGACGAGGAGTTATGGATTGAATTGAGCATCAATGCGAGGGAAAGCGTCAGTCAGTTTGATTGCCTAAGAGTCGCAGAGAAATATGTAGAGCTAGCGTCAGAAAAGCCATAGTTCGAGCACACAGATAGTCTCAGAGACTTTCCTGGACTTGGCATGAGCTTCTGCTAAGGAGGAGATGGCGCAACAAAAAATGTCCATTGGTGAGATACTTCGTCTTGTCCGTCTGAGACTACAACTTTGATGGTAATTTCGCCTACGCCATTTGCCGTGTATGTGACTGATGTGTCTCCTGTCCACGCTTCCTGCAGCGTTTCGCTTACGTACCACTGGATCGTCAGGTTGTCTCCGTCTGGGTCTTCGCATGTGATGTTGAAGTTTAATGATTCTCCTTGGCTGATTGGGGCAGGATCAGTTTCGGGATAGTATGATGTGATTGAGGGTGGGCTGTGTATGGTGACGTTGGCTGACGTTTGGAGTGCCCCGAAGTCTGTTGCATCTTTCGGTCTGACTGTGAAGTGCCATTTTTCGCCTGTGGCTGTCTGGTTAGCTGGTGCCGTGAGGGTGTCGTTGAGGGCCGGCTGGAGTTCGCCGTTCTTGTACCATCGTATTTCTGTTCCGTTTTCAGGGTCGTCGTCTGGGTCGTAGTATGTGTAGTTTGCCACAAGGTCATCTGTGGTGTACGGATAGGACGGTGAAATAGTTAGCGGTTCGTATAAGTCTATCGAGGGCGGGCTGTTCTGGATCAGGACTGGGGGTGATGTTTGAAGTGGACCGTATTCTTTTCCGTCGGACGCTCTAAGGGTGAAGTGCCAGATTTCGCCCTTGGTTGTTAAAGACGCTGGAACGGTCAAGGTGTTGTTGAGGTCTGGCCGTAGTATGTCGTTCTTGTACCAGCGGATTTCCGTCTCGTCATCTGGGTCTCCGTCTGGATCAAAGTAAACGTAGCTGCCAATCAGATCCTCGTTTGTTCTAGGTGTGATTGGGGTTATCGTGATGTTCTTGGCGATTGGTTTGTTGTTGTAGCCTATTGTTATTGTGTTGGAGAATCTCGCTGTTCCGTCTTGGTGTGAGTCGTTCGGTGTGACCAGACATTTCCATGTTTCGCCTATGTTTGTTTCCTGCGAAACTATTGTTGCGCTGCCGCTTGAGCCCGCGTTGGTTTCGATGTATCGTTGGTACACTTGCTGTGCTGATAGACTCTTGGGATATATTCTGACCTCGTCGATCATGCCTTTGAAGTAGTCGAACCAGCCTATGTCTAGCGGATTGAAGCCGCTTGGCTGGATGTTGCCTGTTACGAGTGTTGATGCCACGGCTGTGCCATTCAAGTATAGTGTAAGTGCGACTCCGCTCTTGTAGGTGAGCGCAATGTGATACCATGTGTTTGTCTGCAGCGTTGTGTCGTAGGAGATGTGGTTGAGACCGCTTTTCCACGTGCTTCCAGTAACCACCCAGACGCTTGCGAAAATGCTACTATTGGTTATGCCGATTTCGTAGCTGGGTATTCTTGAGATGGTCCGTACAGTGCCTGTTTGAGGCGATGTGAGGTATATCCAATGTTCTATGGTGATTTCTGGCCATGACCCTCCTCCGTCGAGGGTGTTGCTTCCTGGGACTTGGATGTAGCCTCTGTCGAGCTTGTAGGCTCCTCCGACTTTTCCGCTATCGGTCCATGTGGCTCCTCTGATGATTAGTCCGTCGTTTCCGTATCCTGAGTAGTCCCTGGTTGTTGTTGAGCTGTTTGTCTCGAATGACAAAATCAGGTTTGCTGTTGGAGCGTTATTTCTGTACCAGTTATAGATGTTTGTCACTTTGGAGTCGTCTGGATCGTTGGTTGACTGGTTGTAGCAGGTTATGCTTCCGTCTGGGTTTGAAACCAGAATAGCCTCATCTTGTGTTGGCGGTTCGCTTGGGTATGTTGTGAATGTGTAGGTAGTTCCTGTTGAGTTTATTCCGTCCGTAACCTCTACTGTCCATTTGTATGTAGAAAAGTATCGGAGACCAGCTATGGGGACTGCAAATCTGCCGCTGCTGACGTTTGTGCCGCTTCCTAAGCCTATGTTCGGGTACGTTATCACAGTATAGTTCATCAATTGTCCTCTGGGACTTGTCAAATTGAAGCTCAGTTCGGACAGGGAAGGTGAAACATTCGTAGCTTTCTGCGCAGGCAAAGGATCAAACACCATTTGCACCTGAAGCGGAACCTCTTCGTTCCCCACCGTATAGAATGCTGCTGGATCTTTCTGATTGTTGCTACTTGTTCGAATCCATGCAGTTGAGCGGCTTACGTTCGAAATGCGAATCTCATCAACACTTCCTTTGATCTGCCTTGAAAGACTGCTTATCAGAACAGGATTTGATGTTGCCATGATGGTCTTTCCTAGAGAAAACGTTCCGCTGAACTTCTCGATTCCATCTAAATACAGTTTTATCGTGGGTGTCTGCGTATCCAACGTCGCAACCAGATGATGCCAAGTGTTCCACTTCCAGCCAGCGTTGCCAAAGATCGCCTTTGACGTGCCATCAGTGAATTTGACGGACCAGTAGACGTAACCTTCGGTCTTTCCCAGTCTCAGGTAATACTGGCTGTATTCGCCTTTGCTGACTACATTGATGTAGTTTGATGTTGAAGACAGATTCATCCACAGGTCAATAGTGATTGCGGATGAAGGATTCAAACTAGGACTGCTAGCCACCGTCATTGATCCAGTTACGCCGTCGAATGTGTCAGCTCCATCGATTCTTCCGACAACTGCCTTGCTGACCCCGCCGTTTGGTAAGCCGTTGTTGTTCATGAGTGTGGAGTCGTTGCGGATTCCGGCAAGTTCTTCCAAATGCTGAACCATTACGAAGCCAGAATCCCATACCGATTGTGGTTTCTGCTGATTCCCCGCGCTCGGATTGCCATAATACATGTAGAACAAGACGTCTGTCGTCGACGAAACAATTGGCATACGCAACCATGCCACCAGGTGCCCGTTTGCATAGCTATAAGATTCGATTTCATGGTCAAGCTGATTGTTGTTCAGATCTGTAAAAACGATGTCTCCACCGTTTAGCTGGGTCTTGTTGACTAGGTCGCTGTCCGTAATATCAATAAGCAATGGGAAATTGGACAAGCTAGCATCTACCTTGCTATGGTCAATTGCCATTCTTTTGCGATACTTCCATCCCTCGTTCCACCATGAGCGGAAGGACTCTGTCGTGAACGCAAATACACTCAGGGATTGATGAATTCCATCCGTGGCTGTGACGTTCCAAGTGTACGTCGTGGAAGGGGCGAGGCCACTTATTGAAACGGCGTACCTACCATTAGATACGTTGGTGCCCGCGCCGGAACCTATGTCTGGATATGTTGCAACGGTGTAGTTCATAGGTTCGTTCTGATAGTCTGTCAGGGTGAATTCGAGGCTTGACAATGACAGCAGCACATTCTCCATCATGTTTGATGGATCTGAGGAATATATTACTGGTGTTGGGCCTCCTTGAGGCTGCACATATTCCGCAGCTCCAAGGCGGTATTCGCTGTAGAATTGAACCTCAGACCTAGGCCGCGGACTCCATCGCCGGGCTGGCGTGTCAAATGCGTACAACACGCCACTGTATGCTGAAGTGATCAATTCGTTGTAACCATCACCATCGATATCCTGAACCACCGCATAGTTTAGTGTGTGGGCAAGACCTGAGGACCCATCTATGTCTCTCACGTCGTCTTCGGAAACGATTTCTCCGGAAAGACCTGCAATTCCATCCACTACACGATATGATGAGTCGATCACGAATATACTCTTGTAGTTGATCGCAATAATTTCCATCTTGCCATCGCCGTTTACGTCTGCAATTTGTGGACCGTAGAAGTTCTTTCCTAGATACAATTTTGCATCGACGCGCCATTTCACCAGGTCCCAAACGACCAAGTCATCTGATGTAGCGTCCTCCGGATCGGCCATTAACATCTCAAGGTTTCCATCGCGATCTATATCGTAGATAGACGGTTGATAATGTGTTGGCGCGTCTTTGGGGATATTCAGTGACATTCTAATCGTGCTTCCGTCTGTCGCATTCAGAACGGCTAATCCTCCATTTAGATCACCTACTACAACATCCAATATTCCATCATTGTCGATGTCTGCAAGCATCGGCTTCTGACTGCTGCAAAATATGTCAGGGCGACTCCATCTCAGAGTCAGGTTTCTCGCCCAATAAGACTGAACACCTTTGCCATAATTGTTGTCCACCCATTCAATGCCATTCAAATATGCGTATCGATCACCCATGTAAAGTTCGAACTCTCCATCACCATTCGTGTCGCCAATCGACAGGCCTCCACTGCAAGGGCGCCAACTGAACACCTGCTGTAGTATTCTTCCATCATAGCTTAACGCGGTTATTCTTCCTTCCCCATTCAGACCATTCATAATGTCGGTTGAGCCAACGAAGATCGTTGGATGACCATTTCCGTCGATATCGAAAGCTACGGGACCTGAGTACGTATCGCCTCCCAACCCAGTTGTCCTCCAGTAGACATTTCCATTTGCGTACAGAGCAAGTATGCCTGCAGGAGATTCAATGGGTGCTATAATCTCTGGGATCCCGTCATGATTGAGATCAGCCATTTGAATTTGACAATGACTGCCAAGGGTCGTATCCGAATAGTTCCAAATTACCCTGCCGTCAGACCCATTTAGAGCAATGACACCGCCCTTCCCACCGTGAATGACTTCATCTATT
Source organism: Bathyarchaeia archaeon (assembly GCA_041500425.1). Classification (GTDB taxonomy): domain Archaea; phylum Thermoproteota; class Bathyarchaeia; order Bathyarchaeales; family Bathycorpusculaceae; genus JBGQME01. The sequence continues at coordinate 42,647 of JBGQME010000008.1, read as the reverse complement.
CCATCTCCATTGATGTCGGCCGCCAAGACACCTGAAATTCCTTTTGGAGCTCCAGAAATCGCCCATTTCTGTTGAAGTATCTTGGTCGTTGTTGTCAGACTGTATGTTTTGTTTGTCCATTGCGCTCCATTTGTGACGCATATTGCCCAATAGTATGTTGTTCCTAGAATGGTCATGTTGGTGGGGACAGCACTGTATGATCCATCTGGAATATTCTCATAAGTTTTGATTTCCTTCCACTCATTGGCTACTCTTTCTTTGAAAACAATGGTCATGTTCTGTCTTGTCGGATCGGCAACTTGGACATACAGGGTCGGGTTGGTGTACACGTTGTTGGCTTCATTTGATGGAGTTTCAAAGACGAGTGGGGCAAAAGAGTTGGCCTCTTCGTTCTCTACCGTGTAAAATGCCGCTGCATCCTTCTGATTGTTGCTGCATGTTTGTATCCATGCAGCTGAGCGACTAACGTTCGAGATGCGAACCTCGTCGACACTTCCCTTAAGCCATTTTGACAATACGTCACTTATCAAGACTGGTTTTGTCGAAGTCACTATGTTTTTTCCGGGACCAAAAGTGCCATTAAGCTTTTCGATTCCATCCAGATATATCTTCGCCATTTGTGATTGTGTGTCCAATGTGGCAACTATGTGGTGCCAAGCATTCCACGCCCATCCGATTTTTCCCTCAACAATCGCATTGGTGCCATCACCGAACCTGACAATCCAATATGCTCTTCCCTCTTCTTTACCCACCCTCAGATAGTACTGACCATAACTGTCTTTCCCAACAAGACTCATGTAATTGCCCGTGCTAGAGAGATTTACCCATAGCTCGACGGTTATGGCTATTGAAGGGTTCAGACTGGGACTGTTGGCTATTGACGTATAGTCGTTTACGCCATCAAACTCGTCCGTCCCATCAATCTTTCCAACGTTGCTCTTCTTGACCCCTCCATAAGTAGTACCATGGTTCAGATTGGCTGTGGAGTCATAGCGGGTAGTAGAACTCTCTTTCAGATGTTGAACCGCTGTGAAATTGGAATTCCAGACAGTTTCAGGCTTTTGCTGGTTAGGGGCGCTAGGGTTGCCGTAGTACATGAAAAGTTCAGTGTCCATTGTGGAGGATAATAGGGGTATCTTCACCCACGCAACCAGATGACCTGAATTGGGATCATATAGCTCGATTTCATGGCTCAGCGTATCGTTGTCATTGGTCGTGAAGGCAATGTCGTCTCCATCAGATTGAGTCTTGCTTTTCAGGTCGCTGTCAAAGATGTCTATCAGAACTGGAAAGTTCTCCAAGTCAGCCTTCACCATTAGATGGTTAAGAGTAATCTGTTTTCTGAAACACCAATTTGTGTTCCACCACGGTGGTTGGGACCAAGTAGGCTGAATCAAAGTAAATAACGGCAGGATGAGAATACCAGCTAGCAACAAGAAGGTAACTGACGAAGCCTTGAATCCAGCTCTGTAAGACTTGAAAGAGTTCATACCCTCCCCTACCTTTCGAATAGTACGTTTGTGCTCATCTATAAATACTTATATTACAGAAAGGGAAGTCCAACCCATCGCTCTGTATTCTTGTTGAACTCTTGTGCAAAATGGTTTGTTAAATAGCACTGCAGAATAGAATCAACCTGAAATATCTCATGCCACAAATGTGTTTAGTGTAGACTGTGTAGGATATATTGAACTGGGTTGCTTCGAAAAAACTCAGATGTGTAACTGCTCTCGTGATTGTCCTGGTCGGCTTCACAGTTGCCGCAAGTCTCGGTCTGCAATCCTCTTATGTTATCTCATCTAGCGGTTCAGTTTTGTACTCGCCTGAAGCTCAGCTAGCGCGCGCAGAATGGGAAGCTTAGGCCGACGTCGTTTCGCTGGGCGTCTTCTGTACGCAATGATGAACTCGCGCGCTGAAAGCAGTCCTCAGATAGTCGCAAGCTGACAAATGAAAGAAAGCGTTTTAATCTTCTACTTGAGTTAATTGTATTCAAGGAAGGGCGCGCGTTGAAGTGAGCAAGTTAACGGTGTCAGAAATAGAGGTTGCTGACAAAAGGCTCACAGTGGGCTTCGATTGCAGGGGGCGGATAAGGAAGTTCTTCGATGATAACGAATTCATAGCTGAATACGATACTCCAGTCGAGGAAATCCCTGAGGCCATACTAGTTATACCGTTTCTTGCTACGATCGCTCCAATCGCATGGGTAAATCAAGCTGAAGTTTTCGTTGAAACAGCAGATCAAACTTTTCTGTGTTCGCTTGATCGCGTTAGAGAGACGCTTCAGAAGTTCTATCCTCGGTTAGGATTTGGTGGGAGAATTCAAGCAGAAAGAAGCGTATCTCCTCAAGTCAATACTCGAACTAGACGAATGGCGCTTTTTACTGGAGGAGTCGATTCGTGGGCCACGTTTATTAGACACCAAGACGAGAATCCGATTCTTGTAAGTGTTCAGGATGTGCATTTTACTGCGAGTAATCGACCCTCACGGTATCATGACTTAATGAACGTCTCCCCTGATTACCTTAAAAAAGCGTTAGGTTCGGTCAAACCTGAGAATAGAATCATCAGAAGCAACTTTGAATATGCACCCAGATTATTCATGCTTGATATGCTTCTCACATCCGCAAAGGAGATTTCAGGTAACTGGTATCAAGCAGTTATGCATGGACTAGCCCTTACAGGTCTTTGTGCCCCACTCACGTACGTAGAAGAAGTTGATAAACTGTACATTGCTTCTTCATTCACTGCTGACGCACCAGCGGGCGTGCGCGTGTGGGGATCCCACCCGGATATCGACAACAAAATAGAATGGACGGGCACAAGAGTTGAACACGACGGGTATGAACTCAGCCGGCAAGACAAACTTTTCCTTATTGCCGACTACATCAGGAAAAAGGATTCAAACCTCCGGATTTGCTCGTGTATTGACAATTTGGCGCGTGAGCGCCTCAGCGTTGGCGTAGGCAAAAACTGCAATCAGTGTGAGAAATGCAGCCGGACGATTCTTGGGCTTGAAATCGCTGGCGTCGACCCAAATAAACATGGTTTTTCCACTGACGCACAAACTTTCTCGCGTATCAGGCAGAATTTAGAATATGGAGCTTGGCGGTTTGGAGAGGATGAAAGATACATGTGGACCGACCTCCAAAAGCACGCAAGCAATGCCCGGAAAATTCCACACCACGAAGCAAGAATCCTCATCGAATGGCTGACGACAATAGATGTTAGAAGCCTAGGGTCAAACGTCTACAAAGACAAGAGTCTAAGATATAGGTTTGTCAGAAAGACCCACTTATTTCGGTTACTCAGCGCGTTGCCGTATCCAATTCTGCAGTTGATGAGGAAGCTTTTCGGGGCAGTCTTTACGTGAGACTGTTTCATAGGCTGACACTTGCTTACCATGGCCTGAGCAGCAGTTGGCATCGATCGAGCCTTCGCTTTTGTCAGGCTAATCGCCCTCGATTCAGCAACAGAGATAGAGCTCTTATTGCAGGGATATCTCTTGTCTAAGTTCCGATTAGGCTCTCAATGATGGCCAAGATTGCCTCTATGTTCAAAGACAGTGGCGAGAATTGTGTAGGTTGTGGGAATCAAGGCGTCAAACACTCATTTGTTGACCAGCTGATTCCGTGTATTCATGTTGGACTCTTCGACGAGAATGCTTATTAGGCATTGTACGCTATGCCTCCTTGACCAAAAGATGGTATGGAAAAAGCGTTTCATCATCGCAATAATGGTTCTAATCCCCGTTTGTCTCAATGCTTTCGCCCTTCAGGGTTTCATGATAGGCGATAGTTCGTCATTCGCTATTTCGACGAGAGGCGCGGTATTCTACTCTCCACTACCTGGCGACAACAGTACCGTCAAAGTACAGCAAGTATTCGAAGATAGGATACTTGACGAAAACGGAAGTGAAGTGATATGGCGAAGTATAGGAGTCAGTTATCTCCTGGGCGCCTTGGATTACGCCGCCGTCTGGCAATCGCGCCTCCCAGAGATGAAGGTGATGGGTGTAAACGTTATTCGCCTTGCCTTCAAGTTCCCGACTGATGTTGGAGCCGATTCAAGTCTTCTAAACTACACCAAGCTTGACTGGATACTCAACTTTCTGGCGAAGAATAACATCAAGGCTATTCTGGACAACCATCCGGCCGGGTCGAATTCGGCTGTAAAATCGTTCGGCACCGACTCGACCATCAAAGCTTGGAAGGAACTTGCTGCACGTTACGAAGGAGATCCAAGGATTGCTGCATACGAGCTGTACAACGAGCCCGGGAACTGGGCATGGAGTTCTTCCATCGCATCAACACTGGATGTCGTGAAATACTACGCGAATCTGACAAAGGAAATTAGAGAAGTTGATCCAGACCATATTGTCATCTGGCAGACCGGCAACGCCTATCTACCAGCATTCGAAGAATGGTTCGCCCAATATGCGCAGCCCAACGTTGTCTACTCGTTTCATGCTTGGTGGCAAGAGAAGACCAAATCTTGGCAGTTCGACGCCTGGACCAAAGAACAGATATCCTACAAAATGATGGATCCCGTCGTGTATGCAAGAGCGAAGTGGAAAGTTCCGTTCTGGCTAGGAGAGCTTGGTACACTGAGCTGGCAATATAATGCTACGAATCCTACGTGGGCGCTGACGGAGCAGAATCTCTGGAGAGCCGAAGAACAACTTGTTGGCTGGTGCTTGTGGGAAGGCGGCGGCGGATTGTCACAGTACTTGCCGCTGTTTCCACTGAAGATCTACAATGCTCAAATGATCAGACAACCGTGGGCCCCGACAATTCCGCATCTCCTAGATTTCACAACCAATGCTTCCGGAGGGATAGACAATCAAGGCTACATCTCCGCAGAGCTTTTGCACAACTGCGATCGCATTACCATCAGCGCTGGAATCAGAATTCAAGTGGTCACAACGATAGAGCTTGAGGATGGCTCGGACAGGTTATTCGACAACAATGATATGATGGTAACGAGTCCTATTTCTATACAGAATCAGGACGGCCCGAAATACGACATATTCATATACGTGCTAGGATAAACTCAACATCAACTGCAGACTATTTGACAGATCAGAATGAAGTAGATTTCATTCAGATATATCGGTTAGAACTGCAGGACAACAACAACTTTGCAACGTTCTAACCTGGAATCGTCGTCTTAGGCATTGCATATCATAGGCTGCCTGACGAGACTTCAGAACTCGTAGACAAACAGGAAGTAAGGGTGACTGAGCAACTAACGATACAGAATAGACAATTCATAACTGACCATCCTAGCGACTGGAATACTATCATCTATGCCCTCACCGAATTCTCATAGAGACGCGCACCACCAATTCTACGAAACAATAGAAACCATCCAAGCGGCCAAGGCAAAATCCTGAACACGTGCAGATTCTGATATAGCCCCTTTCTCCAGACATTTCCAAAACCTGCATCGCCAAACCATGAAATTAGCTTCTTAAGCGAGATATCTAGGTCAAGCGAATTATAGTTGCAGCTTCTCTTAACTATTGATGCAATGGGTGCAGGCATGAAATAGAGAAAAGGAAATTTCGTATGAGGTTCGATTACCCACTGCAAATTAGGCAGTTGCGCAATACACTGACCATTTTGCTTCGTGATTCTGCTTATTTCTTGAATGCACTTCGAAGGATAGGCAAGATGCTCAACGCACGATACAAAAAGGGTTGCGTCAAAAGCCTCATCTTTGAAAGGCATGTGATGTGCATCAGCTACTATTGGTTGGAAAACTCGACTCTCGGCAGATTTCAGAGCTCTTTTGTTAACATCCAATCCAATAATGACCCTTTGTCTTCCTCTGCCAAGCGCGCTAGCAATAGACCCTCGCCCAGCACCAATGTCCAAGACTATTTCACTGTCAGACTCATCAAGCATAGAGGAAATCATGAGAGAATAACTCAGATTGCGCTTGTCGTATATGTTCATCTTTCTTAGAATAGAGACAACGAAACCGTAAAGGGATAACATTTTCCGACCCGTCCACAAGTGCAATTGCGAAGGAAAGACTAGGGTCCCTTCAAGTCTAACAGAACATACGATTTTGAATTGGCGTATATTACGCTATGCGTTTCCGTGATATTGTGTACGCGCTGAGCATATTCTATTGCGTTGGCGCCAGAGACAAGTATGTGCGTATTTTCATCAAGCGAAACCAGAATCAACTGAGCTTTGGTGTGATTTTCCGAAGTTGGATCTTCTGATGTAAGCAATTCTTGAAACGCTGGATCGGTCAATGCTAATATTTGAGAACTAATGATTGGGTCTGCTGCAAGTGGCGATTGAGAATCATATTCACCAATGAATCGGATCATAGATCTGTCGTAGGCAGTAGTCACTGCCCTCAGATCCATGACATAGAAAGATCCATAGTCTGTTGAAATCTTCGGCACAAGTGGCTGACATGGATACAACTGAATGACGGATACGGATACGAGGGAAAGAACTGTGATCGTAAGAAGGACTTTCCGAAGACGGAAATGCTTTGAATAGAAGACCCAATATAGAGTGATGCCTGCCAAGAAAGGCGCAAAAGCAGACAGATAGATCAATCCCCTGTTTATTATGTAAGATCGTACAAAGAAGGGCAGAACGAACGCGACAAAGCAAACGACCGAGAGTACAATAAGAACATAATAGAATGTCTTTAAACGATCTGCCAACTTCAATCTAATCAATGCCAAAGGAGCAACGATCACGAGAAATGCAGAAGCTGCATCTCTTCCCAGTCGTACAACGAAAACTTGAGCTTGTTGCATAAGAGTCAGAGAGTAGAATCCCCCGTAGTACTGAACTGCCCCAGGCAATCTACTGCCGAATATTGACTCAAACGAATCCTTGACCAATTGTAGAATATAGGAAAAGTTTCCGCTCGAAACTAGGGTCAAGTGCATTAGCGCCATAACAATGAACGAAGCGAAGAACAGCAGTAGCCGTCTAGAGGAAAGTGTGGGAGACTTTGTAGATCTTTTGAGCGAGCAAAAAAGCGCGACAGAAATCAAGAAAATTATTACAAAGAAGGCGGTGACGTCATGGCTGATGATTACCCCCACCCCAAGAAGCGAAGCAATAACGAAGCCTTGACGAGAAGCCATTCGACGAAAAGCAACCAAGAGCAAGACATAGGAAAAAAAAACGTACAGAGGATACACGCCGATCGTACCAACAAACCTATACAATGTTGGAGTGGTTATTGTGGTGACTATGAGAATCATTTTTGACAACGTGTTTGGAACATCGAGTCTTTGCAAAGCCAAATAGATGACCAATGGAATCATGAATGGGGAAACTGCCAGGAAGGCTTTCATCGCTACAATTGGACTGAAGCCAGCTACGATAGACAACTCTGATATGCAAAGTTGAGAACCAGGAGTGGATCCGTACGAGGCAGCATAGGATCCGACCGTAGGTACGTGACCTTGTGCTATCAAGTCTTGTACAAAACCGTAGTGTGGCAATGGATCAAAATAGCCGTATATGAAGAAATATTTTAGGTGAGGTATGAGATTGAGGGTTCCAAGATATATGGCTGTCAGAACAGATATTAGCTTCAGGTCCGCCGAGAGAATCACCACAATGATATATAGCAAGGTAAAAAGAACGAAGATAGGAAATATGCCTTGTAGTATCCAAATGTCAACGATATCCTTCTGACTCATCAGGGTTTGCCCAGTCAATAAGATAAAGACTAAAGCGAAGCACGATATCAGAATTCGACCAAAGAAGTGCTTCAGCTGAATCCCAAGAAGATTCATCATTGCCATGCCTTCAAGCCTGATTTCGCTCTTTTTGCCGTATAGGCCTCTGTCATCATGCATATATAAGATGCGCCTAAGCGAATATCGAAGTCCATTAAATTGTAAAGAGCAAGTGATTTGACAATTCCGTCGCGCTCGCGATGGCAGTCAGCACGATCATTGCTGTTCTTGGAGAGCGCGCACGGAAGTCTTTCGGAGTGATGGATGTGCCGCAAATTTGATTACTCAGTGGCATAATTCGACGTGCTTCTCAAGAAAAAACCTGCGCCAGATGTCCAGGCACAACATTAGCCAGTCAAAAGCATTTGGCTTCGTACCGACACGGATCTCCTTCCCGACAAAGGCATTGACTTTGGCTTTCTCTAATAAAGGATACAGAACTCCTCCAGGCCTCATCCACTCGCGAACAGGTGATCCCCAGCCTGTTTTCTTTCTGCAAACAAGCCTCCTAGGCAAGTACAGTCTGAGAGCGGATTTGGTGATTTTCTTGCTGGTTCCATAGGGGAATCTTGCGTCTCTCATAGATAGAGCAGTCTTAATCATCCTTGAATCTAGAAACGGAAAAACTAGTCTTAGCCCGACATGGGAAGCTAGTTCACAGAACTCGTCTGCATCCGGCAATCCTACATTCAGCAAGAGAAGAGCGTGCAAACATTCCTTTAGAGAACCCTGGATACCATAGCATTTCATCTGAGATTGTCGCTCGTGTATCGCTTGCGCTACTCCATGATATCCTAGCAGCTTGCGGGTTGTTTCAAGGAGAACTGGTTCTGTGAGATTGAAGGGATGCATTGGTGAAAGGGTATCATGCAGATCAAGCCTAAGAGCGCTTGCGCTAGGCTTGAGAAACCTACCTAGTCTCTCTTGCCATCCATTGTCATGAGAAAATGATTCGACAATCCTCGGCAAAATCGTACGAACGTATTTTGATGGAATGAATTTTTCGAACACCACTGCACGGTCAATGTATCCTAACTCCTGCGTCATACCGAAAAGTGTATCACCAGCGACTCCCATCAAGGCAGTGGTTGAGGTTTTTTTCACACTTTCCCATAACTTGACGGTTAAGGGACCTTGACTAGTTGGAGGTCGCCCTAGCTCACGGATAGATTGAAGCAACAGATCAGGATACTCCTCAGGTCTCAGTTTGACAAACGTGTGATCCGATCCAAAGAACCTGCTTCCAGAAAGAGCGTAATGGTATTCATTCTGCCACGTTCGAGATGGATAGAGTACTGCCATACTAAAAGTTCGAATTGTGTGGTCGACAAGTTGCGACAAATGAGCTTGGATATATGAGCTGTCGACCCCCCCTGAGAAGATGTTGACAATGTCTGGATAGGTCTCGACATATTCCGTCATTATCTGTCTCATTGTATGTTCCAAGGCTTCCCTGCAATTTGATGGTCGAGATCTTGTCATATCTCCGATATCCAATAATTGCAGGTGAGACTCATTACCTCTATCAACGCAGACTTGTTCGCCTGGCATCACACTGCGAATCCCTGAGAATAGAGTTCTGCAGAAATATCTAGTATAGAGAAAATTGTATGGTAATTGAGAACAGTCAAGAAGCATTTCCTCGTCGAGTAGATCAGAGAGGATCCACACAAGGTAGCTAAGACTATCCGAAAAGAGTGCCCGTTGTCTTGTACTCGTATAGTAGATGTTTGGCACGCCGCAGATGGTTCTATAGATTGTTATCTTCCCAGTAGATTTCTCAATTGCTATCAAGGAAAAAGTTCCTTCGAGATCTCTGGCGAGTATATGGATATTATGAGGCAGATCATTTTCGATCTTCCTAAGCGCTGCTTCTCCAACATCGCCAGCTTTGTCAGAAAGGTGCCCTAAGACCACGATCAGATATTGGTTGCTTTCCGCCCGAACGAAGTGGTTGCCTTGAATGTATAGAAAGGCTTCAAAGCCACCACAAGACGATTTCCACAGGTAAGAGTGCGAAGCAGATCTATTCATCCCTACGACTTTCTCACAAAGATCGCTGGATGAACAGCCGCCAATCAGAAGGTTACGAGGCATCAAAGTGACCACTCACCGCGAACGCTCAGTCGAGAACTCATCGATGTCAAATGCGCGCGCGCTATGGCGACGTAGAGAATCGTGAAGAACACGAAGAGCGGAAGAATGCCTTCAAGAATCCACGTATCATTGATGTCTTTCATATTCAAGACTGTCTGTAAGATCAGTAATAACAACGTGGCAAGAAAACTGAGAACCAGAATTCTGGTTGGGTGTCGTTTCAAGAACGATATTGCTTCTTCCATTAGCCTATCTCCCAGTTCTCAACACTATTTCCAGTTTATGAAATAGGCACCAATGCGATCGATTTTCACGGTTGTGCCTCCTCTTAAATTACGAGTGCCCAGTGGATTCCGAGTGCGTAACTCGCATCTTACCGCCCGCATGGCAACCTATTGACGCACTCGCATTAGTGCATGAGCAACAAAGATCATTACGCATGAACCTTAGCGCGCGCTTTCGTAACGCTGACTCAAGGTTTTCATACTACTTTCAGAAGGATAACTAATTAAATCAGTATTGCCAATCACAATAATACTGGGTGCCTTTTTTGACGTCAGTGCAAGAGACTCGAGACAAAATGAGAAAAGCCGAAATTCAAGAGGCTGTTGGGAAAGCGATATGGTTTCACACAATGGATTTGAACGGAACAATCGTAAAGGGCCGCGTCTCCATGGAGGCTGAACGATGGGTCTCGCAAGTTATCCCCAACAATCTTGAAGGCAAGAAAGTTCTGGACATAGGTGCTTTCGATGGGTACTATAGCTTTTTGTGCGAAAAACGTGGTGCAACAGTCACAGCCATAGATGTTGATCCCACTCACCAGGCGAATTTTGAGTTGGCAAGGAAATGCCTGGACTGCAAAACGCCCTTTCATGTCCTGTCGGTTTATGATCTTCAGCAATTGCCTGACGACTTTGATTACATCTTGTTTTTCGGAGTGCTATACCACTTAACGCATCCCATTCTTGCCTTAGAAAAGATCAAGCAGAAACTAAGGGGAAAAATGTTTTTGGAGAGCTCTTACATTATTACTCCGAGGTCAAGTGCAGACTTCGTTTGGAACCGCGAGAAATTTCCATTGACCTATTGGCGGCCATCAGCTTCCTGTATAAAAAGAATGTGTGAATTGGCGGGCTTTCAGAGTGTCCAGACGGTGGCAAAGAGATGGTTCTTGCCTTGGCGACGTGGAAGAATACTGATGACTGCAGAGTAGCTCTCTCTAATAGCCATCGCTATCAAGCTCGGTTTGTTGCTGAATATGGGACTTCGAACAATCATCTCCCTTAACTGAATACTCCACTCAAGTGAATAGACTAATTCAATCGTCCCCAAGCATATCGACGCAAAGAAAGCTGAAGCATCTTCATCTTTTCCCCGGTGCCTTCATTGTCACGTAGAACTTTGTCCATCAAGAAGGGGATCTTAATTCTAAGAGGAGTCCAGAAGGGGAAAGCGGGCTTGAGCTTCACCTTAGAAAGCTCAATTGGAATTTTGAGCTTGCAAAGGTATACGTGTCTGCAAAGCATATCCAAGATAGAAAGATGATACACTAGCTGCTTCAACCATCTGTACTTACGAGCTTGGCTCAATATCCTCTCCCAGTTCTGGTTTGCCTCTACAACTGACACTAGATTGATAAACCCTGCTGGGCCAAGGGGCTGAATGTCTATGATCCAATGAGCGAGTTCAAGTCCCAGCTCGGATTCTCCGGTAATTGTCTGGAATTCTATGTTCATGATTCTGGTTTCCTTTCTGTTGGAGGAGACGAAGTCATCGTCAAGAGCTTTCATTCCGAACCAGGATAGACCATTATGCAGTTCGATCTTTACACCATCCTTGACTGGGATCCAGCCTTTGAATGGTTCCTCGCGCACAAACTTGTAACCTCTCTTGACCGCAACATCTATAGCGGATTCATATTTCTCTGTGGCTGTGAACAAGACGTCGGCGTCTCCAGTTGGTCTGTCGTCTCGTGTCTTGATAACGTAGTAGTCAACCTTCCCATCCCATAGGTCTTTAATTGTAATCAACGTCCTCTGGAGAAGCTGAAGACTGCTGAGTCCAGTTCTGACTATCGATTCAAACTTTGAAACGAGACCGGGTTCAAGCGGGCTGTTGCTGGCTAGCGCTTCTTGGCAGAACTTGAAAAGAACAGTGCGACTACCGCTGGCATACGACAGAGCTTCCTTCCAATTTGCTCGTTCCCAATCTACGCTCATGCCCCGCAGGTCAGAAATGCGCTTGAACTCTTTGTCGACGAGATACCAAACAAGAAATTCCCCTGAATTTTTTTCAAGCTGATTTGCCAAGCACATTTCAGACGCGACTTATAGGTCTACGAAGTCGTAGATAAGCTTGTGCGTTTCAAGCAACGAATGCTTTGACGTGTCTATGGTGATTGCTCCGGTGGCTTTCGCAAACCGAAGATAGGTTCCTCTCTGGAACTCGAGATATCCTCTGGGATCAACTGATAATCCCTTTCGGCTGGCAATCGTCCGGTATGACGCGTCAAGATGAATGAAGGCACTGTTTCTCGGAATAAAGTCCAACATGACTCGAGCGAGGCAACTCTTCTCCCATGATGGATCGTCAATCATGAATGCAATCGTGGCAATGGCATCTATTATGTATCTTTCCGCAACAACTGTTTTCCCACGACTAATTGGAACAAACACTCCTCGGATTAACCATGGTAACATGCTCCCAAATTCAATCAGGCTCCAAGTTGTTCGACCGAATCGCCCCCTGATTGATCTGATTCGAAGCACACGCTTGTCACCACCGAGCACAACGAGGTTTGGAGTGACTTTCTTAAAGAATGAGTACAGAATGGAAGCAAAAGTTCGACCCGACCTAATTCTCACCAGCTTGGCGTCAATGCCCTTCTTTCTCATATACATAACCAGCATTTGCCCCTGCGTCGTTTTCCCAGTCCCATCGGCCCCAAAGAAATGAATGAAGGAAGGCATTATGCGGCATCTCTCGATCCCACCATAACTTATGCGACGACTAATGTTCTCTGCAGCTTCATTGTCCCACTCTTCAGAACTCATGTCTTCACCGCTACGAACATCACGTTTCTTCCATTCTTGGAGTGCGAATCTATCAACTTCAATAAGCCCAGCAGAGGTCTGAAATATCTTTCTGCAGTCTCGTAAACGGACTTTCCGAAGTAGATGACACACCCCCTGAAAAGCATCCGGAAGTCTGTTTCCTGAAACAGAGTTTTGACATCTTCAACTTTGTACCGCCATTCAAAGCGTGATCCCATCATTGGAAGCTTGAGTTTATAGCCAACTCTTATCCACAGCGGACTACTTGTCTCAAGAGAAATGATTATTCTTCCCCCCTTCCTTAGAATCCTGGACCAATCTTTCAGCGCTCCGGAGGGATTTGGAAATAGTTTGAATGCTCGACTGCAAATGACTTCGTCGAAGACTCCGTCACGAAGAGGCAAGAATTCCGCATCACATTTTACCAGGCTAACGGCATCGTAAACATCTGCCTTAGTCTTGGCAATGCTCAACATGCTTTTTGACATGTCAATTCCAATAACCTCAAACCCCCTTTTGGACAGAAACGGCAGAAGCCTCCCCGTACCACACGCGGCAACAAGAACTCTTTTTCCTCTCGAGAAAAGCATCAATAGCTCTCGCTCTCTTAGTCCCCCATAACCGGTTTCATAGAAGCCTCTAGTGGAATCGTATTCACTGGCTTTTGTGTCAAAATAGGAAAGATGTGCCTTTTTTCTTTCCATGATCCTTCACCATACTGCTTTGAGACTCGTCAAGCAACACGTTATTAACCATCAATTCCTAAATCAATCAGAGTCACGTGGTCTATGGGCGGGCAATTGCGTGAACAAGACTATTCAACTCTTGCGATTCATCGGTTCTCCTGGCTTTCCTTCCAGCATTCCTAATATTGACACTAGCGACAGTGTAAAGCTCTTTGACTATTCATTGAAGAACAGATTCTCGCTATTGTATCTAAACGAGACCAAGAGAAGAACCATATTCTGCAACTTTCGTCAGACTTATCAACAGCATATGGCGAAATATGCTGAAATGCTTGACGCAGTGGAAAGAATTTCCCGAGTCTTGTCCAAGGCACATCTTAGACATGCTGTTTTCAAGACAATTAGGCCCTACATCTCGACGACAGTTGATATTGACGTGATTGTTTTCGGTGACCTATTTCAATATGAAAGAGCCTGCGACATCGCACAGAACGCGGGTTACAAGAGAATTGTCCGAGGACCGAGGTCGACTACTCTGCAAGATCCGCGAACAGGTATAGGCGTGGACTTGTACGACGAGGTAGCAGTTAGCTATGTGCCCTACATCGACAAGGTCAAACTCTTAGGCGACGTAACTGATACAAATGCCTCAAGCTATTCCCACGTGAGGATGTTAACACCGGAAGCAGATCTGGTCTCACTAATTGCCCATTCAATAGTGAAAGAGAACATGTACACTCTTTCTGAGTTCTACACCTATGTCTACTATCTTGATGGCTTAGATGTTGACCGTTTTCTTCAACTCGCGAAAAAGATGCACCTGAGATCCGCAATAAGGACACATACGGCAATTACAGCGCTGCTCTATGAGACCGCATACAAGACTCTCCCCGTTGCACTTAGAGCAATACTGGATCATGTTGGCAATGATGAATTCGAAGCTGCAAGAACGATTAACAACGAATTCGAAATGCCACACAAATATCATCCTATTACCGTAGCGCGTAGCCTACTTGAAATAGCTCAAGAATGGAAGACCATTAAGGGCATAGCAAACCAGTTTCTACATGTTTTTGACGGGAGGTTCTTCAAGGACTTCTTGAAGAAAATGAACGAACACGTCAAGAGAGCAACCTATTAAGCAAGACCAACGTATTGTTGGATGACCTTGGATGTTTCTTCAATAGACCTTTTAGAAGTATCGATTATCAAGGCTCCAAAAGACTTCGCTAAGATTCTGTAAGCCGCTCTTTGAAATTCTATGTAACTAGCAGGTTCAACATAGTTCTGTTTTGAGTATCTATTCCCAAACTCCTGTTTAGCCGCATGGTTCATTGCGAGTGTTGGCAGTCGCCTCCGCCATATCGTTTCGTAGTCGGAATCAAGATATACGAATGCTGTCTCTTCCGGAATGAAACGACAAATCATTCGGGAAGTTCGGCTCTTGAGAAAGCTAAGATTGTCTGTCACGTAGGCTATTGAAGTGATTGTGTCCAGAAGATATCTTTCCGCAATAATCCAGTAGCCTCTGGCTAGATAAAGGCGTAGTCGCAAGATGTGCGGTAGGACACTAACGAATTCTATAAAAGACCAAACTTCTGGCATCAGCCATCCAATGTTAACGGACGGCAGCTTGGACTCGACTCCGAGCGGATTGCGAGTAACACGATAGAAGCCTATCTTGACCAGAATTTTCCACAGGATAAAAGCTAGGGTATGAGGCCCTCTCAGCCAGAATTTCTCTGCTCTGAAACCTCGTTCGCTGAAAGCGTTGAGTAGTACATCTGTCTGAACGGTCTTGCCTGCACCGTCTGGACCGAAGAAATGGATTAGCCGAGGGACAACTACGTCTTTCTGCGTGTTACTGCCTCACCTTTTTCTATTGTGCATTCGAAGAAGGCAGGGACGCCAACTTTGAAAGTGAAACAGATCCAGCCAGCGTTGCGATTTGGAATCTTCCTCTCCTTAGCTTTTGTCGCTTGACCTAACGTGCTGTCATTTTCCAGAACTCAGACTACTTTGTCGCAAATCCTCACAAACTCCTTGACGATGGCTCCATTATCGAACCTCTTAAGAACCCTCTCTCTGTTATGCCATCCAACATCGGCTATTCTTTCATCGTCAAGTTCCGACACGTAATCCATTGAATTAGCAAACTGCTGAAAATCCCCAGAATCGCAAAGCGAATTGCCCTCAGTTCCTTCGAGCTGCTCTGGCATTCCCCCCATTAGCGATGCTATCACCAATCTGCCGCGAAGTAGTGCCTCGCTGACAATATACGGAAGAGGCTCTTGCCAGACTGATGGGACGACTATGGCTCGGACTTCTTTCCAAATCCTTTCAAACAAAGGAAGAGGAACTTTGTCGTAAAACAGAAACTGTCCGATTGACGATCGAAAGCAAGATCGTGCTGATTCAGAGAACTTCGTGGCATGGATTCTTATTCTAGTGTTCTTGACTCTAAGAATCGCCTTGTACAAGATTTCGAAACCCTTCATGCGTGAAGGACCACCGAAATATCCGAAATCACGTCCTCTGCTCTCCAAATAGGAAACATTAGGCAACGGATTATAAACCAAATGCATTTTAGATTGCAGATGTGGAGCGCGAGCTGCTATCAGATTTTTATGAGCGTTCGATACGCATATGATCGCATCACTCAATGCTACGAGTTTACCTAGAACGCGTCCCACAGTCATATTAAGAGCAACCGAACCCATTGTTTCCAATTGGCTTCTCGATTGACCTCTTTCAAACGCATAGATGCATTTGGATGAACAAAACAAATTGCTCTTGTTGAAGCAGATATCACTCTTGTGGGTATCATGAAGATTGGACAAAGGGCACACGGGCATGTAATCGTGCAAATGAGTAATGACAGGCTTTCTACAGGCCCTGGCAAGCAATGAAGATGAATACCAAAATCTCGGGATATAAACTATGTCGACTGATTTCACTAGTTTCCGTATGAAACTTGAAACAAGCACATCAGGTCGACTCAAAATCGAATATTTCAGGCTGCCTGCATTTCCCATCAAGGGCAATCGGAAAACAGTGATCCCTTGTTCATTGGAGATTTGCCGCTCTTCCACGAATCTATTCGTAACAACTGTGACGTTGAATCCCTCTTCCTTGAGCAATCTTGCATACAGATAGGTTGCGAGTTCAGCTCCACCCCCGTGAGGGTAGAACGTTTCGCTGAGAAATAGAATTCTCAAATCTCTCTCCTCGCAGAACAATCATCACAATTCTTCAGCATTCCGTAATATTGCGGCTATCACCTAGAAACAACATCTTGAAAAGCCCTCACTTTGGATATCACTGGGGATCTTTTGCCGCTGGGCAAAGGTGGCAAATCATCTACGAACTGGACTTCTATCTTGACATCCATTCCCAAGCAGCTTCGCAGTTCTTTGACCAGCAAATCCACGTCCTCTTGACCACATCTCTGTTCCTGTGCAATCTTAATAACGACATAGTCAAGACTCTCCTGAACAATCCTATAGTTTGATGGCGGTGATTCAAGAAGATCTAAGAAATAGTCTATGTGAGAGCTCACAGGCATAACGGCTCCTGTTACTTTGTCGCGCACTGCCAGAAATTGAGACTCGTATCCTTTTATCGCCTTCATTAGAGGAAGCCCTCGCCCGCAAGTACAGACCTCTTCAGAAGGTTCACCAACGTCTCCAACTTCATACCTAATAAAGGGCATTCCGTAGTTTCGCAAGCCAGTCAGCAATATTGCCCCACTCTGCCTTGGTCCCACATGCTCTCCCTCCCTGACAAATTCAACAATCACGTTCTCTGCAGATATGTGATAGCCGTAGTGCATCTCGCACTCAGACCCGATCGCCCCGATCTCTCTAGATCCATAATGGTCAAAAACGCGACAGCCAAAGCCTTCTTCAATAGTCTTTCTCATTGAATCAAACAACATCTCTGCACCCGTAATGACCGCCTTCGGTCGTACGTTATCAATTCCTTTGTCAACTAGGTACTTTGCCAACATGTAGACGGGCATGGCATACCCCCTAACCACTTGAGGCTTGAATTTCTTTAGGACATTAGCGTAATTGCCCAGAACGTTGTCAGAAAGAACGAAAGGATCAACGACAACCGTCCTTTGCAGCATTCCGGCAATTTTCCTAGCATAGTAGCTCAAGGAGAATCTGGGCAAATTCATGTCTTTCCGAGCACCCCACAGCATGAAACAACGATCGCCGAGTCTGTAACCTGCCCACGAATAGGCTCTGTATTCAGCTGCAATCTCCCAGCTCACCTTTTCTCTCGTAATGTAAAAGTTCAAGGGAGATCCTGTGCCGCCAGTGGAGTAAGGAATCAGACGATCCAGCGTGAAGTCTCTGGATATCAGGTTTGCCAAATTCCTGTGAATGATGCTTTTCGTCAATACTGGTAACTTCGTTAAATCTTGAGGAGTCCTTATGTCTTGAGGCTTCAAATTCCTTTCTTTGAAGATTCTATGATAATAAGGAACCGTGTCATAGGCATGATCGATCAAAAGACGCAGGTTCTCGCGTTGCAGACGCTCAATCTCATCTCGCGACCAGTACTGACTCCTGTCGAGATACTTTCTGTACTTGTATCTAGATGTGCCCCTGACAATATCGTAAGAAGGCACTGTCACGTTCTCGATTATTGATGAGTACATTTTCGCTCATACTCGGATCTATCGTTCATGCATTAAACGGGTTTAGTATGCCGTCCAAGGCTGAAATGATCTTCTCCTGAGTTTCCGCGATTGATTCACCGCGTGTATTGATAAAGAGTGTGTTCCTAAAATTCAAATGTTCAATCCATCTCCTTTGCAAATCCACATATTGGGGCAACTCGTCGCGCCTAAAGTCTCTACTCTCCCTTCTGCGGACAAGATCCTCGTCACTCGCGTCCAGAATGATGTCTACGTGTTCATTTTTCTGGATCCAACCTAATAGGTTTGGTACAAGTCTGGGCACTCGAGCTTCTGCCTTGAAGAGTTGAGGAAAAATCCAATAGTAAGAGAGCAAAGTCATGGCGGGACCTTCTTCAATGAGTACAGTGAACCCAAGCTTGAACGGAATGTACACTCTAACGAAGAACTTTCCTGCAATGCTCAGTGTGTCCAGAAAACACCACAAAGGGAGCAATCTGGCGAATATGTCGCTTCGAATGCTCGTTGATACTTGCGTTTTGTAGTGCGTCTCTTCTGATGCTCCCAGCGCCATCAAAGCTACGTTCAAGACGTACGTGAGCGCATGACTGCTTTTAATGAACGTTGCAACAACTTTGCCTCCCCTTAATGCGAGATGGTTTTGAAGCAACTTCATATGTGTAGACTTGCCGACTCCGACCGGCCCTACGAATGTGATGATAAGAGCATGCGAGCTCCTTTCTTCTTTAGTTTTCAATCCCGCAGCCACCGCATGCTCGACTCTAAGGCCAACTACAAACGCCCGTATACGCTCTCGAGAACCTTCACAACCTCGTAACCTTCTTTGACCGTTACTGGGGGCTCCTTATCCTCAACTAAACTCTCAGCAAACTTGCGTATGCACATCTCATGCCCGTCAAACCATTTGCCAGACAAAACCCTCAGAACATTCTTGGTTGTTGATGACAAAAGTTGAAATGCTTGTCTAGTAGAATCAACTGCCTTGCCAACTCTTTCAAGCCCGAGCTGTGGCAGGACATTTAATGTGGCAGTTATTATGTCTAACTTCAGGATACCGCTCCTGCCGAAAAGACTGATATTGATAGAATTTCGTGGCGCGTTAAAAGAAACATGAGTTCCAGCCAGTTTGTCTTGGGCCTTGAATGTTGCGAATAATTCGTCGTGTTTCATCCACTCATACTCTCCAAGCTTAGAAACCGCAACACTTTCCACTTCTATGTCGCCTATGAACTCTCGCATAAGATAAATCGGATGGATTAGCATCTCAGAAAATCGACCACCTGGAAGTTGATGACTCCAGTGATCTTTGTTAGCAGTCATTGGGTCATCTTTCGTATGAAGCACATCAATTTGAGCGCTAATCACTTCTCCTATTCTCCCCCTACGTAGGCAATCTTTCGCCTTCAGTACAGGCGGTTCGAACAGCCAATTATGTATCACACCTGCCTTCGTGTTCGTAGTCCTCTGGCAATCAACTATCTCTTTTGCATCCTGTGATGAGATGGTGAGAGGTTTCTCGATCAAAACGTTGAACCCGTCTTTCATCGCGCGAATTGCCAAATCCTTATGTGTGTTTATCGGAGTGCAAATATCCCACAAAGTGATGTCTTTCAAACTACTAATCTCTGAAACAGAAGTAAATCTTCTCTCGATCTTCCACTCCCTCGCAACCCTATCGACCGCCTTAACATTATTGTCGCACACCGCGACAATCTTCGCATACGGAATCCTGCTCCAAGCTGCAAGATGGCTGTTCGAAACATAGCCGCAGCCAACGAGTGCGACATTGATATTCTCCAAAGCTATCACTCTGTTGTCTATCTATGTATCAAGCTTCAGATTCACGTTAATCGTCAATATAAATGCTTATTATAGCTCGCTAACAAGACACGCGCGTTAAGAAGAAGCGTTGTAGATAGACTCCAGACGACTGGTTACGTCATCCCAATCCAAGATCTTCGTTCCTATCCACTTCTTCGTGTGGTGGCTGCCTCCTCCGCTAAGAACCTGATTAATCCGCCTAGCCAGTTCATCCAAATGAATAGGATAATGCACACCATAGCAGGTCTCGTTGTCTACCCACTCAGCCAAAGCAGAGGTCTCGGCAACTATGCAAGGTGTTCCTGCAGTTAAAGCCTCAGCCACAACTATGGAATACGCCTCATATCTAGACAACAGAGCAAGAACGTTCGCGTCAGTAAACTTCTGTAGGAGTTCTTGCCTCGTCAGATCCTGAGAGAACCTAACTCTATCATATACTTTCAGTTCGCGCGCACGCCTCTCCAAATAGGGCTTAAGTGATCCTTTGCCGATAATCTCAAGAATGACATCACCATCAAGTCTTGGCAAAACCTCAACTAAGTATTGCGCTCCCTTGAAATCGGTCAAATAACCGACGTAAAGGACTGTTCTGAGATCGCGCCTTTGCCTTTTCAAACCTGCAAACTCGCTAAAACGAACACCATTCGGTATAACAGTGATCTTGTCGTCGTCAAAACCGAACTGATCAATTATCAGAGACTTCTCATATTCAGACACCGCTATTATCCTGTCAGCTTTCTCAAAAGTCCTCTTTCCGAAAGGCTTCAACAGCCTAATCAGAGAATTCCGAAAAGTAGAGTGCCCAACACCATGAAAATGCGGGGTGACTATGAATCTGTCGCACTTTGCCAAGGACGCGAAGTGGGACGGAAATGCATGATAACCATGAGCATGAACAACGTCAAACCGAACTTTGCATAATCTAAGAAACATCTCCATAGAGAAATAGTACGCCTCATTTGGGGCAATACAGTTAAACCGCTCAATTTTGACCCCGTTTCTCAGCTCATAGCGACGATATCCTGAACCAAGATTTACCGCGTACACAGTCACATCATGATTCTCAGCGAGACGTTCAGTAATGTTCTGGACGTGAACAAGTATTCCACCTGACAACCCGTAGGGATCGGGAATGACTTGCAGAATCCTCATCGCATTCTGGCTCCAAACACAACAAAAAACGAACGCGCTAGAAGCTTACTCAAGCTCCGAAACAACTTTCCTAAGCTTACCCGATTTGTCAAGCGGAATCTCATCAACAAACTCAACTTCAACAGTCACTTCGAACTCGCTAAGATCTAGACTCTTCTTCATATGACGAACAAGTTCAAGCTCCATCTCCCTTTCGTCAGCACTCCCATTCTTCTTCTTGATGAACACCCTCAGATGATCAACTCTCTTCTGAACAATCCGATACTGGTAGATATTAGGATAAAACCTGTAAAACTCCATGATCCAACCGAAAACCAAAGCAGGCACCCTGCGACCGCTCGGAAGAACTATCATTGAATCCTTTCTTCCCTCAATGACCTTCATCAACGGGAAACTACGACCGCAGGCACAACTAGCCTGTTCCGAAGGCACACCGAAATCTCCAAGAGCATATCGCACAAACGGCATGGCATGGTTGAACAAACTTGTACATACCAATTCACCTCTTTCTCCGGCCGCAACCTCCTCGCCTTCTTCATCAACAAACTGCATGACGATAGAATCAGCATCAATATGATACTCCGCCTTTTCCGGACACTGCCAGGCAATCATCTGAAGCTCTTCACTTGCATACTGATCAAAAAAGGGCGCATCGAACACTCTCTCCACGAATCTCCGCGACGCACCGTCAATAAGCTCAGCCCCGCCCATGATAAATCTTGGCCTGATAGTCTTAATGCTTCTTCGCTCCACTTCCTCTGCCAGTATGAAGAGAGAATTTGAGTAACCATCAAGAACCTCAGGGTCAAGCTCTTCCACGGATGAAGCCTGCCTAGCCACGTCATCAAAGATTGACACAAAAACAGGCGCGTAGAAACCTAGCACTCTTTGAAGCCTACCTAAACGTTTGATGTGCCGAGTGGGTTCAATCAAGACCCATCTGTCCCAAGGCTTCTGACCACAAACAATGTGGGGTCTTAGAAGCTTCGCTTTCCTGAACTCGTCTTCTCTCTTAGTAAGATAGGTGAACAAAGGCTTCCCAGAAGAACCACTGGTCGAAACGACCTTGAGCCTGTTTGAGTCGAACTCGCTTGAAATAATCCTGCCGCTGTTTTCCTGCAGCTCTTCTCTTCTTATTATCGGAAGCCTATTCAAGTCTCCAACAGACTTCACGTCATCAGGCCTTACTCCTGACTTCAAGAACTTATCATGATAGAATGGGACATTGTCAAAAGCATATCTAACGATTTCCCGAACTCTCTTGTCTTGATAATCAAGTAACCGTTCTCTACTCCAGCGCGTATGCCTCAGGAGAGAAGCAACATCATATGCCATCCTGAAGTAATTGTACAAATCTGATGCATCTCCGAAAGCCACAGACTACTGAGCTGTCTGATCTAATTCGGACACAACTATGCTGAACTTCCCGCTCTTGTCCAGTGGAATATCGTCAACAAAGTCCACTTCGAAAGCCATTTCATCTTCAGTTATGCTTAGCACATTTCGCACATGAGCCAGAAGCTCTTTCTCAATAACACTTCTATCAGCATCACATTCGTTGACCTTAAGCCTGAAAACCAATAGATCCTTCCTCTTTTGAACTATGCGAAACAGATCAATGCATCCGTAATACTTGAACGTCCAAACTGCCAGCATAAAAGCAAAAGGCGCTAGGACCCGTCCGCTAGGAAGAGTCAACAAAGCAGTCTTGCGCCCTTCCACCACCTTCATAAGAGGAAGAGTACGACCACACTCGCAATCAGTCTTACCAGAAGGGACTCCAACGTCATCCAACGCATATCTCACGAAAGGCATAGCGTAATTGAACAGACTGGTGCAGACAACCTCACCTTCCTCCCCAGGAGAGACTTCCTCGCCGTTCTCATCGACAAACTGCATAATGATAGAGTCAGCATCAATATGATATTCATCCTTCTCTCTACACTGCCAAGCCATTCTCTCAAGCTCTACACAGGCATATTGATCATAGAAAGGCGCTCCAAAAACCTCTTCAACGAACTTGCGCGAATTACTATCAATTAGTTCAGCTCCACTCACTAGGAACTTTGGCTCAATCTTCTGAACCACGTTCTTCCGCACTTCTTTGGCAAGCAGAAGCAGCGAATTGGAGTATCCGTCAATGACATCCGGTTTCAATTTCCCAATCTTCGAAACCTGCGCGGCAAGATCATCAAAAACGGAAACAGAGTATATTCCATACAACCTGAACAGCCTTTGAAACCGCGTAGTCTCAGCAAAATGCAAAGGAGACGTTATCGTAACCCACTTATCCCAGGGTTTCTGCCCTAAAGCTATCTGCGCCCTAAGATGCTTAGCTTTCCTGAACTCATTCTCCCAATCAGCCATATAGATATGCAATGGCCTTCCCGTCGAACCGCTCGTCCTCGAAACCCTCAAATCCGCAATATCAAACTTGCTCGATATTACGTCTTGACTAGCACATTCCCTGAGCTCACTTTTCCTAACTACAGGTAACCTGTTCAAGTCCTCTATTGTCTTGATCTCCTCGGGTTTCACACTTGCGCCCTTGAGTTTTTCATGGTAAAAACGCGAGTTTTCGTAAGCAAACCTTACAATTTCTCTGAGCCTATCATTTTGATAGTCTCTCAGTCTGTCACGATCCCAATAAGCGCGTCGCATCATGGAATGCAGATAATAGAATGCTCTAATGTAATTGGTCAAGATGTCACTCTTCCTTCACACGTCGAAGCTTTCGAGTAAACGGAGCCATGGCTGATTCAATTGATCTTCTGACGCTTTTCTGCAATTCAGGAACTCGTGCCCTCAGCAGAGCTCGAATCTTATCCCTGCTGTTCCAGACATGGTCAATCTTTGCGAGAAGCCTTGAGAAGGTAACTTCATGTAATGGAATAACGCAATCACTTAGGCTTAGGCTCGCGGCGAAACCAGTCTGCTTATGATCATAGGCAATGAATACGATAGGCACATAGACTGAAGCAGCCAAGACTGCAGGATGCATCTTCGAAGATACGATCATATTCATCTGACTCACTGCGGACCTAAACTCTCTCAGGTCCTTTGGCTCAAGTATCCTGGCTCTATTAGAGTGTTCCATTTTTCCAAGTATCAGCTTGCACATGTCTAAATCATCGAATTGGAAGCCGCTTACGTAATGCGGCATGAGAACTACCGAGAAATTATGCTTTTCAATCGCTTTGTCAAGCGCTTTTGCATGGTCTAGAATGTATTGCTTAACCCTTTTTGGAGGGATACTGTGAGCATAAACACCCGGGCACACGCCAATGCTTCCGTTAGCATCCTTAGCGAACGGCAAATCGCATTCCGTGTCTAACGTAAGCGCAGTGTCAGATGTCAAAATCTTCGGCGTACTTATCATCAAGGATTCCACAGTGCCATAGGAAATGGGTTCCCTGATCAAGACAGAATCGCAACTGTTCAACGCTATTTTTGACAACAGACGACCTATTGCTGTTCGGAAAGGTCCTATTGAGTTCGGAAACATGACAACAGGCTTGCCGAAAGACTTCGCAACAAAAACCTCCCAAGTCCTAACAAGCAGCATTGACCACCAAGAGACAACCCAATATACGTTCAGCGGAAGCATCGATGCAGACTCTTTGAAATTCTCATCGCTACAAGAGACAACCATGTCACAATCATTCACGGTTGCCAGAACCTTCGGCCGATAACAACCCTTCAAACCAGCCTTAACAAATGCGATTGAAACAAGAGACAGACTCATCTGGACTAGCATAAGAAGCAGGGCACACAAACCAAAAAACTTGTACGTGAAACTATCTCGAGTATATCCGAAACGCTTCGCAAGCGAATCCGCTCTCTCATAGGGAATATCAACTGTTGCTGGCAATACAGCGGCCAATGGCAACCCGAGTTTTCTAACTCCAGTGACGTCAGTCGTAGAGACGGAAATGACAGCGCCATTGCCCACGATGCTTCTGATCATAGAAACGTCACTGGAAAGCAGTGCCTGAGTACCCTTGTTGGCCATGTTGCCAACGTGAATAATGTGAATCTTAAAGGATGATACTGGGATGCTCATCACCTTGACTCAGTTCGAATCTCAACGACTCGGCTTGAAACAGCGAACGTCATTGGATCATTGGACCCTTCATTTCGACAACAAGAAAGCACACTTGAACAAACCAAAGTAAAGCCTAAAAAGAGGCAGAGGAACGTAAGCCAGGAAAAACCCGATCTGCTCACTTGAAGAAAAACGATAACTCAAATAAGACAAACATGCCTCCGCCAAAGCCGGAAAGCTCAGCTTGGAGTTCATGTTGGGTGTCTTCTTTCCAACGAGCCTCAAGAAAGCCAAACGTCCTGCAAGATTATCCCTCTTGAAATTCAGACTGAAAGCCTGCGACTCCTTAACCTTAGCCCGTGAAACGCTTCTGAGCGATATCACCGCCTCGTGCTTCATACGAGTCAGCAATTCGTTAGCTGAAGCCGTCCGCACAACTATGACTGATTCGCCTTTCTCGCTTCTTCTAAGCTCGGGAAGCCAAGCATCACCAAAAGACACGTCCGACAACTCGTTAAACTGATTCCCACACATAATGCAGCGGATAGGAGCAAATAAGAAAGGCGAGAAAACATTCCAATAAGCATCCCAGCCCCGATTAAACCTGACGCTCAGATTCCCGCCATCTTTCAGCCGGATTGACATACGACTCGGCCAGCCATTTCCTCTATAATCAAGCTTCTCGACCTGGTCTTTCCCTACTCCAAACTTCCTGAGAAGACAGTCTGTTCCAGAGAAGCTAGCTGGATGACCGCAGAACAGACCAATGTGCAGGGCTATTCTGTTTTTTAACTGCGGCAATGCGGCTTCAGCTTTCCGAAGCCCATAAATGTGACAAGGTAACCCAACAACTCCGAATTTACCCTCTTCTGACAGAATCGTCTTCAAGGCTACATTCATCGGCACCGGGCAATACTTCGCCTTTGAAGCAGAAACAATCTCCTCCCGACTCCTAGCAACAAACGGCTCAGGCTCCAAAGGCTTGTCCTTTCTCATGCGCACAACCAAGGCACCGTCAATCAGTCCCTTTTCCAAAGCATAGACCAGCATCTCGGTCACGACGCCCCCAGAAGTCGAATCATTCAGCGTATCCTCATTATTCGAGTGCCCAATGTAACACCCGATAAAGTTGCCGATAATCGAATCCTGCTGTTTTCCCTCCAGAATTATAGACTCGAGCTCATTCAGATTGGCGGAATAGCCAGAACAGCATTTCAAGCACAAACCGCAATCTGTGCAGCCATCAGCAACTTCAGGCAGATACAATCCACCAGAGACATGCATCGAAACAGCATCGACAGGACATATTCCAGCACACGTCCCGCATCCGGTGCAGAGACCATCATCCACGACTCTGACAATGTTCGGCAAACCACATCTCAACTCTAAACGGTAACTTTCGCAAGCCGCGTTAACTTCACACTTGACATGACACTAGATCGGGTTCCAAGATCCTGCCCTGTCTCCTCTCGCGTAGTCAACAAAACCCAGAATTATCCCTCTGCTCCAGTAGTAGCCTTTCTTGCCTAAAACAAGAAGAAGAGGCGACATAAACGGCAAAACCATGTAGAACAATCTCACGATCAAAGGCGGTTTACTCATGGAAAGCGCCTGATATATTCCCCCAACCGTTCTTCGCTTGTAAGCCTCCTCCTGCTCCGCACGAGTAGTCCGCTTCGTCACAACATAAGACTGCTCACAAAAAGCTATCCTACCACCCTTCTCCAAAACCTTAAACAAAATATAACTATCCTCAGACTTACAACCCTTCAAAGGCATTATCTCTTTCAAACAGCTCTGCCTTATCAACATCAACTCGCCGCTAGCCGCAATCGGAATCTTGCTTCTAAGAAAATCAAGAATCGAATAAAACGTCAACTGCGGACCTCCAGTCACACGAACCTTGACAAAAACCAAGGAATAAATATCATCCTCAAGAAGACGAAGCGCCGCTTCTGGATTATGAATCTCCGCATCAACATCATTAAACGCAACAACATCCACGTCAGACGGAATGAATTTCAACCCGAAATTCACGGCATCATACTTGCCCTTAAGCGCTCTATAAACTACGTTAGGATGATTAAACTTCTCGCCGCACACTATCACGTAGGGAAAGCCTAACCCATCCAGCTCCCTAGCCTTATCTGGCACCTTTGCGGCATCTCTAGCCAAAACCACAAAAAACACTTTCATCTCGGCCACAAACTAGAACAGACTGGAACAAATAGAACTGAAAATGCTCTACCAACGGCTCTCATGAGGATTTCAGGAACTCTCTGCAGCTCAGCCTGACCGCGTCTTCACTGTTAAGCGTAGGCTTCCAGCCTAAACCCATAAGCTTCTCCACTGAAAGCTGCATAACCTTAACGTCACCTTTCCAGCCTCTACCACCAGCAACTTTCCTGTTGAACTTGAACCTAGGCTTGGCAATTCTCATTTCTTCGCTAACTACCTCAGCAATACGTTTCACATCAACTTGGTCCAGCGAACCAACATTGTAAGCCTCAACAAACTCGCTCTTGCCAAGAACGTTCAAAACAGTCAAAAACGCGCTAGCAAGATCTTTAACATGCAAGTATGACTTCTTTTGTGTACCGTCTCCCAGTATTTCCAGTTCTGAGGAATTTTGTCTGAGCTTCCTGATCAAGTCTATGATCACACCATGATTTGACCGTGATCCCACAATGTTAGCAAACCGAAGCAAAGCCCCTCTGAGATCAAATGTATGACAATACGAAGCGACCAGCGCCTCGCATCCAAGTTTAGACGCCCCATAAATGGAAATGGGCAGAAGAGGTCCATAATCTTCCGGAGTCGGAAACATGTCAGGTTCGCCGTAAACCGTTGACGTTGAAGCAAAAACAATGTACTTCGCCGTTTCGCTCTTTCTCATAGCCTCAAGAAGATTGAAAGTCACAAGCAAGTTCTCATTGAAATGGACAGAAGGATTAGACCCGCCCAACTTGACGTCAGGGTTCGCAGCCAGATGAAATACAACTTTGACGCTTTCAACACTTCTGTGAGCCATATCAGGATCCTTAAGATCCCCCTTAATCAGCTCAAAACATGGATTATCCAGCCAACTCTGAAGATTGCCAGTGCTACCGTTACTCAGATTATCAACCACTTTAACATGAAAACCTTTCCCCATCAAAGCATCAACCAAGTGAGAGCCAATAAAACCAGCGCCACCGGTAACAAGAACCTTCCCAACTGCGTCAGCCATCTTACGTTCAGCCACGTTCACCACATCCTAACAAACCAGAACTGCAACTCTCAAAAGCTCAAAAACCTTAGGATCAAACCGGCCCCACGACCTTATCATCTTCTATGTTGAGTTTGATGTTGAAGATGATGACATCAACCTCCACGGCACGCCATCATCTTTCTGTTCGAAAAACCTCAACTCACACTTCCCTCATGAGACAACAGAACCGAAGCAACTTGATCAGAAGCAGTAGTCGACCAGAGTAGGGGATATACGCCGACTACTTCCTGTAAAATTGAAATGCTGGCAATATGTCCATGTCTAGTACGTGGTTTCCAGCAAAATCCGCTTCAAGATCGTAAGACCGTGTCTCAGTTTCAGCTTTTTCTCGCCCATACGTCGCCTGTATTTTATGTCTGTTTCAACGATTTTGTAGCCCCTTCTTTCAACATGATGGTTCAATTCAACCTCAATGTCGAAGCCTTTGGATTTAGGCGTCCAGTCCTTCAGTATTTCCCAACGAATAACCCTCAAACCCGTTAAAGGATCACGCAGAGCAACCCCATTCAGCATGTTATGCGTAAAAGCCAAAAACCTATTCCCAAAATAAAACGCGTTACGCATGGCTTTGACGTCGAGACGGTGGTTAAACCTGTTTCCGCAAACCATGCCCACTTCCGGGTTCTCATCCAATATTTTAATCATTTCCGGAAGATACTCTGCTGGATAAGTGTAATCCGCATCAGTAAAAACAACATATTCCACGTCCATATTCATCTGTTTAAACGCCGAGTTCAATGCGTCGCCTTTGCCCTTGCCTTCTTGGCATATAACCTCTGCGTCCAGGTCTTTTGCAACCTCAACCGTCCGATCATAACTGTTGCCATCAACCACAAGAACCCAAGGCTTTTCCAAATAGTGCTGGAGCTCCGCTATGGTAAGGCCGATGCCCCGCTCCTCGTTCAGAGCAGCGATTACCGCCAATACAGAATTACCAATGGCCTTCTCCCACATTTCCAACACCAATAGCACATTAATTACACAATTATTATAAGTGAAATTCTCCCCGACTCATTTAAACCAATAAGGAATCTAGTTCTATAAGACTCTTCTATTTCGGATTCTGAAACGGAATGGTCATATTAAGCCAAATCCCAACAAACCGATTATGATACTGAAAGCCTGAGAGGGCGGCGTTGTAAAGCCACAACTCAAAAAAAAGCTGGTAATAGCAGTCGCTGTTTGCTTGGTCCCACGCCGCGCACTCGTTAACATCAACACTTAACCCATTCAAAGTCAACGTTTGAACCCTGCTCGTATTACCATCAAAGGAGACATCGCCAAACGAAAAGAGCACTTGTCTCTCGCCAGTTTCCTGATCTCTGACAAAAAAACGATACTCAAACAGTGGAGGCAGACTGCTCGGCGTACTGTTCAGATTATCCGGCAAGGATTCAGTCTGATTCCTGAGCTTCACATAGACAACGTAATACTCTGAACCGCCCATATGATTACCCACGCCCAAATAAATCTTGTAAGTCTCGTTTGCGCCCACGTTGAACGGGTAACCCTCAGCCATGTGACCTGGACCCAAAATCCAAAGCTCTGAGAAAGCCTCGCTCCGAGGCAACGTGACGAACATGGCCAGCGTAGGAGACACAATGATTAAAGCCAATCCGATACAGGCCAGAACATACAGCAGCCTGTAATCACTAAGATTCATCAAGTCTACCTCAACTCTGGCCTCAAGCCAAGAACACGCTTTTCATACCTGTTCTTCAAATATCTCCAACCAAGCAAGCTCAAAACAAAGAAAACGCTCAGAACAACGCTTGACAAAGCCACCGTAAAGAACAGCGCATTGCTCCGGGCCTGCTCCGCCTGAACTTTCAAGTTTGCCGCCTGAGACGCGATCCCCACTACTTCACTGCTACAGTTGGACGCGGACGAATAAGCCGCATCGTAGTCGCCCAATCGGTAAGCATCGTGAGCGTCGTCAAGCAGGCCGCCAGCAACCTGAAGACTGGCAACCAACTGCGTGACGTTTCCTCCCGCCTGTTCAGCCTCGGCCACAGCCACGTAAGCGGAAGCCAAACCACCATCAGCGTTGGCCACTGCCGCTTGCGCTTGAGACTGGTCAAGAGCGAAGCAAACGTTCAAGCGCATGGCAAAAACAAGAGTGAGCGCAAGCATACAAGCAAGCGCATAGTTTCTCTTCAGCATAACTAGACGCCCTTCAGTTCAAGCAAATCCTCAAGCGTTTTTCTCTTAAAGTTAACCTCTTGCAGTTTTTTCTCCACAAATTTATGATGCTTCAAGTAGGTTCGGTAGATCTCCAAGAATTCCTCTCCCTTAGACGTGAGCACATAGCAACGTTGTTTTCGTTCCGAACGTACCAAGCACGCAACCAACACGTGGTTCAGATACTTGGTAAGAAGCTTATAACTCAAGTTGGCACGGTACATAATCTGTGTCTTCTTAGCCCTTTCGTTCTCACTTATGACGCCAAGCATGTCCGCTATGATGTCTAGTTTACTTCGATAATTACTCATAACTCATTCCCCAAAAATGATCATCGAATTGAAAACCGTAACTGATTCAGCTACTCTTCATGTTTCAAGACGGCTTAGCTGGCTAATAATGAAGCCAGCCCCGACCGTCCTTCTTCATCTGTTGCCTCTTCTTCTCAAAAGTCTCGTATTCTGCTCTTCGCCGTGACCTTGCTTTACGTGCTTGAACTACAATAGCCGTTCTGATGAATTTGCCCCACCCACCCACAGAAGGGTCAGGGGGAACAACCATGTCCACATTAGCCACTCCGCGCTTTTCAAGAATCTCTCGAAAATTCAACATTCTGAAATTCCTAGTAGCAAAAATTACAGTGCCCTTTTCGACAAATAACGTCGAATAATCCTTATCTGCAATGCCTTCGGCTCTGACCTTGTCATCAATTCGATCCCACCACAGTTGCTTCCACTGTGTTTTCAGTTCCTCAACGACGACTTTTTTATCTGAAATCTCCACTAGCCAATCCCTCCCTGACAGGAGCGGAAAAGAAAACGTTCATAAAAGCCTCAATATTCAACTACTCGCTAGCTCCCCCCAACTTGAAAGCTGCATCCTGAAAGAAGTCTCTGTTGGCCTTTCATTTTCCTTTCTCCCTTGTCGAAGACAGATTTCTACACATCTGATTCGAATTCTGGTATAAAAACCTATAAGTAAAGAAAAGATATAGGAATGTTCTAGAACTCGATTCTACATTTCCAGAAAATGACTCGCAAAGTCCCAGTTTTCAGCCAGCGCGCGCGAGCGCGACTTTTCGTGATCGTGTTACCACGGCCAATAGTCTGCAGGTTTTGTTCATGGTTTTCAGCGGGATAGTCTGCCCTATCGAGTTTATGCCTGCATGGGCTCAGATTATTTCGAAAGCTTTGCCCCTAACGTATGGGATTAGGTTGATGCGTTCTTCTTTACTGGGTATTGGGACTGTTGACGCGGCGTATGACACGGTAAGCCTATTCCTTTTAGGGGCATTCTACATTGTATTCGGTGCCCTAACGCTTAAGCTGATAGAGAGGAATTTGAAGAAGAAGGCCCTCTTCTCCGTTTTTTAACCCTCTATATATAGGTTCAACATGGCTTTATAGTAGGATAGTGAAGAAGGTTGAGCGTGACAGACACAGTCACATTGCCATGTGGATGCAAATATCAGGACAAAGGTTTCCTACTAGTGCGCGTTTATGAGTGCCCTTACCACAAGCAGAAGCGTACGAGAAAGAGAACCTACCGACCCAAGGCTGAATGTGTAAGACCCTGAGCGCTATTGGGATCAATTGCATGCTTTGGATTTGCTTGTAGAACATGTTGCGTCTTTGCACAGACCTGAATCAGCGAGGTTTCTGCACCACCATCCTATATGTTGATTGAATATTGTTTTGAAGGATCTATTAATAAAAATAATCGTGGAGCTCGAGTGTGATGGGGCTGCCCGTCCCATACCAAAACAGGTTCAGGTCCTGTGGTGGGGCTGCCCGGATTTGAACCGGAGTCTATAGAGCCCAAGTCTACAAGCCTAGACCAAACTAGCCGACAGCCCCGTTACAGTTTGCCCGCAAGATAGAATTTGAGAAGATAAATTTAAAACATTCTCTTAAAGCAAGAATATGTGCACAATGCTCTAACCTATCTTTTTCTGGCAGCGCATTGGAGCACTTTTGGACAGACTAGGCACTCGTCTGGAACGGGCATTTCCTGAGAAATAGAGTTTAAGAAGCCAGCATATCGAGCGCATTTGGCTGGTGATTCAAGAACTCTCGGATATTCGGTTGTTTTGACTTCGACTATCTTCAAATCTCTTGTTATTATGTCCAGCTTTGACATGCAGTGAGGACACGCATAGTAAGTCTGTCTTGGTAAAGTGGATGAATCAGTCAAGACTGAGGGCTTCTCAAATTTCATTTCGCAGCCCTTGTAAGGACATTTCAGTCTTTCTTCATGGTGGTGAAGGTTAAACATGATTCATCCCCCTAGTGTCTAGTTTGATCTGCACTAAGTATCGATAATATTAATATTTAATAAACGTTTCCGTATACATGCAGAACACAAATACAGAAATATCACCCTCAAGGCCGATGAATTTTTGGCCAAAGCGGGTAACTTATTCCTTTGTACAACAGAAAACATTCACTACACCGATTCACTATTACTACTAGGAGACGCAGAGACTTTCTATTGCTCTAAATCCTTATATCAAGAAATACTAGCGATTCTAAGGGGACCCTGATCGTTGAGAAGAAATGGAAAATCCCAAGTATTTGACGATGGCATACCTAAGCAGGCTGAAGAAGCTTGGGACAGGCTCGCAGCTTGGTATTCCGCAAGGAAAAGAAATTCCTACGAGTTCAAAATTCAGTTGCCAACCATTCTGAATTTGCTCGGAAGACTCCACAAGAAAGACTTGTTGGACATTGGTTGTGGACCAGCCGTTTACTTAGCCGAATTCGCAAGATCAGGAGCCAATACTCTTGGAGTAGACCTTTCCAGAAGAATGTTGGACACGGCGCGCGCGCAACCAACGGATTGAACAAGCTGGAGCCTCGGCCGGGCTTTGAACCCGGGGCCTGCTGCTTACGAGGCAGCCGCTCTACCGAGCTGAGCTACCGAGGCACAGCGTACTAATTTGACATGAGTCACATATTTAAACACTGAAATCACCTTGGCGCAATGTCTTTAGTGACTTTCTCGCATGCTTTGCTCCACAGAACGCTCTGCCGATATGGAGATAAACCCAAACCCGCCATAAGGATACCTTGTGCAATGTCAATGAACCTTCGGCGACTCGAACTCACACTAACCACAAAGTGCAATTCTCAATGCGTTCACTGCCAAGCAGAGGCTTCTCCACTAGGAAATGAAGTGATGGATGTCAAGGATGCACGTGACTATCTAGCCGAAGCAGCTTCAGTCTCAAATCTTGGGTCTTTCATGGTGTTCGGTGGAGAGCCCATGCTCTACTCAGAACGAGCTATAGCAATATTCGAAAAAGCCAATCAGCTCAAGATCCCGGAGATTGAGATGATAACGAATGGCATTTGGGGCAACGATGTCCGAAAAGCTGAGAAACTGGCAAAAAAGCTGAAAGCCGCCGGCCTTAACACCTTGGCAATAAGCGTTGACTCCTTTCACTCTCAACATATACCGCTTGAATGCCCACGAAACGCGGCTTTGGCTTCAGTTAAAGCAGGCATCAAAAATGTGCAATGGAACGTCACAGTAGTCGAATCCGTAGACGCGGTGAATGAATATGATAGGAAAACAAAGCAGATTTTGGAAACCCTGAGACCAGTTGGAATAGAAGCGGACATGCACAACATTATACCAGTTGGGCGTGCTGCGATGAATCTGCGCAAGTATCTTGAACCTCCTCAGCTTGACGGACCTTGCTCGGTCGAGCCGTTCATGAATGAATCACTCAAAGACCCAAAAAGCATTTGTATTGAGCCGTCAGGCGCGGTGAGCGTATGCTGGAGTCTGTCCATTGGAAACGCAAAGAAAACCCTACTGAGTAAGATAATAGGCGAGTATGATTGGCAAAAAGACATAATCATCAGAACATTAATGGAAGAAGGACCATTAGGGCTGCTGAAGCTTCCAGAGGCTCAAGGGCTTAGAATTCAAGAAAGAGGATTATGCTAGCAAATGCCACTTGTGCATTGAAATCAGAAAGGCTATGGGCTCCTCAAGAGCATGAAGGAAGCGGTTTTGCGTAAGAACACACGGTCAGCCGATTTTCAACTGGTATATTATGCTCTTTCTTGCTACTTTGAAGCCTAGTTTTTCGTATAGCCTAAAGGCTCCTGTGGGGTTCATGTCATCCACGTATAGCAATGCATCTTCCATTCCCTGGTCCTTCAGCCGCTGCATCGCGCCAAGCATCAAACTGGTGCCGATTCGCCTTCGTCTGTATGGCTTCAAAACTCCAATGTCCAAAATCCACCCGTACTTTAGGTTTTTCTCCTTGTTCAATCCTTCATCGATGCCGGTAATAACATAGCCTACGGGCTGACCGCCCAGAAGTGCAAAGAGCCCAGCTTGATCCTGGAACCAAGGGATTTCCTGCAACGTGTATTTAGTTTCTTCAATAGTCCTTAGTCTGAAATTGAAATGTTCCTTAAAAGCTTCATTCTCAAGCCTATTAGCCAACGCAATATCATTATCGTCTTTCAACCGCATTTCTCTGGTGCTTATTTCCTCGTTTTCCCCAGTGTCTGATGGAGTATTGCTTAGAGCTCTTTTCATCATGCTTGTGGCTCGCACTTGCTTGAACCCGAAGCTTTCGAAAAGATGTATGCAAGCTTCTCTGTCTGTTTGCGCCCATGCATCAGCAAGCTTCATCCCTCTTTGCTTTAAGCTTTCAATCGCGTTTTCTACAAGCTTCCTAGCTATCCCTTTTCCCCTAAACTCAGGGAGAACACCCAACGATTGGATGAAGCCCTTTTGATCTTCTCTGAGTTTGTCTACGTAGGCGTGGACCATCCCGGCTGTTTCGCCATTCCACTCGACAATGAAGATTCCTTCTGTCGTGAAGCCCGGATGCTCTTCAGTTTTCATCATCTCCTCCAAGGTCATGTTTCTGATGTCATCATAGTCAGAAAAGGCAGCATTATAGATTCTGACAAAGATAGCCTCATCCGACCCTTTTTGAAAAGGTCTTATTTTGAGCAATGCTTTTTACCCCAGAGCTTCCATATCATCAAGCGTTGTAGAATTTAAGCGTCGCCAATTCAAGGTTAAACCGAGAACCACTAGTAGCAGTGCAAAAGGCTTAGTAGTACAAGCTAGTGAGGAAAAAGATCCATTGAAGTCTCCTAGGCAATTAGGCGAGCGGGAAATAATCGAAATCATACAAAGGCGGCTTGAGTTGATGCCGAACATGCCCGTACCCTTCGGTGATGACGTTTCTGCCTATGATCTGGACAAGGGAGAGCTTGCGGTTTTGAAGACTGACATGCTGGTTGACTTGACTGATGTTCCGCGGGGTATGAGTCTTTGGCAGGCGGCTCGAAAAGCTGTTGTCATGAATGTCAGTGACTTTGCCGCGAAAGGTGTACGACCTCTTGTTATGCTTGTTTCGCTTGGATTGCCAAGAAAAATGGCACGAAAGGACATAGAAAATATTGCAGACGGATTGAATAGTGGAGCGCGAGAATACGGCGCGTACATTGTTGGCGGTGACACTGGCGAAGCCTCGGACCTTGTGATTAACGTTTCGGTTTTTGGAATAGCAAAGAAGGAAGAAATGATGCTGCGGAGTGGAGCAAGACTTGGAGACATCGTGGCTGTGACTGGCTTGTTCGGCAAGACTTCTGCGGGGTTGAAGGTTTGGCTTGGCAAGTTTAAGGCGACGCAGAGAATGCGCAAGATTCTTGTTGATTCTGTTTTGATGCCTCATGCGCGATTGGATGAGGGCTTGGCTCTAAGCCTGACAAAGGCTGTTACGGCGGCGATTGATTCAAGTGACGGTTTGGCATGGAGTCTTCACGAGATTGCGAGAGCATGCAATGTTGGATTTCTGATCAACAGCGTGCCAATCGCCAAGGAAGCTGAAGCCTTCGCTAGGATCAACAAGCTGGATTCGGTGGAATTAACGTTTTACGGTGGAGAGGAATACGAACTTGTCGTTACAGTCAAGCCGAAGCTTCTGAACAAGGCAAGAAATGCGGTTGAAAAGGCTGGCGGGAAGCTTCTGCCTATTGGCGAAGCTATCGCAGAAAGACAGGTTGTGTTGGAGTTTGAAGGTGAGGGGCTTTCGATTGAGCCGAGGGGTTATGAGCATTTCAGGTAGGATAAGGTTCAATTTCCATATTGACGGCGTTCTTGTTTGAAGATTAATGCCCAGTTTGACGGGTTGTTTGATTTTTGAGTTTTCGCCACGAACGTGGTGTTTACTAAGATGTAGTCGTGGTCTGCGTGTTGCATGTTGATTTCTTTGTGTTCGGAGCGAAAACTTATATCGTGCTGATGTTGCTTCTATTTCAATCTCGTGTCGCGTTTCTGATTTTTGGGCGAGGGGTTCTCTATTTTT
This sequence comes from Bathyarchaeia archaeon, assembly GCA_041500425.1. Classification (GTDB taxonomy): domain Archaea; phylum Thermoproteota; class Bathyarchaeia; order Bathyarchaeales; family Bathycorpusculaceae; genus JBGQME01. The sequence continues at coordinate 5,600 of JBGQME010000008.1, read as the reverse complement.
TGCGTTTTTTCTTGTTGTCTTTTTTGGCTATTGTGATGGAGGGTGACCGGTCTAGTTGTCTTATTTTTGCGTTTGGGAACATATGCTCTATTTCTTTTTGCAGTTTTGCTAGGTCTACGGTTCCGTAGGTTTTTACGTCGATTATTTGTTTGTCGTTTTCGTCGTAGCTTATGGACAGTGCATAGGCTGAGCCTATTTCGACTTTTGCAGGTTCAAGAATGAAGCCTGTTTCTTCTGGGTCTAGTTCGATTGGGGTTTCTGTTTCGCGTTTGGTTTTGCGTTCGGACATGGTTTGTTCGCCTGTTGTGAATGTGTGTTTTTTTGAATTAAAAGGGTTGTTAAATGTGGATTAATATTGAAGGTATTTGACTTTTGGTGAACTGTTTGATGTTGGGTTGTGCCGGAAATGTTAACTTGTGTTGGGCTGGTCTTGGGTTTTTCTCGTGTCTAATAGGTAGTTTAGTATGGTTATGCATGTTGCGGCTAGGTAGGGGGTTTTGCTTAGGCTGATTTTTTGGCCGTAGCGCAGTGCAAAGCGTTCAGCTTTTTCGGGTAGGCCCACGTGGTCGCCGAGAACGAATACTGGGTTTGCTTGCATGGGGGTTTGGTCGATTGGGGTTCCGTGTTCTTCGAGGATGTAGATGGTGCTGGTTTGGGCTTTGGTTTTGACTAGCGATTCGAAGCTGGTCTTGTATAGGCTTATGCCTGGATGCGTTTTGTCGGACAATATTTTCTTCAGTATTTGTGTCCATGTTTGCTGGTCTGTTCTCACGTCGTGAAGCGTTGCTCCGTTTATCTGCAAGTGTACTGGTGGTTTGGGTGGACCGTTTAGCATAGCGTGGAAGATTGTGTCTTTGCGGATGCCGTGGGAGAGGAAGAGAGAAGCGATTGTGCATTCGTAGATAATGTCCAAGCGGCCTGCGTCATGCAAATTTGTCCAGTTTGAGTCTGTATGGCCTAGGCGGGAGAAGAGGATGAATTCACGCATGTGCGATCTGTCTCTTGGTTTGTCGGGTGATGAATAGGCTTAAATAGTTTTCAGTCCAGTACCGCTTCAGCAAGTTTGAGACGAATAGGAGGGCATTGAAAGGTTTGAGTGGCGCGGACATAGCGTGGGTTTCTGTTTCTACTGCGCTGGTTATGTTGATGACGCCTGCTTTGGCGTTTTTCTATGGCGGTCTTGTTAGAAAGAAGAACTTAGTTTCTGTGTTGGTTCAATGTTTTGCGATTTTTGCGGTCGTGAGTTTGGTTTGGACTTTGTGGGGTTATAGTCTTTCGTTTGGCACAAGCGTGAATGGCGTTATTGGAGATCTATCTCTTTTTGATTTGAGTAACATTGAACCAACTACGGTTGGTAGATATGCTCCTAACATTCCTGAATTGCTGTATTTTGCCTTTGAGCTTATGTTTGCAGCTATCACGCCAGCGTTGATTATTGGAGCTTTTGCTGAGAAAATCAAGTTTAGATCATTGCTAATTTTCACTATTCTGTGGTCGACTTTTGTCTATTCGCCAATTGCTCATTGGGTGTGGAACACTGGTGGTTGGCTGCGTTCTTTAGGTGCCATTGATTTTGCTGGCGGTGTGGTGGTTCACGTTGCTGCGGGACTTTCTGCCTTGGCTGCCGCATTGGTTGTTGGAAAGAGAAAGGATTTCGAAAAGAGACGCGAGTTCAAACCTTCAAACATACCTTATGTCCTTCTCGGAGCTGCACTATTGTGGTTTGGATGGTTTGGTTTTAATGGCGGTAGTGCGTTGGCGGCTAATGAAATCGGAGTTTCGGCTTTAGTGGCAACAAATCTGTCGGCGGCAGCAGCGGTAGTGAGTTGGATGGTTGTTGACTGGGTGGTTAAGGGCAAGCCTTCCGCGGTTGGGCTTGGTGTTGGTGCTGTTTGTGGTTTGGTTGCTATTACGCCTGCTTCGGGTTATGTTGGTGTTCCTGCTGCGATTGTGATTGGTTTGGTGGCGGGTGTTGTTTCGAATTTGGCGTCGAGTTGGTTGAAGAATAGGGGGCTTGATGATACTTTGGATGTGTTTGCTTGTCATGGTTTGGGTGGGATTTGGGGTTCGATTGCGACTGGGTTGTTTGCGTCTAAGGCCATAAACCCTAATGGTGCAGATGGATTGTTTTATGGCAATCCGAGTTTGTTTGTTGCGCAAGTTGTGGCTGTAGCCGTCGTTGGTGTATTTGCGTTTGTGGTTTCGTTTTTGTTGTTGAAGCTTGTGGGTTTGGTTTCGCCGTTGCGGGTTTCTGCCGAAGAGGAAGAGGTGGGGTTGGATTGGAGTCAGCACGGTGAGAAAGCGCACGGCGAAGACTAGGGATTAGTGTCTGTTAATGGTTGGTTATGAGGATGGCTTCTTTTATGCCTTTGAAGTGTGGGTCTCCTGTGAGGATGCGTGCGTTGATCATTCTCGCAGTTGCTAGGACGTAGACATCGGCTAGTCCGAAGTCCTTCTTGGTTTTTCGCGTTTGGGCGTGTAGGATGCCTGCTTGTTTTGAGAGTTGGTTGTCTGCGTCGATTATGTTTGAATTGGTTGTTAGAGTGTCGTAGACTGCTTCTGTGTCTTGTTTTTCTCGGGTGGTTTTGCTTATGATTTCTGCTATTGTTACGGCGCAGGTGTAGATTTCATTGTTTTCTTGTTCCAACATTGTCTTGACTTTGGTGCCTGCCTTGGTTGCCGTAAAATATTCTATCCATGCGTATGCGTCTATGACGTATTTGTCACTCATGGGTGTCCAGCTCGTCTTCTGCAGTGAAGGGTTTCATTCCTTTCAGGATGCCGAATCCGTCTTTTCTGACCTTTTTGATGGTGATTTCTACGATTTCGCCTTCCTTGATTTTCTTGCTTTCCACAACCTTCTTGGGTATTGTTACAACTAGGGAGCCACCCACCTTTCGGGTTTTAGTCATACTCATCAAGTATCACCATTATCACATAAAATGACACATTTGTAACACTTAACTCTTTTGTATTTGATTGGGTTTCTGACGGCGTTTTTTATCGTTTTTTTCTATGTGGTTGACGTAGTTCACGTCGCCGTGATGGGCTTCGAAAGGGTTTTCTGGAGATGCAAACAGCGTGCGGTGAAGAAGAATAGGCACGAGGACAGACAGCACGTGCTTGTTATGGACAAGTGGCGTCAAATGCCATTTTTTGATAAAAAAGTTTGTCATTGTGCAATTAAAGTATCGGCTTTTTAGGTCAACACATATTGAACTACAGAAAATCAGAAATGGGAGTACAATTTGGCAATATCTACTGGAACCTCTTCAAATTTAATGTGAACAGGACTTCCAAGGATGCGTATTTGATTTTGCCGATTCCCGATGTGAACTTGCACCTGTCAATACCCTCTCCGAAGCCTCCTGCCTTCCTAGAGCAACAGAGCAACCCTTTTCCCTCACACGAACATGTTTGACGCCAAATATAGGGGCATTCGCCAATTCCACACGCAAACAAAAAGAGCCTCGAGCGGGCTTCGATCCCGCGACCTTCAGCTTACAAGGCTAACGCTCTACCAAGCTGAGCTATCGAGGCATAAGCTATAGCATCCCAACATCAATAATAAAAATATTCTCACACAAACACGTGCTACCCTCTCAACATCTTCTCAGCCCCAAGCAAAACCGTCCTCTCACCAGCATAGGCCAAAACCCTCTCAGCCTCACCAATAGGAAACCAACGAACCTCATCAACCTCACGATCATGAGCATCCAGTGAACCCCCAACAAACTCAAACAAAAAGAAATGAACCGTCTTAAAGTAGCGCCTATCCCGAACAAAACTATAATTAGTCTCACCAATCCGCCCAACAAGCCTACCATCCAACCCCGTCTCCTCACGAACCTCCCTCAAAGCCGCCCTCTCAAAAGGCTCACCCTCCTCAACCAAACCCTTAGGCAAACACCAAACCCTCCTAACACGAACCAAAGCCACCTCAAACCCACCATCAGCAACACGATAAATTACCCCACCCGCAGACACCAAACGCTCGCTCGCCAATCCCAAGCAACCCTCCACACAGACAAACACGCTCAACCCTTAAAAACCTACAACGAAAAACCACTCCCAACGCTTACGTAACCCTTATATTACCGAAACACGCTTCAGAAATAGTTTGGCTAATTTATGCCAAGCCATCAAAAATACATGCAACTCCCATCAACACTGATGCGGAGCGAAGAGGCGAGTGAACCCAAAAAGGTCACAATGACACCATGCACAGGTCAAAAAGCCAACACACACAAACAAGGTTTCACCAACAACGCCAAACAGACACCGCCAAAAAAGGCCCGATATGCAACGCCGTCTGGAGAATGGCTCGGCTTGAGAACCGAAGAAGGGCGCAGCCAACCGCGAAAAGCCCCGGGTAAGCGCATGCAGCTTTAGAACCGGGGATGCCTCAATGAGACTTCTCACCATGGTTCTTCGGAACCGTGGTGCTCCCCTCGTGGGAGCGGCAACCCGCCGAACGGAAGCATCTTAGTAGGCGGAGGAAAAGAAACCCAACGGGATTCCCTAAATAGCAGCGAGCGAAAAGGGAAAAGTCCAAACCGAATCCTGTAAGGAAACTTACAGAAGATGTAGTGTGAAGGGCCCGGCTTCCTCCTCGCTGGTCAAGCTGAAGTGGCCTGGAAAGGCCTGCCAAAGAGGGTGAAAGCCCCGTAAGCACAAGCCGGAAGGAGATGAGCTGGAGTCCCTGAGTACCGTACCCTGGTTTGGGTGCGCGAAGTCGGCAGTCACCAACTGCCAAGACTAAATAATCCTCAAGACCGATAGCGTACTAGTACGGTGACGGAAAACTGAAAAGTACCCCGGAAGGGGGGTGCAAAGTGCCTGAAACCAGACGGTTAGAGACGTGTGCAGCCCGGAAGGGTAGATCCTTCCCGAAGGAGGCCACCGCAAGATGGCATTACGAGGGAAGGGGACCAGGGTTGCACGTTCCGTCTATAAACACGGGCCGGGGAGCTAACTGCTGTGGCAAGCCTAAAGGTTCAAAGCCTGAAGGCAAAGGGAAACCGACATGCACGCATCCAGCCTTCGGGCTGGTGAGGTGCGGAGTCTGAAAGGGCCCGGAGTCACAGCGGCTAAAACTAGAAACCTGGCGATCTAGCCCTGGGCAGGGCGAAGCTAGGCGAAAGCCTAGTGGAGGCCCGCAAGGGTGCTGACGTGCAATTCGTTCCCCAGACCTGGGGCTAGGGGCTAAAGACCAATCTAGCCTGGTGATAGCTAGTTCCCTCCCAAATAGATCTCAGTCTAGTCTCGAGCGAGGCAGCCGATGGGGTAGAGCACTGATTGGAAAGTAAGGGTTCGAAAGGATCCACTTTTCTTTCAAACTCCGAATTCATCGGCACCGTAGACCTCGGGAAACGGGTTACGGGGGGTAAGCTCCCGTACCAAGAGGGGGACAACCCAGACTGAGGTTAAGGTCCCCAAGTGCTGGCTAAGTGTCAAACTAAAAGGCGTCGTCAGCCTCAGACAGCGGGGAGGTAGGCTCAGAAGCAGCCACCCTTCAAAGAAAGCGTAACAGCTCACCCGCCGAGGCTGACGGCCCTGAAAATTGACGGGGCTAAGCCAGCCACCGATACCTCAGAATG
>JBGQME010000007.1:0-94947 GCA_041500425.1 Bathyarchaeia archaeon | reverse complement strand
CCTCGAGGAAATCAACAACGGATTCTCTGGCAGAAGAATGATCCCGTTTGTACTACTGTCGGTTGTGAGGTTACGCCAAAGAACGTCATGAGAAGAGAGTTCTTTTTCTATGCTCTCTGGAACTGGCACTTCTGTCATGTTGTGCAAGTCGTAGGCCCTGCCGCATACAATCTGACCCGAGAGGTTCACAAACAGCAGAATGTTGATCTTCAAAGCAGTGAAAGCGGTATCCACGATGTTTGAGTTAATGTAGTTTGCGTTCGGCGCAACAATGAATGCGTAGGTGTCGTCCCATACTGCCCAATCGCCCGACTTGCTGTGCAAGTCAGAGACATCATCGGACAGGGCGCTTTGAAATCTACCGACGTTTTGGTGAACATTGGTTTCTTCCAGTTTTTCGAAGCTATTCAGCAATAGAGAATGTGAAAAGAAGTACACTGTTACCATCATGATGATGGCTAAAACGCCAATTATGGTTAATGTTCTTTTCCGCAGTCCCATTGGCTCGCCTGCTGTTTACTTGATTCATATACTTTGTACTGGGCATACTCGAGGGTAAGCCTAATTTACAGGGAGTCTAATTACAGGGACGATGGATAAGTCGTTTATGAACGAACACTAGTTATTGTCACACTGCATGGAACAGAATCAGAAACTGAACAAGAATAGAATCAAGTTTTGCGAGAAAGCTTCGCGTGCGAGGAGAGTTTTAGGAGACGGCTGCATGGTGCTACAGAAAGTTTAAAACTCCTTGAGTTGCAAGGCATTGTTCGCAGGAGGAAAACATTAGCGCGCGCTACTGTACGGCTTACTGATCCCAATCCTAGTGAAGACTAACCTCTCCTCACAAGAATCACAAGAAAAAAGGACAAGATAGAAAAAAGGGGTTGCGCGGGTGATATCGCCACGCTAGTATTGAGTGACCGGACTATGCGATTGGAAAGAGAAAAAGAGGATGTTTGGTGATATCCCCAGTCTGTGGAGAGTCCAAATCCAACTCTCCGCTTTGAGTGCAGGCTAGTTTTAATAGAAAGTGAGAAAAACCAGAACGAGCAAAATACGTTTTTGGCGATCAAATTGGATGGTCAAGACTGGGTTGTGGCCGTTTTCAAGTGCAAGCAGCAGGATCTGCGAAAAATACTTGCCGATTTCTACGGTTTTGTGCAAGATTTGGAAAGTGTAAGGAGTCTGCACTTTCTGATTCGAGATCGTCTTGCGGACAAGGCTGTCTTCAGTTTTCGCATAATGGTTGATTCAGAAGGCAAGTCGATTGTCGCAAGCAAGGTCGCCTACAAGCTTGGAACGTTTCTGTCGAAAGGAGACTTTGCCGTCAATCCAGAGAAGAGGAATTCCCTGGCAAAATACGTAGCATGGGATCCTGAAGAGAGATTGGCCAAGATCGGACCGAAGAAGTTCATACAGTTCTGCAAAGTTTTGGAAAAAATGAGTGAGCTTACGCTCTGGATGATCAAGAAAGAGCATTTTAGTTCAGATAAGAGAGTTGAAGCAGCTCATGTAATGTCTTGGATGCTCGGCTGCACCGAATACGGTCTTCTAGACACGAAGCACTGGGAAGTAGGATACTATGACCGCATCGAAGACAAATACTGCCGATACTTGACACACGAATTTCCAGAAAAGTAACAATTCTATTCTGCAGAGTCGTCCGCTGTTTTCTTACTTCTTAGTGATGCCATTACCCTATGGCTTGCGCAACAGTATTTAGCGTCTTTCCGCTTGGCTTGGAACCGCCTTCTGCAATATCTGCAAGCTTTCAGGCGTGCAGCTTCTCTGTATTGTCTTCTCCTCTTCATCCGCGCATCAAGTGTCCCAGTCTCAGTGTCCTCGCACATGGGCTCATCAACAGTGTGCTTTCATAAGTGCTTGATTGTGCCCACGCTGTTTTCACTCTTCCGCTGAGGATGCGGGTGGTTCTATTCTGACTTTTATTTCTGTCACTTCATCGAATTCTTGCTTAACCTGTTCCTCTATTTGTGTTGCTATCCTGTCGGCTTCTCTCACTGTCATGTCGCCATCAACGACAATATGCATGTCACCTACCAAGTATGGGCCAAGCTTTCGCATGCGGATGTCGTGCACTCCTTTAACATGCTTTACACTTTTTGCTATAGTTTCTATGTCCGTTAGGATGTCTGAGCATTGGCATGCGTCCATCAGAACTAGTGAAGACTCCTTTATGACTGAGTATGCAACGGTGAAAACGAAGAAGGCGATGATTATTCCGGCAATTGAATCTGTTGCTCTGATGCCCAGGTATTTGCTTAAGGCTATGCCAACAAAGGCTGTCACAGACGTAAGCACGTCTTTTGTCGAGTTGAATGCATCTGCCTTGAGTGCCAGAGAATCATATTTTCTGGCAGCGCGAACTTTGAAGAATAATATCGTCCCTGCTATAGCAGCTGCTGAAAGCGCGGTTGCCATAGCTATCTCTGCATTAACTATCTCTCTGGGGTGAAGTATCCCTTGATAAGACTCATAAAGGATCAGCCCGCCTGAAACGCTCAAGACGAAAGCGGCAATAATGCTGCTGAAATTTTCAACCCTATAGTAGCCAAAGTGGAATTTACCATCGGGCGCTTTTCCTGATAAACGTAAACCAATCCAAACGATAAAAGAAACAGCGGCATCAGCAAAGGATTGGACACCATCGGCGATTAAAGCAAGACTAAAAGAGAATATTCCAATAGAAACCTCTACTATTCCGACCAGTACCAGAATCGCAAAAGATCTTTCTGCAACTACTCCACCCTTGGCAAGTCTGGTTGATTGCAATCCGTCAGCCACTTCCCCAAAGCCAGCTTCAATACTGATTGTATGAGCACCTATTTCAATTGTCCGCGCGCTTCTGACTGCCAGAGGATTTGCGTGCACACTAGAACCGAGTTGCCTAGTGGAAAAGAGGAATTGTGCGGAAGAAATCGCTAGGTTAGTTTTGAGTGGTCGGATTATACCACTACAAAGAGAAAAAAGGGGGTTCGCAGGAGACGTCTCCACCTGGGGTCAGGTTCAAATCCCACCCCGCCCGCCACAAATAGACCCTGGAAGGTTATACAAAATAGTTTGTAATTGTTATTTCTGTTATGTAGGACCTCATTTCCGTTGTATTCGGAGACGGACTCGAAGCCCGCTTCTGATTCATATTCAGACTTCATATTTCTTTTATCCTACCAGTCGAAACATGAGGGTAAAGGACGGACTATGAACACATGGCGTCAATTCTGCTTCCAGAGTTATTTGCGATGCTGTCAAGCGATTTGTTCTTACTGCTTAGTCTGCTGACTTGTCTGCTAGATGACAAGGTTCCTAAGGCTTTACCTTACGTATTCCAGATAGCCGCCCTTTCGGGCTTCGGTCATCTCTCGATTAGCAAGATGTTCTTGGGAGACTTTGACGAAGCTATGCGGTTCTGGTACAATGTGTTCTACCTTGGAGTTGCCCTAGCAACCGTTGTGGCTGTCAACATCTATCTTGCAATGATAAGGAAAGATTGGACAGTTGCCAAGCTGTGGTCAGCCACCGTGACTTTTCCAACAATGCTCATCTCACTAGTTTCTACCTACAGCTATGGCTATCTTCAGGGAGCAACTTTGCCTCCGCTACTGATGCCCATACTGATCGTCTTTTCGCTTACTATGCTGACTGTGACAATGGGTGTTCTTCTCAGTCCAAGAATATTCGGTAAATCTAGGAGGAGGTGAGGAGTTGAATATAAAGAGCATCAAGATCACAAAATCAATGAAGTTCCTCGTATTGCTTCTGCTATCGCTAATCGTGGGCATGGCAAATGCAGCTATATTCTATAGCTTGACTGTGCAGCCTGCCGTAGCTATCACCGGTGCTAAGGTGGTTTTCGTTTCAGGAAACGACTTTCCAACGGGTTCATCGCTTGGAAGCAACTCGACATGGGTTTCCTTGGCTCTCAAAGCCTATCCTAATGTAACCCTGACTTATGAGCAACCGGTCAACATTAGCAACACGGACACAGCTAACCACAATTTCAGACTGCGCCACGTCACAATCACGCCAGCGAATGGACAGCCGCAGGTAGGCAACTATACGTCCATAAGCTTCGTCGTTCAAAACACGGCTGGAGTGGCTCAGGGTTCATTCAACTATACGACGACAGGCCTCAACTGGAACACGGCCTCCACGATGTCGTACATGACGTTGCCAGCAAGTGCATCGTGGATCATCTATGTCGAAACAAAAGCAGTCGCGGGAGCAAATGATGTCACAGCTGACATACAGATAGCAGTTGATGTAGTGTAGCCTCTCTTCCCTTTTATCGTTTCTGATAGGCAATAGAAGTGGACAAAATGAAAGGATGTTCCGACGGACATAGAAGCTGCCGTTTCGTGTTAGTAGTGGGAACTCTATTTCTCTCACTGAATCTTTCATTACCAACAATATCTGCAAGCATTTATGCTTCTCTTTCAGGACAGTCTTCAGTGCCTATTGCCCCTCCTCCTGTAATTCTTCAACCAGGCACTGCAGGTACAAGCACAATCTACACAAACAATACAAGCGCAGAAGTCAGCGTCGCAGCTCCCACACCTACCTACGACTACGTCCTTAAAGTCGTCAATCAAATGCCAGACTCGTGGAAAATAAGACTGGCGGCATACTCACAGTCAAACATAGATCGGCTTGACAACTGCACGATATATTTCCGCAACTCGTCAGACGGAACCTCAGGTCAAATTTACATCGTAAGTGGAAGCTACACGCAACAAACTGGCCCTTGGTACGACCTGCCACCTTCGCCTGCAGAGAGGTACTTGGCAATAACGCTACAGGCAAACAGCTCGGAAGTTTCAATAATCAATGTCTATTTGGAAATTCTCATCCCGAACAAAACAACGTATGCGAAGTATATCTTGACGTTTGAAATCACTTAGGATAGAGGATTGCTGAACATTCACCAAAGAAGATCATGTGCTAGCACTCATGCCTAATAGCGATGTCTACGAACCAGAAGTTCAATTACTCTCGCATTCAGGGGGTACGTATTTACATTACATATCGGCAATTCATTAAGACTATATGACAGTAGCATACCAATGAAAACTAGTGGAAAAATGATTTCATCCGAGCTATCCTCCGCCGCCCTGCCAATCGCGGCAATCATTACGATACTAGCCAGCTATGCAATACTTCTTGTCAAACTAAAACCTTCAAGAGAGACCCAGTTCCAACCTTCACCAGACAAAGATGGCAAAACAGAAAAAAATCTCCTAATCTCGCGCGTTAGGATGCCAGAACGAACAACAAAACAGACTGACACTAAAAGAAACACAATACAGGCTGTTCAAAGCAAAAGAATCCAAGAAGGAAGCATAGAAATCGATAAAACTGCAGTTCAAGTCCAAAAAACGGAAGGGGAAACTCAGAAAAGGAACAACAAGGACAAAGATTTAAAGAAGTCCTTTTTGCTGTTTGGGAAAAATGATTTCGAAAGTTGCGCACACGAGTTCGGTCACTTAGGAAGTCTCTCGAAGAACACTCCGATTTCGGAGGAATGTTTCGGCTGTCCTCAAATCCTTGAGTGCCTCGTGTCCAAAAAACAATAGATGAGAGTGAATTGGGAACATGTCACTGTCTGTCAAAGAAGTAATGACAAAAAACGTAATAACAATGGAATCTTCGGAACCAGTAAAGAAAGCAGCAGAACTCATGGACAAGCATGACATAGGATGCTTAGTCGTAATGAATGAAGGAAAACCCATCGGAATCGTAACCGAACGCGACATGCTCAAGAGAGTTTTGCTTCAATTCAGAGACCCCAGAATAACTAGAGTCAGCGACATAATGTCAACCCCACTCATAGCCTCAACCCCTGAAACTGAGCTGAGCGAAGCTGTGAGGCTCATGAACGAAAGAAGAATCAAGAAGCTCGGAGTGGTCGAGAACGACGTTCTTATTGGTCTTTTGAGCATAACCGACGTCGTCCGCTCAGTAGGATTTCTTGAACACACCATCACTTCACTCTGCTCTAGATGCAGATGGAATCAGAGCCCTTCTGTCGCGCTTTCACAGTAGAATAAGCAAGCCAAAATAAAGCAATGCGATTCTTTGCGCTCTGGGCATGCCAATAAGTTGTCCTGCTTACTGAAGGAAACTTTCCCATGCTGCAGGTTTGCGCTGGCCATAGACGATTTCATCAGCTCCTAGGAACGCGCCCAGTTCTTCGATGGTTTTCGCCATTGCCAACACTGTTTCTTTCGATTTAGGCGCATCAGGCTCGGCGTAAATGGCATTAATCATTAGCCGTTTCCTCTTTCGATCCATCACAGGATCTATGCGGCCCATGAAACGATCACCGTGCAAGATGGGCATAACATAGCAGCCATAGCTGCGCTGAGATTTTGGCACGTAAACCTCAAAGCGAAAATGAAATTTGAAAAGCTGTTCTGTGCGATGCCGATCACAGATCAAGTTGTCAAATGGCGAGAGTAAGGTTGTGCGCGGCTCCCATGCACCGGCAGCCAATCGATCCAGTAGTGGCAGATCATCAACGTGGATGTACCACGGTTCGGACCATGCTTGCTTGCCCTCGCAAATTCGCACTTGCTTGACAAGACCATGAGCCTCAAGATCGACTAAAACCTTTTCAATGTTTCGACAGCAACCGCGGATGTAATGCTGTTGAATGTGAGCTGGCGTTCCCACGCCCAAAGCTCTCAATGACTTTTGAGCAACACGGCTTAGTAGCTCATCATCAGGAAGCCTTTCTTTAGGCACCCACTTAGGCAGGTAGCGCTCGGTCAAATCCCACATTTTCCTTACACCTTCACGACCCGCAATCATAATCTTGCCTTGAGCCCAGAGAAACGTGAGCATCATGTTAACGTTCCGACCTGACGTCCATCCAGAAGAACGCCAATCTTCAGCGAACTTGCATCGGAACGAATCTGACGCCAAAGGGCCTTCACGGTGAAGCTGAGCCAGAATACAGCTACTTGCCTTCTTGTTCTTGTCCATCCAAGAACGGATTTTCTTTGCCCAAGGTTTGCCACCAGTTGGGAAACTGCGCTTAAGTGTACTGAAGATTGGGTAATTCTCTGCTAGCACGATTGAAGTGGCTTGCGCCCAGTCTTCAAATAGCTGTCGTTTTTCCCACAGAAGTTTGTCGAGTTCGGCGGGATCATACTGTCCCAAGCGGCTCCACAGCACTAAGAGATGACTGCGTTCTACTACTTTCATAGGATCGATCTGCAGATAGCTCAAGTTGCGCATAACATCCATGATGCCTGTTGAGTTAGGCGGTAGTCGCGGACCTGCCAGACGCTGGCGCATTATTGCCAAACGCCTAGCCAACATAGGCGATATGGTGATTGTGGTATTCATGGACAGTGACGGCCTCCAGCGTAAGCGTGCTGACTGGTGGATAGCAAGAAGAGCATTTCTGTTATTAAGCCTAGCATCAGCTCTCTCATTTGCCTTAGGAATTTGTGGATGATGGTAAACGCTTTTAAGATGAAAAACCGATAGTTGATGCCACTCAATGTTTACGAGGCAAGAATCAACATGCCGAAGATCGTTCACTTCGAGATTAACGCGGATAATCCTGAGAAAGCTATCAAGTTTTATGAGAAGGTTTTCGATTGGAAGATCAACAGATGGGGAGGACCAGCTGACTACTGGCTTGTTCAGACAGATGAGAAAGACCAGTCAGCCATCAACGGAGCCATCATGAAAAGAATGGACAAGGCTACCACTGTCATATTCATCGACGTTCCTTCGGTTGATGAGTATTTGAAAAAGGTCGTGAAGGCTGGTGGCAAGATAGTGACGGAAAAGGCACCTATCCCTGGAGTAGGCTATTCAGCATATTGCACTGACACGGAAGGAAATGTGTTCGGACTCTTTCAGGGCGACCCGTCAGCCAAGTAACCAAGAAACTACATCAATACAAACCTAGGCAAGCTTCTTGCCGCAGTGAATACAGAAACTGGAGTCGCTGGGACTTTCCTTTCCGCAATGCGGGCAAACCGCTACCTCTTTTCTAGTTGATTGCCGTATGTTCTCTCTTGCAGTCTTGAAGGCTTCATGAATTTCCTTGGCCGCTTTCTCGAAGGCTTTCTCCATCTCCTGTCCAAATCTAGAGAATTCCTGTTTCAAATCCTCCATCGGCGCAGATGCACCAGCTTCTGCACCCTTCTTGGTTCTCAAACCGCAACGGGAACAGAAATACGCGTCTTCGGAAAGCTTTGCCCCGCACTTAGAGCAGTACACCATGTACATCACCCCGTATCAGAAACTTGTGACGCACGATTTAAGCATTATCTAGGCTATCGTGTCATGGCACTAGTACACAAAATATGAGAAAGAAAAGATGGAATTAGCGTATTCCGTGACTTGCGCTAGCCTTTCACAACTATGGTTTCAGAAAGATAGTTGAAAATCCTCTGCTTCTTCCCAGGATAGAGCAACCAACCAAGCAAGCAGTCCAGAGGAAGCAGATATGCTTTTCCTATGCTTTGTATAGCTGCTTGTGCCAAGTTTATTGGCTTCCCATCCAGTTTTGTCACTCTTAATCCCATAATCATTTTCCCAAATGATTGTCCAAAGGATCCTTCCATCAGCATCCAGTACAGAAAGTGAATAACGTTGCTCAATCCAAAGTCTACAAGGGGAATCCAAGTCGGCATGCCAGGCATCCACGCGATGCCAGGCCAAGCTATCCATTGCAGGAGTCTTATCGGTGCCAGTATGGCTCCAATGATTAAGACGTCTATGAGCCACGCAACAAACCTTTCACCCCAATAAGCCCGTTTAAGTTCAGTCACAACTTGTGTTGGAGCTCCGCATTTTGGACAGTACGTTGCTCCTTCAGGCAGTTCACTTCCGCATTTTGGACAGTAGGGCATACTCTCACCGAGAGAGATGTACTACGATTGCACATAAAAGCAATTCTACACAACAGTGAACAAAGGGCGGAAGAGGTTTCCACTGGGTTTCTAAAAGCAAGTTCAACCTATATATGGAGATCAAAACACGTCAAAGCACGCAAGCAACGGTTCATAATGGTCGTCCTAAAAGCCGACGTGCAGGATTGGTGCGGTCACCGGGATTTGAACCCGGGTTGTCGGCTTGGGAAGCCGATGTCCTAACCAAGCTAGACTACGACCGCCTATGCCAAAGCATCATTTGGCGAAGAAATTAACATAAACCTTGTGCTTATCCAGAAAAAGAAGAAAGAAAAGAAGTGTTGGATTCTACTTGGACTTCGTTACGTGTACGCCTTTGATCAGAACGTATGGACTGAGCGATGGCGGATCAGCTTCGCCCCACCAATGTACATGCTGTCTCTCCTTTGAAATGGCTGCGATATTGCCAAGCATAGTCAAAGCGTTGTCGCTTACTCGTATATCCTTCAAGGACTGCTTGATCTCGCCTTTTTCGATTAGGAAGATGCCATCTCTAGGAATGGTCGAGAAATCTCCTTTCGCATAGTTCTGGAACCGCGTGTACCACGTGTTAGTCAAGTAAAGTCCTCTTTTCGTTTCTTTGAAAAGCTCCTCCTTGCTATAGTCGCCACCGTCCATTTCGACATTCCACGCATTCGGAGAAACCAGTCCAGCATTGCCCGTTGTCTCAGCCTTGAACATTTTTGCCGTAGAAGCATTGTGAAGATAGGTCTTGAGCACACCGTGATCTATGATGACAGTCTCTCTTGTTGGCACACCTTCATCATCGAAAACCCTGTTAGACACTGAATATGCGCTAGGATTATCCTTCAAAGTAACGATTTCAGGACCTACCTTCTTGCCAAGCTTGTCCACGAAAACTGACATCTGAATCATTACGTAGAAAGCCGATGCCATAGGACCCCACACGCCAAGCATTGAACCGAAAATCAACGGATCAAAAATGACATCATAGACACCTTCATCGCCAACCTTTGGACTCTTAGCCAACTTCGCAATCTCCCCAGCCTTCGCTCCAGCCCTAGCAGGTTCGAAACCCTTCAACGTTGAGCTGCACTCGACACCGTGCCCTGAAGCCTCCCGCTCTGAAAAAGCCCTAATCGAAAACTCAATAGCTGACCTACTATCAAAGCCCATTGGACCCTCAGAAGACGCCAAGTAAACGTCTTCGAATCTCGTGAGAAGTATACCGCCGCTGTCAACCTTGGACCCAGCTTCCTTCTCAGCAGCACCGATCGCTTCCAGAACAAGCTCGGTCGGACTCTCCAGATCTTCGAGCTTCTTGTCTGGCTTGCTCTTTGCGTATTTGAATTTGCCTTTTGCAAAGCCTCCAAACGTAGGATTCTCCTGAGAAACCTTCGCCAGCCCCATCAAGTTCTTAATGCTAGCGTCAACATCGGTGAAATCGTGTATCTGCGTTGCAACCACACGCTTCTTCCAAGCCAAAGCCACATCAGTAACATAATCATTCCAAGCAACCGTAATGTCAACTTGGTTGTTGCTGAAACGCACCTGCCTATACTTGCCAAAGGTAGTTTTAGCAATGACTTCATCTGCGCCTAAACCTTTCGCTTTCTTAACTATCTCTTCTGTCTTGTCTAGTATGTCGCTCATTTCACGTACACCTTCCCTAGCCTAAGGCATGGACCACCAGTATACACTGGAATCCCCTGACTAGGATCACCCTTCCCGCAGGTGGCCGCATCAAACTCAATCTCCTTCGAAACAGCGTCAACAGCCGTCCAGAACTTCAGCGTAGTTGTCTCAATCACCGGCCTAGCAACAGGACCATTCAGTTCACCATTCTCTATCAAATATGCCTCCTTCCCTACGTATCGCTGGTTAAACCGCTTATCGTCAATGTTCCACTCGGTAAAAGACTTCATGTATATGCCGTGCTTAACATCTTCAATCAGCTCTTCCTCAGTGAAGTCGCCAGGAAGAACAAACGTATTTGCCATTCGAACTATCGCCTCCCGGTCATAGTTGACAGATCGTGATGAGCCGTTGCTTCTGGTCCCAAGTTTTGCGGCCGATTCTCTGTTGTGTAGGAATTCGTTGATGATACCGTTTTTGTACAGAAATCGGCGTCTTGCCTTTACCCCTTCGTCATCATACGGGTAATAGCCATAGCTATGCTCTACTGTGGGATCATCTACAACTGTGATGGCGTCGCTGCCGATTCTCGTGCCCAGCCAATACTGACTACCCTCATATATGAAAGACCTTCCTGCTTGACTCATCTCTCGCCCCAGGATTCTGTCTGCCTCCATTGGGTGACCACAGGATTCATGTGCAGCGATTCCAGTAACCTCAGAACCGCAGATCAGGTCCATGTCTCCGGGCTTTACTGCCTTTGCGTTTGTTATGACATCCTTGAGGACTCTCGCGCTATGAATCATTCTCTCAGGAATGTTCCAATCGCGAAAAGCTTCCCACCCACCGCTGTAGCCGAACTGCTCGTATGCTTGTTCAGTTTTCCCCTGTTCCGTGACCGTGATGAAAATAAAGGCTCCTATTTTCGGCACGAACGAGGATATCCGTGAACCTTCTGAGTTGACGAAGTATTCCGTTGTCAAGTCTATCGAACATTGTGACATCGTTGCGGCAATCTTCACTCCACAAGACGCTAAAGCCTTATCAACATCAGCGAAAGTCGAAATTCGATCTTCAGGTGAAATATTCTCTATCTTTTTCTTCTGGTCAACCGTCCACTTTGTTTTGACCCCTTTTTCCTCAGCAAAGACCAGCTTTTCTTTCCGATTCGCAGCCTTAGCATATTTGAAGGCCAAATCCACGATCTCTTTTGCTTCTTCCTTTGACCACTTGTTCGTTGATGCGAACCCAATTCCGCCGTTCGCTATTATTCGCACGCAAAAACCACTGTCGACTGACGAAACATATGCTTCCAGAATGCCGTTTCTTAGCGTAAGTCTATCTTGTACTTGGCTTTGCGCTCTGACCTCAGCATATTCAATTTTCTTGCTCTGCGCGTATTCCAATGCATAGTCTACAATTTCCTCTTCCATTTTTACTCAACCTTTTAGAGCACTATTTGCCCGAGAAAAGGATAAAACCTTTTGCCTTTACGCTCTTCCTAGACTAGAAAATAAAAGAGTAGCAAGCCCGCTAGTATGTAAGAGGAACTAGCGGAGTAAGTTAGTTATCTTATGCGATGAAGATCCTGTACCTCGATCAGCTGCAAGAGCCTGCAACCTTTCTCTGTTATGACGTAGGTTTCTCTCTGCGTGACCGCGATGTAGCCGTAGTTCGTCATAAAGTGAAGATATTTCTTCGTTTGTGAGTAGTTCAGGTTGGCGCTTTGCATTATCTGGGTTTTCTTCCGGCCATCCCTCGAGGCGATGACGGTCGAGAGTATGTCGCGCATTATTCCCGATCGATCCCTATACTTGAAAGCGTAGACGATATGATGTAATGGGAATAAACTCAAATGTAGCACGCCCTCTGCCTCCTCACAAGTACTATACACTCTGGCACATATTTGTTTTTCTGTTCACCCATTGAAGACATCCAAAGCTTCTGCACAAGCACCATACTAACCAAGCCCAAAAAGGTGTTCTCAGCTATTCTTGACGACAAAAAAACAAAACTGTTATCTCTATGCAGAAAGGAACAAATTCACTATACCCAATCCAGAGGAATCCCGTTGTCCAAGAAGTTTACATATGCTAAGGCTGGAGTCGACCGAAAGATAAGGACTGAATCCAAAAAAGCGTTGCAGCTCTTGAAGGAGACCCACAGATTTAGCCACCACGGCAAGGTTGTTCAACTCCCCTATGGGAACATTTTTCCCCTCGGAGAAAAACGCTACCTGGATTTGACCATTGAAGGTGTAGGCACGAAAGTGCTTGTCGCTCAGTTGGCAGAAAGATACGACACTATCGGAATTGACGGCATAGCCATGGCGGTCAACGACGTGATACGCTCCGGAGCAAGACCACTTGCAGTCGTAGACAACATTCATGCACAAGTTTCAAACCCTAAGCTAGTTGAAGAATGGATGAAGGGAATAGCGAAAGGAGCTACCCAAGCTGAATGCGCCGTGCCAGGCGGAGAGATAGGAGACGTTTCTGAAATCATAAAAGGCTTAACAGAAGGCAAAGGCTTCGACATGGTCGTAGCGTCAATAGGCGAAGTTGCCCATGAAAAAGTGATCACAGGAAGAAACATAAAACCCGGCGACGTTATCATAGGTTTACGGAGTTCTGGTATTCACAGCAACGGCATATCGCTCGCAAGAAAAATTCTGTTCAAACAATGGGGTGGAAAATACGAGCCAAACGATATTCCAGACGGGTTGGATAGAGAGATAGTCCATGAAGTTTTGGAACCGACCAAGATATACGTTAAGCCACTGCTCAAAGTTGCTGAAGAGGTCAAGGTAAAAGCTGCAGTGCACATAACAGGAGAAGGATACGCGAAGTTCGATCGCCTAACAAAGTTTTCAGAAGGCATAGGCTTCGAGTTCAACAATTTCAAACCCCAATCAATCTTCAAGCTGATCCAAGAAACCGCTTCACAACTCAATGGCAAGATAACCGACGAAGAGATGTTTAGGACATTCAACATGGGATGGGGATTCGCAGTAATAGTAGGCAAGGCGGAGAAGGACAAGACTATAGCCGTTTTAGAAAAGACTGGTGTTCAAGCTGAACAAATAGGCCATGTGACAAGTTCGGCGGGGATCAGGATTCTTCACGGAAACAAGAGAATTTTTCTACGATAGTTGTTTGCTTCGTTAATGATGAAAGTCTTTAAATCCCCTAGAAATTTAAACCCACTATATGAGATATCGGTTAAAAGTTGAAGTAAGCCTTAAGCCTGGGCACAGTGACCCAGAAGGCGAAACTACAGCAAGATTGCTGAGAGAGCTTGGCTACAAGGTTGAAGCCGTAAGCGTGGGCAAGATTTACCGGATCGCTCTTGAAACTACTTCGCGAAAAGACGCTGAGGTCAAGGCTGATGAGATGTGTAAGCGACTTCTAGCAAACCCAACCAAAGACAACTACGTGATAGCCATTGAGGAAGAGAAATGACCACGTGCCTCTACATCCGCAGGAAAACCCCATTTCCGCTGTTCGAAATAAACCTGCTAGACGCTTCTGACGAGCAGCTTGAGGAGACAAGCCGAGAGTTAGGCATAGGCTTGAACCTGCAAGAAATGAAGATGGCCAAATCCTTCTTCAAAGCAAAGGGACGAAATCCCACGGATGTGGAACTGCAAACAATAGGGCAAACATGGTCGGAACACTGCTTCCACAAAACCTTCAAGGGAAAGATCAAATTCAACGGAAAGGAAATTGACAGCCTCTTCAAAACGTACATTGCAAGAGCTACGGACGAAATCAACCCGCCATGGTGCTTCTCTGTCTTCGAAGACAACGCAGGCATAGTTGAGTTTGACAAAGGCTATGGAATAGCCATCAAAGTCGAAACACATAATCATCCATCAGCGGTAGAACCTTTTGGAGGCGCAGCCACGGGTGTAGGAGGGGTAATCCGCGACGTTCTAGGCGTCTGGGCGGACCCGATTGCATGCACTGACGTTCTGGGTTTTGGACCAATGGATTTTGACTGCAAAAAGCTTCCACCCGGAGCAAAGCATCCTAAATACGTGTACATGGGCGTAGTCGCTGGCATTGGGAGTTATGGAAACAACATGGGGATTCCGACCGTAAATGGAGCCATATATTTTGATGAAAGCTATGTCGGGAATGTGGTTGTCTACTGCGGATGCATAGGACTGCTCCCATTGAGAAAGTTTAGGAAGACCGCCAAACCCAACGACGTAGTCGTTCTGGCTGGAGAAAAAACAGGCCGCGATGGGATCCACGGTGTGACCTTTGCATCAGCTGAGCTGACGGAGAAATCTGAAGAAGTCTCTCGCCCAGCTGTCCAGATCGCAAACCCAATTGAAGAAGAGAAACTAAAAAGAGCCATTATCGAGATCCGAAACCTCGAATTCGCATCATCGATAACAGATTTGGGCGGAGGAGGCTTATCGTCCGCTCTTGGTGAGACTGCAAAGAAGTTTGGTTGTGGCGCTTTTCTGGAGCTTGACAAGATCCCGTTGAAGCATGCAGGCTTGGCTCCATGGGAGATCTACGTTTCCGAGTCGCAAGAAAGAATGCTCCTAACAGTACCTGCTGAGAATCTAGAGCGTGTTTTGGAGATTTTCGAGAAGGAAGATGTAGAAGCCACAGCTATCGGCAAGTTGACAGCCGACGAGGTTTTGCGGATCCATTATCAACGCGAAAAAGTCGCAGAGATGGAAATTCCATTTCTTTTCGAACCACCAAAGACCAACAAAATCGCAAAATACAAACCAATACGCCTGAACGAACCATCATTTCCAGAACCGAAAGACCTATCAGAAACGCTTATGGAGCTTTTGTCTTCGCCTAACATCGCAAGCAAAGAGAGCGTAGTACGCACATATGATCATGAAGTGAAGGGCAACACCGTTCTTAAGCCCTTGCAGGGCGAGTATGCTGGCCCAAATGATGCGTCTGTGCTCAAGCCTTTAGAGGACTCTTGGAAGGGTATAGCAGTCTCGTGTGGAATGAATCCGAGCTATGGAAAAATCGACACTTATTGGATGGCTGCCTCAGCAATAGATGAAGCAATAAGAAACAACATCGCAGTGGGCGGCCGAAGAATAGCGTTGCTTGACAACTTCACCTGGGGCAACCCAGAAAAACCAGAAAGACTTGGCAGTCTGGTCCGAGCCTGCAAAGCTTGTTACGACTTCGCAAAGGCCTTTGAGACACCATTCATTTCTGGCAAGGACAGCCTATACAACGAGTCACCGCTTGGGCCTGTAACCCCGACACTTCTGATTACCGCTTTAGGCATTATTCCAGATATTCGTTCAACGGTTTCTCTAGATGTCAAGGCCGCAAATGATTCAATCTATATTATCGGACAAACCTTTGCCGAGCTAGGAGGATCAGAATACTATCGACTTAGCGGATTTCTTGGAAAAACCGTGCCAAAAGTGAGACCTAGTCAAGCCAAGAAAACGTTCAATGCTGTCACTAAGGCGATTGATCTGGGCTTAATCAAGGCTTGCCACGATCTGTCTGAAGGCGGCTTGGCGGTGGCTGCGGCAGAAATGGCTTTTTCTGGCGGCTATGGGATGGAGTTGGATCTGCGGAAGGTTCCAATGGAGGCAATCAATCGCGACGATCTCGTGCTATTCTCAGAGTCAAACAGCCGTTTTCTAGTAGAAGTCCCAGAAAAAGCCAAAAACGATTTTGAAGCCTTAATGAGAGGAGTAATTCGCGCAGAGATCGGCAAAGTCACCAAGACTCGCCACCTATGCATCAAAGGACTAGACAGTGAGCTTGTTGTTGACGCTCTGCTCAGGGATTTGCTGGCAAGTTGGAAGAAAATGTTGAGCAGTGAGGCTTGAGCCATGAAACGAGAAGAGGTCAAGGTCTGCGTCTTGCGTGTCGGCGGAACGAATTGCGATGCAGAAACGAGACGCGCTTTTGAGGAGCTTGGTGTTAAAGCTGGAATTGTGCACGTGAACGATTTGGTCAAGCGACGAGATCTTCTGACATACGATGCTCTGGTGTTTCCAGGCGGCTTCTCCTACGGGGATTATGTGCGCGCTGGGGCAATTTGGGCAAGATGGCTCCTGGCGAAGCTCGGCAAAGAGTTGAAAACTTTTGTTGAGGGAGAACGCGCAATTCTGGGCATTTGTAATGGTTTCCAAGTGCTCGTTGAGGCTGGACTACTTCCAGGCTTCAAGGGCATGAGCCCGTACCCTGAGGCTGCTTTAGCGACTAATGTTCCACCTGGATACAATTGTCGATGGATTTCGCTTAAGCATGAAAACAAGAGAAAATGCATATTCACGCAGAAGATTCCAGAAGGGAAAGTCCTGCACATGCCTGTGGCACATTCAGAGGGCAGATTTCTGTTCGCAAAAGAGAAAGAGAAACAGCTACTACAACAGCTTTACGAGAAGGACCAAATAGTCTTCCGCTATTGCAGCAAAGACGGCGACTGTGCAGAAGGAGAATTCCCAACGAATCCAAACGGTTCTTTCAATGACATTGCTGGCATATGCAATCCTGAAGGAACTATTTTCGGACTGATGCCGCACCCTGAAAGAGCGTTTCACTGGTGGCAACAGCCAGACTGGACAAGACAAGAACGTATGCCAGAATATGGTGATGGAAAACTAATATTCGAAAGCCTAGTCGAACACTTAACCAAGAAGCGTTAGGTCTTCAGCACGCGGAAGTCCAGTTCTCGCTCCCATTTCCATTATGCATCTTGAAGCCAAAAAATTGCCTGCTTTACCGCACCAAGAAAGGTCTTTACCTTTGATCAAACCGTATAGAAAACCTGCACAAAAAGCGTCTCCAGCCCCGGTTGTATCGACAACCCTGACTTTGAAAGGCTTCACCACATGGCTTTCTTTACCGTCGGTTAGATAGCAGCCCTTAGCACCAAGCTTGACAGCCACGATCTTGACACCTTTTTCAAGCAAGAACTTGGCACCTCTGCAATAGTCACTTTCACCCGTCAAAAGTTTAAGCTCGCCCGAATTCGGCATCATGGCAAAAGTCTTTTTCACAATTGGCTCCAGCTTATCCATTCCCAGTCTTGCATAGACGGAGCCTGGATCGAAACTTACCTTGACTTTCTCAGGGAGCACTTCCAAGAGTTTTT
The DNA here is from genome assembly GCA_041500425.1 of Bathyarchaeia archaeon. Classification (GTDB taxonomy): domain Archaea; phylum Thermoproteota; class Bathyarchaeia; order Bathyarchaeales; family Bathycorpusculaceae; genus JBGQME01. The sequence continues at coordinate 77,290 of JBGQME010000007.1, read as the reverse complement.
TCTGGGCTTGAAAAGATTTCTGTCCGACAAAGGAGGACAAGTGTAGAAACTCTGTGTTATAGGCGTATCGCGTGTCTATTTCTTTAAACCCGATTGTGTCGTTTACTCCTGAGTCTATGTATAATGCTCGTTCACCTTTTTGGTCTACAAATCCCATGACGGTGCCGCTTCTTCCTTGTTTTGCGTGGATTATGCCTTTGGTGTTGACGTTTTCTTTGTGGAAATCCTCAACCAACATTTTGCCCTCGCGGCCAGAAGCGACTTTTCCAACAAACCCGCATTTGCAGCCAAGTCTCGCCAAGCCTACGATTGTGTTTGCTGCTGAGCCTCCGCACACTTCCGTATAGTCTGTTGCAAAGCTTTCTTCTTCCGCCACAGCTATTCTGTTCACTTTGAAAAGCTTGTCCACATTCAGAGCACCGAAGCCAACACCATCAAAGAGCGTCATGACAACAACTCACGCAGACATATCTTGTACTCACCCAATTTTCCACCGTAGTTGCCTGCCGAAATCCTTGCCACACCTTCAACGTTTCGGGATGCTTCTATGCCAGTTTTCATAGCTTCCTTCACGGCTTGCAGTGAAACGCCATTGATTACAATCTCTGGAATATACCTAATGTTGTCCGATACTTTTGATTCTTTGCCGAGCTTCTCTTTCAGCGAGGGACAGTAGGGATGATTTGTCGTAGGTCCTACTAGTGGGAAACGAGTTTCAGTTTTTGAGCCAGCTGAACAAATATCAAAAGGCGTTATTACGCCTTCCACTTCATGTATCGCCTCCAAAGCTTCTTTCCCAACCTCCTTCACTGCCTCTTTCGTCTCGCACATAATCCAGAAATTGCCCCCAGCTATACCTCGTGCATAGCCGACGCGTCGCTCTATCAGGAAGTCAGGAACCATTATCGGAACGACAATCATGCTGCGATCATAACGCTGTTCTTCCCACTCATAGCCGTCTCCGCAGTGTCCAACCCGTTCCATCATATCGAACTTGCCTTCAGGCTTTACTGATAACGCGTCAAAGATCGCGGTGAAGGGCTTGACAAGTATGTCTTGGCGAATCCGATAGGAAAGCTCCTTTTCGAAACGTTTAATCATGTCCTCCATAGGCTTTCCTCTGTCAATCCCCTTCCAGAACTGCAGAATGGCCCCCTTTCGTTTGTCAGGTGTTTCTTTCTTACTAAGATATCTTTCAACGCCGTTGTCCAATCGGCCTATGACGCCAGAAGGAGTTGCAGTCGCATCTTCAGCCGCCCTTCGCAACGTTTCCTCATCATCTGCGGTAACAATGAGTCTGCAGTAGAAACCGTCAAAAGCTTCCGCGTAAGTGTCCTCGACTTCGACTTTTCTCACCATTCATCCTAGTCTCCCAATTGCTTCTCCTCTGACCTTCTTTCTAAAATCATTGCTCTCCTTGGCTAAAGTTTGCATGTTTTCGCTCATTACTATTTTAACTTTGGGCAACTCTCGAGGATAAACCTTGAAAAGCTGGTTAAGCAATGATTGGTCTATCTGGCTTTCTTTCAACGTTTCGCGATTCCAGTTCTTGACTAGTCTCAGAGTCTGTTGTTTTCCAAGCCTGCAGAAAGCATCAGCGACTACGGCTGTTGTTAGGCTGGTCTCGGATAGAATGGCGATTTCAGCATTTTCTATGGCGTATGGATTACCATTAAAGGATACGGCTAAACCGTCATTTTCCTTCACTAGTCTAAGGGCTTTTTCGTCGGTTATGCTATCACCCACGTACATGACACCTGTTACCGTCACTCCTAGCCTTTTCGTTACGTCGCTTATGGCTTCAGCCTTTTCCTTGCCGCCCACAGGATTAACTTCAGAGAACATTCGTCTGCAAACAGAAGAGGATATCTCCTTCCAAAAGATCTCGTCAAGTCGTCGAACTACTCTTTGGTCATCGTCTGAAAGGTCATTGAGAGAATTCGCCCCATAAGGAATCTCGATAATAGGCATTCGTGCAATTTCTCTTGCAATCTGCTTTAATGCTTGCACCTCTTGCTTTGTCATGCCGTACTTGTCAATGTTGACCTTCGTGCAGTAGGTATTTTCGTAGGGAAAGTCAAGGGCTTGACAAAGCGCCCTTATGTAATGCTCATAGCTAGTACTGACGATAAAGACAGGAGCAACACTTTTCACATGTTTCAGCGAGACTTTCGCATTTGAGATCAGAAGAAGATGCTCACGTGAAAAACCTCGCATTTTCTCGTCCGTGACTCCATACGCCTTTAGAAATGGCAATACAAGCTTCAGCGTGTCGCCTGCCCTGTAATCAGCTTTTTTCACGACATCTGCAAGCACGTCATCATATCTGCTTATCACAGTGAACAGCTTGCCACCGTCTGGAACGAAATGAGAAGTCAGCTCGAAAGCATTGTCATTTTTTGAAATCGGTCCTTCACAGTCGGATATGAAGACTCTTGTCATGCAGCTTCACGTCTCAGCGCTGCCATGTGCCTTCTGCTATTCTCAACATGCTTATCGGAAGCTATGTCGGTCCTACTCCAAAGCCCGCCACCCTTGATGGCCTCTATTCCTTCAAGAGAAATCCGTCTAGCTTCTTCAATGTCTTCGGCTATGCCTACTGCGCACACGGCTCGGGACTTCAAAGCATAGGTTTTGCGTTGACGCAATTCCATAGATGCCGGATATACACGGAGTCTATCGCCATACTTCTTATTCAGCTCGTAGGCTCTGGCTAAGTTGACTGGCCTGCCAATCTCAGCCTTGTTTACAAGGTTTGGAAACGCATCGGCAAATCCACCATAGTTTGGCGGCACCTTGTAAGTCACGACAGTCGCCACTTTTTCCACATCAACACGTGTCAAACTGCCTTCCAGTATCTTGAAGCAAACGTCAGCGAAGTCATCTTTCAGGATGGGGATTATGTTTATTATTTCCGGGTCTCCAGGTCGGCTGTTGTTCTCAAGAATCTTCAACTCTTTGCCCGTATGCATGAAAGCCACGTACAAAGGGATGCCTCTCAAACCGACGTTGTCTTTTTCCTTCCACTTGTTGAAGATCTTGCCAACAATCTCCATTTCTTTAGCTCTATCGTCGCTTGATAGAAAGGGCAATACGTCGCTTACACTTTTGTAGGAACCCATTCCACCAGTATTCGGTCCCTTGTCATCATCGAAGGCCCGCTTATAGTCTCTCGTATCAGGTAACGAGACAAGGTGTCTCCCGTCAGACAAAGCCTGAAAACTTGACTCTTCGCCCTCGACTTTCTCTTCTATGATGACTGAACCGAACCGAAAGTTTGAAAGGAAATGCTCAAACAGCTGCTCGCGGCTTGTGAAGTGGTCGCCCCACACGCCCACGCCTTTTCCAGCAGCAGGCCTGTCAGGTTTGACCACTGCCCTGTCTTGAAGGTCGTCAAGCCAACTGTAAACAGCCTTCTTGACTTGCCCAGTGCTCTTGTAGTCCTTTGGGTTGAAGATCCTGAAGCGGGGGTTTACTTCCGGCACTATTCTTTGAAATAATAGTCTCTGCTGGACCTTGCTTTCCTCTATGGCATATTCCTTGGTCGGGCAGATCATGGGTATGCCCGTTCGCTTCTCCACAAGATTGCGTACGCCTTCAATTATGGGTTTTTCAGGACCAACGATGCCGAAATCAATCCTGTCCTTGTTCGCCTCTGCAAATCGGCAGATTGCCTCAATGTTAAGGTCCGGAATCACAACATGCTTGACCGCGTTTTTCACGTTAAAAGGGTTTAGCTGTTTGTCAGCGACGAAGATATCAACTTCATATTCTCCGCTTCTCAAGAAAGCGTCTATCATGGCTACTTCCCTTGAGCCGTATGAAACTACTAGTATGCCTATTTTCTCCATGATTGACCCGTCAGACTCTATCAGGAGTTGGAAAGCCTAATTTGCTTTGTCGCTATGATGTCTTCATTGCTTCTTCTATTTCGTATATTCTGCCTGTTTCTTGGTAGCCTTCAAGGAACTTCTTCTTCATAATATCGGCTATCTTCTGAGCCATCGGCGTAGGGTATTCGCCTGTTATGCATGCCGTGCAAAGCTGTTCACGTGTGAAGCCAGTTGCTTTGACTAAGCCTTCTATTGACTGATAGCATACTGCGTTGGCGCCTATGATCTTTGCTATTTCGTCAGGATTGTGATTTGAGCCTATGAGTTGACCGTATGTTGCCATGTCTATGCCATAGAGGCATGGACCGACTATGCGGGGAAACGTGACAAACATGTATACCTTCTTGGCGCCCATCCTGCGAAGTTTTTCTATCGTGATTCTGGTGGTCTCTCCTCTGACTATGCTGTCTTCGGTGACTATTACTCGCTTTCCTTTGATCTTTGGTCCTAAAATGTTGATTTTTCTATCGATGGTTGACTGCCGCTCCTTATTGAGCAGGATGAAGGCTCTTTCAGTAACATATCGATGCCTTCGCGACGCTCTTTCCCATCTTATTCCAGACTGCTCATGGACTCCCATGGCAGAGTCGTCGCCTGTTTCAGGCACGGAGAGGATTATGTCTGCGTTCTTAGCAATGTCAGGGTTTTCTTTGACAAGGTTTCTGCCAAACTCCTCCCGAATCTCATAAACGTACTTATCGTCAAATCGTGAGTCAGGCCTAGCAAAATAGGCAAACTCGAAAGAGCAAAAGGCCTTTCTCTCGCCTTCTACGAGTTTTTGTCTAAGAAAGCCGCTTCGTGAGACCTTCACAAACTCGCCGGGCTCCAGTTCGAAATCCCTTTCAAAACCGTTTATGTCTAGACTCACGGTTTCTGATGAGAAAGCGTAGGTAAAGCCATCTCTGCTGTGCCCTGCGCATAGAGGCCTTATCCCATGGGGGTCCTTGAACGCGAAGAAATCGCCATCTTGTGTTACACAAGTTACAGAGAAGGCTCCGTCAATTTCTTGCATGCACGCTTTTACAGCTGATGTTAGCCCTTTGCCTTTCAGAAGCTCAATCATGAGCTTATGGCAGACCAGTTCAGCGTCGCACTCGTAGGAAAAGTCTGAAAACTTGGTCTTTATTTCTTTAGCAAGCTGGAACGTGTTAACAACATTGCCGTTGAAGGAAATGGCTAGTTTCAGCCCATTTCGTGAGGCAGTTATAGGTTGCGTGCCCTTCAGCAACGATTTTTCGTCAGTCTTTCCAGAAGTTGTGTATCTGACGTTTCCAATGCCCACGTTTCCAGGAAGCCGCCCAAACCATTCTTGGATGGCGCTTGACTTGATCTTCGGCACGAGGTCGAGGCTACGGTGAACGTGAAACTTCCTGTCACAGTACGTGAGGAAGCCGTGTGACTGGTGGCCCCTATGATTTTGAGCTCTTAGCCCCCAGTATATGAAGGGGAATATGGGCTGATTTTCATAATTTATTGCAGCGAAGACACCGCAGCCCGTTTTGGCTTCCCCCAGGTATGGTCGCCAAATAAGCATAGGGATGTTTATCAGCTTTTAGTACATTTTTAGCTAAAAAAGAATGTTAGAATTCAAAGAATCGAAACTGTATCAACCAGCAGCTGTTTATCGTACTGTGCTTGAAGTTATCGCTAATTCCGCGCCTGAAACTACGTGAATCCACCAGTTGAGCGCGATAAAAGAATCGTTGTAGTAGACTATAAGCCTAGCAACTGAGTCTATGGGTGCTTCTGCAGGAACCGATCCATTCCAAGACAAGGTCTTTGTCTTTCCAGATTTGAGAGCCAGACTCTGCAACGCTCCGCTCCAAACCCATTTTTCACCCTCAAAAGCTACGTTAACAAACCAAGAACCTTCGGTTGTCCCAGTATTCTTGAAAGCAACCTCAACATAGAAAGCTTGACTAGGCATCTTATCAACAACGCTACTGCAAGCAGGCAAACAAGCAGACAACTGGTCACCCAAACCCTCCTTCGGAAAACCAGCCATAACAATCAACACGGCTACAGCAAACCACAACACAGCAAGCTTTATCCGCAACTTTTCTCCTCCCCCCTAGATAATAAAAGAGTGCTTCGCTTTATCCGTTCTGTAGAATACTTCTATAACAGAAGAATAGAAAACTACTAGGTTCCCTCCAAAAACGCTTTCACCAGTCAAATGTTGGTTCAAGGTATATATAAGGGGGGTAGGGGGCCTACAGAACGTATATCTGTTCCATTTCTGTCAAGCGAATAGCGAATAATGAAGCCTCAACCTATCGTCTTCAGCAAGTCGGAGCGTGTTATTATTCCGACAATCTCCTTGCCTCTGGCCACTAGCAAGCTTGGATGCGTCTCCAACAAGGGACAAATCGCGTCAATGCTTGTTTCTTCCTGAATTGTCGGCAAAGGCCTATCCATGACGTTCTTGGCTCTTTCTTCGGCTAGATTTGACCGCAGATTTCTGATTATCGTCTCTTCGGTTATGGTTCCGACAACTCTGTTTCTGTCCATCACGGGCATTTGGGAAATAGCGTAGCGCATCATGACGTCGCTTGTTTTCAATATACTATCATTTGGCCTTGCAGAGAGAACTCCCTTAGTCATTATGTCCTTGCACCTCTTCTGTTTCCCCGCGGTCAAAACCTGCAGAACCTTGTTCACCGTTGAAAGCCTCGGGTCAACCTTCCCCCGCTCGATCTTCGCAATATGCGCCTGCGAAACCCCAGCAAGCTCCGCCAGTTTTTTCTGGGTCAATCCTGCCTCTGTTCTTAGCCTCTTGATCAGACCACCAGTGATTGCCAAAAATAACCCCCAGTTATTTCTCCTTATAAGTTAATACAGTAAGATATATATCTGTTCCTGCGCATACAGCATAAACTTCACAAAAAGGAAGACTAAGACCATGCGAAACATAGTCGTAGAAGACTTGAAACAGACGCCACTTGAAAAGCAGCGCCTAGAAATAGTTGAAAGAAAAGGCCGCGGGCATCCAGATTACATTTGTGATGCGGTAATGGACCAAGTTTCCATAGGCCTAAGCAAAGAGTACATGAAAAGAGCAGGCTCAATATTGCACCACAATGTTGACAAGTCCTTGCTTGTAGCAGGCGAAACGGAAGTGGCTTTCGGCGGAGGCAGAGTCAAACAGCCCATGCTCTTCGTGTTTGGCGACAGAGCAACATCACAATTCAACGGCGAAAAAATAGACGTTGATGCGATAGCCATCAATGTTGCCAAGAACTGGTTCAAGAAGAATATGCGTTTCATCGATCCGGCTGAGCACGTTAAGTATCAGAGCGAGCTAAAACCTGGCTCAGCAGGACTCACAGACATCTTCAAACGAAAAGGACACGTGCTAGGCGCGAACGACACGTCAGCCGCGGTCGGCTACGCACCCATCACCAGAACAGAGAAAATAGTCTTGCAGACTGAACAATTCCTAAACTCCAAGCAGTTCAAGCAACGCTTTCCCGAATCCGGCGAAGACATTAAAGTCATGGGCTTCAGGAACAACAATGACCTACATCTAACAGTTGCGGTGGCTTTCGTCGACCGCTTCATAAACAACGAAGAGGACTATTTCGAAAAGAAAGCAAAAATTCTCGAGGAAATCCACAAGTTTGCCGCGGTCAACACGGATTTCGAGAGTGTGGATGTGCAACTAAACACTTTAGACGTTCCCAAAAGAGGCTTAGGAGGAATATACCTAACAGTCTTGGGAACGAGCGCAGACAGCGGTGACTCGGGACAAGTAGGCAGGGGAAACCGCGTCAACGGATTAATGTCACTAAATAGGCCCTTTTGCTCCGAGGCTGCGGCGGGCAAAAACCCAGTGAGCCATGTTGGCAAGATCTACAACTTCCTGACATTCAAATTGGCTCAATCCATCTACGAGAAGGTGCCAGACCTGGAGGAAGTTTACATTTGGCTACTGAGCAAGATTGGAAGCCCAATCGATCATCCTGCAGTTGCAGCGGCTCAAGTTGTGATGAAGGGCGACAATCACATAAGCAAGGTTAAGCGCGACATAAATGATCTGCTCGACTATGAACTTGAGAACATAGAGAAATTCTGTATGGAGCTGGCTGAAGGGAAAATCTCACCCATCTAGATCACTGATCGGATGTTCTATGCTTTGAATTAAATACCACCTTCTATTGCCTTATTCTTGTTTGAGGTGCAACAGTGCAAACCAGTTCAGTCAAAACCCTAGCAATTGCCGTCAGCATATTCTTCATAACCAGCAACCTCTCAGGAAGCTTCCTCCCAATCTACTTCAGAGAGTTAGGCCTAAACATCACGCAAATAACCGAGATACTGCTTTTCACATTCATAGTCATAGGTTTGTTACCGCTGATTCTGTTGAAATGGGTCAAAAACTTCGAGAGGATATTCAGTTTTGGAATCTTCTTCACCATGCTGTTTTTCATTGTCTTGATGCGCTTCAAAGACCCAATCATCTTAGGACTAGCCTACGGGTTGAGTATAGCTACCTTCTGGCCCAGCTTCAACCTTCTCCAATTCAGGCTAGGAGAATCAAAGGTGCGCGCCAGAACTGTAAGTCTCTTCTCTTCAATAATTCCCTCGCTCGCAAGCATTATTGGACCAGCAGCAGGCGGCTTCATCATCGAAAACTCTAACTTTACGACACTGTTTGCGGTCGCGGTCATCTTATACTTGGTAGCCTTCATTTTATCCATACAAATAAAATTCAAGCCTGAGACTCGGCGATTCTCAATCCCAAAAAACAGGTTGTTCGTCATTTTTTTCTTAACCTTCATAATTCTAGGCTTCTCTGAGACTTATTGGGTTGCCTACCCCTTCTTTGTCCACAGCATTTCTGGCACATTCTTTAGCATGGGATTGGTTCTAGCCGCAAGCGCTATTTTGATCTCTTGTGTCACCTTCTTGGTCAATTGGCTTTCAGACATCAAAGGAACACGCGTGAGCTTCGCCATAGTGGGCACGATCCTGAACGTTGTGTGGTATTTTGTCATAGGGTATGCATCAACAATGCAGGAAATCGTAGCCTTGTCTTTGCTTTCAGGATTTGCAGGAGCTTTTACCCTCTCATGGTTTGCGTACTATGGCGATTCGTTCGGCAAGGAATACTATGCAAGCATCTTGGTCCTAATGGAAGTTGGACTGATGATTGGCAGAATCATAAACCTCGCGCCAACGTCGATTTTCATATCCGAAGCTAATTACATAGCCTATTTTGCACTTTCCGGGCTAGTTTTGATATGCATGATTCCGTTTTACTTTGCATCTAAAAGGAATAGGTAGGCTATTCTGAACCCAACACTTATCATCTAGTCAAATGTAATCTACCTCAAGTTGGTGCTTACGTGGAAGCTTGGGAAGCTGCAAAAAATGCGTTAGACTGCGTTTTACAAGCCCGAAAAGGTGAGAGCATAGTTATCTTTTGCGATGACGAGAAGACCGACATTGGCAAGGCATTTACAAATGGTGCCTTGAAGCTCGGTCTTCAAACACGACTAACGCCATTTAAAACCAGTCCAAAAGCTTTCCGAAAGGAAATTCCAAAACAAGCTCTAGAGATTCTAAAACAGCCGCCGGACATTTACATTAATCTATTGCGCGGAATCCGTGAAGAGGCACAGTTTCGAATAGAGCTCATCAAACGTGAAACCGAAGAGCATAAAGCACGTTTGGGGCATTGTCCTGGTGTCACATTAGACATGCTCACAGAAGGAGCTTTGACGCTCAAACCCGAGGAACATTGGCAAATGCAAGCCTTTGCGAATACTCTCATCAAGAAGTTAGACAAGGCAGACAGGGTTGAAATCGCGAATCCGAGCGACACAAATCTCTCCCTAAGCGCTGAAGGGAGACCTTTCTTCACCGATACCATAGTTGACATGAAAACAATGAAGTGGATGAATCTTCCAACAGGCGAAGTCATCGTGGCGCCAGTGGAAAACTCCCTCGAAGGAGAACTAATCTGCGATATGGCTATAGGCGGAATAGGCCCACTAAATACCCCAGTCAAGTTGACTGTCCGAGAAGGCAAGGTGCATGCCTCGTCATCCAAAGATTCCCAAGTGTTGAAAAGAGTCAGAGACTCGTTAAACACAGATGAAAACTCCAGCACTGTTGGCGAATTTGCTTTTGGAATAAATCCCAAAGCAAGATTCACTCAGGAATTTCTTGAAGCTGAGAAATTGCTTGGCACAATTCACATAGCCTTCGGCAACAACTCTGATTTTCCGTGCGGAAAGAACCCTTCCAAAAATCATCTGGATTTTCTGATATCGAAGCCCACGGTGAAAGCCTCTTTCAAGAACGGCTCAAGCATGACCGTGCTTGCTAACGGTATTTTTCGTGGGCTCTAGTTTTCTTGGTAAAACGCTTAAATGGTTGAAGACCAGACTTCATGAGAGAAAAAGGTGAAGACAATGACTGAGAAGGCTGAAGAAAAACTGCCCATATCCGAATTCTACAAGGTGATCGAGTATGTTACGGTTTTCAAAAGCCAAAAATGGTGGAAAGCAATAGTCATTTTCGAATCACAGGGAAAGAGGGCACTCGGGGTTTACCTTTGGGTCAATAGAAATGGTGTGTGGAAAAGAAAGCAGAAGCTTAACATAACGGGTCTAGATGAGTGGAACAAACTCAAGGACTACATAGATCAGCTTATTCCTAAGCTTGTTTCAAAATAGTATTTTTCAGGATTCTTCTGTATTGCCAATTCTTATTCTGAATTAGAATGTAAAATTGAATACTTTTATTAGGTCACAGCAACAACAAAGCAAGCCAAGGGCGAACGCCATGGAAAACTCCCAACAAGAATCACGAGAAGGCGTGCATTCTGAGGAAAACGTTCAACAAGGACAAGAAGCTCCGCCAGAGCTTGAACAAGAGTATCAAGTCATAGAAGGAGCAACAGAGCAGAAAAACCTTAGGCCAAAGTCTAGCGATAACAACGAAGACAGAAGCGGCTTCACTTACGGTCTTTCTACCGGTCTTGGAATCGGATGCATAGCAACGTTCGTCATAATATGGGTTGCCGTGTTTTTCACTCCTCAGCTGCCTTCAGGAGTCACGTATGAAAGTTTGCTTTCGATATTCATTTATCCACTCGTCTATCTCTTAGCCGTAGGTCTGATTGCCCTAACAGCAGGGATAGTAAGACAGTACTTCAGCAGAAGCAAGGTTTAACAGCCGAGGCTTCGAAGCCCTGCCCGATTTTCCACGTCAACAATTTAATAACTGCCAATCCCAGCTACTAATGTGGAAACGCATGCCTTACTTATTCAAAAAAGACCTAGAAGAAATCACAGGTGAAAAGGCACCAGGTCCACTGCCAACGTTCTCCGTCTTCCACGTGCTGCGTGCAATCGAGCTAATAGGGGAGAAACCTGTCGGACGCAACCAGCTTGCTGAGAATCTGAAGATTGGAGAAGGGGCTATACGCACTATAGTGAGTCGGCTCAAAAATGCAAATCTGATAACTACATCAAAAATTGGATGTAAGCTCACTAAAGAAGGCTCGAATCTATTAAAAGAGTATCAATCGACAATCAAAAAAGCCCAACTTGGAAAGAACGAACTCACGAGTGCAGACTACAGTTTTGCCATACTGATCAAAGATCGTGGATACAAGCTCAAGTCTGGAATGGAGCAAAGGGATGCCGCGGTTGTAAGGGGCGCAAAAAGTGCCACGACGATCACGTTCAAGGCAGGACATCTAATAATTCCATCTGTCAGTGAGAACTTGGCTGAGGATTTTCCGACAGCCGCAAAGCAGTTACTGGCGCTTCTGGAACCCAAGGAGAACGACGTGATAGTAATAACGAGCGCAAATACTCTGGAAGAGGCTGAAATGGGCGGGCTGGCTGCTGCATGGACACTTCTCGATGATCGCTAGGACTAAGCCTCACTTTCTTCTAGTACGTGTACTTGTCTCCTCCAGCCAGGAAACGCTCCAACGCTATGTTGAGGTTCGTCATTCCTTGGTTCGTTTTGGCTGATATTGGAAGCAGCAAAAACCTTAAGCCAAGCTTGTGAATTGCATGCATCATGTTTATGCTCAGTAAACGCTTCGTACCTTCAAGCCTTTGCTCAATTGAGTTTGCCAAGAGTTCTTGGTTGGTAGACCAGTCAATAATTCTATTGGCTTCTTTTTTCGGTAGCAGATCACTTTTTGATAGAAGGTGCACTTGTGGTAGCAGAAAACGGTTGTAGACTGTGGCTGAAAGGAAGAGGTTTGAAACGTAGTTGAGGGGATCTGCAGAGAAAACTGAGTCGAACAGGTAGACTATGGCTTTCTGCTCTTTCGTAAGTTCGTTAGCTATGTAGGGTCCGCTTGCCCTGAAGGCAAACAGCTCCATCTGTCCCGACGTGTCAACCAAGATGATGTCGGACTGTAATTCTTCAATTTCTCTGGAGATTTTCTCAATATCATCTGCAATCAGGTCAGCAGCCACAACTAAGGCTCCATTTGGACCCAAACGATACTCTTCCATCAGTTTTTCAATGTCAACGTAGTTGCGCACGTCCACATCCGGCGAGTACGGCAATGTCAGAGCCCCAGGGTCAAGGTTCACTATTGAAACGTCTTGTTTGGCCATTCTCAACCATTCACTGAAGGCTGCTGTAAGCTGCGACTTTCCGGATCCAGCTGTCCCGATCATGAATACTATGAACATTCTTGGGTCATCCTCTTTTGGAATTAAGGAGCTATGTTAAGGTACCAGCCTTCATCCTTAAGTAAAAACCTTTTCTGTTAAGATGGGATTTCGGGTGCTTGCGGTTCAACGTACCCTTGTTGAGTTTGTCTTGACATAAGATACGCGAAGGCCCCAACGAAAACGAGGATCACTGTGATGACGAGAAGCAAAATGAAGAATGTAGATAGACTTGTTATTGTTCGTATTGGGCTTTCTGCCAGCGCATAATCATCATCTCCAGACCAGCTCGCACGGAGGTAGCATATGCCGCCAGCATTGATGTTCCAAGCATAATCGAAATGTCCGTTTGAGTCTGTTTTGACTGTGTCTAGGGCCATCCAAGGTGAATTGTTCGCCTTAAAGTAGATGGTGACGTTTTTTTCTTGCAGGTTTGGTGAAAGCTGGCCTGAAAGGGTTATTGTGGTTCCTTGAATGGCATAGGCGGTTGAAGAAGTCAGTATCAATGTGGAAGGTTGTAGTGCTTTGTAGGCTGCTGAAACTTGTCCTGGTGCAGATTGCTCGCAACTTTCTAGAGTTATCACCTGCGCACTAGCATTGGCCAATTCCTCAGGGCATTCTCCAACTCTCCACCCGCCTTGTGCCATTCCTCCAGTGCACTCAGCTACATAATATTTGACGTTGTTGTTAGTGACGTAGAAGGCTTCGCCTCTCGAATCGCGGGGAACATGGGAAAGGCTGATGCCAATGTTCATGTGTGTTTCAAGTTCATAATACAGAAGCACTACATCAAGCCCATTTGCCTTCATTATTGAGGCAGTAATGTAACAAAAAAGATCACAGTCGCCTTCATTGTCCACAATCGTCTCCACAGGGTATTTTGAAGGTGCAGTCACCTTGTAGGGCATTTGATGGGCAATCATCAAAGCCCCGTTTGCGAAATCTTCATCATCAGCATAGATTTCAAGGAGGCTGTCTGCAATGGGCTTTAAAGCATAAGGCGTGACGAACTTTGCGAAATCGTTTTCCGAGTTTAGCTGATGAGTTTTTCCTTGATAATACTCGTAGAGTGATTGTGGAACCGTGACATTCAGCTTGTAGTAAGTGGAGCCGTCTGGGTGGTTGAGAAGTTGATAGGAATTGCTGGTGTTTGATAGGCAGTTCGGAAGCAGATAGAAGAGTGCAAGCAAGACCGTTACTACTGTTAGCGTGTTAGAGAGTTTCTGTCCTAGTCTTCTCATAGAAAATGTTGTTGTCTGCTCGATTAAAGGCTGTTATGAACGGTTAATATGGGTTTGGGGTTCATGTTTTGGGTTGGGTTTGTGTGTGAGACGGTTCTAGGGCCCCCTATTTGGATTCAAATATGCTTTGCTGAGCAAGAACCTTGAGCTTTTGGGGTTTTGATGCTTGCCGTTCCTTCTGGTTCTCTGCTGTATCTAGTAGCTTCCATCATGTATGGCGCCGGAAAAATCCCCGAAAATATAGATTTGAAATCCAAAAAAGGAAAAGAAGAAAAAGTAGGATTGCGCGCGCGCCTATACCTCCTTTTCTTCTTGCGGCAACTGCCGTTGGGATAGAGGTGGCACATTTTAAATAATGACTTCCACCAGAATCTAGTGCATGGAATTCCAGTTTGTATCGATTGCAGTGAGTATGTTAGCTCTTACAGTGTCTTTGGTTTCTCTATGGAAAAGCACCTTGGCACCATTCAAACTGAAACTAAATTATGGTCCACTGAGGTTCGCTCTATACAAGATTATGCCTAGAATGTCTGGGGGCAAAGCGACTTGGTGGATACCAAGCATCGATATGGGTTTCACATTCCACAACCTTGGGAAATGCAGTTCCACGGGATAAGACGTGGTGTTGCAGAAGAATATTTGGAAATCCTTAGGAACCTAGAACTGATACATTTCGACAATGATAGCATCGTCTGGAACGAGAACAATGCATATCGAAGTCGGGTTTAGACCGACTTCGGCATCCTCTTTTCTCTGCGTATAGTGGCATTGGAACAATAAATCCCTACTCTAAGCTTCTATCAATCAGTTTGACCATAATTCTGTTCAGTCTGTGTGGATAGCATATCAGAAAATAGTGAGAAAATGGATTCTTTGCTAGTGTTCTTGGCAGATCTAAGTCACTTGACTTCATTGATTCTTCACGAAGCTCTTTCCAACTCTGAGGGTTTTTGTAGAATTTCTCGACTTGTTCTCCCTTGTCGCATCGCCACATAAATGACTTCCATAGTGGTCTTGGGTTCAGCTCACTGGTTTGAATATGCGAAACATGTTTCCATAGTTCACCGAGCAAATCTCTCTTGTTCCTTCGCACTAGAATGTCAACAAGGGCTGCCAAGTGATATGATGAACCCAAGAAAGAACTCATATCAATTCTCTGTTTTCGTGATCCATAGAAATGGCGGATGACATGATTTACGGAATAATACGGGTCTGGCAAACCATCCCCATCCCGAAAACGATTTTCAGATGTAATGTCGATAATCAGATCACAGATTATTTTGTTCGACAATGATGTTTCCCCATGTTCACGTGTCAAAAGGCTCATCATTACAAAAAGCGGAGTAGCTGATTCACCCCAGAACCAAGTTGCTACTTTGTAGTATTTGCTTACGGATTCAAGGATTCTGTTGTCTATTTCGTAGCCGCTATCTATCTGCTTGTTGAACAACTCGAACGCAGACAACCATCCAAGGACTATCGTCATTCTTGATCTATAAAACAAGCCACCATCCCAGTATCCTTCGATATAGTTTTTTCTCGAAAAGAATTCGCTCTTCAATGCTTCAAGCTGGTAGTTTATTTTTCCCATGATAATATTGTAAGACTGTCGCCAACTCTCATCTTTTAGTCCATATTTCTCTACCAAGCCAAGCACATAGCTACAGAATGTTGTCCAACCTTCAATTATCGATATGTGGTTCATCTGTGACTCAAAAGGTTGCAGAACATATTGTGATAGCAAAACACTACTGGCTATCTTACGTTTGAGATCTAGTTCTTTTTCCTCTTCGGTCAAAAGCACAGACTCTATAAACTTTGTGAAGAGCTTTTTCCTGAGCAATTCTCGTCCATCAAACAAGAAAAGCTCTAGGAATAATCTAAAGTCCGTTGGTTGTCTTGGAAGAAATGAGCCGTGAACATCGATGAATCGCTTTAGTAGATCAGAACCAGTTACTATCTCAAGTTCAGGCAGACCTTTTTGCTTGAAATTCGCATTTCTATCGTCTACGTCCACTCTCACCTTTTCGGTAATTCTTCCGTTAGTAACGAGAATGCACCTATGATTGATGCTCTTGTCAACTGACGGATATTTGATGGGAATCTCTACTAACTCATCGATTTCGCCTTTTATGCTTCTCCAAACGCTTGCATTAATATCTCCCGATTTCAGCTGGAAAGCACAGGGGATTTTCTTTTCGTCGATAGCGATAATGTCTTTGCCTTGCTCCATCGGACCATGAAACGACATGCCAAGTATTGTATACCCCATAGAAATCAAATATTGACAAAACGGAATCTGATATCCTCTTTCGTTAGTGTTAGTCAGCCAATTTTCTATTACTCTCTCTATCAAGCCACTCCTTCCTTTTCTTCTCTATCAGCTCTGTGTGCTTCGTACGCAAATCAGGGTCAGATTCCCATTTTGGGATCTCCTTTTTGATTTTTTCATATTGTTGAGGACTTACAACAAGACTTGGAAAGATCGGATTGCCATGTTCGTCGAAATCAAATGCGATTTTTTCCAAGGCTTCCAGAATCAGCTGTGGCGAAAGTGGTCTTGCCTTGGCATTCACAACATTACCCGTTCTCTGAGTTACTTCATCCATTTTCTTGATGAAAATCTGGGACTGTTGTCCCCCAATCTCCTTTGCGATCTGTTTCACTCTGGAAAAATAGGCATCTGGACCTTTTTCAATTATTTCCTCGTTCTTGATCTCGAACTTCGCAGAGATTTCCTTATATTCTATTCTTTCGGAGAACCCTTCGACACTAGAGGATACTAAAACATCTCCTTCGTGAACCTTCCGAACCTTCAATGTGGACAGTAATGGATCTTTCTGGATCTCATCTTTTATGGCATCGGAGAATCTCTTCTCAAGATATTTCTTCATTTTCGGGTAATCTGGCAACATGATGCTATATTTCTGTCGAAGTTACTAATAATGATTTGAGGATAGTGATTAGGAAGGCGAGTTTGCGGAAAAGTTATAGCTGAACCGAAAGAATTTGTCAATAGTCTATTAGGGTTGTGAATTCTTGAAGGATAAGGTCACTCTTATCAAAGAAAATGGCGATACCATTGGTTTCAGAATAAACGGTAAAGAATTCTATTCAGAAGAGGAGAACTACGTTGAGGCTCAAGTTAAAGACTTCAAAGGCTTCAACATAGGCTCAATTCCGACTGGTTTCTGGCTGTATCCTCTAAAAGGAAATACCATTGTCTTTGAAGGGCAGATTTCTAGCTATAGAAAGCACACGGGAATAGCCAGTATGGATATTCACATTTATCGAAAATACTGGGACCATAAGTTCGGTGCTCTCCAATATGTTAATGCAATGAAGAAAGCTATTGAGATTCGCAAGAAGTCTGAGAAGGATGTAGAGTTCGCTGAAATCGATGACGATGGAGCACACATTTTCTTTCGATATGACATTTTCTTGCGTGAAGATATGCCGATTAACAAAGCACTTAGAAGGTTTAGGGAAATTGTTCGTGAGATAGAGGGTCACACCGAAAGGCTTCTGGAAGGAGAGGAAGTTTCCAGCGAAATCTTGAATGACGAAAAGAAATTCGCCATCGAATTGCTATTGCCATTATTTAGGAACATGGGTTTTGTAGATGTCAAGTATAACCATGGAAAGCGTGAATTCGGGAAAGACGTAACTTTTTCTGAAATCGATAAGTTTGGCGTAAGGAGAAATTATGGAGTGCAAGCTAAAGCTGGAGATTTGTCGGGGGAAGCTGGGGCAGAAATAGACCAAATCATCGCACAGATTGAAGATGCATTTTCGATGTCCTATGTCAACACTACAAGCAGAGAGAAAAGATACATTTCTGACCTCATTGTCGCCATTACTGGAAGATTTACGGACAATGCCAAAGACAAGATAATAGAGAAAGTAAATCGAAGGAATCTCTATTTTTTGGATATAGACAAGATTCAAGAACTGTTGACACAATATATGAAGAAGATGGTGAGAACAAGCAAATGGAGGTAAATTCTATCATTCTTTTTAAGCAACTGATTAATTATTGGCTATTGGGAAAAGCTGGAAAACCAGACTAAGAGTGGACTTTTCGGGAGATATCTTCTGTCCGCGGCTGAAATGGAGATTTGTAAGCCAGAGCTAACTTCCATCTATCCTTCAAAGTCGATTTTACCATGTTGTCCGTGTGAACCTGTATGGAAACCCCCAAATCGGAAAGGAAAGCCGATTCTATATAGATTGAACTTGCTTCTAACGTGCGTGAGTCAGCGTCTTCATGGTCTGATTTGGCTCTTTTGTTGTACGGTGACTTTTCCGCCGCTTTTCTCTATCAATTCTGAGAGTTGAATGATGGCTTTTCCCAAGCGGTCTTTAGCGCTTTTGGAATCCTTCGCTGCGGTTGAGAAGTGTAGTTCTATGTGAGGCATGTTCTCTTCGCCTTTCGGGTGGGATTTTATGTAAACATATGCGCTGTCATGCATCGTTTGGTCGATTAGAGGAGCCAGAGTTGACTCCATCATGTTGTCTGCAAAAATGCTTGCCTCGAAAAACATGACGTTTCCTCCTGCCTTCTTGAGCAGAGGCACAATTGAATCTTCAAAGATGGCTTCCATTTCTGAAGGCACACCTGGCAAGGCCATCAAAAATGTCTCATCGACCTCTATCATCACTCCTGGGGCTGTTCCAGTTGGATTGAGCAAGGGCTTAGCTTTTTCTGGGAGGGTTGCCATTTTTACTCTTGGCGGCGTTAACTCAACCTCTTCTATTCTTCCTTCTTTGGCGAAGGCTTCGTATTTCTCCCTAACCATCTTGAGTGCGTCCTCGTTGACTTCTAGCTTGCGGTTTAGGGCTTTGGCAATTCCTTCCAACGTCTTGTCGTCGAATGTTGGACCAAGGCCACCTGTGGTTATCATGAACCGTGGTTTTCGCTGGAGGGCTTCAACCGTGGCTACGGCAATCTCATCGACGTAGTCGCCTACAACCGTTATTCGCTTCACCACAATTCCCAAGGAGGTTGCACGTTTTGCCATCCAAAGGGCGTTCGTGTTCAGCGTCTTCCCGATCAGCAGTTCGTTGCCAACGCAGATTATTTCCATTTGCACGCTCATTTTCTATTCCTCTAGCGAATGCTAGAAAGTAAGATTGCCCATACTTTTATGCTGTTTGCTAATTTTCCGTCTCAAAAAGCTGGGTGCCATGTCTATTTTTTCTTGCTAAGCCACCATTTCAAATACTCTTTTCTTCGCTTTTCCTGCTCGCTTTCCCCAGTGTTGAGGTCTGGTCTGTTTTTCTCTCTTAACTCAACCAGTTCTTGTTGGGTCACAGATAAACCACAGCTTTTGCAGACGTAATGTTTCGTTTCTATCATGTATTGCATTTCGCCGCCGCATTCTGGGCAATATGTCATGTTGCTGCTCCTGATTTTTTGTCACAACATAGGTAATTATCGGAAAGAAATATGTTGCGGTCTGGCTTGGTGAACTTCTACAGCTTCCCTTTCACTTGAACCATGTAAAGAGTACCTAGGTAAGCTACGGCTCCGATCACTGTGAGAGGGATGCTTGTCAACAGAATGCTAAGCAGGAAAAAAGGATCAACAGGGTGTCCTGCGAACGTGTATTGGCGCATGGCTTCAGCAGCAAGGCTGAGCGGATTCGCTGCCACCAAGTTAGTCAAAAACGGTGGAAGATACTTTTCTATGTACTCCATTGGATAGAATACAGTGCTGAACGTCAGCAATAGTAACTGCACGACTTGCTGATAAGCGAAGAAGTATTCTCCATGAGTCGAAGCTAGGGCTGCCAGCGCAGCTGCGATGCCCGCTAGTCCCATGGCTAGAATGAACAGAAAGGGCAAGAGGATGAACGTGTTCAGAATAGCATGTGCGGGAAGAACAATTAGAGCAATAAGCAAGAGCGACGTCGAATACACGACTGCAGCCGCCCCTCCAGCAAGCAAGTAAGCAACCACGACGCCTTGAATGCTGATCGGCAAGGATAGGTAGTAATGGATCACGCCTTCGCGGAACGCCAGCCAAATGCGTCGCCCTGTGTCCAATGCTGCTGCAAAGAGCCCCATGATAACGACAGCGGGAACAAAGAATTTGAAGTATTCGAAGGACATTAGTCTGCCATATACTAAAGCAACAACGAGCATGTCAGAAAGATGTAGGCTTAGAAGGATGGCCATTAGCCATTTTGTTCTGAAGAAGTAGGAGAAGTCGTTGCGGGCCAGTCGTAGGATGCGTGACAGTTCTGTCATCCGCTTTTCACGCCCTCCACCAGACGTTGAAGAAGGAACATACCTAAGCCAAGAGTGCTTACCGCAAGAGCCACAAGCACAGCAACCGCGTACATTGGGTTAAGAAGTATCCTCGCGTCAAAGCCCAAGATTAGCCGAACTAGGTCTGAACCGTAAGTCAGAGGGCTAAGCATTGCCACTGAGGCATAGTTTGGCGGCAGAAATATGAGCGGATACAACACAGTGCTGAACCGAATTAAGACGGTGCTCAAGCCTGTCACGATAGCAGTGTACATGTCGCTTGATTTGAAAGCTATGAAAGATAACCCGAGCATTAGTCCAGCAACACCGAAACCTAGACAGAATAGTGAGGCTATTGCCGCAGTCACTGAGAAGACTGTCAAATTCCCGATCAATGACAAGGTCAACGTCAATGGAACAACAAGCATCAATGCCAGTTCGACTCCGCCTTGCAGAGTGATAGACAGAAAGAGCTTCGTCCGTGAAATCGGAAGGCTGAGCAGATATGGCAGTCGCCCCTCATGAGCATGCTCCACAAAATTCCGTCCCGTATGAGAGCCGACGTCGAAGGTCATCATGACCACGAAGCCCACGGCATAGAACTGCTGGTAGTTGGGTAGTTCAGGCGCGGTTACGAGGCGTGATATGAGGGCACCGTAGATGAAGAGTTGAATCGTGAAGGTGAACCATTCCAGAAGTATCCATACTGGTGGCGTAAGCTCGTGTTTCAGGTCGAACCATACTAGGCGCATGATGCTACGCACTTGCTTCCGTCTCCAGTTTCTTGCCCGTAAAGCTCAAGAAAACGTCATCCAAAGAAGGCTCGGTAACTCTTACTGACAGAACGCGGACCTTTCTTTCATAACATAGGCTCGTCATTTTGGGAACCCAAGCTTCAGCAATTGAGACGTATGCTTTGTACTTGTTCTTGTCTTCGGTCACCATCTTGGCTGTTCCTGGGATCTTGCCTAGCTCTGCGTTGATTTCCGTGCTGTTTTCCACGTGTTCTAATTCAACTTCGACTATGTCTCCGCCTGTGATTTTGTCTTTCAGGTTGTGGACTGTATCACAGACGATGTTTTTCCCTTGATCGAGAATCGTCACTCTATCAGCCAAGTATTCTGCTTCGCGCACCTCGTTTGTGGCAACTATGATTGTTGCGCCGTCTTCTCTCAGTTTGAGTACTCGCTCCCAGATTGTGCGTTTGCCTCGCAAATCCACTTGGCTGCTTGGTTCATCAAAAATCGCGAACTTCGGTCGTTGTATTAAAAGCTTAGCTACCTCCAGCCTTTTGGTTTGACCGCCTGACAGATGCATGAACAGCTTGTTGCGCGCGTCCCACAACTCCAATTCCTTCAGGACTTCCTCTATCCTGGCGTTGCCTTCAGTTTTCTTGATCCCGCACATTGCAGCATGAAAGCGAAGAATTTCCGCAGGCTTGTGTCTCCAGAAGCCTCTGGCCTCTTGGAATGAGATTCCTAGGATTTGCCGAACGCGCGTCGGCTGCTTGATAACGTCTAAGTCCATGACCTTTGCGATGCCTGACGTGGGCTTCAAAACAGTGGCTAGAATCATAAGTAGGGTTGTTTTTCCAGAACCGTTTGGTCCTAGCAGAACCATTATTTCATCTGGGTTTACGGTGAAATCCAGACCCTTCAGTGCTAGAGTCTTACCGTATCGTTTGACTAGGTTCTGCGTTTCAACAGCATACATCGATGATTTTCCTTCCAAATTGCCCTTACAAGAGTCTATGAAGAGATATAAAAACAATACGCATTCGCTCAAATCCCGTAGCAAAAAGCGGTCTATGTTATGAAGTTCGCCAATTTCATTTCCTTTGCCAGTCGAATCGCCTTTTCAATCTCCTCTCTGCCAAGTCTTTTTTGCAGTTCTGGGATTTCGAATGCTTGCCATTCTGGTCTATACTGGAACATGATGTTGACTCTTGTTTCTACCCCAAGATTTTCAGCCATCCACTTCAGAACAGGTTTTGTGCAACATTCCAGATGGTTTGGCAAAACCAATACTCGTATTATGAGTTCGCCGTATCGCTTCGCTTCCAGATGATTTCGTGTGCATACCTCCCAGTAGTTTCCCGCATCGGAAATTCTCAATGCACAGTCTCCGGGTCCATACTTAAAATCCAATAGATAAACGTCGGCGAATCCTACTAGGAGTTTGGCTGTTTCCGGGCTGTAGTAGCTGTTTGAGTTCCAGACAATCGGTATGCTTATGTTCACATGATAGAATGCTTCCAGCCATTGCAGAAGCCATGGGGTCGGTTCA
Source organism: Bathyarchaeia archaeon (assembly GCA_041500425.1). GTDB lineage: Archaea > Thermoproteota > Bathyarchaeia > Bathyarchaeales > Bathycorpusculaceae > JBGQME01. Next base: position 54,967 of record JBGQME010000007.1, on the reverse strand, counting down.
CCGCCAACTAGATTGGCGTTTCTGCATCCGTGGATTCGCAACTCCTCTACTTCTTTGGCTAGTCTTTCTGGTGTGTAGACTTCTCCAGTTTCCATCCATTGAGAGATTGTCCAGTTCTGGCAGTGTCTGCATCGCATCGTGCAGCCCATGGTGAAAATGGTTCCTGACGGAACAAGCTCTGGCTCTTCGCCCATATGCGCAAAAATGCTTGAAACACTTACCTCTTGCCCGCACTTGCAATAGCCCAGCTCTCCATCTGATCTATCAACTCCGCATCTGCGCGTACACAAGTGGCAGTTGCTAATGATTCTTCTGGCAATCTCAATTTTCAAATCCAAATAGGACATTTCAGGGATTTTTGTGTCTTGTAGTTTCCTCTGCCCAGTGTCAATTTCCCTTTCAATCCTGTAAAATTCTTCAGTGAGCGTTGCGTGTGTTTGCCAGAGCTTCTCTGTTGAATCTTTTTTGCCAAACACGGCTGGGAGTTTCTTTGCTATCATAAATTTTGCTTGTTTTTCATCTTGCATGACGGCGAAATATCTGGCTAAACTTGCTTGAGCCCTTTTATCTTTCAACACTGCACTTGCATCGGGTCGCAGAAACGTCCACATTTTCAGTCCAATATGTAAAAGCACACGCCTAGATTTATATTCGGATATTGCAAGTTTAAATGGGGAGTGACCTTGCAGAGCACATCCGCGATAGATTCGAAACAAGAAGCATTAAACTTCATAAACAAGTATGGTTTCGTGACTCTCTTTCCAATAAGAGAAACGGACTTCCCAAGCTTGTATCAGGCTACGATCGGCACTCGCGAAGAAAAATTCAAGAAGGCTTGGCAGTGGGCTGACGAACTCTCACTAGGGCAGAAGCAAATCTACTACTGCAAGTTTATTGGCAGGCAAGTGACATTGATTTCCATGGAGATGCTTCCATACTTTTACAGGTTGTTCAAGAGAAGGGAATTTACTGGAACGTCAGCGGAAATCCTTGCTTTAATAAAGAAAAGAGGCGCAGTGTCCACCACAGATCTGAAGAAGAGTTTACGCTTGACTGGCCCAGATAAAAGGAACGAGTTCTCAAAAGCGACATATCTCTTGCAGAAGTGTTTTGCCATAGCCATAATCAGCAAAGGAGAACCTCCAAGGCATACTCACACGTGGGATTTGATGGAGAATTGGATGCCGGAAGAAGCTCTCAAGATGGCGGAATCAATCGGCGAAGAGGTTGCGAAACAGAAGATCGTTCAGAAACTGCTTGATAACCATGTTCTATCTAGGCCAGAAGATGCTGAAAAATTCCTCGGACTATGATTGCTGACCTTGTTTGGAATCTAGAACAGCGCGTATGGATAGGAGTAGCCGCCCGCATGTAATTTGCCTTTGATTGGGATTTCATGTCCACAAACTGGGCAGCGCATGTCTCTTGTCAAATTCCATTTCGTAATTTCAAAGCTGTAACGTTTGATCACTAGTTCGTTGCAGCTTGGACAGTAAGTGTTTTCGGATGGGTGCCCGGGCACGTTCCCTATGTAAACGTAGTTTAATCCCGTGTCTTTTGCAGCGACATATGTTTTCTCCAAGGTATCTATTGATGTAGCTGGAGTCGTTGTCAATTGATAGTCTGGGTGAAAACGCAATAGGTGGAAGGGAGTGTCCTTTCCAAGCGCATCCCTTATCCAAGTAGCAAGTTGCCTCACTCGCTCTATTGAGTCCCCAGTTTTGGGCACAACTAAATTTGTGATCTCAATGTGGATGCCGTTTCGCTTCATCTCTTTTAATGCTTCAAAGATCGGCTCCACTGACGGAACTGAAGAGAAAGTCTTATAGAACTCTGGGTCTCCGCCGCCTTTGAAGTCAACTGTCGCAGCATCCAAATATGGCGCTATTGTTTTTACAGCTTCTGTTGTCATGTAACCGTTTGTAACAAAAGTGTTGAAGAACCCAACTTGGTGCGCCAGCTTGGCCGTGTCGTAGGCATATTCAAAGAATATTGTTGGTTCCGTGTAAGTGTAGCTTATTCCCTGACAACCGTTGTCTCTTGTAGCTTTAACCACCTCTTCTGGTGGGAGATGATGTCCAGTTATTTCTTTTCCTTGGCTTATCATCCAGTTGTCACAGAATTGGCAACGGAAATTGCAGCCCACTGTGGCGATGGACATTACCAGTGCTCCGGGGTTGAAGTGTGAAAGCGGCTTCTTCGTAATGGGGTCTATGCACGCTGAAATCGCCTTGGCATAGACAAGCGAGAAAAGGGTTCCGCCTTCATTTTTTCTGACCAGACAGAAGCCTGTTCCACCGTCGCTTATGAGGCATCTTCGTGCGCATAAATAGCATTTAGCTTTCTTGTTTTCTGTTTTTTCGTAAAGCATTGCCTCATGCAAGATCATCAAATCCCTCTGTCTTCTTTGAATGTAATTCTGTTTTTGAGGTATATGATTTATTTGTTCGCTGAGGAATCTGCTTTCTCTTTTATCTCAAGAACGAGTGGTGGAGATGGAGTTTTAACGTCGAGTTCTATGTTGAACAGACCTTCCAAGAAGCCAGCCCAGATTTCTGGTTCATTGATGAAGGGTATTTTGATCAGTATGTATTTGTCTTTCAGGTAGAAATCGCCAAATCCTTGCACTCTTAGGCGTTTGAAAATGTCTTGCCATTTTTCGCGGTCTGTCGCTTGGATACCGAGAGTTGTTTCGATTGAGACTTTTAAAGCGTTGCCCATTTCCCTGCCGATTCCGCGGTATTCTTTTTCAGAGACATGTTTGATGAATATGTTTATAAGCTCCACATTCACGAAGGCTATGCGGCTTATTCCGCAATAGTATTCGCCTGGGAAACGCCAATCGTAAATCATCATGCTTCTGTAGACATCAAGCATCTTCGAAATCAAGGGTTTGATGCCTGGTTCCTTTCCCTCTCTGATGAGGGAGTCGATGAATTCCCGTTCTTCTTTCTCGAGGATTATTGTTGTTCGCTTGGCTGATCCATCGTTTTTCTTCATTAATTCTTCGAGTTTTTTCTCTTTTTCCTCTTGCATAGCCAATATATCTTTCAGCATATGTTATATGTTTTACTACTCTTCCACCAAAAACCGAACAATTTTTTACACGGCTTTTCAACTATATTAATCGCCGATGAAGAACCTTATTGTCTGAAAAGATGATGTACTCTAGGGTATCGGAGGCAAAAATCCACTTCTAGACTCCTAAACAATAACCTTGTTCTTAATCAGATACCACACAAGCACAAGACCGACTAGAAAAAGCAAAAACCCGGAAATCATTGAAACAAAATAGTTCAACTCAAGAACGTTTATTGCCACATAGACAAGATAAGTTGGGCACGCAAAAGTCAATAGAGCCGCCAAAATAGTGAGAAATGTTTTCCAGAATTTCGAATCCAAATTGATTCTACCAGAAGCCTTGCCCTCTTGTTTTTCTTCAGTCATTTCTTTTCACGTTCCATGCTATTGGTTTAGAATTGACGTTTTCTCTTATAACCCTTCCTTTACCTCGTTACCAAGGGCTTTCATTAGAAATTTGAAGACTGAAAAGCCTGCTCCTCGGTCTGCGCTGAAACCGCTTGTTGCGCCTAGTAGACATACTCCTTCCACGTTGTGCTCTTTTGCAAGCCCCAGCAACAGTCCTGTCGCGCCAATGATTCGGCCCTTGCTGTAGATCACTGCACCTTTATCCATGAATTCCTGGGCAAGTCTAGGCGATGTGGCTGCCACATATACTTGTGTTTTCTCTTCCCTCATCGGCATTCCGCCAATGGTTATTATCAAACTGCAACGATACTTCTGGACGATCTCCAGTATTTCGCTGCAAATCGCATAATGTGCAAGCACATCATCAAAAGAAGGCTGCGTGTCGCCAGTCATTATTATGAAATCGTTCTTTTCCATAGGCGCCGCGTAGAACTCATACCTCGGCAGGTGGCAAATTCCTTTTGGGCTGACAGAAACATAGTCAGGGAAAGAGGGGGAATACAACTCCATAAAAGGCTTTGCTCCGCAAAATTTTACTAGAAGGTGAGCTGCGATTCTCCCAACGTTTCCAAAGCTAGGGAGTCCCTGCACAAAAATGGGGTTTTCAAGAACGGGATTTGATAGCTGACGGAGATAGGATTTTTCCACTAGGCTCACCAAGCTGGTTAGCATCTGTGTCGTACTAAAACGTTTTCACAATAAGAATGCTAATATATGATCGCATAGTATTTCCTAAAGGATTCAAGAGGATAGCAACTCAGCTTAGCATAGAAGCAGCGGGGTGGGGTAGCCAGGATTAACCCGCTGGGCTCATAACCCAGAGATCAGTAGTTCAAATCTACTCCCCGCTACCACAATCTGACGCATTTTTGTTCGCAATGGTTCCTACTTACTCTTGCAGCTAGCTAAGATTCAAGCAAGCAGTTTCGATCCCTTGGTTGCGCTAGTCAAGCTTAGTTTCGAGAAAAAGAAAGAAGGGGATAGTGCTTCGTTTGGGCACTTGCCGCTCTTGATTCTGCGTACCCTCCAGATCTCCATGTAAGTTGCGTGAACCCTGCAATGTACCATCTGTCAAAGTCTAAATCATGCAACCACACGACTGCAAGACCTGAAGTGGGTGATCGGATTCTAGCATAGCTATTAAGCTTAAAGGTTGAAGAAGTCCATAATGGTGTCGAGTCAGCAAAGTAGACTATCTCGAGGCAGTAGTTTTCTGTTTTGCCAAAATACACCTGATATCCGTCGATGAGCAATGTGTAGTCTCCAGCCCCGCTTATTGTGGCGGCTTCTGGTGAGGCGCCAGTTGCCCCATCAATGTTCAAACCTCCCCATGGCTCAATTATTATCAGATCCAAGTCACTAGTCGCCCAGTGGGCCCAGTCGCGGTACCAAGACAAGAAAACGTAGGCGTGTCCATTTGTGTCTGGTATGTTGAAGCTGTAAACGTCTTCTTCTCCTTGGGTGATTGACCCATAGAACTTCTCAATCCTTCCAGAATACACGCTTACTTGGGCTTGTGCAGGCACTCCATAGTTAGACATGGTCACGTATGCGTTTAGGTTGGACACCGAAACCTGCGTGACTTCTATGGTTAGTTCGCCTACAGTCACTGGGTTGAAGGCTGAGAAGTCGCACGCAAGAACAAGCCTCACGACTCCAGGTTGGAAGGGACCGTTTGACATGACCAGAATCTTGCCGTCTTTATTGAAGTAGTACTCCCAGAAATAGTATGCGTCGATTCCGCCTCTTTCTGGCGTGCTCATGTATATTACGCCAAGATCGTCAAATGCGGGGTTCCGCTGTTGAACAGGTGCCAGTTGAATGTTTGAGAGTGTTACTTTTATCGAGTCTATTTGGCTGCTTACCCGGAAGTCGAAATACTTGTACTTTGTTGGTTCTAGTGTAAGGTTGTATAGGATTGTCCTCCCACTGCGGTCGAAGTTTCTTACCTCTATAGGCGGGTACCAGATGTCTCCAAAGTGGCTGGGTCGCGGTTGAGGCGTGTAACCAAACCTGTTGGATTTTATTACGTCTAGAGATTTTTCAGCATCGATGTATCCTGCGCCTTGCTCCATCGCAGTAAAACCTGGGATAGGCTCAGCTCCATCGATTATTGCCTGTTTAATCTGTAGCGGGCCGATTCTGAGACTGTGCTCTTCAGCATACGAGTTGAGAAGTGCGGCTTCTCCCGCAACTTGAGGACAGGCAAAAGAGGTTCCGCTTCCTATTCTGGCGTATCCGTCAGGGAAGACGCCGATGAAGCACCATGAACCAGTTGCAACAACTTCTGGTTTTAATCTTCCATCTGCGGCTGGTCCTCGACTGCTAAAATCGACAATTGCCTTTTCGTTATGAGGATACCACTCTATCTCGCCTAAACCGTTTCCTGGGACCTCTCCATCAGCCCAGAAATATATGTCTCCGAGTACGTGTTCATGAATAGGATCCATTGCAGCTCCAACCGCAATGGCGGTTTTGGCAGATCCTGGTGAGCCTACTTTTAGTGGTGCGGGTCCTTCATTTCCAGCTGCCGTTACAACGGTTATTCCAGCTTGGGTGGCTGCATCGACTAGCATGTCTTCTGGGTCTTCGCCGTCTGCCCCAACCCCGCCGCCTAAGCTCATGCTGATGACGTCGACATCCATCGTTCCATTGAGCTTCATTTGAATCGCAATATCCATACCCTTCATTATCGTTGATGTGGGTGTGCTTCCGCCGGTGTGGTCGAAGACTTTTATCCCGTATACGTAGGCTCCAGGTGCTATTCCCATACAGGTTACATTGACTCTTCCTTCTGCGTCTTTGAATGAGCCTTCAGGGTCGTATCTTAGAATTGCCTCTCCCCAACCGTTGCCTTTTCGGAAGCGTATGGTAGCATGTGCGGCGAGCAGATGGGCACAGGCTGTTCCGTGGTAGTGATTTGTAGTTTTGTCGTATCCTTCGTAGGGAGAACCGACGTCGCTGCTTATGTCTACTCCGCCGATAACGTTTCCTACAAGCATAGGTGAGGCTGACCACACTCCTGTGTCTATTATCACGACAAGGCTGTTTGAACCATAGCCGGTTTGATTCCAAACGGCGTCTGCGTGAGTGAGATATGCGTTGGTGTAGATGCTTGGGCTCGCCGCTTTTAGATCTGCTATGGCTATAGGTTCCACTTTGGCTTCCGAGAGTTCAGTTTTGAATATGGGTTCGTTTGTCAAGGGATCAAGAGGAATGTTGGCTTTGCCTTCGGTGTTCCCTGTCGTACTGTAACTTGTTCTTCTCAATGGGTCATCATAGACGCGATCAACATGGATATCAGAGGCCAGTTCGAGTAGCCTGCTTGCTGGAATAGAAGCAGCTAGTGCGTTGACGCTCTTGTAAACTTGTGATATTTGCCCGCCTAGCTCTTCGATTTTCGCCATGACTTCGAGGTTATCTGTTGTCCGAACGATGATATTCATTCGTTCAGAGGTTGTGTCTTTCAATGATTCGACAACACTTGTGGCTAATTTCTGAATGGCGCCAGTGGTCACAAGATTCGCTCGTGATAACGATACTGGCACAAGAACGATAAAGACAGACACGATCAATATCGCTGAAAGGAAGAAAGTCCCGGCTTTCCCAGATCTAAAGTGAGTATGAGTCATTTTGAGCATTCTAGAACCCCTACTCCTCCATCATTGCCTAGGATAACTAGGCTGTGAGCAATATGAACTTTATGGAATCCTCTAGAGTCGTCAAGCTACGCTGTTTCTCCCCAGTGAGCGCCCATGATGCCAAGGTCAGTAGAGTCAATGACCTCATTGTTGTCTATGTCTGCGTTGGGGTTGTAATTTGCATCTCCTGTGAACGCGCCCCAAGCAGCGCCCAGTATTCCAAGATCAGTGCTGTCAACCACAGCGTCTCCGTTGATGTCGCCTCGAGTGCACACTTGCACGGTGCCGTCTGTACAATTGTTATCTGCTGTATCTGTTTCCCCTGAGAGCGGTCTTGCGTATGCGCTTATGGTGCAGTTGCCATAGGCAAAGCCTGCGGTATCCCACGTGAAGGTGATTGGGGTTGAGGTTTTGCTTGTTAGGGTTATCTGTGCCTGATTGATTACAGTTGTATTGGCGTAGAGCGTGAAGGTGAACATTGTGTCGTAGTCTCCTTGGTTTTGTATGATTACGTTTATGAAGATGGCGTATCCTCGTCCCACTACAGTCTTGGCTGGCGTGACGCTATTTACGGCTATGTCCGCAGTTGCCCAAGGTAGCATAAGCGGATAATTATCTCGGTTGCTTGCATCGATAACATATGGAGGAGTGTCTCCGATCCCGTCACTGCCTGTCTCATTCTGGTAAGGACCACTATACAAGTCTGTTCCAACGTAGTCGCTCCAATAGTTTCCGCCTGAAGGGTAGCCGTCGTCCCAGATGTCTGCTGGTTCGTTCGGGTTTATGGAGACTTGGTTGTTTATGAAGCTGTTGTGGAAGATTCTGTTGTTTGTAGAATAGTATGGGCTGATTCCATAGGCGTTTCCTTGTATGTTGTTTTCCGAGATGGTATTGTCCGAGGAAGAGAATAGGTAGATCCCGTCGAACGTGTTTGCGTTTATGAGGTTTGCGTTTATGTGGTTGTTTGAAGAGAAGTAAACATAGATGCCTTCGAACACGTTTGTATTCATGGTGTTTCCTAAGACATCGTTGTATGATGAGGAACTAAGCCAAAGACCATTGTTGTTGTTGGTTAATGTAGTTCCCGAAATAGTGATGTGGCCTGATGATTCTAGGTAGATCCCATAGTCAAATCTCGTGATTAATATGTTCTTGACCGTGACGTCTGCCCGACCGGAGAGATCAATTCCTGGGGTGCTCATTGATCCTTGAAGGGTATGACCTGCTCCATCAATGATAACGTCGTTCTTTTCTACTACGATTGGATCGTAGATGTCGCTAGTGAAAGTATACGTGTTTCCATTTTGCTGGATTGGGGTGCCAGGCGGGTCCACGCTTCCGTCAGATCTGATATAAATCGTCCCGGTCGCTTTGACTAATTGAACATTGACGAGTGCTACTGAAAGACATGATATCAGCAACATTAGCATTATTACGGAAGCTGTTCGCTTAAACATTCTCCTTTCTCCGTAATCCCACATTGTCTGGTAATAGATAATCTTTGTGGGAATCCTTCTATGATCAATGATTAGACAAAGAAAAAAGATGGAAGTGGTCTTGCTCCCTTAGCTGCTCTACTTGTGGTATACGCTTGCTACGTTCATTGCGTTGTCGACGGTGAGCCATCCGTTGCCATAGTCATGGTCGTTCCACTTGAAAGTCCACGGGATTGTATCATATACAAAGGCACCGTCTGAAGGCATCGGAATGCGTGATGCCGCTTTCTTCAGAACGTATTCCATATCAGCTTGGTTGAACTGTGGATAATGGTATGCGATGATGGCCGCGATTCCCGCAACGTGTGGAGTAGCCATGCTGGTGCCCCACAGGCCGTAGTACTGTGTTGGAGCATTCAGATTAACCCAAGCTAGTCCCGCTTCGCTCCAAGCTGCTTCTGGCTTGTACGGTCCGACGACGTACGCGCCTGGCGCACATACGTCTAAGTCTTTCCATGTTTGCCCTAGGTCTTTGTTCGGTCTGCCGCTGAAGTCTTCAAGGAATGTCTGCCAGTTGTTTCCTAAAGCGTCTCTAGTGTTCAGTTTCTCTGGAACGTCACTAAGATACCATCTGTATGGAGATGGCGGACTTGAGGTGCCAGAGCCGAACATTTGCATTGTCCATCCGCCTGCTACGCATGAGATCACTTCTGGATATGCCCCCGGCCAGTCCATTTGTGTTCCTGCATTGCCTGCGGCGAACGTGAAGATCACTCCCTTGCCTATCGCGGTATCTATGGAGTTACGTAAAGCAGGTGATGGATCTAAGCCTCCCCAGCTGTTGGTGCATATTATCTTCCAATCAGGATGGGCTTCGGCGAGGCCAGCTACATAGTCTATGGCTGACGTGAGCATCCAGTCGTCTCCTCCTCTGAACAGCACTTTGCCCGCGTGAACGTCGTTGATCCCGTCACCATCAACGTCATAGAACGACGCTGGACAGTTGACTAGCCATGTGTCAAGTCCCAGTATCGGAATTATATGTACCTTGGGGGCAACTCCCTGCACTGTATGCGGGGCAACCCCAATAGTCGCGCGTTGATATCCGACTATTTCGCATGTCACATGTGTGCCGTGACCTGAGCCCTCGTACGCCTTTGTGATGAAACCTCTGCTCGCGTTTGGAATCCAGTTAAAGTCGTTTATTACGGGGTTCCAAGCAACGTCGTAGCTCCAGCCCAAGCCCAATCCTGTCTCAATGTGTGCCGTTGGAGCAACAAATTGAGCCCAGTTCGAAACTAGGCCAGTGTCTATGACTGCTACGTATATGCCTTCACCGCCATGCGCAGAGTATTCCGCGTTGACAATGTCTACGTCCCAAGGCAGGTATGTGCCGACTGGATCGCTACCGCTGGAAAAATCTGCAGCTTCTACAAATTGCTCTTTGAAGGGTTCAGCGAGAAATTTGAGGTTCGGCGTGGTCGTTGATTTTGACAATGGAACAAACGCTACGAGAAGCATTGATAGCAATATTATGTAAATCAGAGATGTCTTTTTCATTTTTCTCCAATCTCCTTTTTGGCACCTATCACTATTACACGAAGAGAATTTGAATTTTGTGGAACCTTCTTCTGCATGAGTGACACATGCGCTTTTCAATCGTGCTTAGTGACTTCTTCGATGATCTGAGTCAGATCATAACGTGCGGATTTGCGCGCGCTGAACAGTGGATGGGTAAAGCTGTCTGTCAGTCAATCGACCTCAGCACTTTTCTCCCATCGCGCGTACGATCTTTCATTCCTACAATCCTTCGCAAAGATAGTCTATTACCTTAGGATAAACTTCTTTAAGTTCTCCTGAAAAAGTGAAATGGATAGCCAGAGGTGAAAAGGTAGTGGGCATAGTTTTCGCTTGTATTGCTCCACATGGAGCCGAAATCATTCCAGAACTTGCCGTTGATAAGCTCAGGGATTTTGCTGAAACGCGAAGCGGCATGGAGGAATTGGCAAGCCTGCTAAAAGAACAGAAACCTGAAACAATCGTGCTGGCGACGCCTCATAATCTACGTTTAGAAGCAACCATAGGCATAATCACCGCCGAGTTTACTGAAGGAACTTTGGAAGAAAATGATAAGCAAGTCAAACTTCGATGCGAGTGCGACCGCCAACTGGCAAAAGAAATCCTTAACAACGCCAGAAAAGCGGAGCTTCCAGTTGTAGGCGTAAACTACGGCACGAGCGAGGGTCCTGCTTCCTGCATGCCTATGGACTGGGGCACTCTAATACCTTTATGGTTCTTTGCGAGACCAGAACAGAACACCTGCAAGGTTATACTAGTCACGCCTTCTCGAGAGATTCCACTCAAAAGCCTCGTGACTTTCGGTCGAGTCATCGCCAAGACTGCTGAGGTTTCAGGGAAAAAGGTTGCGCTTGTTGCCAGTGCTGACCAAGGTCATGCGCACAGTGCTGAGGGACCTTACGGCTTCAATTCAGCATCAGCAGAGTTCGATAAGATCGTCAAGCAAGCTGTGTTAGAGAATGATTTGGCTCCGTTGTTGAGTCTGTCGCCGCAGTTCATAGAAGATGCAAAGCCTGACAGCCCATGGCAACTAGCGATATTGCAGGGAGTTTTGGAGTGCACTCCTATGAAAGGGCGTCTATTGTCCTATCAGGTGCCCACATATTTCGGAATGCTTTGCGCCGCATACTTGCCAGTAGGTGGCAGATGACACAATAAAGTGGGATAGGGGCTATTACGTGCTTCTGAACAGGTCGGTTTTGAGAGAAAGACCCATCAACTGGGCGCCTTCGCAGTGAACTTTCTCTCCGTTGATCGTCAAATTCTCTGATTCAAGAAATGACTGCCACAGTTTTGCTTCGGCAACTTTTAGTCGGAGACTTTCCTTGACCTCTTTGATCAGCTTGTACTTTTGAACATCAGACATCTCTAGGAGATCGCGTTTTTTAGGCTTGTTTTTGCCCAATATACCCATTCAAGTCCCTCTGAAGCTATCTTATCGCATATCTTAATAAATCAGTTTTTTCCGCGCTAGAATATATCGAAAAACGATACGTGTGCTCAGATTGATCAAGAGAGAAGATGAGAATAACTAGTTACTAGGTTGAAAAGTTGAGGATGAAAAACTGCTCCAAAACAAGGTTTTTGAGAGGCTAACCTCTTCCTTTTTCTTCCTTGCCAAAGTACGCTGTCCACTTGAGCTTGCGTGGGTCTCTTCCGAATTTTAGAGAGCTCTTTCTGCATTTGCTGGAACAGAACCACAAGATCGAACCATCGTTCTTGACATACATCATTCCTGTGCCTGCTGGAAAGTCGTTGCCGCAGAATGAACATTTTCTAGCTCTAGGCAAAGGTTATCCCTCTAAACGCTTTTGGCTCCCTTTCTTATCGGTTGATTTTCTTTGCTTCTCTTTCAGTTTCCCTAAGCAGTAAGACATCCTGAACTCTTACTGGCCCTTTAACGTTACGCGTTATGATGCGGCCTTTGTCTTTTCCCTCAAGGATGCGTATTCTAACCTGGGATATCTCGCCAGTTACGCCTGTGCGCGCAATAACTTGGATCACTTCTGCTGGAGTAAGCTCCTGTACTAGCTCTGTTGTTTTCGCCGTTTTTTCTTCCTTGCTCATCACTGCGGTCCTCTTTTGATCTGCTCGATTCTTGTCGCGATTTCCTTGACCAAGCCTGTGGCGTCGCCTTCCTTGGCGATGCATGCGGCAGCTGCTGGAACGTCAATGCCTATGGCTTTGCCTATTTGTTCCCTGGTTGGAACGAATACGTATGGGATTTTTCTTTCTTCGCACAGCAATGGCAGATGAGCTACGACTTCTGGTGGGTCGACATCTTCAGCTATGATCACGAGCTTTGCTTGGGCTCTCTCAACGGCTTTTGTAGTTTCATTTGTTCCCTTTCTGACTATGCCTGTTTTTGCGGCTATTTGCAGGGCTTCATAGGCCGCATCTGCGATTTCTTTCGGCACCTCATATTTTACGTAGAACGGTTTGGACATAAGCCTCACCCTTCAAATGCACAGTCTAATCCAACGCTCTTGTTTATGAAGGTTTCGACGTAACTAGAATGAGGCTTAACCTTCCGGATTCTGCTGTTTCGATAGTCTTCACTCGGTTGAAGGTTTACACAGTTTTATGCACAAATCCAAGGCTGCTGATAGATAACACTGCAAATCAGATTTCAAATAGTTTTGTTTTGATTGCATATTTTCCCGATAGAAACCACATAGAATGTTGATGCAAGAGTCATTCTTTTTATTTTTTGCCACTTGCTTCATTAGGAAAGGTTTAAATAAAGTGTGTTGTTCAAGCATCATGCTTTTCGAGGGGAAACCAAGAGGTTGCAAAGACTAGGCTCAGTTCTACATATAAGTCCCAGTCGAAACATGATATTGAGAGTTGAGAATGTTCCCAAGATTGGTGAAACAGTTGTTGATGAGAATTTGAAGTCTGTTGGAAGGGTTTTCGATATTTTTGGTCCATTATCATCACCCTACGCGGCGATTAGGCCTTCGGCTCCTGAACCTGAACGATTTGTCAACAAGAAATTGTATGTGATCCCCTCAAAGAGGAGAAAGTAAGAAATGAGTGATCGAGAAGGGCATGAGGATTCGGATCCAGCGGTAGCGACGCAACATTCTCAATCTGCAAAGGTTCAAACTTGTCCAGAATGCAATAGCACAAGACTTATGCGAGATTACGAGTCTGCCGAGATAGTCTGCATGGACTGTGGCATTGTTGTGGCGTCCAAAATAGCCGATAGAGGCCCGGAATGGAGAGCTTTCGACGATGAGCAAAGGGCCAAACGCACGAGAGTTGGCGCGCCTCTAACCTATACTATTCACGACAAAGGACTTTCAACGATGATTGACTGGCATGACCGCGACATCTACGGGAAGAGCCTATCGCCAGGACAAAAGGCACAGGTCTACAGGCTTAGAAAATGGCAAAGACGCATTAGAGTTTCAGATGCCACTGAGCGTAACCTCGCTTTTGCATTGTCTGAAATCACGAAGATCGCTAATAATCTGAATCTTCCGAAGAACATTCTTGAAACGGCCTCAGTAATCTACCGAAAGGCTGTGAAGGAAAGACTGATACGCGGAAGATCAATTCAAGGCGTAACAGCGGCAGCAATCTATCTGGCTTGCAGACAGTGTGGACTGGCTCGGACGTTGGAAGAGATAGCTCAATCATCAAGTGTGAACAAGAAAGAGGTTGGCCGCAGTTATCGTTTTCTGATTAGAGAGCTTAACTATTCTATTCCACCTTTGAAGCCAAGCCAATACATCACCAAGTTCTCAAATCAATTGACGATGCAGGGAAAGGTCGAAGAGATTGCTCACAAGATCTTGGCCGCGGCGAAGGAGCTCAAGCTTACGTCAGGTCGTGGTCCAACGGGCATTGCGGCGGCCGCAAGCTACATAGCGTCAGTGCTTACTGGTGAAAGGAAAACTCAGCGGGAAATTGCTGAAATAGCGCAGGTGACGGAAGTTACCATCAGGAATCGTTATAAAGAGCTCGTTGAGAGGCTTATGTTCCAGATAACGCTGTAACACCTTCTTCCTTTTTTCTAATTGCTCTATTGTCGTTTGCGTCAAGCATTTCTGGTTAGTCTTCTCTTAAGCAAGACTGACGTGATTGCGGAGAGAATTATGATTATTGGTGGAATTGTGGTTTGTGTCAGTCCTTCTCATGGGCACGAGCTATGGCAAATTGGTTGCTGAACCAGCACACCATGTCTTATTCAGCATAGCCGCCACATTCTTTATCCTGTCACTCATAAACATAATCCTACTTCTTGCGAAAGCCAAAAGAAAGGCTTACTTCTACTTCAACGCGATAATTCAACTCTTCCCAGACTTCATACTAACTATGCTCCTAGGCATAGGAGTGATCTTCCTCATCCTAAACATAGCCATACTCATCACACTGAGAGAAAGAAAAGCGAACAAAAAAGACGGTGAACAGGTCGCAGTCAAAGGCGCTAAGCTAACAACAATAGGAAAAGAAATATTGTAGTCTCTTTGCTAAGTAATGTGTAGCGAAGGGAGAAAGGTTTGGAGAATAGGAAGACGTTCGCCCTGTCTTCAGCGCTTATGTTTCTGTTGATGATTCTTGCCGTCGGGTACGTGCTTTTCAGGCGTCCCACTTTCCACGTGTCAGCAATCGAAACACAAGAGAACATCGGGGTCTATTGGGATGAAAATTGTAACCAACGGACATATTCAATAGACTGGGGCACGCTGCCACTAGCTACAACCAAGCAAATGACGGTTTGGGTTCGCAACGAGGCAAATGAAACGTTCCTGTTAGTCTTAACGCCGACCAATTGGAACCCCTTGAATGCTTCCCGTTACCTGACTTTCTCATGGCTTTGTACAAACAACATCATTCGAGCTCACGAAGTTGCCAACATCACGATGCGTCTACAAGCTTCTCCATCCACAGTTGGAATCTCTAGTTTTAGCTTTGACATAGTTTTGGAGGGAAAATATCATTTTCCTGGAGACCTAAACAATGATGGCGTTGTCGACAGTACTGACTTAGGTGTCTTCTCCAGTGCCTTTGGCTCCACGCCAAAAGACCCTCTATGGAATCCTGATGCCGATCTGAACAAAGACTCCGTCGTTGACAGCCTTGATCTTGTGTTGTTGGGAGCAGATTTCGGGAGGACTTGGGCACCCTGAGAAACCAGTCGCTTTCCATGGATTACAATCGAGCTGATAAGTAACGAGAATTATTGCACTGCATTTTCTCATTACTTACAGATAGCATCCTAGTCACCCAATAAGACAGCACGATCTGTATGTACTCGAGATGTCTGGGTTGCCAAACTTGGCAATGAGAATTTCAAGCACCTCTTCGAAAAAAGCCTATCTCCAATAATGCTTTTGCGCAAGTAACCCTCACTTTACGAATTTGGTTGCGTGCCGCTTGAATCGTTTCTTGCATTTCAAGCTACAGAAGTAATAGGTTTCCCCATCATAAGTGATCTTAAACTTCGTAGTGTTCTCGTCTAGAACCACACCACAAACAGGATCCCTAGGCATTATTCCACCAATCACCTCACACAATCATAAACACAATAGACATGGGTCTTCTCCCTATTATGATTAGCGTCAAAGAAGAATAAAAAGAAAAAAAGATTGGTCATGAACAAAGGATAGATGTTAGCTTGTTAGTCTAATATCTCCTTGGAGGTCTTCGTTTAGAATAACACTCTCGGCAGTAAACTGGCCTACTACCATCGGGTTTGAAAGGAACTTCGCATTCCTTTCCACAGTCGGCACAAACTGCCTTGTGCGTCTCTCTTGCAGACATTCGCTATTTCAACTCCTATACTATTTAGTGCAAAAACTAGTCATTTCTGCACACCCACACTAACCAGCATCACCTTTTAAACTTATTCCTTACAGAACGCCAAACTCGACCGAAAAGAGCTTCACTCAAGCTTCTCTGCTGTCTGAAGTATCTTCTCAGCCGTTGAAACGCAAAAAAGCAAATCATCAATGGTCGCAATGAATGTCGAAAGCTTCTCTGTACATTCTATTCTTGTAACAACTCGTTTATCAATACGATCCGTCTTAACCGATAAGCCCTTTGGCGTTTTGAAATTGTCAGGCGAAACCGCTCCGGCAACAGCCTCGGCAACCTTCCGGTCATCATAATCCAGAACTATCTCCGCTTCCAACATGCTCACCTTTCAATCGTTGTCCAATCAAATCATTAACAAATCCAATGAACTCGTCAATTCTTTCAAGTGGAACTTGTCCGCCGGCAGCAACATTGTGCCCACCACCCTTACCTCCACATCTCTCAGAAGCTTCCTGCATAATATCCCCAAGATTGACACCCTTGCTCACAACCACATCAGCAGTCCGAGCACTAATTTTTGCTATTCCTTGCTCCTCGACATTGGCAAAGGCAATCAATGGCTTTTCGGGATTTTGTAAGCCTCCAGAAAGAATGCTGCTAACGGCCCCAACGACTTTGTCATCAATAAAACCCCCTCCATAAACAACGTAGATATTCTCGAGCTCCCGCATCCGTTCAGGCTTCTCCATAACCCACCCAAGATACTTGTTAATAGTTCTCCTATAATCGTCCAAAACCTTGACCGCTCCCTCCAAGGCGCTTCCACGGTCACCCATACAAACCGCCACACCTAGACTCGCCCTATCCATTCTACCCGTTGCATTCAGCAAAACCCCAAACTCTCTAGCATCCCGCAAGGGCGTCCAAGGCTCTTCCCTGTTCAAAACATAAACGTGTCCAATGAGATCACCAACATCAAACCGCAAACCCCTAGAGAGCAAATAGTCGGCTAAAGCTGAACACAAACGTCTCTTTTCATCATCCGACAAGTCCCGCAAAGCCCGCCACTTATCGCCAACTCTCGCTTTGATATCCAAACTTGCCAAAAAAGCCAAACTCTTATCCTCTTCTCCACTAATGCCTGGAATAAATGGGCTAGTTGTTGAAGCCAACATTCTGTGAATCGGACGTGTCTCCCTGCCAAAGAAGATCAGGTCCTTCTCAACCGCAAGCAAGCCCGCGGCAACGGCATCTGCGACAATCTTCTCGTTCAAGCCGCCTAGCATACGCTGATCATATTTATCCTGCAAATCCCCCAATGCGCCAACTACAGCCACAGGCGCTAGGTCAATGTTTACTCTGTCCATTGCTTTAGCCACAAAATACGCCACGCCTGCCCCGCTAATGTCACGCGCACCATCAACCCCATGCAAGTGGGGATTAACGTGCACAAAATTGGTCGGGTCCTCGCCTACGATCTGATGATGATCCAATATGACAATCTTGAAATCTCCAAGCTTCTCCCCAAGGAAGTCAACATAACCACTTCCCAAGTCACTGAAAACAATCAACTGTGGCTTATCTGCCAAAGCCTCAACAATCTTCTCTTCAATCCATTGAGTAATGCGAACGCGAAATCTCGCATCCGACCTCATCAGGGCCTTACTGATAATGCCAGCAGCCGCCAGTCCATCAGCATCCAAATGTGAGAACACGTGAATTAGGCCGTCGTCTTCCACTGTTTCCCGAATAGCACTTGCTGCTTTGGAAGCGGATTCCAAGAATGCCGAAACCTTGTTTTCATCGTCAGCCATGCTGGTCACTCGCTATGCTAAACAGCCCAAAACCATTTAAGGATTTAGACTTGGACGCAAGATCTTGATAAGCAAACGCTAGCTAAACAACAGAGGCTATCTTTGCCTCGTACTTCCAGTTCTTCGGCAGGACCCCAATCCGCTTGTAATAGCGCGATAGCTTGTGGATCTTTGCCTCAATAATCTGCAACGCCCGCTTGTTACAGAGGTCAGAATGGTTCTTCTCATAATGCACACCCAGATTCGCAGCCTTTCTAATCAGATTAGCCAAGTCTTCGGGCATCGTCGGCGCAAGCCCAGCACTCTTAAGAATCTTCGTTATCGTCTTGCCCGTAATCGGCTTAACCAATGGAATGGAGTACTGATCACGCAAGACGGTGCCTATCTTGCTCGTGCTGTTGCCTTCCTTAGCGAGCTTAATCACCAGGGACTCGACCTCCTCAGGCTGATATTTGCACCAGCTTGGCGGTCGCTTGCTGACTGGCCTTATTTGATGCGACTTTCCGCTTTCCTGCTTGGGCATGGGCTTTTCACTTAGACTCTGTATGAGCGAAGGTAGCCAGATATTTAAAATTATTGATTAGGAAACGAGCATCATCACAGTTTCTTGTACCATTGTCCAAACTTGCGAAGAGCCTTCGCACGGTGCGAAAAACTATTCTTCTCGTCGATACTCATCTCTGCAAACGTTTTATCGCTACCTACCGGCTTGAAAACAGGGTCAAAGCCAAAACCAGCATTGCCTTCGCCTCTTCGCTCTTCCTTCGTTATTTCTCCGACAACTTCACCCTTAAAACACATGGGCTGCTTCAGCCGTTCAGAAAAAAAGGCGATAGCCGACTCAAACCGCGCCTTCCTATTCTCACCATTTCTCATGATCCGCAACAGCCCTTCATTACCAATCGTTTTGTAAACATAAGCTGCGTAGGGTCCTGGGAACCCGTTCAACTCATCAATGAATAACCCCGCATCCTCAACGATGGCAGGTAAATGGCATTTCCCAAAAGCGTCAACAACGCTCGCTATTGCGATTTCTTCTAGGCTGTCGCTCTGAATCTCCCAGCCTTTGACTCGCAGCATGCCAACTGCAAGCTTGAACTCTGCCAAAACCTTCCTCGCTTCATTAAACTTATGAACGTTATTCGTCGCAAAGAATATGACTCTGCCTTCTAACCGAAAAGTCATGCAACCTCAGCCTTCCTCTCAGCAACATACCGCCCTCTACGCTCTATCTCGCTGATCTTCTCTAAGATCATTCTTGTCGAATCAAGACTTACAGCCTTGGTGTAGCCTTCCATCACAGCGTCAAAACATTCCTTGGCAAACCTAAAGTGCGTGCTCTGCAGAGCCCTCTTCATAAGATGCAAATCAACCGCCCTTGCCTCAAGCTCCTCAGTCTTTTCACCCAGCCCAAAATCCACGAAGAAGATACGCCCCTTCGCGTTCAAAATCATGTTTGACGTCGTCAAATCTCCATGAACAATCCCACGCTCATGAAGCTTACCGATGGACTCTCCCACTCTCAAGCATAGTCTTCTTCTCTCGGTTCCAGAAACATTGCTCAACAGCTGTTTCAACTGCTTCCCATCTATGAACTCCATGATTATCGAAGCGTTCTTCACATCGACTGAAAGGATCAACGGCGTCGGAACCCCAGCCTTCTTTGCCTCATGCAAAAGCTGCGGCTCGTGAACCGTTCGATAGGTTCGAATCTGCTCATCCAACTTGGGCGGACGATACTTCTTCGGCAACCGCCTCTTGACAACCACTTTTCTATTATGCCAATCCATAAGGTAGAGGCTGGCTTCGGCTCCCTTCTTAATCAAACGTAGCTGCTTCACTCTACCCATGGAACCTCAACCTCCTCGAGCCGCCACCTAAGCTTCACAAAACTCTTTTCTATAGGTGTAACCAGCCCACGTGAATAAGCCAATACGCCTGTCCAAGCCACCATAGCACCGTTATCAATTGCGAACTCGCTTGGCACGACGCAGAACCGTGCATTATGCTCCTTGGCTATAGCTTTAATCATGGACTGCAATCTCTTGTTGGCTGCGACTCCCCCGGTTAGCAGGACCTCTCTCTTCTCTGTGTGAGCCAAACCTCTCTCAGTCACCTCTGTGACCATAGAGAAAGCGGTTTCCTGAAAACTGTAACACAAATCCTCAAGTCGGTAATCGCCCTTCTTAAGCAAAGTAACTGCAGCAGTCAACAACCCACTTAACGATGTGTCCATACCTTTAACCGTGTAGGGCAAAGGAATCAACCTATTTCCCCTCGCCGCAAGCTTCTCAACAGCCGCGCCAAAAGGGAAACCCTCTTTTTGCCGCAAACCAGCCTCCCGAGCAAAAACATCCAAACAATTCCCGAGTGCAATGTCCAACGTCTCGCCAAAAACTCTATAGCGCCCCGAGTCAAAAGCCGCAACAATAGTGTTACCACCTGAAACATAAAGCGTTATCGGATCTTTCGCTCGAGTCGTCAATTTCCCGATCTCGATGTGCGCCACACAATGGTTCACCCCCACCAAAGGGACATCGAGGTATGAAGCCAAAGCCCGTGCAACCGTAGCCCCGGTTCGCAAGCACGGTCCTAACCCTGGCCCCTGAGAAAACGCAACCGCTGACAAGTCTCGTGGCTTTATCCCAGATTTCGTGAACGCCTCTTCCAGGACCCTGCTGGCCACTTCCGCATGGTGCCTTGCTGCCTCTCGCGGGTGAATGCCCCCTTCAGGAGGGATGTAAGTGCTTATTATGTTTGCTAGCGTCTCGCCTTTGAAGGTTGACATTCCAACGCTGAAGTCGTCTGCTGTCGATTCGATTCCTAGGCAATAGCTTTCGTCTGTTTTTGCGTGTTTTGGCTTTCTCATTTTTCAACGTGACTTCTTTTTACTCTGAACACACATCTTTTTATTTATATACCACGTATATTAATGCTGAAGAATCGGACATGATGAAGAATGCCTAAACGCAACGACCTAGAACACAGGGCTTTGCAGTTCGTAATGAATACCGGCTTTGAGGGAATCCTACAGTCAGACTTGTGGCATCAACTCGGAGCAAGCAGCCGTGAAGGCTCAAGAATATCCATAAAACTCGAAAACAAGGGTCTGATCCGCAGGGAAAAGGAACTCCGCGACGGAAGATGGACTTACAGGTTGTTTCCGAAAAGGATGCCTGCCTCAATCGACTCAATCGCCGACTGCCCATGCTTAATGTGCCCAGACGACCCCAGATGCGATCCCTCAAGCGTGATTTCTCCGCAGAACTGCGAAAGGCTCACTGAATGGCTTCTCTCCATATCCCAAAGTGAACGCACATCCCTGGGTGACAGCTAGTTTTGCCTAAGGCATGGATTCAAGATAAAAAAAGAGACTACTACTACAAGAAGGCTAAAGAGGAAAAATATCGCTCCAGAGCTGCCTACAAACTGTTTCAGGTGGTGGAAAAATATCGCTTTATGAAAGATGGCGATGTCGTTGTTGATCTAGGTGCAGCGCCGGGCGGCTGGATCCAAGCTGCAAGAAAAACTGTCGGAAGCAGAGGGTTCGTACTAGGCGTGGACATAAAGCCAATCGCAGCTTTCTCCGAACACAACGTTCGAACCATGTTGGGCGACATTGGCGATCCAGAAACACCCCGACAAATCCTAGAGCTCCTCCCAAGAAAGGCTGACGTCGTAATCTCAGATGCTTCGCCAAGCATTTCAGGAATATGGGAAGTAGATCACGCGCGCCAAATAGACTTGGCGGAGCAAGCATTGAACATCGCTTTCGAAACACTCAGACCTTCTGGAAACTTCTTCGCAAAAGTCTTCCAAGGCGACCTGCTCGATGATTTCACAAGAAAGATGCAAAAACACTTTCAAACTGTGAAAGTGGTAAAGCCCGAAGCCAGCAGGAAGAAGAGCTCGGAATTGTTCATCTTAGGAATGTCTCTGGAAGAGACAGCAAACTGAAGGGCAAAGCTAAATTCTATAGGTTTTCTTATAATGTGCAAGGTGAAAAGATTGAGAGTTATTGCAGCAGATTCCTCGGCAGCAGTACTTAACGATAAGTTTGAACCCTTGAGTATTGTTGCAGTTGCGTCCATTCTTGTCGATCCGCCCTATCGCGAGCCTAACGTGTGGTTGGCCGAACCCATTTTTGTGGATGCACGCAACGGGCACGAGGTCGTGGTGCATGAGGCGGAGCTTTGTAGAGACCTGCTTGGAAAGGTGAAGGCGGACGTCGTCCACCTTGACATGTCTCTGGGCGCAATCCCGCTCGAACAGTTATCACCCATCGAATTCACCAACATGAGAATCTCAACAAAGGCAAAGCAGCATCTGTTGAAGATTCTGCCTAGAATTCGAAAGGTTGCAGGCGAAATCACGCGAAGATACGCAATTGAAGTTTTGGCCATAGGAAAGGAAAGCATCCCTGTGAGGATTGCTGAGCTTACGTCGGGGGCTCACGCAATTCTGTATGCGTGCAAAAAAGCAGTGGAGGACAAGAGCCCAGTTCTTCTTGGCTTGCCGTCTAAATGCCAGCCCAGATTCGCTGAGAAGAGCGTTTACCTGTATTCTTTGATGGCTGCTGAACATGACGTTAGGGGTGTTGCAGAAGATTCTGAAGAGGTTTTGAAAAAGGTTAATATCACGGAAATGTTGAATCCAGTTGCAAGAGGGTTTCGGGTGCTCAGAATTGACCCAAAAGCATAGAATGCAAATGCTCAGTTTGTGGAAAAACTCCTCGTCAAGATTCAAAAGATTCCTTACCATCTTGGCATTTTTCGTGCTCTCCATCGCAATAACAGTCGCTGGAGTTCTGACTCCGCTAAGCCTTGAAAAATCACGCGATATAGGTAGCGAGCTTAAGCAGGCAGAGCAAGATGTAAAGTGTATGGATATCTGGCACGGCGCAGCATATTTCTTCACGCACAACTTCCCGATATGTTTGGTGATGTTCGTCCCTGTCGTCGGACCTCTCTTTGGTTCTTACGTGTTCTACAACACTGGTGTTGTGCTAGCTGCAGTAACTAATGTGGCTGCCGCGGAAAACACGACGCATATCCCACCGCTCCTCATCTTTCTCTTATTGTTCCTCTTTCCACATACTTGGCTAGAGTTTATTGCATATTCCACCGCTCTTGCCGCAAACGTTTGGCTAACATGGCGAATAATACAACACAGGATCACGAAAGAACTCTCAAGAACAGCCATATTCATCGCAATCTGCGCATTGTTATTGCTGGCGGCTGGATTCTTGGAAGCGGCTGTAATTGTGATGCTTTCGTGAACTTGACAATAAGACTATTTCTTGTTGATCCTTGCAAGCTCCAAGCTCAAATCCAATGCCTTCGGGCTATGTGTTATCTCGCCAAGGCTCACGACATCTACCCCTGTTGACGCAAACTTCAAAATGTTGTCTTCCGTGATGCCACCGCTTGCTTCAAGCATGACTTTGCCATAGAGTTTGGCTTTCCTTAGGGTCATGCAAGCTTTTTCTATCTGCTTTGGCGTGAAGTTGTCAAGCATTATTATGTCTGCTCCAGCCTTTGCGGCAGATAGAACGTCTTTAACCTTTGCCGCCTCAACTTCGATTTTTTTGCTGAACGAAGCTCTCTCTTTAGCTTTCCTGACGGCTTTTTCAATGCTGCCAGCTATTGTGATATGATTGTCTTTTATCAAAATCATATCATCCAAATGAAGCCTATGCGTGTCGCCACCGCCTATCAGAACCGCCTTCTTATCAAAATACAATAAGCCGGGCGCTACCTTTCGTGTACACGCAATCTTTGCTTTCAATCTAGTTTTTTGAAGTTTTTCAGTTAGTCTTCTTGTTGTCGTTGCGATGCCGCTCATTCGTGAAAGAATATTCAAGACTGTGCGTTCAGCTGAGAGAATTGTCCTTGCGTTTCCGTGAGCTTTGATCAAGGTTTGCCTTGTTTTTATCTGTTCTCCATCCGTGACCAGTGCTTCAACCACTAGCCCTAGGCTTTCTAAAAGCGTTTTTGCTTCTTCGATCCCTGCGATGACTCCAGTGTCTTTGGCCATTATTTTGGCTTCGACAGTTGTCTCTGCTGGAACGATTAGTTCGGTGGTTATATCTCCTTGGCCTATGTCCTCTGAAAGTATTTTCAGGAGTTTCTCTTCCAAGATTTTGTGTGGCAAGAACATGTTGTCCTTTTTCTGTTGTTTGGCTTAAAAACGCTTGCTCATTTTTCTGCTATTTCCGTTATTGCGTTAACCGCGTTTTCAAGCCCATCATATTCAGAAACCTCTTCTTGAATCGTCCTAAGCCTTTCCAAAGCATTGCCTTCCAAAATTTGCTGAACAGCATACAGAAGCCTTTCTTTATTCAGCTCACCTTGAACGAGAATTCTTGCGACGCCAAGGTCTTGGGCTTGTTTTGCATTGTTGATTTGTTCCGTGTGGCTAGGTGTCGGTATGAGGATTATGGGTTTACCGTAGCACATGGCTTGAGTTATCGTACCATGCCCTGCACGGGCTATGAGTACGTCACAGGCTTTTAGGTATTCGAAGCGGTTTGGAATCCACTTGTAGATTGTGACGTTGCCGTGCCGTATCGGTTTGTTGTCAGTATTTGGGTGGCCTAGTGACATTACGACCTGGTAATCCTCTGGAAATTCAAGCATGATTTTCCTCAACATTCCTGTCATGAAGGCTTTTTCTTTGACTGGGCCACTTATGGGTGCGAAAATGACAGGTTTGTCTACTTGGAATCCCAGTTTTCTTCGCAGAACATCTTTTGCTGGCAGTTTGTCTGGGCGAACTTCCAATATCGGCCCTATGAGCTTCACGCTTTTCCTATAGGATTTCGGGATGTTTAGATTGCCGATCGATATTGTGTATGGCGGAGGGAAATCTGGTATTAGAACAGTGTTTCCGCTTGTCCAGATCTTTCCGACGAGAGTGAGCGTTATGGAATCTGTAAGCCTTGCTAAGTATAGGTGATGCCTCTTGCGTGGAATCATCACCTGAAACTGGTTTAATATGCAAATCCTCGGTATTCCCAGCGCTCTTGCAGCTAACAATGAAGACGCGCGAGAGTCAGAGACAACAACATCTGGCTTAAAGCTTTCAATGAACCCTAGCTCCGCGTTGATCTGCTGCAGGATGGTGAATGAGGCTAGGAATGGCCCCGGATTGATTGCCGTTCTTCTGAAGTCAACCGTGCCGTCTGGCTTCACTTGGACGCCGACGGCAGGAGCCTTGATGAGTGGGAGCTTCTCATTCTCAATGTAGCGCATGCCTTCTTGATAAGTCGAAAACGTTACTGTGGCATTTCTTTCCATAAGCTTCTTTGCAATAGGGACGCTTCTTCCAACGTGTCCTAAGCCTATTCCGCAGGGGGCAAAATAGATTCGCATCTGTTCATTTCCCTCGAGAGTGTATCCGTGTCATCTGTCTGAAATCCTGTCTCAGGCGGCGGGTTCTTTGCGGGTCTCTCAAGCTCCATCTGCTTCCGTTGTGTACCGTATACAAGCAATGATGTTGTTGTTCACCTTAGCTATATGTTTTTTCAGAGAAAAGTCTAGGTACACTGACTTCATCTTTTCTACAGAAAACAGTGCTAGAGCCTGATTACTTTATCTCCCCTATTATTGAGGCCCTTTGCCTTTGTCCTT
Source organism: Bathyarchaeia archaeon (assembly GCA_041500425.1). Taxonomy (GTDB): domain Archaea; phylum Thermoproteota; class Bathyarchaeia; order Bathyarchaeales; family Bathycorpusculaceae; genus JBGQME01. Next base: position 29,612 of record JBGQME010000007.1, on the reverse strand, counting down.
TCTGAATTTCTCTATTATGTAGTCTTTGGCCTCGTCAACGTTGATTGACTTGCGATCGATAAGCAATGACAGGTATTTTTCCAGTCTTCTTTTGACAATAAAATACCATGCCAGCTGGATTGGCAACACCCATGCGAGAACAATGACCCATGAAAGAGCTGTTCCGGCTGTTCCATAAGTTTCAAGCCTCGATGCCATCAATATGGCGCTGAAAACAGCAAGTTGCGGAATGAACGCTGTGATCAAAATCGGTAGAAGCGAAACTAGAAAACAGTAAACGACATTATTGCGTATTTTTCTTTGGAAAAGATCATAAAAAATGGGGGGTTTTTGGCCTACCATCTCGTGTCGGCCTCTAGAAGAAGATTGAAAATGGCCTGTAGGCGCATATCGTCACAATAGCACTCAATAAAAGGACAACAAAGGGCAAAGCCTTCGCGCGGAGCTTCTTTTCCATCACGTTTCCCCTAATTTTCCGCCGTAAATTTTGCGGGAGCGAACCCTACGTATTCACAATTGCGTTATAAATACTTTCAGAATCCAAAATAAAGATTAGAAATCAACTTTTTCGCCGAAATAGCTCGGAAAAGGGCACAGAAATGCGGGTTAGGCTACGATTCAATGTCTTGTGGCGAGGCTATTCTGACAGGACCTCTTGAGCTGGTTTCCTGAGCAATGATGCAATTGAACTTGTAGACTTTAGTTCCTTCTAGAAGCCAATTGTCTGCAGGTAGACCAGCCTTGATGCAGCACTGGCATAGAAATTCCTCTTCGTCCCATTTCCATTCCACGGGCACTTGTGGAAGAAGCAGTCCTTTATACATGCCTCTCTCCACGATAAGTCCGTCTTCGCCAACTTTGATTTTCGTTTGATACTCTTTTGGTTTTTTCACTTCTATCTTCTGCGGTGGTGTTAGAACGCTTATTTCGAAGATTACCTTGTCCAATTCAGCCAATGAGAGAGGGTAGAAGCGTGGGTCATGGGTTGCTGCACTTATGGCTGATTGGATAACCGCTTCGACCAGTGGATCAGTCGGATAGGGGTAACCGATGCATCCCCGTAGCTTTTTTCTGCCTTTTTCGAGGTTGTTTATTGTCACGAACACTCCGCATGGTTGCAGAAGCTTTTCAGAAGTGTTTTCGGGAGCTCGAATGCATTTCTCGGTTCTTAGGTATTCTTCCACTGCACTCCGAGCGAGTTTGATCAGGAATTCTCCTTCTTCTTGGGTCAGTTCAAATGGCATGATATATTCTCCGTTTCATAACGGTAGCTTGCTATAGGGATTATTGTTTAGACTTTGGATTTGAAAGTTTCGCGAAAAAGGCTTAGTACACTTAAAACTTCATAGTCTCTTCTTGTGTCCCGTCTTTGGTTATCATGAGAAAGTCTATTCCGTCGCCGCTCATTATGTCTCGGCTTATAGCAGATTTTGTTGCCCTTATGACGAGGTCCTTTGCCTCTTCCATCGTCATGTTGTCCTTGTAGCCTTCTTCAAGGACTCCGATGGCGATTTCTGTTCCCGACCCTACAACAGCGTATTTGTCTGGAATCACTGATCCTAGCACGTCTAGCACGTAGATTGAGGGGCCTTCTTCGTCCGTTCCGCCCACGATTGTTTGGGTGATGAGTGGTGCCAGTCGACGGTTAAAGAGGATGTTTGACATGAGCTTGGCTGCTGACCTTACTGAGATTGGTCTGCCAACATCTAGGTTGAACAAGTTCACGTAAGCTTCTACTTCTTTTGTCAGAACTTGCATGTCTGAGACAAGTCCGGCGCATGCCGCGCCTATTTTGTCAGTGATTTTGAAAACCTTTTTGCCGCCTTTGCTGACGATAAGGTAACCGTAAGAGATTCGCTTTTCAGAAGCAAGGATGACGCCATCTTTGAATACTAGGCCTACGGTTGTGGCGCCTGGTATCCACATGTATCCGCCTTGTTGCGCTTGGTTTTCCATGAGATGCACCTTTTCTTGGTTTTATACGCGGACAACCATTTAAACTTAATGCGTCGGAAATGGAGATGTCTCCCGCAAATCCCCTTTTTTCCTTCTTCCATTTGTTCTGCAAGCCCAGCCGTTAGTCTCTTCATTTTTTTCTCGAAATTCTCATCCGCTTCCTCTTCTTCCTCAATGCCAACGTATCTACCAAGAGTCAGTACGTGATTTTGCTTTCAACATTTTTGCTCATGTTCTCACGAACAGCTAAATATTCCGTCGATCTTTGCACTATCTAAAAGGTTGCGGTGCGATGATAAGCGTTTACGTTAAGAATGTTGAAGGTGTTTGGTTTGGAGTGGCGCTTGAAGAGGAGAAGGTTTTTGCGACGACTTTTGCTTCTAGCCAAGAGAGGACTTTGAAAGGTTTGCTTGAGAGCCTTCCTTTCGATGTGCCGTTTGAGCGGGTGAATAGGGATTCGGCTTTTGCCGAGCGCGTGATCGGTCTGTTGAAGGATATTTATGATGGGGAGGAATTTCCTGAAAATGTTTCTCTTTCTATGGATCATCTGTCAAAACATACTCAAAAGGTGCTTAGGGTGGCTTCGTTGATTCCATTGGGTTATGCGGCTTCGTACGGTGAGATCGCCAAGGCGTCTGGTTCTAGCCCGAGAGGTGTTGGGCGAGTCATGGCTTTGAACCCGTTTGCGCCTATCGTTCCATGTCATAGGGTTGTGGGTTCAGATTTTTCGCTGGTTGGCTACGGAGGCGGACTTGATAGCAAGTTGAAGTTTTTGAGACGTGAAAGGAAGGGCTTCGCATCTAAGCGTGAAATCCCAGTAGATGGTAAGAAGCTCATGGTTTTTCCTGTTGAGTTTGTACTGAGGAAGGTTGATAAAGGCTAGCTAGGATATCTGAGAAGCTTGCTCTCAGAAGTGATTTTGACCCCATATATATAGTTATCAGGAAATTCATTCGGGTCTTGCAATTAATGATATACACAGACACGTACAAAAACGTGCCTGTCGTCTTACGTCTGCCTCAACTGCTGGCTCAAGGATGGGTGTTTGTCGCTACACTGCGTTCAGGGAAGTGTGTCATAAGCAACGAAACTTGATCTTCCCATGTTTTCACTTTTGAAAGCATTTATACCCTACATACCATAGTAGATTTCATGTCACAGTTCGAAGCGAGAATCAAAACAAAGTTCGGCGAGCTTATAATCCATTTTACAGACAAGGAAGATTTGGCTAAGAAGCTATTTCAGGTTCCAGAGATTACATCAACCGTTGAGCAATCAATCGGTCAAATCCTGATAAAGGAACCACCCAAAGTCCTTCAAGGATTTGAAGATATATATGCTATCGAATCTGACGGTTCAATCAGACTTTTGAAATATCCGCAACAGAAGGCAGCACTCCTGAGACTTGCGTTGTTCGTGTCTCCTGTTCCTTTGACGCCTATTCAATTGAAAAAGGTCACAGGGATAGACAACCCTGGTGCGTACATGACAACCAAGGATTTCATCGCCAATCCGGATAGTACATACACCTTGAGTTCTGACGCAAGAGCAGAAGTGGTGAGCAAGACAATTCCTTCGCTGAGAGCGCAAAAGTGATTTGAAATGGCAAAATATGAAGCCAGACTAAGAACGAAATTTGGAGAGATTGTGGTCAATTTCGACACACTGGAAGAACTAAAGTCCAACATTGAAGCATTGGATGTTAACAGGGTTTCGGAAATCTTGTGGAAGAAGTTTGAATCCCTTGTTCCGACAGAAACCAGAAAGCCGAAGCCTAGTTTTGAAAAGCTCTACAGCTTCACGTCAAGCGGTCTTGTTGAACTCGCCTATATTCCTGACGCGCTAACGAAGCCTGAACTGGTAGCTTTAGTGTTGTTTGCTTATCACCCTGAGGCAGCTTCCACGGAACAGATTTTTCTTTCATCAGGCATAAAGAATGCCGCTTCAGATTACTTGACACACCCAAGCTACAAGAAATACTGGTGGAAAACGCAAGATGGGAAATATGTGCTAGGTGATGAAGGGTTGAAATGGGTTTCCTCAAAAATCCTGCCGAAGCTGACAGCAACCAGCGTGTCAAAATCAGTTGAAGCAACAACATAAGGGACAGCGTAATTCATCATGCCGATTTGGTTGGAAGATGTCATCGAGCAAATCTGTATAGCCCGCATTTTGAGGGACGGCAAAACCACTTCCGGTCGTCGTCTTTCTATGATTCTCGTTGACAACGCAGTCGAGTTCATGATCAAGGTTCATGGCGAGAGCATAATTGCAGGGAAGATTCTCAGCAGGAAGGAATGGGAAGAAAAGAAGCGTCGCTTTGAGGACCTTGTCGGCCTAGTAATTCCTAGAACGAAGGCGATTTCATATCAGCAACAGATAATTGATTATCATAAGATAAGAAACGACCTTTATCACGGGACCAACCCTTTGTCGGTAGAACCAGACAAGATTAACAACTACATGGACATAGCGTGCAAGATTCTTGAACGCATTTTCAATTATACCATGATTGAAAAGGAATGGAAGCAGAGGACAGAAGGCATTCAACAAAGTCTACTTTCAAAAACTGAAACGAAAGGTTTGGTCAACTTCTCCAACACCGATGACGGTCTGGCGAAAATGCAGACGGACTTGAAGCTGAAAGACACGGAAGCAATTCTATTGATGATATATGGATTTATGCTAAAGACAGGAAACGCGCCAAAAGACCTCACGCAACTGGGAAAATGTCTGAACTACAGTGGGCATCAAATTAAGCTAGAGCTACTAAGAGTTAAGATTAGCCAGCTAAGAAGTGCAAATAAGATAAACAAAAGCGAACTGACATTGACAGCATCGACGCGTAACTACATCAAGACCAAGTATTCCGTTGTCCCGTAGTTCTCGAAGTGCGCGCGCCAAAGGTTGCGCACATTGTCTTGCATGTCATAGTTTTCGTTCACCGTTCTGAATTCTCGTTCATAGGTGGGATAGAGAAAAGACGGTAGGAGCAATTGAGTCTTTCGCGTGCGCTCGAAGACACCATTGCACATGTGCGTATATCAGCACTTTCACAAGTCTTATTAGATTAATCGGCAGAAAGCGCTTCAAGAGATGTGCATCTATGGAGACGACTTTGTATTCCAAAAGTGGAAAACCTATCGCGTATATTGCTGACGATGGTGAGACAATCTACTTGTGGAATGGTCATGCAGTTGCTTATCTGCATGAGGATAAGGTCTATGGTTTTAATGGTCAACATCTAGGATGGTTCGCTAATGGAATTATCTACGATATACGTGGCTATCGAATAGGATTTACTCAAAGCAAGTGTCCTTCCGCAGTATCAGTCGCATCGATCAAATCTGTTAAGTCTGTAAAATCGGTTAAGAGCGTTCGTTCCGTACCACATGTGCGCCCAGTCTTAAGCGTGGGATATTCTGACGAGGACTTTCAGGATTTTCTAGAAGAAGGAAGTTAGATAGATCACAAATTACTTGACAGTACCCGCGAGGAGAAAAGTATTAGGGCAGGGCATATCATAAGGCAAGTCGTGCTTTGAGGGATAGTGGCAAGGACACGCTTTTCCTCGTAGGCCCCTACGACGGGTGTCGCACATTATGGTGTGTGGAAACCCTCACCACTACCCTTTCTCATCACTCTTTGCCGACGGTCTCTTGATAAGGGTCTCAGACATCGCATCGACAATCCTCTTAGCCATCATAATCTGCCGCATTTTTTCTTCGCTGGCTTCCCTGCTCTTTGCGAGAACGTCAACAAGATTCGAAAGGATCTTTTCAGGAGGGAGAAAGTCTCGTTGGTCGATTTTTTCGATGTCAGTAATCCAGTTGTCAAAGAAGTCCATATAGAATGAACCGGAAGCGTCTAGGAGAATGTCATAGGTGATTTCGTCATTGTGCTGTATGCCCTTCTCATCTTGCATTTGCAAGAGTTCGCCTCCTTTGCCAACTTTGACTTGACCACCAAATTCCTTCAGTAGGGGTATAATGGCACTAAAGAGTTGCCGATATGCGTCATATATGCTGCCGTTTGGCTTTTCAGCAGACGTGTAGCCTTTCAGGATATTCTCTGTGATTTCGGAAATATTGATGCCTAGCTTCTTTGCTTTCTCAACAACTTCTTTATCGACGCTCAGTGTGAGTTTCTCCTTACCCATTTGAACCACGCCCAATACGTATAAGGATACGTGCTTATAATGCTTACGTATATTCATACGTGTTCAGCCTTCCTATTCATGCCTCCTACACCGTTAGCTGCCAATGGGTACAATAGTCATCATAAGGAATAGGACAAAGTCCAATGTTTTCGGACTTTCTAGCACCGCTGTTCGCTCGGAAACGAGTAAGATTTTCAGCGTTATCGCTCACGCACTGTCATGAGTTGACGTTCAACGGAAAATAGGAGCGTCGTGCTGTCGTTTTTGCGTCTCAACGGCGTTTCGTGGAGCTTACTTTCCTTCATCGTTATATACGATCAACATAACCGCTAACGTCTTTCGTGTTATCACACGTAAACACGAACACGCTTCATATCCCATGTCTCACGTCTCAGCGTACGTTTGGAAAAGCATCACAATTCAGAAGGAAGGACGGATTAGGTTTTCCTCTTGTGACTGCAAACGTGCGTTCTGAACCGCTTGTGTCCCAAATCCTACGCTTCAAGTAACGATCAACGCAACCTCTGTCTTAGTTTCTTCAAGGGTATGTTAAGCTCTCACAAACTTTAGGCTATTGGTTGTGCCCAGAAGCTTTTTGAATACTCGCCTAGTACGTTGTTGTAGATTGTTTTTGTTTGTTGAGCTATTTTGTCCCAGTCATATTTTTCCTGAATCTTCTTGTAGGCATTGGTTCTCAGCCAGTTCGCATATCCGTCATCAGTCAACACTCTAATTATTCCCCATGCCAGCGACTCAGGATTATTCACGTAAACCTTAACCCCACTCACATCATGCTCAACAATCTCAGACAAACCACCCGTATCCGAAACCACAACAGGACTCCCAGCAGCCATAGCCTCCAAAGCCACAATCCCAAACGGTTCAAAAAGCGAAGGCACAACCGAAGCATCCGCACACCTCTGCAAACGCCTCAACGTCTCATCATCCACAAAACCCGTAAACAACACCTTATGAGCCAAACCCATACCCTTAACAAGACCCGAAAGCTGGTCCTTCATGTAACCATTGCCTACGATTATGAACTTGGCATTGACTTTTTCCAAAACCCTCTGCACCGCATTAACAAACACGTGCACGCCCTTTTCATACACAAGCCTACCCACAAAAAGCACAATCTTTTCCTCTGGCAATGCAAACCTGCGCCTAAACTCGCCCAAGTTCTCATTTTCATATTTGGAATAAACGTCATAGCTGACGCCGTTCGGAACCATAATCAACTTGTCAGAAGGAAGCCCAAACGCCCATTGAACATGACTAACCATATAGTCACTACAGCAGATCACCTTCCAAGCCTCATACGTCAGCCAAGCCTCAGTCTCATGAATCATACGCTCATAATCAAAATGAATCCCATTCCGACGACCAATCTCAGTAGAATGTATCGTCGCAAAAAACGGTCGCCTAAACACGTGCTTAAGACCAATTCCCGCAGTGGCAACAAGCCAGTCGTGAGCGTGAATAACATCTACATTTCCCCCCAAATCGTGAATGAGAGAGGCTGCTTCTTTCTGCATGTTCACATTCATCAAGTAAACCCAAGTCGCAAAATCAGGCGAAGGATTCTTGTAAGAATCAATCCTAAAAACCTCAACCCCATCCAAAACCTCATGCGCAGGAGCACCCGGAAAGTCGCAAGTAACCACATAGACCTTAACGCCATTCTTGGCAAGGCTCTTCGACAAATAGGAAACGTGGGGCGAGATTCCGCCAATGATTCTGGGCGGAAACTCCCAAGACAGCATCATAACGCTCAATTCTCGGCTCATCTGGAGCCAGCACCTCCAACAACGCTCTTGTAAATTCCCAGAACATCCCTAACCCAATTCGCAGACTCAGGCGAAATGACCCCTATCTTTTCGACTGGCACTTTGTAAATCCTGACAATCTCATCTCGCATCCAATCCGACTTAACAACCAGCCGCTTCGCCTCAAACGTCCCCAACCACTCAATACTCTTAATCGCCATGTTAAAAGGCGAATTCGCACCATGAGAACGATGCTCTTCTAGGCTTTCCACGGAATAGACAAAAGGCAAACCCAACCCCTTCTTCAAAGTGACCGCGGCGGGAATGAAATGCCAATCATACACGTCAATCAGGTCTATCTGCTTACTTACGTCATAGTAGACATTTGCCGCCGCACGTTCAACCTCCTGATTCAAAGTCAAAACCCACGTGAGCACCCCAATGTGCGTGCGAACGGGATTCGTCACCCTAATGCTCATGACGCCTTCAGAATCATCATGCCCCCCAGTCAAGTAGTCATGATAAGTAACCACGTAGACTTGCACGCCGTTCTTGGCAAGCTGTTCTGCAAGCGCTTTCACATAGCTCGCAAGCTGTCCTACTATTCTAGGCGGGTACTCCCAAGAAAAAATCAGGACATGCATCAGGCTCTCACGCTACGTGAAAAGCGCACAAACCTTGATTATCCCGCTACCAGTCAAGTAATACCGCTTCTTGCCCTCGCTATCATTGAAACTCTCAGCAAAACCCTCAGCCTTATAACCATCCAAAATCCTCTCCAACTCACCCAGATCAACCTGCAAAACCTGCGACAACTCCTCACTCCTCCTCGCAAGATCCGGAGCAGTAGCACACAGGTTATGCAAAGTCTGCAGAATCTTTTCTGAAAGTGGAAGCTCCTCACGCAACATACATCACCTTGCAGCCATAATCAAAAATACTCTTAACACTCCTTTTCTTATAAAAACATGCGCAAGAAAAGCCATTTTATTGAGTAACCCATCATAACAGAACTAGGCACAGGGCAATGAAGAAGCAGCCTCAGCTATTTCTCGAAATGGAGCACAAACTGATACATTTCACAGATCTAAGCAAATCCCCAACAATCATCCTAAAAACCGTCAAACATCAACAGAAACTCCATCCGTAACGTCAAATAAACTACGTTCTCCCACATGCTTCAAAAGTATCTCGTTGCTGCCTGCGCCTGCTTGCTCAATTCCTCAAATCGCTCTTTGATTATCTTGGCTACTGCTTCCACAAGCGTTTCTCCCTTCGGTCTTGAAACCCTCACTTTCTTCAACTGGCCTGCCAACGTCTTGTCGTGCAATGATTTCTCTGCCCACATTTCAAAGTCTCCGCGAGCGTTGTGGAACTCCACAGATTTGACGCTGACCTTTCGAAGAGCTTTTTCCAGCCCTGTGAGGCTCCAAGCCATTGTTCCTGTGAAGTGCTTTTCGCCTTCACCCGTATAGAACAGGAACCGCTCATTCGCCGTTACAGCTTCAAGTCTTACTCTGTTTTCAAAATCCAATATGGCTGCTTGGGCAGTTACAAAGGCGTCAATCGGAGTGTTGAAAGAACTGAAGTAGGAGTGAACTTCTCCAGGGCCTCCGCCAGCCGTGAACATGTAGTACAGATGATCACTTGTTTGGAAATATCTCCACATCTTCAGAAAATCCCTATCGCCAGTCTCCTTGACAAGCGGCTCAAGCTTCCTCAAACTCGTATAGTAAGCCCACTGCATCGTGTTCCCCAGCCAACAGCTCGCATCCCTCTCCAAATCTGCCCAAGAAACGGTTCCGCCAAGCTCCGGCACGTCAATCTCTCCTTGAGACGCATACTTCTCCACAACTTCTGAGGGTGTAGCCATGTGCAGAGGCCACCACTTCAAAATCTCCCCCGGCAAATGCTTCAGAAAGTCATGAATGCCCGTTTCTGGCCAGTGATGTTCGCCAAATGTTTCATAGTCAGGAAAGATGTTGATAACGTTTCCCGGAGTTCCAGCCAGCCAATTTGCATACTTGTCCGCTGTCAAGGGCCACTCGTTCCACAATCTCGCCGAAAACCTGAACCCAATATCATCCGTCAGCTTGTAATTGCGCAGGAAAACCTTGATTCTCTTACAGTCTTTCGGCATGTAAAGGTAATTGGGCGACTTTCCGTGCAGTATTCTCTCGACACCTTCGGTGAAGATTCCCTTATATCCTAGGCTCTCCACGGTTCTTGCCACGGCATTATTGTAAAGTAGTTCAGTGTTTTCAAAAACCATAGGCGTATAGCCAAGCAGATCACGCATTATCTGTTGATGCGCCTTCACCTGTTCTATGAATTCTTCTCTGTCAGGGTAGAGGCTGGCGAGTGAATGATAATAGGTCTGGCTCAGAAACTCCACGCGGCCCGTTTCCGCAAGCTGTTTGAAAGTCTCCAAGACATCCTTGCTGAAGGTCTCGCACTGCTCCAAGAAAACTCCAGAAATGCTAAATGAAACCTTCACCTGCTTCTTCTCTTTCTTGTACTTGTCAACTAGATCGAGCAGTATCGTGTTCGAAGGAAAATAGCATTTCTTGCTTGCTCTTTGGAAAATCTCCTTGTTAACTGTCTGATCAAAATAGTAATCAAAAAGCTCCTCCTTCTTCAAGCGCCTGAAAATCTTGTTTTCCCAGAAGAAACTGCGGTTCAGTCTATAAGGTTGATGGACCTCGAAAACAAGCACGATATCAGTCAATGCAATGTCCTCTTTTCTTATTCAGTTTGCTCGTTTATTTCTGGTTTGCTATTCGAGAAATGGCTTGCGCGGAAAGTTAGGTTTGATTCGGATTCCGAATTCATAACCTATTTATCCATTCTGCATGCAACTTGCTAAGCATATTAAGGTGAATCCGTGTGTCAATTGAAAAAATCAAGTTAGAGAGTCAACAAGAACTAGAGCAAATGATAACCAAGGAAATAGGCCAAATCGAAAAGGACCTGACCATCATCTGCAACAACGTTCCAATAAACGACAATGCAACCCTAGACGTATTATGTCACGACAACAATGGACAGCTCGTCATTGTTCAAATAAACGTCAACGAAGATGACATCATGCTGCTTCACGGAATCCAAAGCCTGGACTACGTTGACAAATTCAAATCCTTCCTGAAGGCAACCTATAACAAACACAAAATCGACGACAAGGAAAGACCAAGACTGATCTTGATCGCGCCAAGCTTCTCAGACGCATGCAGACTTGCAGTCGAAAGCATGAAAGGAATACGCGTTGACCTGTACGAATGGGAATACCTGAAGCTCGGAGACCACAAAGGCCTCCGCCTCCAACCCATTTTTGCCTGGACGCCCACAGAAAAACCCAAAGAAGAAACGCAACCCGAGAAAAAGCACGAGCCAAAACCTCCAAAGAAGAAGGAGCCAATGCCAGAACCTATGCCTGAAAAGAAAGAAGAACCCGAACCAGAACTACCAGCAACAGAGCCTTTAGAGATGCCGACGCCACCAGCTGAAGAGCCGAAAGACGAACCGCAGAAGAAGAGGCTAAGGCTATTCTAAAGCAGTCGCTTCTTGAGCCTCTCTTATCTGAAACTCTTGGTGCATGATTAATCTGAGGTGTATTAGTTGAGAATAGGTTTCTTCGTCTGGGAATATCCGCCAGCACTGGTTGGCGGCTTAGGCACGTATGCCGAGTACATAACTCGCGAGTTTGTTTCTATGGGCAATGATGTGACCGTTTTCACGCTCAACCCTGGAAACCTGAAAACCAGAGAAATCCTGAAAGGCGTAGAAGTTCACAGACCCCTGATCGCTGACGCCAGCAACGTTTTTCCGATGTTTGTCGTTGACGACTTGAAAAACTGGGGCACAAACATCCGCATGTTCAACGACATATTCATCTACAATATTCTAAGTGCAACAAAATTCATAAACAGCATGCTGAAAAAGGAAGGCTGCCACTACGACATCGTCTGTGTGCACGACTGGCTGAGCAGCATGTCAGGCATCATGGTCAAAAACGAGACAACAACTCCAGTTGTCTTTCACGTCCACAGCACAGAATGGGGTCGCGCAGGCGGCCCAGGCTCAGAAGTCGTCTCTCACCTTGAGTGGGCAGCAGCCCAAAAAGTGGACAAGATAATAACCGTGAGCCACGCCATGCAAGAAGACTTAGCAAGACATGGATGGCCAAACTCGAAAATAAGCGTCGTGTGGAACGGCGTAGACCCTAAGCGTTACGATCCGAAGAACTGCAAGCCTGAGGACGTGGAAGCAATACGCAATAAATACGAGGTAAAGCCAAATGAAAAAATGATCCTCTTCCTCGGCAGACTCACATGGGTCAAAGGCGTCACAAACCTCGTTCAGGCCATGCCCACGGTTCTGGAAGACTATCCAGACACTAAACTTGTAATTCTGGGAAAGGGCGAACAGCAAAACGACATAATCGAAACCGCAAACAGACTTGGAATAAGCGACAAAGTTGCCTGCAAATTCGAATTCGTCCCAGAAGACGAACGCATCCTACACTATGCAGCATCAGACATATGCATCTTCCCATCAACCTACGAACCATTCGGAATCGTAAGCCTAGAAGCCATGTCCATGGCCAAGCCCATAGTCGTAGGCGCCCAAGGCGTAGTCGGCTTCAGAGAACAAGTCGTGCCATTCGGCCCCGATCAAAACGGCGTCCACGTAAACGGAGGGAACGCATCCGACATCGCCTGGGGCATAAAAGAGATCCTATCTGATCCAGAAAGAGCCCGAAAATGGGGTGAGAACGGCAGAAAGCGAGTACTGCAATACTTCACTTGGCGAAAAGCTGCAGAACAAACATTGCAGATATACGAGATGCTTCAGCATAAGCAAGAACAAGTAGAATGCAGGGTAATCAGTCCAGCAGAGAAACTAACGAGAACGTAAAAAAAGAGGAATACTAGGGTTTTCTGGAAGCCACCTTCTCCAATGCTACGACACCTGGAAGCTTCTTGCCCATCAAAAACTCTATCAGTGCCCCGCCAGCCGTGCTTATGTAAGAGATCTTGTCAGCAAGCTTGAACTCCTGTAAAGCGCCTATCGTGTGGCCTCCTCCTGCAAGCGAAAACGCCTTCGAGCCTGCAATTTCGGCAAAAACTCTCTTCGTTCCGTAACTGAACTCGCGGTTCTCGTACACTCCCATGGGACCGCTCACCACAACTGTTTTTGCCGTGCCAATGATCATGGCATATTCTTCGACTGTTTTTGCGCCGATGTCAAATATCGAAAATTCCGTCGGCAATGTGCTAACGGTGATCTCTTTCCTCTTTCCGTGCACTTCCACGGCTAAGTCTGTTGGAGTCTTGATCTTGTCGGAATATTTTTGCTCAAGCTCTCTGATACCAGGCACCAAGTTCATGACTTCTTGTTTTTCTAAGAAATCCATGCTTGACTTGCCAAGGTTGAAACCCCTCGCCACTAGAAAGACTTGACCGACAACACCGCCTGTAAGCACATAATCCGCTATTCCATTATCCAGCACGTACTCTGAGATTTCAAGTGAATCGTCTGCTTTGGCGCCTCCAAGGATGAATACACATGGCTTCTCTGGTTTTTCCAGAACCTTGCCTAGTGATTTGAGTTCTCTTTCCATTATTCGGCCGGCTACGCTTGGCAATATGGCTGTGAAGCCGATGATAGATACGTGAGCTCTGTGTGCTGCTGCGAAAGCATCGTTGACAAAGAAGTCGGCTAGAGGAGCCAGATTCATAACAAGATCAGTTTTGGCATGTTCTTCAGGGGTGCCCTCTTTGGTCTCGCCAGCAAACATTCTGACATTTTCCAAGACAAGAATCTCGCCGCTCTTCAACTTCTTGATTTCATTCTTGGCTTTCTCTCCGAAGGTAGCATCAACGTATTTGACTGGCTTGCCGAGAACCTTGCCAAGAAGTTCAGCGTGCTGCTTTAAGGGGATGAAGTCTGGGTCGCCTTTTCTTCCCTGATGCGCTAAGATTACTACTTTGGCGCCTTTCTCTGCGAGTTCTTTTATCGTTGTTTCGCCGTGGGCTCGGATTCTCGTGTCTTCCAAGATATTCTTCGTGTTTGGGTCAACGGGTGAGTTAAAATCAACTCTGACAAGCACAACTTTATTCTTAACATTCACGTCATCTAGGGTTAGGAACTTTGCCATTTTGCCTCACCTATGTTTTTCGTATTGAAAAGAAACTGGGAAAGATTTTTTCTGGGCTAAAGTGTCTAAAGTCCTGCTTTCTTGCCTATGAGCTCGATCAGCTCGACCATGCGGCAGCTGAAGCCCCACTCGTTGTCATACCAGGCGAGGACCTTGATGAAGTTGCCTCCCAAGACCATGGTTGACTGAGCGTCAAAAGCGGCTGAGCATGTGCTGTGGTTGAAGTCTGACGACACGACTGGATCTTCAGTGTACGTCAAGATATCTTTTAGCGATCCTTCTGCAGCTTTCTTGAAAGCAGCGTTAATCTCTTCCTTCGTTGTGCTCTTCTCCAGCACGCAAGTCAGGTCTACTATGGAAACGTTTGGCACAGGAACTCTTAGCGCGATTCCGTTCATTCTTCCCGCAAGTTCCGGAAGCACGAGGGTTGCAGCTACGGCTGCGCCTGTGGTTGTGGGTATGATGTTTATTGCTCCCGCTCTTGCACGGCGCAAGTCAGAGTGAACTAGATCTTGAATTCTCTGGTCGTTCGTATAAGCATGCGCAGTAGTCATCAGCGCCTGCTTCAAGCCGAAGTTGTCATGCAGAACTTTCGCGACTGGTGCGACGCAGTTTGTCGTGCATGATGCGTTTGAGAGTATGTTGTGCTTTCCAGGGTCGTAGGTTTTGTCGTTTACGCCCATAACTATAGTAACATCTGGATTCTTGGCTGGTGCTGAGATTAGGACTTTTTTGGCTCCTGCTGTTAGGTGCGCTGAGGCTTTTTCTCTGTCCGTGAACAGTCCTGTAGACTCTACGGCTAAGTAGACGCCTAGATCTTTCCATGGCAGTTTAGCTGGGTCACGTTCCATTAGCGTTCGTATTTTTTTGCCTTTGACGATTATGCCGTCCTTGTCTGCTTCAACGGGAAACGGTGCTCTTCCGTGAACTGAGTCATATTTGAGCAGGTGTGCTAGGGTTTTGGAGTCGGTTATGTCATTCACGGCTGCGAATTCGATGTTGGCATTTCTTTCTATGGCGGCTCTGAACAGTAAGCGTCCGATTCTTCCGAATCCGTTTATACCTACTTTAATTGTCATTTACATTTCACCTTATCCAATGGATTTAGAATTAGTTAGGAAGTGCTCTTCTAATTAATTTTCCGCTAGATTTGAGGGAAAAAGAAGGTGCGTTTAGCGGAGTTTCATCAAAACCATTTCAGCCGCTAAGACTAGGGGCTCCCAAGTTTCACACAGGGGCGGCGCATAGGCTGTGTCTGCTTTGGCCAATTCACGTACTGTCATCTGCTTCTGAATAGCAAAGGATATGGCGTTTATGCGTTGGGTTACTTCTTCTCCGCCTATGATTTGGGCTCCAATTATTCTTTGGGATTCTTTTTCGACGACGAGTTTGACTTTTATGGGCAAGGCCCCTGGGTAGTAGTCTGCTTTGGTCTTTGAGCTTATTGTTCCTGTTACCGTGTCGATTCCAGCTCTTTTGGCTGCGGCTTCGGTTAAGCCTGTGACTCCTACGTCAGTATCGAACAGTCTTGAGACGGCTGAGCCTAGGACGCCTGTGAATAGTGCGTAGCCACCCGCGGCGTTGATTCCTGCGACCTTGCCTTGTCTTACGGCTACCGTTCCGAATTGGGCTACTGTGGGTTTTTGTGTTACTATGTGTGGGGATTCGGCGCAGTCGCCCACTGCGTAGACGTCTTTGATGTTGGTTTCCATCTTTGCAGTTGTTTTGATGAGTTTCGTTTCGCCCAAGGCTATGCCTGCTTTAGCGGCGAGTTCAGTGTTGCCTCTGACCCCAAAAGCGCTGATGAACAGGTCTGCGTTGATTTCTTCTTTGCATGCGACTATTCCCGTTACGTTCTCTTCGCCTAGGCACTCTTCGACGCCTTTTCCTGTGAGTATGACCATTCCCTTGTCTTGCAGCATTTCCTGAACTATTTTTGCCATGTCAGCATCGAGCATTTGAGGCAGGATTTGGGGGAGCATTTCAACAACGGTGACTTTCAAGCCTTTTTCTTGGAGGGCTATGGCCAATTCAAGCCCGATGAGTCCGGCCCCCATGACTACGGCGGTTTTGGCTCCGTTTTTGATGGCTTCATCTATTCTCTCCCCGTCTTCAAGTGTTCTGAGTGAGAGTATGCCTCTTTTCTCTCTTCCTTTTATTGCGGGCATGAAATTGCTTGCGCCTGTGGCTATGATTAGGCTGTCGTAGGGGATGGTTTCGGTTTTGCCGTCTTTGGTTTGCGTGTCGATGGTTTTGTTTTGGGTGTTTATGTTTGTGACTTTGGTTTCTGTTCGCAGATCCAGCTTCATCATTTGGAAGTAGGCTGGCGGGAAGACGATGAGGCTTTGGAAGCTTGGGATTTGACCGCCTAAGACGAAGGGCAATCCGCAACGTGAGTAGCCAACGTGCTTTTCGTCAGCGATTAGTGTGATTTCTGCTGTGCGGTCGGTTTTTCTTGCGGCTGAGGCTGCGTCTACGCCTGCGGCGTGGGCGCCGATTATGACTATACGTCTTGGCATCGGGTTACTTTCCCAGGGTCTTATGCCACTCTACGGCTCTGTTAAAATCCATTAGAGTAGGGAGTTCAGCTTGAAGGTTCGTTGGCTTAACTACGAGTAGCCATGCCTTTCCGTATGGGTCTTCGTTTAGGAGTTCAGGTTTGGATTGGACTTCCGCGTTGACTTCGAGGATTTCGCCTGTTATTGGTGCGACTAGGTCGGATACGGCTTTGACCGATTCCACCGTGCCGTAAGGCGTGTTCTGTGTTATGCTTGTTCCAGCGGTTGGCAGTTCAGCGTAGACGATTTCTCTTAGTTGCTTTTGTGCGTAGTCTGTTGCGCCTATGCGGACTTTGTCGCCTTCGACTTTTGCCCACTCAAACTCTTTCGTGTAGTACAATCCTTCTTTGACTTCAGTTCCATCAACTTTCACCATTCCAAATTCACCTTCAAATAATGGAGTACTCTTTGATGCCGTAGCCTTTAAAATTAACTGTCTACGAAGGAAAAGACAAGATGGCCAAGTGTTCGAAGCAACCAATCGATATACAAAAGCACAAGCGTGCGCTCAAACATTGAAGACTAAAGGAATTCGTTTTGCGAGCAAACGTTTTAACCTCTCAGCTTGAATATTATCTGTGTTTAGGGTGGTGTTTAAATCGGTCAAGTGGGAGTATAAGGTGATCCTGATAAAGACACAGATCCATTCAGACGCTTTCCAAGCCGAAAAGAAACCAGTCATAGAAGACGTTCAAAACGACCTCAACGCCCTAGGCAACGAAGGATGGGAACTTGTCAGCATCCAAGACATCACCCTACCAGACAACAGAATGTTCACAGTCGCCTACCTCAAAAGACAGAAACACTAGCCCACCCCACAAGCAACATGCATTGTATTGTCGGACAGACAAATTCTGACCCACGACAAATGAGGTGGTTGAAAAACCCTAGAGGGGATAACCCGTATTGACGGGATTCAGATCCAATAACATGTTGAAAACGCCCCTCCGTCCTCCAGACCCCGAAAAACCCCCAACAGAACCCAGAAAGCCAAAGCAAGAAGAGAAACAGAACACAAAGCTTATGCGCTTACAATCCAGCCCCTTAGAGCTCTTTCAGCAAGCTCAGGAGCTGGTCCTTCTTCTCAAAATCTCCGCGCTTCTCCGCTTCCAAAATCGCGTGCTGCACCCACGTCCGAAGCTCAGGATAGAAACCCGCCTCAATCGAGTGCCTTCGCTCAACACGCTTGGTCCACGAACGCGCAGACCTACTTGATCTCCCTTTCAACATTTCCATACAGTTCACCTCCATACACATTCCTTCATAGTAGTATCTTGAAGAAAAACAAACAAAACTCTAGCCTAATCCTATCCTTCTGTCCGTATTCCTCTCTACTGTAGCTCAACCTAAATGTACAATGCACGCCGTCATATATTAACATACGTGCGCAATCAAACGCTGAACACGAACCCCCCTTCAATTGACGACCTAAACCATTTTGTCCGACAAAGCATTTCAGACGCACGACAAATCTACAGAGGTCTGAAAAACCATAAGGTGCTATCCAGTGTTGGCGATTTTTAGAGCAAATAACATGCTGAAATGCGCCGTTATCTTGCTGTTTTTCCTTGTATGAACTCCTCAACCGACTGCTTAGCCACCGAATCAGGCACCTGAATCGGTGGATGCTTAAACGCATACGAGCTTATGCTCAGCAGTTGACCGGCAATCTTCCTATCCAAACCCAACTTCACCGCCCTGATAATGTCAATAACCACGCCTGCACTGTTAGGCGAATCCTCAACCTCAAGCTTGACCTGAATCGTCAACGGCCTATCCCCAAACTTCCTGCCCTTGAGCCAAAGATAGCAAATCTTCCTATTACCCAAAAAAGGAACGTAATCAGAAGGCCCAATCCGAGTCGGCAAATCATAAGGCACAAGACTCGTAACCGCCTCAGTCTTACTAATCCGCTTAGTCTTCAACCGCTCCTCAACCGTCATATTCTCAAAATCCGTATCCCCGCCAAGATTAAGCTGATAAGTCTCATCAATAATCACCCCCCTGTCCACACAAAGCCTAGCCAAATTCCTGTGCAAAATAGTCGCGCCAACCTGACTCTTAATGTCATCACCAGCAATAGGCAAGCCTTTCTCCTCAAACTTCTTAGCCCACCAGAAATCCGAAGCAATAAACTCAGGCATACAATTCACAAAAGCGCAACCAGCATCCAAAGCCGCCTGAGCATAAAACCGCGCAGCCTCTCTACTGCCCACTGGCAAATAATTAACAAGAATCTCCGCCTTCGATCTCTCTAGAACATCAACGACATCCACCGGCTGAAGCTCGCCATCCTTGTAGACGTTGAAAACTTCCTTCATGTGCTCAGCTACACCATCCATGATTGGAGCAGTCGAAACCTTAACGCCCAAAGATGGAACATCAGCAAACTTTGCACAGCAATTCGGCTCAGTGAAAATGGCCTCGGACAAGTCCTTCCCAATCTTGTTCCTATTCACCTCAAAAGCCGCAACAAACCTCACATCCCCAATATGATAACCGCCAAAATCCACGTGCATAAGCCCTGGCACCGTTTGGTCTTCCTTCGCATCTTTATAATATTGCACCCCCTGAACAAGCGCGGACGCCGAATTGCCCACACCTACAAGAGCCACACGAATTTCAGGCATGCCAAACAAACCCCTTTCCTGCACTGGTCAGCTTAGGCTTTAACAATCGTCAACTCTTTAACCTTTTCTGGAAGCATGATAAGATTAAAAGGCAACCTAGAAACAGATACAGACCTAGAACAGGTGAAACGTGCATGGATGGAAGTGAAGTAACCGTCAAATTTGAACCTTTCACAGAAATCGTAGTGATGGAACGCGACTTCTTCCCAACTTCAGACGATATAGCAAGATTCGCATCAATCATCGCAGGAGGCAAAACCGCGGGACTATACTGGGCTGAAGGCGTAGTATTCCTCTACTTCCCAATCCCAGCATCTACAGAAACAGTCGCAAAAGAGCTAGTCCAAAACAAACGAGTCTACTGGGCATTCGTGGGGCATTCACTCATGCCAAAATATCAGCCAATCATCGAAACTAAAGAAAAAATGATTGTTCCAGTCGTCGACATGTCCTCAAACCCCCTGATCAAGAAAGTTGCCCTCTGGTTGAAAGAACAAAAATAGTTGACAAAAGCAACCTTTCTCATCAAGTATTCAAAATCGTTTGACAGGAAGCTCCGACTCATTGAGAGCAATACGCCTCAAAGGAACCATTTTTTC
This sequence comes from Bathyarchaeia archaeon, assembly GCA_041500425.1. Lineage (GTDB taxonomy): Archaea > Thermoproteota > Bathyarchaeia > Bathyarchaeales > Bathycorpusculaceae > JBGQME01. Next base: position 9,787 of record JBGQME010000007.1, on the reverse strand, counting down.
GGGAAAACAAGAAGGAGCCAGATTCATCAGACTCCCTTGGGTAAGAAAGCAGATTGTGGACAAGTTGAGTTTCACCCCGTATCTTGGGACCTTTAACATAAAAGTAGCCGAAGATAACGTTGCCAAGCTCAAAGAAGTGCTGAAAAAAGCAAAATCGATAGATATTTCTCCAGCTGAAGATTTTTGTCGTGGAAGATGCTTCAAAGCTTGTCTGATGGAAAATGTGGAGTGCGCTGTGGTCATTCCTGAAATTGCAGGATATGCAGAAGATGTCATAGAAATTGTTGCTTCTGCAAATTTGAGGAAGAAACTTCATCTAGAAGATGGCGACACGGTTGACATCAAGATAACGTTTTAAGAGGCTACTGTTTCGGTTTGGTTTCCAGAAATCCATGCATGTATTCGTTGAAGACGCTATTTTTCTTCAGATAAAGCCCATACTTCACAAGAGCATTCATAGCCCTAGCGGCATCTTCGGGCGAACCATAGGCTGGAATGTCCAACTTGTCAAACCTAGAACGCGTGTACAAAGCCATCTCTGTCTCTCCAATATCGCACGCGACAATAGGCTTGTCGTATTTGGCGGCGACTTTTGCCACTCTGTCAATGAAGTCTTCCTGCAAACCGGGTGCGTGATGCATGCCAAGCATTATCACACCATTAATCTCAGGATCTTGGAACACGATTTCCGTTGCACATTCGAACATTTCAGACGTTCCTGAACCTGTTATGTCCACTGGGTTAAGATTAGTAGCAAACTTCGGAAGCTTTCCTGTTTCCTTCAGTTTCTCAAACTTCATTATTGTCTTTTCGGAGAAACGTTTGACAACTAGACCCTTGGATTCTGATTCATCAACAGCCATTATGCCTGGGCCGCCAGCGTCCGTGATTATTCCCACGTTTTTTCCTGCCGCTGGAGGTTGCATGGCTAAGGCTTTTCCAGCATCTAGGAATTCCTCCATGTCCTTGGCCCTCAAGATTCCAGTTTGTGCAAAAACAGCATCATATATTCTGTCCGAGCCGGCAATGGCGCCTGTGTGTGAAGCAGCAGCCCGCGCCCCTGCCTCTGTTCTTCCAGATTTTAGAGCCACGATAGGCTTTTTCCTAGTTACCTTTTTGGCCACTTTGATGAATTCTCTGCCGGACTTTATGTCCTCAACATACAACAGTATAGCCTTCGTCTCTTCATCGTACAACAGGTAATGCAGCATCTCCGTTTCGGTTACGTCGCACTTGTTGCCAAAACTTACAAACTTGCTGATTCCTATCTGTCGCCCAGTCAAGAAGTCGAGGATTGCCACGCCGAAGGCTCCACTTTGCGTGACTATTGCGATGTCTCCGGGTATCGGACGTGGCGTTGCAATAACCTCGTCTCCTGTTGTCAAGATCTTTGTTTCAGGCAGGAACATCATGTCCACGCCCGTTCGCGTATCATAAACTCCAAGGCAGTTCGGCCCTAAGATTCGAATCCCGGCCTTCTTGGCTATCGTGACAACCTGATTCTCAAGATCGTGGTTTCCAACTTCGCCGAAGCCTGAGCTTATTATGACAATGTCCTTCACTTTCTTGGACACAGCGTCCTTCACTATGTCTGGGACAATCTTTGCAGGAACAACGATTACGACTAGCTCAAGTTCTCCTGGAACATCCTTTACTGAACGGTATGAATGGTATTCTAGGATAGAGTCCTCGTTTGGGTTGACTGCGAAGAGTTCTCCCTTGAAGATTCCTCTTCTCTTGTTTTCGACAAAATTTTTGAAAATCACGTGGCCTGCCTTGTTGATTTTTTTTGTTGCTCCTACGACAGCAACTGAGCTGGGTTTGAAAAAAGCTCCTAGTTGCCTAACCGATGATTCCATTCGGTTTTTTCACCTTTTTGCTTCTAACAATGACTATGGGTTTATGTTTTACTGTCTCAAGCATCTCCCAACTCACACCAGTCAGTTGTGTTTTGAACGTTTCAGCCATGTCCCACACCGTTCTCCCTGCACCCGACCCTCTTGTGCGATTTGCAATCTCAGCAACTTCCAAAGCCTCTTCGGCACACATTTTGCCCCCAGCCAACACCAACGGCGTCGCCCTTCTCCTGAACTTGAACACTCGCCCAATTACGTAGGAGAGAACCCCGCCGATAGAATGGATTCCTCTGATTGGCTTCGGTCGCGGGGCAAAATGGAAATTCCTGAAAGAATAGGTCTTGTCGGTGTCCACAATCATCACAAAAACATTCTTTCGCATTCTTAACCACAATTGCTCGCGTATCTTCCGAGCTATCTCATCCACGTCTCTCAACGGCAAACTTACATAAGAATAAGCTAGGTTGCTACCATCAATACCGCCTTCAGAACCAAACATTAGAGCCTGCAAAAGGCCAGAATGCTGCAAGGCAGCTTGCTTGTGACGGCTCCCTGTTTCCAGTGGATATTCACGGAGGCGTTGAAGCATTCTTTTCCGGAAATGGCACAACGGACCAAGAAGACGTCCCCAAATCATTCGCATCCAATATCTAGCTATCAGCCTCGCGTTTAAACTCGGTTTAACGGATTCTTCATTTACAATGTTGTTTATTGCGACTGAAATCGCCTTTTCGGATATGACCACAATGTCTCCGTCTGCAATTCTTCTCTTAACACCATCAATGATCTCTTGTACGTAGTTTTTTCCTGGTTTCCAATACTTTGTGGTGATAGCTAATGATCTGTATTTGTCCATTTTCTCATGCTACTGTAGTGTGGAGTCGGAATCTCGAAGTTGCGCTATTCCCACTCTGCTTCTTAATCCATTCTTCTACTCTGATCTCTTTCATTTCAAGAAGTTCCTTCTTTTTCTCAGGAGTGAATACGTTGCTATGTTTGCCCTTCTCATCCCAGTTTGCGCATGGGAAATCCTGGCATTCGAAACAGAAGTCTACACCTTTTTCAGTGCAGCATTTGCGGACTGGGCATCCGCTCCAGCCTCCGTCGCCTTTACAGTTGAAACTACGGACACTTTTCGAAAGAATCTCCAATCCCTTTATGGTGACCTTCGAATCTCCTCCTTTCTGATTAACCCATCCTGCAACCTCAAATTGACCCTGAACCAAATCCAAAAGACGTTTGGCAGGTTCTTGAATTTCGCCATTATACCAGTAACATATACGATAGTATCCTCCGCAATATGCAACCTCATTAGCTCTGGCTTTCTTCAGCTTTTCAGTCACGCAATCCCAGCCCTAGGAGATTATAATTCTGCGAACCGCTTTTTTATCTTTCCAACGTCGCATTCTGGCGGTTTCATTTTCCCCTCAGAACAATAACCAAGCTCTACGCATGACGGACCAGAATTCTCAAACAGTGCCGGCGCAGCTTTTTTCACTTGCTTAAGCATTTCAATAGCAGCTTCCCTCATCTCCCACTGAGCACGTGCACAGCATCGCAAATTGAAAAAATGCCGCAGTTCACGAGCGTTCATCGTCACGATGATGTTTGTCTTGGCGGCGTTTGGAAGAACAAACCTTGCATCCTCCTTAGGAATTCCCATTTTCAAAAGACGCTGATATGTTTCAGAGATTCTCTTCAGTGTCTCGTCAAAAGCTTTCTTCGCTTCAGGATTGTCTGCTATGCTTGGTGGTGCAACGTAGTTTTCCAGTGTGTTGTATTCGACGTAGCGCTGGCTCTGCTGCGTGTACGACGCAATGCGGTGCCTAACGAGCTGATGCGTCATGGCTCTAGAAACGCCTTCGATGCTGAACGTGAATGATGCGTGCTCAATTACCGAGCCATGCCCATAGCCAGTCACCCGCCTTATTATTCGCTTGGCAGTGTCGGAATCCATGTTTTCAAAAATCTCTGACGGAGTTCCGCTCTTCGTTGTCGTCAATGCCGCAACTCCGCACAGTCGTTCGGCATCTGCAGTGTAGCGGAGAAGCTTAACCTTCAACTTCCAGCCTCACTCTTCCACTTTAGCATGCTAGAGCTAGATTTGCTTTGTGCAAAAATGCTTGATTGAAACAGCCTTCGTTGATGCTATATGCGTGCGTAGACTCGGTCGCTCGTGTATTTTCCGCTTTCCATTTCTGTTTCTATCTCATGCAGCAACAATATTCTTTTAAATGTAGGTGGATGCGTTGCGAACAGGCTGTTCATTCTTACCCATGTGGACTTGGCTTCTTTTTCCATAGCAAGCTCCAACTCATGCTCATCCAAAACCCCATCATGATCCAAATCATACTCCTGCTTCTTGTCCATTATTTCCGCAATCTCTTCCTTAGCTTGTCCTGGATCGCCTATATAGAAGGCTCTGGCACCAGAAGGCGGTTTCGACGAAAGCGACAGTCCATAAGTGATTTTAGCAAGCCCACTTTCCAAGCTTCTGGGAGAGCCAGTCACATAAGCTGAGTACGCATCTGCGTAGTGTTCTCGCAGTCTACTGAGTCTCATCACAAATAGCAGTGAGATGAAGTAGACTACGTAAGAGATTACGCCAATGGCAACTAAGGCTGCTCTCATGCTGCCTTCATCCCTGTTTTTGGATGATCCTCTAGCAAACCATGATGCTTGCCACGTTGTCCTAGCGACAAGATAAGCAAGCAAAGGTAACGCTGAAAGCACCGTCATGACTATGTAGTCTTTATGCTTCAAGTGTCCCAACTCGTGGCCGATCACGCCTTTGACCTCGTCCTCATTCAAGTTTCTCAACAGCCCTTCATGAACTGCTAGAGTGGCGCTTTTGGCGGTTGTGCCGAAAACGAAGGCGTTTGGCGTGTTGTCTGGAACTGTGGCAAGTCTTGGCATCGGGATCCCACTTTTATCTGCCAATCCCTTCACGGTAGACTCAAGCCATGGATTCTGTCCAGGCTGCAGATATTGGAGGTGTGTTGAGGCTCTGACGATGGCTGGTCCTATAAGGTACTGGAACAGTATGAATAGTCCCGTGATCATGATTGAGTATATCAGGTTTAGTTGGATGATGAACATTATTGCTGCTAAGAACGCGGCGAAGATGAAGGCCACTAGGAATATCGAGGACCCCATTGCAAACTTCAACTGGCCAAGCCTTGCCATGTTATCGCCGTATTCCCTTATGACAAGAAAGGACTGGTTTAAAGTTTTCTAAGTGGGCTCTAAAGAAAGGCTATAATGGACGATTCGTACATAACCTAAAAGAAGGCGGCTAAAACTCAGCTATACTTGGTGATGACTGAATTGTCTCAGCAGTTGTTGGGGCTACTCATAATCTTGATGGAGTTCATTAGCTCATTCATAAGTTTCCTTGTTGGATATTACGCATTGAAAGGCTACAGAACTTCCTCAGCAAAAGGGATCCTTCTTCTTTATCTAGGATTCGTGATTCTTGGAATAGGCATTTTTCTGCGGGTCGTGACTGCAACCTACTTCGTCATTATAATAAGAGTCTATGAATCAGCGACGCCTCATTTGTCAGGACTTGCTAATCTTGCGGCATCAATCTTCACTTTGACTCAGCTTACTGCTTACAGTCTTTTCACCGTGACTTACGTTTTGCAGGCTAAGAACATAGGTGAAAGAAGCGCTGAAATAAGCGCGGTTTCTGCAGCAGCCATTCCCATTTTCAGGCTGTTTTACATCCCAACGCTAGAGTTGATCGCCATAACCTTACTTGGATTTGTAACTGTATATTCTTTCACGAACTGGCTTCTCAAAAGGGGCATTGATGCCGCGTTGGTGTTTCTCGGTTTCGGGTTTATGCTCTTGAGCCATCTGTTTTTCCTGTTGATGATAGTGGGCGAAGAGTTTCTGTTCCTCGGGCAAGCAACCCAATTAGCCGGTTTTGTGTGCCTATTGGTGATGCTGGCTAAGGTGAGCAAAACGCATGGCTAGGGAGCACAAGGAATACCGTTCAAAGGCTCGGATCTACGCCGATATCTTAAACTCCATCCTGAAACACGGCGGAAAATCTGGGCCAACCCGCATTCTTTATGGCGCAAACCTTTCTTATGATCGATTGATGAAGCATCTGCATCAGCTTATCGAGTTGGGACTTGTCAAAGAGGAAAAGGAAGGCGATGAGGCTGTTTTCAAGCTCACTGACAAGGGCAGAGCCTTCGTTTTAGAGTTTGTCAAGGTGGAAAGATTCGCAGAAGCTTTTGGAATAACAATATAGGCATAGACGAATCGTCCATACGAATCATGCGTCACGCCTTTTAAGCGCCACGACTCATGGCTTTTTTGAGGATGAAAACATGATGGAAATAAAGTCTCGAAAAAAGGTGATGGCAGCGTTCGCCGTCATTGCCATTTCAGCAGTCCTAACCGCATCAATGCTGGTCTATCCAGCGTTCGCAGAGGAAACAGAGGTTCAGAACAAACATATTGCCGTGAAGGCTAAGGGTTTCGCTTTCAAGAGAATAGACAACGAGACTATCAAACAGTATCCTGTAGAGTTGACGTTGACTCTTGAGCTAGGAGAAAGAAACGGCACCCGCATCCCAGTACTAGGCGTCAACGGCACAGTTGATGTCAATGGCACCGTTTACACCATTGAGAGCGGCAAAGGCGTGATTCTAACAGGGCGACATGTGGCATTGATTCAATGCGAAGGCGTTGACGCAAATGGTGACGAGGTAACCTTGGGGATTCGCGCGGTCTACTTCTGGTGGGGTGGGAAACTCTACGCTTTCAGAGCCAAAGCTCTATTGAGTACGACTGATGGAAGAATGCTGCTATTGACGAGAGGAGTAGCAAAAGTCTACTAAACTCCTCTCCTTCTCCCTCTTTTCTCTAGTTTCGATGATTTTTAAACATGGTCAGCAAGGTCTTTGCCAACCTTTGTAAACGCTTATATCTTTTAAGACGAGATTCAAGCTTTCAAGCCTTGGAGATGCGCGAAATGGCAACTGCGCCTTTTGAGAACGTCAAAAACCAGATAGGTTTCTGCGGAATCTGGTGCGGCAGTTGCTCTGGCGGCAACGGCTCCATAATAGAACTAACAAGAAGATATGAGGAGACAGTTAAGGAGAACAATCTTGAAAAATGGGTTCCCAAAGGCTTCGATTCCAAAGAATTCATGAAAGGACTTGCGCTCATACAGACAACGCCCTCATGTCCTGGATGCAGAAAGGGCGGCGGTAACCCAAGTTGTAGAATCAGGATCTGCGCCTTGAAGAAAAGCTTGGATGACTGCAGCCAATGCGACAGCCTCATTTCTTGCAGAAATTTTGAAGAACTGGAGAGAAGCATTCCGAAGATAAAGGAGGATTTGATGAAGATCAGGAACATGAATCGAAAGGAGGTTATTGAAAAGTGGATGGTTGAGCTATTGAAGAAGTGGCCTCATTGTGTTCTGTTCTGCTCTTCTCCCAAGAAATAGCTAGATTCTTCAAGCCGTCACAGAGCGTGTAATCATTTTCGTTTGCTTTCTGACTTTTTAGGATAATCGCAGATCTTGATCAGTGGACACTCATAGCATTTAGGGTTCTGCGCTCTACAAGTGTATTTTGCCATCAACCAAAACAAGCCACCCGTTCTATCGTCTTTCGGAAGGAACTGTTTGATAGCCTCTTGTATTTCAGCATATTTCGCATTTTCTTTCACCAGACCCAGTCTTTTCGCAATGCAATCCATATGCGTGTCAACGACAAAGACCTCATGATATCCATGCCGACTCGCCAGCAACACATCCGCGGTCTTGTCTCCAATCCCTGGGAGCTCCATGAGCTTCTTTTTCGCCTCCTCCTTAGGTAGGGCGAGGATCGGAGTTAGGTCTCCGTTGAATTTTTGCAGTATCATTTTGGACAATTCTTTGATTCTTTTGGATTTGACGTTGTATAGTCCGCCGCTTCGAATTGCGTCCTTGAGCTCGTTTATGTCAGCCTTTGCTAGAACTTCTGGTTTGACCTCGAGCTTTGCTGATAATCCCTTGTAGGCTCTAACGCAGTTCACTTCACTTGTGTTCTGAGACAGAACGGTGATGATCAGATTCTTGAATGGGTCAGAAGACACGTCTTCAGGATACTCAACAGGCCACCAATACTTGCCATACTTCTCCTCTAGAATAGGAACCAGTTTTACGTCCAAAGTCTTCATGCTTTCTCTCTCTGCTCCCTTCTTATGGTCTCGCGGCTAGAAAAGCTATACGTCTTTTATGATGCCTTCACAAATGGTGCTCCGGCCGGGATCGGAGCACGTTTTTACTAGTAGAAATATTCTTGTATTATGTTTGGCTAGTTCGAATCTCTAGGCCACTATCAAAACGGCTATGATTTAATGGTATTTTGCAAGAGGGCCCGCTATCATTTGGAGTCTGTCGGTTGCTTTGTCTGAAGTTCGCAACCGAGCGCCGCGTTTTTTGTTTTAGGCTACGGTGGAAATCGTATGAATTCGTTGTTGTTTGAGTTGACTATTATCGTCACTGTGTCGCCGACACGTAGTTTTTCGATTCTGCTGACTGTTGTGAAGTCTAGGGTTTGAGTGCGCGTTACGTACTCGGTCTGGTTGATGGTTAGGACGTAGATGGTGTTGCCGTTGTTGACATATGAGAATCTATCGTTCAGTGCTCCAGTTATCGCCTTCTCGTTTGAAGGCTGAACTGCTCCTGCTTCAAATCTGCGTTTTGCCTCTGCAACCAAAGCCGCACCCTGGCACCCTTCGCCAGTCATGACGATCGTGTAGTGGTCCAGATTTACCGCGTCGACGATTCCGAGGCCCGCCAGCTTGATGGTTTCCTGTGCTGATGTAGATTCGCCTTGTGCAGTGCGCCAGTATATTGGCACGAACCAGGCGTTTTCACCATTTAACGGGTATATCAAAGGCATTTCTGCTTCGTATGCACCTGTGGTCGGCATCAAAATGTGGGATTCGACGACGTTCTGTGCCTGCAGGCCGCTCTTGATGTCCAGACCCGTCGTGTCGTAGTACTCTATTCCGCTGACAGTTGTCTTGAACATCCCTGCCATCGTCTGCGCTTCGCCGACGAAATCCACCGGGACCAGCGCGGTTATGCTGTTTGTGTCCGGGTCAACGATCCATCGGGCGTCGTCTGAGATTTCCACTCTGTTGGTCGATGCAGGTATCCAAGCGAAGCCGCGTGCGAAGACGTCGAAGCCGTTTCCTCTTCTGGTGGCACCCCACGCGCTGATCATGCTTTTGAGCCAACCTTCGTCGTAGCGTTGGGTGACCCAGTCTGGTATCTGGTTCATGCTGAAGGAGTTCTCGACTTGGCCTAACTCGTTGTACACGTACGCTCCTTTGGGCTGTGCGACGAACGTCCATTGTTGAACTTGGGTGGCGGTTAGCACGCACTTCCAGTCGCCATTGCCGTCGGGCGTTAGCGTAGCTCTGCCGTAGGCGTCGGCGGTGGATATTCCCCAGTAGGCGTTTCCCTGTATGTTTCCGGTGTAGAAGGGTGGAACGTACATGAGTCCTTCGCCGACTTTGAAGGTCTTGTCGATAATCTCTACGTCAAGTTCAGGGTTGTTTGCGTCGACGATTACTAACCCCTTGATGGTGTTATCACCCCACAGGTTTGGCGGGATCATTGTAACTACCCAAACCAGGCGACCCTTGTATATGGTTATGTGTGCAGATCCGGCCCTTACGCTTCCAAAATGTGCGGCGCTTCTCAATGCGATGCTTTTCGCCAGATCCTCGGTTGTCAGTCGCAGCATGTTGTTGGGGATTTCGTGCTGGAACAGAGGTGTTCCTGTGGGTTCGAACGTCAGTATTTGGTTGAAAGCACTTGCGTTATTGACTCCTGACGCGGCTTGGGTTTGCCACAGCATAACGGCTGAAAAAACGACTGTGGCTATCATTGCAGAGGTGGCCAGCCATCT
>JBGQME010000006.1:0-122111 GCA_041500425.1 Bathyarchaeia archaeon | reverse complement strand
GAAAGTGGACTACCTGATTTTCTTCTGGGATCCTTTGCAATCTCTTCCTCACGACGTCGACGTCAAGGCGCTTCTTAGAATAGCTGTCTTGTATAATGTGCCGACTGCTTGTAACAGGGCCACAGCGGATCTAATAATTTCCAGTCCATTGTTTCACAGTGCAGAATACAACTCGGCAAAGAAACGAACCAAAAAATGATCTATGTGTGTGGGATAAAACTTTACCCCACACATACAGAGGTAATCATTGCACGAAAGAGGAGGATATATGTGAACCTGCGTGCGTCCAAGCTACTGGCGTACGCCATTGCTATCGTTTGGATTTCACTCGCCGAAACGTTTTCGTCGTAGCCAGACTTGCTCCGCAAACTGAGCATTTACCCTCAGCTGTTATTTTCGGCTGTTCCTTCACTTCAGTATTACAAAGCCCGCATTTTGGCATCAAGTCACCTCCCCCTCAAGGCTCTTATCAACAATCAGTAACGTTTTCGCCAATAAAAGGCTATGCCACTTGTGCCAGAGCGTTTTTGCGCACTACCAAAACTGGATATTTTGACTGTTGCGTTCAATGACGTGGCTATTCCGACGATTTTCAACTCGTGCAAAATGCGGGCGTTTACTAGATTTCGATAATATCTGTCTGGCAGTCTTTTCTTACACCTCATACCTTCCTATTCGAGTAGTATCCATAGATGTATCCTGAATCAGGTAAATGGTCTCTTTTCATCCACTAGGAGTCTATGGTTGTCCATTAACCATCGTTCCGTCGTCGTCCAGTTGGTTGGGGTAAAGTTTTATCCAACTATCAAATAGTAACAAGCAGTAAGTGCAAGGGGTGAGTTTCCCTTATAGATGTGTATGGTGAATCGATCATTGGAGAAAAACCAATCATGAAAGAAAACCCTACCGACTTGACAGACGCAGACTTTGACAAGATCGTTCGAGATCAGTCTTTGGTAATGGTAGATTTCTGGTCGGCAGACTGCCAACCTTGCCGAGTGATAGCGCGCGCGCGTTTGCCCGAAGTCAGAAAAATGGGAAGTTACGGGAGACGTCTCCGTTCCTGACCGATTTGTGTGTCCTCGCAGGCAAAATACTCTGGCATGCGCTTTTCTCCCTCCAAACCTTCATGCGGTCTCTCTCATGGGTGATCCTGACTCGGCGATTGAGTAGCCATCCTCCTTTTTTATCGTGTAGATCACGTCTGCCACATCTACGATTTCAGGATGATGAGTTATTATCAGCATTTGAGGAATGATCCTGCCCCCTTCCCTAAAAAAGGAGCTCAAAATATTCACCAACTCCTTCCGTCTTTCTTCGTCCAAGTGAGTTGTAGGCTCATCCATTATGATAGTCTCAACCCTTCCCGACAGCACCTGTGCTATGGCCAGTCTAAGAGCGATAGCCAGAGCAACGCGTTCTCCTCCGCTTATCTGATCAATTCCCTGTTCACCGCCAGGCCCCAAAACTGCAATATTGTAGTCATCATCAATCTTGATGTCAGAATAGGCTAGATTGAACCTCTCAAAAAGATCCCGCGTAGACCTCTCAAGCAAAGGCCTCGCCCTAGCCCTAATCATCTTCTGAACACCATCCTTACCATACGCAGCCCTAATCTTATTCAAAAGCCTGATGAAAGCATCAACAGCCTGCTTTTCCTTCTCCTTATTCTTAAGGGCCTTCAGCTTTCTGTCACATTCTGCGATTTCATTTTCTGCTGCTTTCCTTTGAGCTACCAGTTCGCTGATTTTCTCTTTCAAATCACTTCTACGATCTTTTGCGGTCTCAAGCTCGGTCTCTTTTTGTCGATGCTCTTCTTCATCATAGGCTAGTTCTCTGATGGCCTCATCTGTTTCGTCGAGCTTCTGTTCTTTTTCGGACAGATCTTGTTTCGTTCGTTCTATACTCAGCTCAAGCTCAGGTCTGCGCTTTGCCATCGAAATATTTTGATCATACTCTTGCTTCTTCAGCCTCAAAGATGTCAGTTCCTCTTCAGGTTTCTCAGGCTCATAACCCAGATTGGACACAGCTTCTTTCAGCTGTTGAGACACGCCCTCCAAGCTCGCTAAGATAGGTTCCATTCCAACGTTGATTTCCTCCCTAGAGGGCAGCTTCGACAGCTCGCGTTTGGCAGATTCAAATTCATGATACGCTTCCTTCAGTCCATTTTTTTCAGTCTCAAGTTTTGCCAGTTCCTCGTCAAGCTTTTTTAGTGCTTCAGCCTGTTTTTCGAGTCTTTGTATATCGGCCTTCTGTTCTGCCAGTTTTGCCTTCGCTTCTTTCAGTTCCTCGCTGATTCCGTTAACTTTATCTATGTCTAACGAATCCGCTTTTCGAAATCTCTCATTAGCCTGTTTCTTGTTTTCATCAGTTTCTTCCAGATCCCCTTTCAGCTTGCTTAACTCGCCCTCTATTGCGGACTTCTCAGCACGGAATTTGTCCAGCAGCTTGGTCACACGATCTGCAGACAGGTCAGTCTCGCAAGTGGGGCACGTTACCACTTCACCCTTTGGAGATCCAAGCTTCGAGATGCTATCCTCCAGCTCGTTTCTCTTGTTCGTCAGTATCCCCATTTGTTTCTTGAAGTCATCAACTTTCGCGCTAAGCTCATCTGAAAGACCTTGAAACTCCTTCCTCTTGCTCTCAACCAGTGACTTGAAGTTCTCGATCGTGACTTGCTCGCCCAGAACTTCGGTCCATCTTGTTAGTTCTTTCTCTAGCTCACCGCTCTTTCTCTGCTCTCTCTTCTCAAGCTGCAGAACCTGCTTCCGAACGTTTTCCAGAAGATCAACTGCACCTTCTATCGCTTTTCGTTCAATGTTTTTCTCTTTCAGAAGCTTTTCCTTCTCCAAGAAAAGCCCATGATTTTCCTCATTTTCCTGCAGACTCTTCTCTAGACGATCTATGTTGACAAGTTTTTCTCTCACCTGTTCTCGCTGCAACTCAAGATGCTGCTTCTGCGAAAGACAGGATACATACCTTTCTAAGAACTGAAGCTTGTTAACTTCGTCTTCCAAGCTCTTGATGCGTTCTTCAGCCTTGACCGCCGTGTCAACCTCAATCTGCTCGTTCTTCAGCTTTTCTCTGGCATTCTCAACATCTTTCTCAATAACACTTCTCTCTTTGTCCAGCCTGCCAAACGTCTTCTTGTTTTCTTTCAGTTGATCCAGAAGAGTTTGAAGACCACTGATGCTCTTTTCAATTTCCTGCAATTCTCCCTTCTTGGCCTGCAGTAATTCCTGTGATTCGTGAGAGGTAGCAATGTATTTTCTCTTGTCAGCTTCTATCGTTGACTTTTGGGCTAGTTCTCCCTCAAGCCTATTCGACGATCCTTCAAACTCATCAATGACGAATCGGATGTTTTCCCATGCCCTTTGAAGGTCTTCCACGCCAAGAAGCTTTGATATTAGTGTTTTTCTGTCTGCAGGCTTGGCGGTAACCAACTCCTCAATCTCGCCTTGTCGCACATAAATCGACTGCAAGAACATGCTTTTGTCTATGCCCAATATTTTCTCAATTTCAGCAACAACCGCGCTTCCACCCTGCGCCAGAAGCGTTCTCTCGCCATTTTGCATGCGATACAAGCTGCCCTTGGCTGACTTGTTCCGTTCCATTGACCATTCTGCAGCATACTTGACGCCGCCTTCAACGAATTCAACAGCAGCTCCACATTTCTTCGACTTCGAGTTGATGAGGTTCTCTTTTCTTCCTCGGCTACTGTAATCGTTGAACAGAGCAAAGCTTATCGCGTCAAGTATCGAGGTCTTGCCTGCGCCATTAGGTCCTACAACCACGTTTATACCATAACCCAAATCCAGCTCAGTACTCTTATGAGAAATGAAATCGTTCAGCCTAACTTTGTTCAGTATCATGCGACATTTCTCCTTTGGAGACTTTTTCGAAGTATCCATCAGCGATGCTCTTTGCCCCCTCCATGTCGCCTTGCCTAAGATACCTCAGCATTTCAACCGCGAGCTGAGCAACCTCTTTGCTCTTGAAGTAATCACTCAGAACTCGACCTACATTGAAAGAACCCAGCTTCAGCTCAGGCAGCCTCATCTCGCTTTCTTCATTGACTGTTGGTCTGAACGTCAACACTTTGCCTGTCAATGCTTCGCTTAGGGTTTGGTGAACGGCTTGTCTGTCAATCTCTTTGCCCTCAACACGTACATGAACAACTGGCAATTTCTGGCAACAAGCCAAGCCTTCGACAATCCCTTCCAGCTCTTCCTTGAAACGTGCATAACTGAGTTTGACATCGATCTGGGGTCTAATACGTTCAAGATCGACGTTTGTTACTTTCACTTCCCCATTATCGATGTCCACAACGTAGAAACCTTTGCCTTGCTTGTTCCAGCCGGCAATCTCGTCACTACGGATGATCTCCGAACTGCCTGGGTACGCTAATTCACCTTTACCATGAGAAGCCTTAATCCTTGCATGAAGATGACCCATGGCATAATAATTGAAGTTCTTCGGCACATCGGTCAATGCTACTTCACATGCCTCTTCAAATGGGAAAAACTTGTCGATGGCTTCATGAAGCACGAGAACACTGCAATCGCACTTGGGATCGAGGCTTCCAAGCTTCTTCAGTTCCTCCACGAGAACTGCACGGTACGTCTGACTTAGATTTGAGATGCCTGCAACGAGAATTTCCTTGCCGTCAACACTTATAGTCTGATGCTCAGCCGTGCCACCCACACCAAGAATCTGGATCTGATCCTCAAAAAGCCTATGTGGCGGCATGCCCCTTGTTTTGGGTTTATCATGATCACCTAGAACCGCCAAAAACTCGGCTTTTCCATCAAGCCTTTTCAAAAACTTCTTGAACGCATAATAAGCCTGCGTTGTAGGTCGCGGCGAATCAAACAGGTCGCCACTATGAATGGCAATGTCCGCATGCTCTTCAAGGATCTTGTCACCGATCTCCTCCAAAACATCGTAAATATCCTTCTCACGTTCCTCTAGATTATACTGCTTGTACCCAAGATGTGTGTCAGCCAAATGGGCAATCCTAACCATGCTACTGCTTCTCCTTCTCCCCTCCACCTAGGAACCCTTTCAAATCATCTCTGAGGTGCTTGCTTTGGTTCTCGGTAGTTTCTTCCTTCGCTCTCTCAACCGCAGCCTTCATCTTACAAATGATATCTACGTCGCTACCGCCTTCCCGCGTCCTTCGCTTCTTCACTCTCACCATCACCGGAGCTCTAGTCATTTCTCCGACAACTACAGCTTCACCCGTATTGAGCCCAGGTAAGTCTTCAAGCAAAGTCTGCCCAAGACGCTCGGAACTTCTGGCAATTGCTTGCTGATCATCAGGGTTAGTTATCCTCATTATCATCTGACTGTTACATTGACTCAAAGCATCAGCATGTATTTTGGAAGGCCGCTGCGTAATAACGATCAGGAAAACACCAAACTTTCTGCCCTCAGCCGCAATTTTCCTTATTATCGGGCCTGAATACGTGCTGCCAAGAGCTGGAATAAACCTGTGTGCCTCTTCAACGAAAACGAAGACAGGATACTCGAACTCACCACTTGAAACCTTATCATAGATGTCAGACAAGATTCTGTAAGCAATGTAGTCCGAAACCTCATCACTCAACCCAGAAAGATCCACAACAGAAAGATGCTTAGGCCTCAGCATCTTGTCTATGCTAGTAGAAGCATCAGTGAAGACTTTCATTCTAATCAATCGCTTCACATATTTCTGCGCCGACTGAGCCCCACCAACTATGTTGCCGTCAACGCCTTGCCAAGCACCAGCATTTTCCAACTGCCCCAAAACGTCCTTAGGCTGGAACACCGTTTTGCCAGCGGCCCTTACCAGTGCGATTGCCTGTTCCAATCCGCCTATTATGTTAACATACCGCTCATTGATTCCACAGATCAAGCATATCTCATTAAGGTCCAAGTCTGAGAAACAGATCTCGTAGGGCTCAACCTTTCCGACCTCCTCTGCGGAATATCTTCCTGTGCTTACCGGGTTCCTGAACACCAGTATCCGGTCTGAAAGTTCATGTCTTTTACCTGCGACATCTCTTGACAGAAACACATAGTCCGCATGCGGATCCAGCATGACTATCGTTCCGCCCTTGGCTAGCAACTCGTCGGCGATTATGCCTGCAAGATACGTTTTCCCAGAACCAGTCTGCGCAATAAGGGCTAGATGCCTTCTGAAGCCCTTAATCGATAAAGCCACAGGAACCTCGCTGCGAGTTATCAAACTGCCCACTCGAATCGCTTCTTCTTGAGCGTAGGAATAGAACTTCTCAAGCAGTTCTGTTGGTGCAATGTATACAGGCTTGCCTGGAGTAACGGCCTTCTTCGGCAGCTGCAACTCACCGCTCTCAGTTAGAAACCCAAGAACCCTAGCTTTTCCCCAAACTTTCCTGTCCGCCAAGCCTGATTCAACAAGCTTCTTAATAATGTCGAAATCCAACTCCTTCGTCAAAGCCTGACTAGCCGAGATGACCCTTTCAATCTGCGCCACCACTTCAACCTGCCTAGGCTTTCCATCCAACTCCTCCTCAGAATAGGCCATCAAATACTCCCATCGCGAAGGCATCTCACCAGGCTTGGAAGAGAAGAAAAATTCGTTGGAGCTTGCTTCACCGACTATTACGCCAACTTCCTTAAGGGAACCTGACACGTCTGTACCCCCTTCCACGAATTATCTTGCTCTGAAACAGCTTTTCCATGTATGGAAAGTACATTTCATCCACTACTCTCCTTTTCAATTTGACTCTTTCATCGACGTTCCTAAGCCAGAGATTGTACGCGTCCAAGCCACAATAGCCGTTTATCATTATTCTCAGCAATACTTGAAGGTTCGTATCGATTGGTTTGGGCCATCCCGTTTTTGATAGGGGCTGTTCCCAGCAGGGCAAATCAATTCTCATCGGCGAGTCTCTAACGTCCAAAAGAAGATAGAAAGAAACGAAGCTTGGGAAACTCGGAATGCCTGAAATTATTTTGCTGGCCCAGTCGACGAATTCCGTGCCTTTTTCTCTTGTCGTGATTGGAAAGTTGCTCATAACATACTTTCGAGGGTTCGAAGTGAAAGGATGCATTCTGCTTGCTGCCCTTGCTGATGGCCCAAGCACTAACGGTTGAGTGTGACCTATTTTCCCGGCAAAGTTCATTACCAACTGGTAGTCTGGTCGAGACGATGCGAGCTCTGTCAGAATCAGCTCGATAGGCTCCAACTTTGATCCGTTTTTCTCCTTGAGTTTCTTGAATTTGCTGAAGGCGGTTTTCTCATTGTCCAATGTTTCCAGAAAGATGGCTTTCAGCCTCTGTTTATCTCCAGCCTCGACGTCGGCTTTTTCGAGTTCTTCGCTGAAAATCAGCTTGAGCAAAAAGTCACGGTAGAATGTTGCCCTGCTTTCCTTGCTGACCCCTGCTATGAGGATACCGTTCTTTCTGCAGAGCTCAAGCAGTTCTGCATACGTTTTGAAGTATTCAAGAACAGCCGTTCGATCTTCCTCAATTTTTGTCTCAACTGGGACATGCATGGCTCTTCCGTAAAGAGAGCCGTCTATCAGAATTGCGCTGCATTTGAAACCCCTTCTTAAGGCGTCAATGGCTGCTTGGAATTCAAGCATCTCCATTTTTGTACCAATGTAGTAGTGCGCTTCAAGAAGACCGGATTTCGTAAAAAAAACGTTTGTCTCCAACCTTTTCTGCTCTTTCTCCTTGCAGACGGCAAGAGACCTTATCACGTAGAAGATGCCACCCGTTGACAACAGATTCATGTACACACTTGAATCGACAGCTGTCACGCCAAGGTCGCTGAGGTTCGAAGCAAACTCCCCAATATTTTCGAGAGGCGCCCACAAAGGTTCAAAATGCTTTCTAAATGTGTCCTGCAACGGATTTGGCTTGCCTCTTAGGATCTTTTCCTTCATAGCTTCCTTCTTGTTGCCAATTGATGAGGCAAACTCCTCAAGGAAATCTGGCATCAGGGTCCCTTTCTTCATCTATTACTAGAGTCAGATCAAACTATTTAAGAGAATTTAAGAGCGCGGCAAACCTTGAATTCGTCCTGGATTGACTGCTAGATCGGAACATGCACTTTGGTTCGTTCATCGAGTACCTCGGCAATGCGTTTAAAGCTCACTTTTGCCGATATATCGGTAATCTATTTAAAGCTCCACCGTTACCGATATACAGAAGGTGCAGATGTGAAGCCTAGAGGCACGCTTCGAGAGCGCATAATAAGAGTACTCCTGAACGAGCCGGAAGGCACGCTCACCAAGTACAGACTAGCCAAAAAAGCAGAATGCTCATTTCCTTGGACTCACGAATTCCTAGGCAAGCTAGAAGAGTTAAGACTTGTAAAAGACACGAAAGTCACAGACTATGCGGGTCTCGTAAAGTATTGGCTTGACGTTAAAACCAGGCCCGAAAAGAAAGAATACATGCACAAGGATCCAATCAGTCTAATCAGAAAAGCTCAGCTGCCATATGTGCTTACCACCTACCAAGCGGAAAACCTGGTTCAGCACTACCTCTTCCCGTCGCGCACCGACCTATACATTAAAACAGAAGACATAGAAAAATGGCACAACCTCATAATCACCGGAGGTCTAGTAGGAAAAGGCAATATGAGACTGCTCACGACCGACTCTCACGTCTTCTACAATTCCTCAGAACGACAAGACCTGAACGTCGTATCTATTCCGCAACTGATCGTTGACCTGCTCGCAGAAGGCGGTGTATGCGCTGAAGCTGCAGAAAAGCTACTTGAAAAAGTGATGGAGCATGCTGTACGAACCCAATGAAATAAAGACCTCCAAAAAGCAGCTGGGGAAGATATTCAAGCAACTCGAAGATTCAGCATGTCTTCTAGGAGGATGGGCAGTTCACCACATCGTGAACAAGAACTTAGCTGACATTTACGCCCTTCTATGGTACTCCAACACCGAGTTGCCAAAGCTCAAGAACCAGCTGTTTTCTATCTATCCAGAAGAAGAGGCAAGAAAAACCGTGCGTACCTTCACAGAAGAGGATATCAACAAAGTGTCCCAGGCAATCGGAGCTAGCGCAAAAGAGATCTCAAGAATACTTGCAGAGCTAACGTGATTACAAACCCAATGGCATTCTTACTTAGGACCACAGGAAAAAGGGCGAGTTGCAGGAGACCCCTCACTTCTGATTGCGTTACAACCAACACGTGAGCCTTTGTGGAAACTTGGCTGATGGCTTGATAATATCCACATTCACATGACCTAACACACACCGTGAAAAAAACCTAAACGTGACCTAATCCTAGCTTCAAACTCGGATTCAAGATATATAAAAGGGAGGAGGTAGACTCCCAGAGAGCAAGCCTTTCTCGACTAGCAATCAATAAATATGCCACACGTGCTTACTTCATTTATTGTTAAAGGTGCGTATCACAGTGCCCCAGCGCGTTACTTGTCGAGGATGTGGTCACGTATTATACGAAGGACCTGAACTCAGACCTCCCGACGAAATCATACACGAACACGACGGCAAATGCCCAAAATGCAACCAAAAACTCTCGATAGTACCCAAAGAAGTAGACGTAAAACCCATAAGATAAGAGACAGGCAGAGGAAAATGATTTGACCGAAACAACACGTAAGACCCAGCTTTATCAAATCCACAAGCAAACAGCGAAGCTCACGGAATTTGCAGGATTCGAAATGCCCCTCTACTACAAAGGGATAATCCCCGAACACTTGGCAGTAAGAAACAGCGTCGGCATCTTCGACATCTCTCACATGGGAAGAGTGATAATCACAGGTGCCGACTCAGAACGCTTCCTAAACTATGTCATAACCAACGATGTCTCCAAGCTGTCACCCAACAGTGCACAATACTCAGTCATGTGCACCGAAAACGGTGGCATAATCGACGACTTCGTCGTATACCGCCTAGAAACAGAAAGATTCCTGGCAGTCTTCAATGCAAGCAACCGCGAGAAAGACCACAACTGGCTAATCACGAACTCCAAAGGCTTCAACGTGAAAATCGAAAAAGTATCCGACAACGTGACTATGCTTGCAGTCCAAGGACCAAACGCCGCGAAAACCCTACGACAAAACATGCAAGAGGATTTAAGCAAGATAGAACGGTTCAAATGCAGCCAAACCCGTTTAGCCGAAATGGAAGTCTTTCTGGCTCGAACTGGATACACAGGTGAAGATGGGTTTGAAGTTTTCGTTTGGAACGCATCATTACAGAAACCAGACAACGCCATAAAAGTCTGGAACGCAATAATCGAGGCTGGCAAGCCTTACGGAATAGAACCGTGCGGCTTAGGAGCAAGAGACACCTTAAGACTTGAAGCTGGACTATGCCTATACGGAAATGATATAGATGAAAGCATAGCGCCACTAGAAGCCGGATTAGGTTTTGTAGTGAAGCTTCAAAAAGACAGCTTCATAGGAAAAGACGCTTTACAGAAACAGAAAAACGAAGGAATCAAACGCAAACGCGTCGGAGTGGAAATGATGGAGCAGGGCATACCACGGTCAAACTTTGAAATCCTCAACGCACGGAATGAAAAAATAGGGCATCTGACTAGCGGAACATTCTCACCATTGCTCAAACAAGGCATAGGAATGGGCTATGTGGAGCTATCCCAAGCCCAAGAAGGAAACGTGGTGAATGTGAAAATACGTGACAAACCCGCGAAAGCAAAGATAGCAGCATTTCCGTTGTACGACCCTGAAAAGTATGGATGTAAGAGAAAAACAACGCCTTAACGAAAGAACAGCCTTGAATAGGATATTCTGGATTTTTCTCTGAGTTTTGGAAAGATATAAATGGATGACGTAAGTCCTTTGAGCCCTCAGTTGACCGTAAGGATAATAAAACAGCTTAGTAATCTCACTAGGAGAGATGAAACCCAGATGAAGCTTCCAAAGATCCTGTCAAAAGAGCGCCTCGTAGGTGGGTTGAAAAATATCGGAAAACTACGAATCAAGATAAGTCATGACTCGATTTTGACGCTTTCAATATTACTACTCATTCTATTCATCGCGTTTACTATCCGCATACTTCCGCTCCGTTGGGAGATAGAAACAGGCGCAATGCACCTTTCAGAATTTGACCCTTACTATCAATATAGCCTTACAAACTACATGGTACAGCATGGCTTGATTTCGCCCTATTGGCCCACACAGTGGCGTGACTACCAACGCTGGTATCCTAGCGGAATAAACATGGGTTCCTCTTTGTCATCCTTACCCCTAACGGCAGCAGTCTTCTACGACATCGTTTCGGCTCTAGGTGTCAACATTGACCTAATGAGCTTCTGCTCCATCGTCCCAACCGTGCTTGGGATGCTTGCTGTCCTAATCCTTTACTTCCTCGGAAAAGACATCGGCGGAAAGACTGTGGGGATGCTTGCTGCTCTTTTCCTAGCCTTAAACCCATCCTTTATCCAAAGAACCTCTCTTGGCTTCTTTGACACTGAGACAGTAGGGGTGTTTTCTCTACTGCTATTCAGTTTTCTGTTCCTAAGAGCCATTGAAGAGGAAAGACCCATCGGTTCGGCAGTGAAGTATTCCATCGGTTCTGCAGGAGCATTGGCGTACTTCATCATGGGTTGGGGTGCAGCATACTATCTGGTAGGCTTAACAACGCTTTTCGTTTTCGTTTTGCTTTTGTTGAAGCGATATACGCAACGTCTTCTCTTAGTGTTCAGCCTGACATTTGGCTTGGGAGTGTCAGTATCCATGATCAATCCAGACATCTCCACATCATACCTAACGAGTTATGCCATCTTGCCCGTTGCAGGCGTATTCGTATTGCTTTGCTTAA
Source organism: Bathyarchaeia archaeon (assembly GCA_041500425.1). Classification (GTDB taxonomy): domain Archaea; phylum Thermoproteota; class Bathyarchaeia; order Bathyarchaeales; family Bathycorpusculaceae; genus JBGQME01. The sequence continues at coordinate 110,309 of JBGQME010000006.1, read as the reverse complement.
GTGAGATTCTCCGCAACCTAACTGCGCTTAGAAACAAGCTTCTGTTCGTGGCAACATTCTTGACCGTGCTAATCGGCAGCTTCACGGGGATTTGGGCACTTGGCTACATGCATAGTATCGCCGGGAAGTTCTTGTCAGTTCTGGATCCATTCATACGAGAAGGTACGCCTCTTGTGGAATCTGTTGCAGAGCACAGAATATCGTCTTGGGGTTCAATATATTATGATCTTGGAGTGGGGATTCTCTTCTTTATACTCGGTTTGTACTTTGTCGCAAGAAATCCTAACAACAAAAACCTGTTCTTGCTGCTTTTCGGATTGACGACCCTCTACTTCGCTTCTTCCATGGTTCGTTTGCTTATAATTCTGGCTCCTGCCTTCGGGCTCTTAGCAGCGGTTGGTATAGTTGGAATGTTGAAGCCTTTTGTAACCATGCTAAGGGAATCGCCTCGAATGACTACGAAAAGGAAGTTTCATTTGGAGCATGTTGGAAAAGAATACAGCGGAGTTGCTGTCTTCTTGATATTTCTCATCCTTATGACAAGCTTCGCGATTTCACCGCAGTCAGGAGGAATTCCAAAGGTGATCAAGCAGGCTTATGCTCCTGTCACTATCACAGCAGGTAGCCTTCCGATTGCGCCAGAAAGACCCGTGAAAGAATGGTTCGACGTGTTGAAATACCTGAATGACTTCCAAGACTCGCATATCGTGGTATCCAGCTGGTGGGACTATGGGTACTGGCTGTCAATCCTTGGCAACGTTACGTCCTTGGCAGACAACGCTACAATAAATTCGACTTCAATAGAGAACATAGGGTTCACGTTCATGGCTAATGAGACGCAAGCGCTAAAAATGCTGAAGTCGTATAACGCGAAATACGTCCTTGTTTTCACGACCGCTGAATATAGCGCTGGAAACTGGGTTGGCTATGGCGACGAAGGAAAATGGATGTGGATGGCGAAGATCTCTGGACAGGCAGAACAAAGATTCATCGACAGCGGTCTGTTGGATGCGAATTCATCATGGGTCGATGAAAAGACGTTTGGCAAATACGACAATACGACAAATAGATGGGCATGGAACGATTTTGGAAAGAACTCTACAATCTACAAACTGATGTGGTATGCAAAGCATCAGTGGATAACCAACTGGTTGAGTGGTTCAGATCCTGACGCGGGCGTGGCACCTACATACTTCAAACAAGCCTATTTTGCCGGAGTAAATCTCAGCCCTGACGACGCCAAAAGCTACTACGGCGGCTTAGTTCCGCTCGTTTGTCTCTACGAAATAGACTGGGCGACATACGACTCTTCAAGCCATTGACAGGAGAAGGGCGTTGTTTCCGAAAGTTCCTGACCTGCATAAGCCAAACAAGCGCCTAGTTCCAAATGGTTTAGGCGTCTTCTACGTATTGGTCAGCACCGTTTACCTGTTCATCATATACTTTCATGAATCGCTAAACACTTCAAATGGTGTCTCAGCACCCTTGACATTGGCCGTCTGCGCATTGTTCGGCGGTTTTTTGGGGTTGCTCGATGACTGGATTGATCTCAAGTGGCGGCATAAGGCATTTCTTCCGCTGATAGCTGCTATACCTCTTGTCTCCTTTGCATACATACTTCAACTGCGCCCCTCCATATCAATTCCCATTTTTGGAACCATAAACTTCGGAGTTTACTACTATTTCCTGATCATTCCGTTGCTTGTAACTATAGTCACCAACACGGTAAACCAGCTTGGCGGACTGAATGGTCTAGAAACGATATGCCCAGCAATAGTCATGGTGGGATTGATGGCAATTTCTGGATCGAAAGCAGTTCTCCTATTTGGACCTTTAGCGATATGGCTTGTCCTTGCCTTTCTGAACTTTAGGGGCAGGATTTTCGTAGGCAACACGGGGTCTTTCGCCATTGGAATGACGTTGGCTGCATTTGCGATTATTTCGGACTTGAAGTTTGATCTGGTAATATCGCTCCTGCCGTACATTTTTAACTCGGCTTTGATCCTGTTGACGTTTTTCTTCTACAAGATCAAGGCGCATGCTTCTTTCGATGGAAAGAGACTGTATTCGGACCACAGGCGGAGCTTGTTCACGCTTATTGTGTACCATCGACCTATGACTGAACGTAAAGTGGTCTTGATAATATCGTTTTTAGTGGCGGCTTCAACTTCCCTTGCCTTAATTATTCAAAGGTTATCAATGTAGATAGAGATGTGTAATGCTGATGGAGGACGCGAAGAGAGTAGCAGAGAAACCATACTACAAGCCAACTCCTCATGACCAAAACCAGTCCATGTGCAAGAAGTACTCTAGACGTAGGATGTGGAGAAAACCCGTACTTCTTTCATAAACGTCTAGTCAACTACGTTGGAATTGACATTACCTTAGAGTCTTGAGAAAAGTTCGGCATAACCTGTCTGATGCAACTTTGATATGCGCAAGCGGTTCACACATACCATTCAAGGATAGTACATTCGACTTGGCTATTTGCACGGAAGTGCTGGAGCATCTGCAAGACCCAGAGGAAGCAATCATCGAAATCGGGCGAGTCTTGACCAATGGAGGAGCAGCCATAATCTCGATTCCCTCGCTCAGTCTTCCCCAGACAATAATTTTGTGGATTAGTTACAGAATGAAGAAGATTTCTGAAAAGCCGTTCCAAAGTCCCGATCATGTTAGAGAATATGCAAGGTTTAGAGTGACTCCACATTTTGAGAAAACTGTCAATCTGTTCAAACTGTTTGACCGAAAAGCCTTACAAGTTCGGGAAGTTGCGACTGTCCAGTCTTTGTATACGAGTCCAAAGATGTTTTACAGCATTTTTCTCTCAAGAACTGAAAAGATATTTGAAAGGATTCTCTCAAGCACCTTGTTTAGGCATCACACCGTCTTCAAAGCTGTAAAAATAGCCTTTTTCAGTTTCGCAGCCTTTGTATAGTGCGTGTCGCATTATGCTACACACAAAAGGCAAAAATCCGTTTAGGTTGAGGCTTAGCTACGGAGGTTAGCCAGCTAGCTTCATCAAGTGCCTTGCTAATGTGGGGAATCAGCTATTTGCCCGTCTTTGCATGTTCCTAACGTTTCAGTTAAGATAGAGATTACTAGTTTGTTAGGTTCGAAACTAGATGTTAGAGGTAGTGCTGAACCTGTGAATTTTAATGTGAAGGCGAAGCTGGAAGAGAAGGAACGTAAGAGCCAGATGGTTGTTGTGGGTTTTGCCATGCTTTTGACTGCTAAGCCGAGCATTGTAAGATTTGAGATTGAAGGCACTGCCACTTTGACAGGCAAGGATGAGGATATACGCAGGATGCTAGAAATTGATCCAGAGAGAAAAGTGCCCTATATTCTCGCGAGAGTCTATCAGCATGCGTTCACAGCCATGTACCTTCTTTCAACAATTTTGAATACGCCTCCTCCGCCTCAGGACTTGCTGGGTTCTCAGGGGCAACTTAGCCCAGTGGAAGATGTGAGTGTTGAGGTAGAAGCTGAGAAGACAGAACCTACTGTGGCTACGGTTACACAACCTGAACCTGCTAAGCAGAAAGAAAGCGAAGCTACCGCTGTCGGTAAGTGATCTTCGGGCAAGATTTAATAGTTTGAACTTGTGTGCTTAGAACTGTTTGGCGGGTGAGTGGGCCTCCACCCGTTCCGCCGTAACAAACCCCGGAGTAGGAGGTGAAAGAGTGAGAATTGACAGTAGAGATATAGCTTTGACAGCGGTTTCTGCAAGCTTGTATGCCGTGATCAATATTGTTCAGACTTCGATGGGTGGACCTATAACGTATGGACCTATTCAGTTGCGGCTCGCAGATTGTCTGATTCCCCTCTCGGCATTGTTTGGTTGGCCACTAGTCGCGGGCGTCTCAATCGGTTGTTTTAGCAATGCGTATTATTGGCTTGATCCTGCGGATGTCGTCGTGGGTCCTATTGTGAATCTTGCTGCTGCTTTAGTGATTTTCATGTTGAGAAGACATCGAGTAGTTGCGTGTGTTTCAGGAGGTCTGATGGTGGGTGTTCCAATAGGTCTATATCTGTACTATCTGTTTACGCAGGGCAACCCGATTATCCTGCAACAGGTGCCCAATATACTTGGTTTATCATTGCCTGTATGGAGTGCTTTCGTCCTGAGTCTTTCAATCAGTAGCTTAGTCACCGTTGGATTGATAGGGTATATCCTGCTCAATATGCTTACACGGCATCGCATTATCGAACCTCTAAAATCTCGCGGGCTCAAAGTTCTGGCAGAAGGCACTTAGCCAAGGAATCTCTCCAGTTTTGTCAACCCTATTATTTCTTCAAAGTCCAAGCCCAGCGCGTCTAAAACTTGGTCAAACGTTGATTGCAGATAGGCTATGTACTTGTCAACGTCGATCTCGTTTTTCGTTGCCAATTCGACGGGTTTCACGTGTGGTTCCTTGGTGATTTTGACGAAGCTTATGCGGTCGCCTGCCTTGAGTTCGGTTCCGTTTTTTTCTAGCATTCTTGCGGCTTTAACGTGTTGTGGAGTTGTCTTGGTGTAATGTGCCAGTTCTTCGCCGAGAGTCACGTTGAATGCTAGGTCGCTCATGTTTTCCCATTCTCGTCTTTTGAGTCGCATGTAGCAGTCGCGGACGATTTCGCCTATGTCTTTCTTGGCATTTTCGAATTCAGCTGGGTTTTTGACCGTTGCGAGACGTTGTTTCATTCGGTCGAAGGCTTTCTTAATGAAAACTGGAATGTGTCTTTTTTTGCCAGTCAACCCTTTAACGTCAACTGTTCCATCATCTAGGACTCCGAGGTAGTTCTTTTTCCGTGAGCTGAAGACTGCATATCTGTAAACCTTGTCCACATCTAGGCCCATTTTCAACTCGTGTTCTGTCCAGTGAGCCAATTCCTCGGTTTGTTCTCTTGTGGGATTCTTCAGAAAGAGGCTGTCGGTGTCGCCGTACAGCACTTGGATTTTCAGTTGTTCAGCTTTGTTGAGTATTCTTGTTATGGAGTGTCTTCCGATTGCTGCTGTTGCTTCTGCAACGGGTGGGCAGTAGAGGTCGAAGCTGTCTGCGCCGAATACTCCGTAGCTCGCGTTCAGAATTACTTTGAGGGCCCCTTGAGTTATGTTGTACCAGCTTCTTTGTTCCGGTGTCAGGGTTTTGTCTTTTGATTTTGGTTTGTACCATTGCACTCGGAGATCTCTGAGTGAACCGATTAGAAGGCTTTCTAGGGCTCGTTTTTTGGTGCATACCCAGTGTGGTGTGTCTGGAATGAGGTTGCTTCGGCATTCTGGATGCAGGCATAGCATTGATTGGTATCCGAGGTTCCATACTTTTATTATTGACGGGTATAGGCTTGGAAAATCCATGACTGCGACGTTGAAATGCACGCCTGGAGTTGGTTCGACGACTATGGCTCCTTTGTATTTTTTTCCTTTGATTATGGCTTTGGTGGCTGTTTTGCCTTTCGTGGCTAGGATGTCTTGGCTGTTTGGAATCAGCATGTTTCTCTTACGGTGTTCGCGGTGCATGAAGTTTCTAATCCAACGAGAAACACCTTGGCGACTAACGTCTTCCATTGGCATGCTGCTAATTCTTGCTAGAACGAGGATAAGCTTCATGGTTAGTTCGTCTTCGAAGTCTGTGAGCTTGAAAGCAATTTCCGCGTCTCTGAAACAGTATTTGGCCAGTTCCGTGTAGGACAGATCGCTGAAACCTTTGCCCAACCTTATCTTCTCTAATCCAATTAGAGCGCGACCCACATCATCCAGCGTTACATCTCTGTATCGGTTGTTGAAGGCGTAAATCTGAATTGAGCGGTTAAAGAAGAACTTGTATAAGTCGATGTGCACGCCGTATCTCAGCAGACAGACGCGTCTGCCAACTTCTATTGGAACTTCACTTCTTCTGAAGCCGAGATTCTGTGCTCTATGGAATAGGTAACGGAGGTCGAAGTCGTCGCCGTTAAAGGTTATCACGAACGGATAGGTCCATAAAGCATCGAAGACTGCTCTTATGAGTTTGTCTTCAGTGTCAAATTCCTGAAGAGTTATTTCGGCTGGAAGATGTTCTGGGCCTTCGCGTACTTCTTTCCGCTTTAGGAGCAGGACTTTTCGTAGTCCGTCTGAGCTGTAGAGTGAGACGCAGACTACTGGGTAGGCTGCTTCTTCTGGGTTGGGCACTCTTGTTGGGACGGGAGCTAGGACTTCTATGTCCATGGCTACGCGGCGAAACTTTGGGGCTGGATAATCCAGCAATCGAGCCCATTCTTCAATGTACTCTAGCTCTTCAGCGGTTGCTTCTTTGAAGATGCTGCAGATCTGTGCAACCGTTTTCTCGGCTTCGTCGAGTTTCTTTTGGACGAGGTTGTTGTTTTTGACTTCGTAAATCATTCCGGGCAGGAGGTTTCTGTCGTAGATGTAGGATTGGTAGTATTTTATTTTTGATTCCCAGACTTTGATGTCTTCTGGGGCGATTGGGGTTTCTGCGACTTTTGGATAGTCTTCTGGGATTATGTCTCTGATGCAGCCTGTTGGTCGGCCTCCAATCGCTAGAGGGTCGTTGGTGACGATTTCTGTCACTTTCACGTTCTTGTTGAGTAACGGGTCAAGCTTTTCAACTATTTCGAAGTGGTCAAAGCCTGGATGGTGAGTAACCTGATCCATTTTTTCGAGTTCGTATTGAGAGAGGTTGGTTAGGCAGTATGGCTTGTGTCCGGTGTTGTCTAGCCAGAAGTAGATTTGGCCTGAAGCTGGCTCGTAGAGTTTGATCAGGGCTTTTCTGGCTTGCCCATCATACGTGGCTGAAACGAAATAGGAAGGCAGCAGGTTTTCAGGAGCAAAGGGCGGAAAATCTCGCTTTCTCTTTACGGTCGTTGCCGTTTCAGTAATGGGCAGGGCTTCCTCTTCTTTAGTTTTTGAAGGCTTTGTTTCTGGTTTAGGGAATAACTGGTCCAAGCGTTGCTGTGCCATTTTGGCTTCTTAACCCTAACCAGCTTTATGGATGGGCTAGGTTAAAATCTCTTACTAGAGGCTCTGAGTTGCCCTGCGAAGCTTCGACCCCCCTATATATAGGTCACTCGGGCGTTTCCTTTTGAGGAGTATCGGGGGAAGCGGGGCTCTCGGAGCAGACCCTACCCCCTAAATATAGTTTGAATCCGCTGTTGATGTTCATTTCAAGTGTTCTTTCCGATGGCTGGCTAGAATGAGGCATGTGACACAAGGTCAATAGAAAAGGATGGAGTTAGGTCTGTTGTCAGAGAGCCAAAGTCATGCTATTATTCGTTTTCTTCTTTGATGTTTTTGACAAATTCTCTAATCGTCAGCAAGCCTATGTTTCCTGACCTGTGTTTTCTGACGGATACTTTTTTCAGTTTGGCTTCGCATTTGCCGCAGATTGCCATGTAAAGAATCTTCTGAGTCTCTGCCTGTCTGATCTTGTAGCTTATTGTTGATGGGCTGAGGTCGATTTCTGATCTTATTCCTTGAGAAAGCAGTTTTTTATTAACCTCTTCAGCATACTGAATAGAGTCGTTGCTGATTGGCAAGACGGCTACTTGTGTGGGCGCGAGCCATGCTGGAAAGTTTCCCTCGCAGTGTTCGACAAGAATGGCGAAGAAGCGTTCAATGGATCCGAGCAAGGCTCGGTGAATCATGATCACTTCGTGTTCTTTTCCGTCTGCGCCCATGTGGGTGAGGTTGAAGCGTTTGGGAAGGTTGAAGTCGAATTGAATAGTTGTGCATTGCCACTGTCTGCCTGCCGCATCAATGATGTTCAGGTCGATTTTGGGTCCATAGAACACGGCTTCGCCTGGCATTTCTTTGTATGGGATTCGCTTTTTCTTTAGAGCTTTTGCTAGGGCGGTTTGGGCTAGTTGCCAGTCTTGTTTTGAGCCCATGTATTTTTCTGGCTGTTCTGGATCTCTTGTTGAAAGGTAGACTTGGTATTCTCTGAAGCCGAATTTCTTTAGAATGTGTCTTGTGAAGTCTAGCAGGTTAAGTATTTCGTCTGCGACTTGTTTGGCTGTGCAGAATATGTGGGCGTCGTCTTGTGTTAAGCCTCTGACTCGCATCAGCCCATGTAGCGTTCCTGAGCGTTCGTATCTGTAGACTGTGCCCCATTCAGCATATCTCATTGGTAGGTCTTTGTAGCTTCTGGGCTGAGCCTTGTAAATTTGAATATGCATGGGGCAATTCATAGGTTTTACGACGTAGCCTTCTCCATCTTTATTGAAAGGGTACATGTTCTCCTTATAGTAGTCCAAGTGTCCCAAGACCTTCCACAGTTCCTCTCGGGCTATGTGCGGCGTGCAAACCAGCTGATACCCATTCTTCATATGCTCACGTTCCCAGAAATCTCTGATCAGATTGCGAATCAATGCGCCCTTAGGATGCCAAAGAACCAAGCCCACGCCTACGTCTTCGCTTATGGAAAACAAGTCCAACTGCTGCCCTAGGACTCGGTGGTCTGCGTCTGAAAGCTCTCTTTCCTTCTTCTTATTCTCTAAAACGTTCACGGGGTTCTCAGGGGGTGCTCTACGTTTTATAACATTTTTAGAGGTGTGTTTCTAAATACCCCATTGGTAACACCAAGCTTGTTCAATATGTCTTCATCCTATTTATTCCTTGTTCCAGACAGATCTTATACACGTATGCGGAGCGGTTTGAAAGGCAACTTTAATCTTATCTTCCGTTCCTATGATTGATTATTGGCGTGTGCGAAGTTTGCTTAAGGACGCTTGGACACTTGCGATTGAAACCCTGAGCTGGATGGAAATGCAAAGACTGAGCGAGCGTCTAGCCTTGGCAAGAACGGTTAAGCAACTTGGCATAGGTGATGCTGATGCCATTCGGTTTGCTCATCTCTTGGTTTGTGAGACTGTTAGACGCCAGAACTTCATAGACAAGTTTATCAACCTTGCTCTAAAATCAAGAGAGATAGGTGAATTTAGCCTTGGCGTGCAAGCGTTTCTGCGACTCTACACGTATCAGACTCGCCTAGCGAAAAACTGGTCTACGATTGACGTTAAAGAAGCTGAAAATATAGCCAAGATGGCACGTTCTATTTTAGGCTGGAAGACTCTGCAAGAAGTAGAACCAATCCTTGGAGCATTGCTAACGCAGAAACCCTCAATAGTATTGGAGAAAACGGGTGACGAAGAAAGAATCGGGCTCTTGGCTTTTCATCCAATATGGTTTGTGAAGTATTGCTTCAACCTATTTGGCAGAAACGAAACCATAACCATGCTAGAAGCAGACAGGCAAGCACCTCCAACGTACATAAGACTGAATACTCTCAAAGCTGATGAAAACACGATTCTCTCGAAGCTTGAAGAAGAAGGTATCAAGGTAGAGAAGGTTGAACAGCTAAGCTACGCATACCAAGTCACCAAATCAAGAACGACCTTAGCCAAAACAGCAAGCTTTCGAGAGGGCCTATTCTACGTTCAGGATAAGGCAAGCTGTTTCGCCGCCGAAGCCGCAAACCCCAAGCAAGGAATGACTGTCTTGGATGTTTGTGCTGCGCCTGGAGCCAAAACTACTTATCTGGCCCAACTGATGCGAAACCAGGGATCAATATACTCCATAGATTATTCGAGACGCAGAATGAACGTGTGGAAAAGCGAGATTGCCCGCATGGGTGTCGAGATTGCCGAACCGCTGATTGCTGATGTTCGAAACTTGCTCCCCTTCTCCATAGAGGCTGACTTAGTCGTTTTAGACCCGTCTTGTACAAGCACGGGCACCTTCGGAAGGTTGCCCTCAGCTAAATGGAGGCTCACGCCCCGTTCCATTGACAGGATGGCAGATGTTCAAACGCAAATGCTAGACAGTTGTGCAGGAAACGCCAAAGCTGGCGGAACACTAGTTTATTCTACGTGCAGCATTACGGTTGAAGAGAATGAGATGCAAATTGAACGATTTCTGAAGCGCCATCCCGAATTTTCATTGATTGAAACAACGCCAAAAATAGGCGTGCCCGGTTTGAGAGGACTGGACAAATGCCAAAGGCTCTATCCGCATATGCACCAGTGCAACGGATTCTTCATCGCAAAACTCATCAAAGAAGGCTAAAGCGAAAATCAGTGACTCTTTGGTTTGCGGCTTTTCTCCAAACAACACAACACTTCAAAGATGACCTTTGCCGCTTGAATGGCGGAAACTCCCTGGTCATAGTTCGGTGCGATTTCCAGAACGTCAAAGCCGATCACTCGCTCGTCGCATACGCCCTCTAAGATGTCGAGAAGAGCGTGCATCTCAAGCCCGTCTGGTTCCGGATTTTGCACGGCTGGAACGTAGGCTGGGTCAAGAATGTCCATGTCTATTGACAGATAGACGTTCTTGTATTTTGCGAGCTTCTTCTGAAGCTGTTTTGCGATCTCTTGACTTCCTTCTTTTCTGATCTGCCGTGTGGTGAAGAAGTCTATCCCCGCTTTCTTCGCACATTCAAGCTCTTCCTTGCACACGGCTCTAGTGCCAACCTCGATGATTCTTGCAGGTTTGACTTCCTCGTTTATTCTCCGCATGAAGGTCGTGTGCGAAAGCTTCAAACCTAGAAACTCATTGCGTAGGTCAAGGTGAGCGTCAAAGCTGACTATCGCCGTTTTCGAAGCTTTAGTCCCTAAGCCCTTCGTAATGCCTAGGGTGATCGTGTGCTCTCCGCCGATCGTTATCGGAGTCTTGTCAGCCCCTACGATGTCTTTGATTACAAGCTGAAGAGCTTCCAGAGTTTTCTTTGTGTCAGTGAAAACGTGTAAATCGCCCAGATCATGCAACTCCAGATCTTCAACGTCCAGTCCTGTTCGGAAACTGAAGGTCTCTATGTTCAGCGAAGCCTGACGAATTCCAGTCGGTCCAAACCGCGCGCCAGTACGGTAAGTGCTTGTCACATCGAAAGGGACGCCCAAAACTATGTAGTCTGCTTCTTTGAACTGTTTCTGGAAACCGCTGAAAACGTTTGACTGCGACGTGAGAAGTTCGCTATGGCTCAACTTCTACTCCTCTTTCAGTCTGCTTTATTCAAGTATTGCTCTAAACTCTTTCGCTTACTTCTGAGAAACTCGGAGCTACTTCTGCTGAAGGCCTGCAACTTTTTCAAGCATTGCTGCAATCTGGTGCAGATCCCTCATCTTTTGCCCTTTATGGATCAATGTAGGTGTCGCGTTGACACCTTCCATTTTGGCCCTGATGCGCGCCATTGCCTTTGCCAAACCAAGATCAACTACAGTGAATCTCAATCCTGCTTTCTCTAGCAGTTCGATGGCTTTTCGATCTTCTTCGTTCAAAATCAGGTCGGTACTCGTGGCTCTGTATCCGGCATCACAATAATGGTCATGATGAGACATAGAATATTCAATATGGGCTACCTTTTCCGACTTAACGTAAAGAACCGCGGTTTCTGCCACCCGAGACGCCCAGAAAATACTATTGGGCGAACGTCAGAGTTAAGTTTTGGCCTCTCTGACGGGCCTGCAAACGTATACTACTATGGCTAGTAGGAAAGCCACGCCGCAGAGCCCGTAGATTACGCGGTAACTACCATAAGCAGACAATGCATTAATCAAGGGGTTGCCCTGCAAGGGATAGAACGGCATCATTTCACTATAGAGAAAAGAGTCCAGGAAAACATGAGGATACACGCCTAGAAAAGATGTGAACAATATCTTGTCAAAGGAAGGTTTCTTGGAACGAACCTGAAAGGCTATCCTGATGGAGCTGAACACGTCCCTGAGAGAATAGGCAATCAGAACAGTAAGAACAACGAGGATTGATGACCCCAGATAGGAATGGAAAAAGCCGTGAAGAGGATATCCTGAAATGTGAAGGTAAAGAGCGGCAAGTGGTTCTAAGTCTGGTATTGTGCTTGCAATCAAAAGTGTTGGCAAATCAAAGGCAAAAGACAAGGCTAAACCTAAGAGAAGAGCTGGACCCAGATGAAATGGAGCGAATGGCAAAATATCGCACCGTTGACGCTCAATGAATAATAACAGAAATTTCGCTTTTATATTTTAAGCAACGAAATTCCAAGTGGTGCAATTGAAAGCTAGTGGCGAAAACGCTTTCAGGTTTGGGGTGCTGAAGGAGAACAGGACAGCCATTGGACTTTACGAGACGCTTGGTTTCAAGGTCTTTAGGTATGGAACGATAAAGGCTTTTAAACATTAGATTTATTAACATTGCTGTCAATGCATCTACTCTAATGGCGGATAGAAAATGTCCCTTGGATCTAGGCTAGGCATGGAAGACAAAGGAATGTTCGCGACTTTCATTTTCTACGCAGCCGTCGGCATAATCTTTCTTGCCTTGTTGCCGCTAACTGGTTTTCCGCCGCAAATAGGGATAATTGGCATCTTCAGCCTTGTGGTAGCCTATGGAATGTTCAGGAAAAGAAATTGGGCAATCTGGTTTATTGTAGTATTGTTCTTCGTAGCCACAACGTTCTCAGTCTATATGCTCTACTACTATCTTCCAAAAGACTACCTTTTAGCCGCAAGCATTATGGTCTACCTTATCCTAACATGGATATTCACTGCATACTCAGCCACCAAAAGAAGGAGTCTAGAAGGCTAAAACCTCAAACTCTGCAATCTATATTGTACAGTTTTCAAAAAGCTTCACTGTGACCTCTTCATCCTCATCAACAAACTGCTGGTTTTCAGGTATTTCAACAAAACCATTAGCCTTGGCAAGAGTGGTTATTGCCCCAGACTGTCCTGTGCCAACTGGCTCAGCAACCAATCTGTTCGACTTGTCACGCTTCAGCTCGACCATGACGAATGTTCGTCTTCCCTTCGCCGAAAACATTCTCATACCTGCAAACGCCTTCACTTCCAAGGATTTGCCAGTTTTTCTCCCAGCCATGCTTTGAATTGCCGGACGGGCAAGCAAATAAAAGGTCAACAGTGCTGAGGTCGGATGACCAGGAAGCGAAAAAACCAACTTCCTATCCACTAACGCTACGGTTGCTGGTTTTCCAGGCTTAATCGCAATACCACACACTATTACACCGGGTTTCCCGAGTGAATTCAGAACCCTTGGCATCAAGTCTTTCGGGCCGACTGAAACCCCACCCGAAGTTACAATCAAATCAGCCGAAACTAACGCCTTCTTAAGCGCTTTCTCGATTTCTGTCATATCATCTGGGAAAACGCCCAGGTAGATCGGTTTTCCGCCGCTTTCTGCGACGGATGCGCTCAAGCCGTAGGCGTTTATGTCGTAGACTTTTCCTATCTGAAGCCTCTTGCCTGGTTCGGTGACTTCCGCACCTGTTGAAAGAATCGCTACACGTGGGACGGCATAGACTTTGACTTTTGCCCACCCTATCGCTGCTAGAACGCCAATCTCCTTTGAGCCCAACGATTGCCCTACTTTCAGAACAGTTTCGCCTTTCTTGATGTCTGAGCCTGCTCTCATAATGTTTTCGTCTTTCACCACGGCACTGTAAACTTGAAGATAATCAGCCTCTCGCTCGGTATGTTCAAGCATGACCACAGCGTCTGCCCCTTCAGGTAGTGGAGCGCCAGTGACTATTTCAGCCCCTGAGCCACACCTAACTGCAATTTCTGGAGGTTCTCCAACATTCACTGTTCCGCAGATCCTCAGTCTTTTAGGTTTGTTTTCTTCAGCCCCAAAGGTGTCCTCTGCTTTCACAGCATAGCCGTCGACGGTGGAACGGTTAAAAGGTGGAATGTCAAGCGTTGCGATTACGTCTTCTGCTAGAATCCGATTGTATGCTTCTAGTAATTTGGCTTCATCGGCGCTTGAAGGCTTTGGAGAAAAATGTTGCTGGATAGTTTTTTTGGCCTCGTCAAGAGACATTAGTTTCCTAAACATCTTTACCAAACCCTTCTATGCTGCCAAATACATGCACAGTTACAGCTTCTCCTTCTTCAAGACCCTCTCGGTTCTCAGGAGCAACGACATAACCATTAGATCTGGTCATCGTCGTGATCATGCCTGAACCCTTAGCGCTCATTGGATCGGCTAGAAAATTTTCGTCTTTCTTGTGAACGCGGACACGAACGAAGGTTCTTCTTCCGAGAATCGTATTAACTCGTCTCGTAATGATTGCTTTCAACGTGGGTCTAGGCTCCTCCTTTTTTAGTCCAAGCATTCTACAGATCAATGGCCTAGCGAAAACCTCGAAAGCGATCATTGCCGCAACAGGATTGCCTGAGAGAATCACCGCAGGCTTCCCATCTGCAACTGCCAAGGCGGTCGGCATGGCTGGACGCATAGCCACACCGTGAACGAGAACGCCTGGCTTACCAATTCTGTTGACGGCTTCGGGCACAAGGTCTGAAGCGCCCACGCTTGTCCCACCAGTAGTTATTATCGCATCGGCCACGAGGCCAGCTCTCAGCTTCTCAACGATTTCTTCAAGATTGTCTTCTGCAATCCCAAGATCCAATGGTTCAGCACCTAATTCTCGACACAGCGCTGAAACCACATGTTTATTAGCGTCAAAAATCTGGTTCTCTTGCCGCTTGCTGCCTATTTCCGCGAGTTCGTTTCCCGTGGTCAATATCGCGATTCTTGGCTTTTCAAAAACCTTGACCCTAGCCGTTCCTAAGGCGGCTATCAGTCCTAGATGCTGAGGCTTAAGCCTAACGCCCGCATCCACAGCGATTTCTCCTTTCTTTATATCTTCACCCCTTCTAGAAACGTTCTCGCCTAGAGCTAGAGAAGCCCAAACCTCAATTCCTTCTTCAACTCGTTTGGTGTTCTCAAGCATTATTACGGCATCTGCCCCTTTCGGAATTGGGGCTCCCGTCCATACTTGCTTTGCCTGATTCTCCTCGATTTCGTTTTCGTTGCTCAAGATCATGATTCCTGGCTTGAACTGCGAAGCACAGACAGTATCCTTGGCTCTGACTGCATAGCCGTCAACTGCGGATCTGTCAAATCTCGGCACATCGTCATTCGCCTCAATGGGTTCTGCCAAGACGCGATTTAGAGCTTGGTCCAAGGGAACAGAAGCAGTCTTCAGTTTTCCAATCTTAATCGCGCCCAAGAACTTGTTTAAGGCTTCATCAACTGGCGTTAGCTTTCGAAATCCTTTCAGTCGAACCAAAACATGTACCCATCAGACAGCACTATTGGTCTGAATAAAAAACGTATCGCATTAGATCAGACTTTGAAGAGTGTCGCGCATCTTCATCGCATCTACATCTAGCAAAGGGCTTTCGCTTATGATGACGGGTCTCAGTTTGAATTCAGCTATGACTTTAGCCAGCATCGGGAAATCTGGTCCGTACCTTTCTTCTTCCAACGTGTGATGGCGTCGCTCGCCTTTATCCGTGAATTCAATCTTGGTGAAGTGGCAATGCATATCTTTGGCTGCATCTGTGCCAAGTCTATTTTCAACTTCCACTACGACCTTGCGAAAATCCTCCATCGTTCTGAAGCGACCCATGTCTCTTGCATGCAAATGTGACCAGTCGATCACAAGCTGAGTCTGTTCGACTTCCTCGCATATGCTCACAACTTCATTCAGGCTTCCAAGCTGGGAAGTTTTTCCCATGGTTTCAGGGCCGATCTTGACATTCGTTATCCCCGTGTTTCTCATGGTTCCAACAATGTCTTTCAAGGATTCCACGCAGTTTCTGAAAGCTAGCTCGCGGGGTTTCTTCCCATAGAATCCTGGGTGAAAAACCACAACGTACGCATTCATCCATTGCGCAGCTGCAGCACAGGCGATCAGACGTTTCTTGCTTGCTTCTACTGTCTTTTTGTCGCCGCTTAGATTTATGAAATAGGAGCCGTGAAGACTAAGCCAAACGTCATTTTCGTTAGCCTTCAAACCAAAGTTTTCAGCATCCTCCTTCTTTATCTGCGGCTTTCCACCCCAATAGATGGCTTCATATTCGAAGGCATCAAGCCCCTGCTTGCGCAAAAGCATTGGAACATCAGACAAAGCCACATTCATCAGTCTGAACGATGCAGGAACCCCTGCGGTACCAAATCTGGGGCGATCGGCCATCTGGAAGCCTCAAAGCTCCTATTTCTTCCTCTGCCGATAACTCTTCCGTCCAAACTCACCATAGAGCAGAACTATGACAGCAGAAACCCATGTAGCAGCATTCTGAAAAACCAGATATTTTTCAGCATTATCCAATCCAGTCAAAGGCTCGAAAGCACCTGCAATGCCTAGGACGAAGCCTCTGAAGCCAGGCGAAGCTGCCACTAAGGCGTTGTTTATTGATGAGAAAACTGAGCCTAAAGGAGACAAGGCGTTTCCTGTACTCTTGACAAACCCAAGGAGCAACGGGTTATTCCGGTATGCGCCAATTATCGTCTGGTATAATAGTTGGGGATAGGTAAGAAGAGATATTGCCAAGACGAAGAGAGAAAACACTACTATCACGATTAGGGCGCTTCGTATGGTTGCTCGTGCAAAATGAGCTTTACTTTCCAAATATGCAAAACCTTTGACCTTCGACAAAGCACGCCCAATTTTGCCGAAGAATCTTCTTATTTTCCGTTCCTTTCCTCGTTTACCAGCGACTCCAAGCCTTGCTTTCTGCGTTTCTGGCGGTTTGATGGCGATGTGCCTTGTTAGATATCCCCAGCTTGCCACAAGTGCGATGATGACCGCGATTGGAACTAGATGGAAAAGTGGGCTGATTGCCAAGGCTACATTCCAGTCAGTTCCTGGAAACTTGAAACTTCCCTGAAGCGGCGTTTCGTCTTTGACGCCCAGATTTATGGCGTAGAGCACAATGACGTACTCGATTAACGTTGCTACAATTAGAAATAGAAGCAGTGCTACAAATCCTTTTAGAGTTGTCCAACGGAATACTGTGCCTTTCGAAGGCGGTTGGGTCGCCATCTAATTCACCTGAAATTGATTCCTTTCTGCGGTCTATGTTGTGCTTGGATTATGGATGTTCTTATTAAAAAACGTGACTGTGAACGGTGAGTATTGATTCTTACTCTTTATCGGAAAGCCCTAAGGTCTTTATTTTCGCGGCGGAAAGAATGGTTTAGGATGATGCGATTGGTAGCGATTGTGCCAAATTCCACCCTAAAAAGAGTCTTCACTTTTACCGAAAGAAGGATCTGCGAAATCTGCAAGTTTGAGACCAGATCAACGTTCAAGCAGGAGAAATGATTCATGCTTTTAGGTATTCACAGAACGGACTTTTCGGCGCTATGTCAAAGGAAATTCGTGCCCACATTTCGTGCATTTCGCCATGTCACATCGCACAGACGACAGACACCCGGAGCAAGCGAACGCTCTACCATAAGTTATGTCAAAAGAGAAACCACATTTCGGGCACCGCACGGCATGTTTCGGTTTCGAACTCACTTGCGACCACTCTCTCCGGTTCAACCGCTCAAGAAGATTCTAAAAAACCTTTCTGGAAATGCTTAAAGGGAATGATGACAAAAACGTGTTTAGAAGCAAGTGTTATGACCGAAAATCGAATAGAAACTGGCTTGAGAATAGTAATTGACCTGGGAAAACAATGTTGGAAACGAGCAAAGTAGAACGGCTAGAGCTCTATAAAGACCGCGACACGCAGGTTCTCTTAAATAGGTTTCTGAGCGGCGAGATTAAGGATCTGGAGCCCGTTTATGACCCAAGTCTTGGCTATCATTATCCGATAGTTGAGGCGATTGTAGGGGACGTCTCAAAAGCAGAAGCCTTTCTTAACAAGCTCTACGAGGCGGAAATGCTGGACGCAAAACTATATGACAAAGTCATCCATTGTCCAAAATGCGATTCCCTGCATATTTCAGTTCGCTATTGTTGCCCGTACTGCAAGTCCTTTGACATTCAGAAAAGCTCCCTGATAGAGCACGTTAAGTGCGGATACATGGATGTGGAAGAGAACTTCCGCAAAGCGAGCAAATCTGTCTGTCCAAAGTGCCATGAAGAACTGAAGAAACTCGATGTTGATTACAGAAAAGCCGGAGTATGGTGCACCTGCAAGGACTGTGATAAGAGTTTTGACATTCCCGTTGCCTCGCATTTTTGCAGGAACTGTCACGCCACTTTCACTTTCGAAGATGCCATTATAAAGAATGTCTATTCTTACGGTTTAAAGGAAGAAGTGAAGCACGAAGCTTCTCTGGGGTGGGTTTTGATTGCGCCGATAAAAGCCTTCCTTGCGGAAGGCGGGTTTGAGGTCGAAAGCCCAGCTTTTCTGAAGGGCAAATCTGGCGCGAATCACCTGTTTGACATTGTGGCTTGTAAGGGTGAATTTCCTCGAAAAGTGACGGTGATCGATGTGGCAACTTCCAACGAAAGCAGCGTTTCAGAGCAGCCCGTAATCGCCTTATTCGCTAAGATATTCGACGTTTCGCCAAACAGCGCCTACTTGATTGCGATCCCAAGGATGAGCGAAAATGGTAAGAAGATGGCGGAATTGTACAACATTCAGCTCATAGAAGCCAAGAACCAAAAAGACGCAATCAAGAATCTGAAAGAAAAAATGGGCGACTAACAAGTTTTGTCTTATGGGAAAACTGAAATGTTTCCTCTTTCCGTGACAACCTTTGTGATAAAATCGTCTGCCGGCAGTTTTAGGTCAGAACGGACATAAATTACCGCTTCTCCTGAGTTTATGAACAAATTGGCCTCATAACGTTGATGATCCGTCGAGTTGGCTATCCATATAGCGACAATGTGTGTTGTAAGTGGACTGGAGTTTCTAAGGTCAAAACGTGCCCCATCAATTATTGCCCTGACTGCGAGGAAGTCTACTTCGGCAACTGTCTGATTCATGCTCAATCCTTCATCTAGGAATCTTAGGAGTATTGTGCCATTATTGCTTACGTAATTCGCCCACCTGTCAGTTACGTTAATCGCGTAATCATTCCAGGCGTTAAGAACTGGCTGGTTCCCTTGAGTGTTGTTAAAACCTGCGTCAGAGAAGCTTGACGCTGTCCAATTGTATGCCTTCAAAAACCATTTCTCTGCATTTTCTGTTGCGTTGTATCTGATGGATATTTCGATGCCATGAATGTAACCCAACGGATATGTTGACAAGTCAATCGAAAAACTGTTGCTGATGTCAAGTCGGTAGATATCGGATGTCGTTGGTTTGAATTCGATCCAGTCCGCCTTGAGTTCAAACTGCGTATCAGTTGCCTTGATTCCTCTTATTCTCACTTTCCAGTTTCCGCCAAAGTCTCTGAAATCGGCTGGGCTTGAAGTTATTGTCTGGTTCCTTGTCATGTCTGCCAAACCTATCGTGTCCGACATGTAACAGTCTCCGCCTGATGGATACTGACTTGTTTGAAAGTTGTACAGTTGAAATGTTGTAGCCACATCCGCCGTTGTGAAGGAAGAATCTATCGTCCATTCAAGCTGCGTCCAGTTTTGAGTGTTCGAGTTTCCAGTAAACTCAACTTCAGCCGTCTGCGTCAATATGGGCAATTTGCATGAAATCAGTCGCGCGCTCTTCACTCTCGCACTCGTGCTTTCACCCATCCACCTTATCTTGTCGGTCTTGATTCCGGCGCCCAGTGTTTGGCTTGTCATGAAGAAGGCTGACTCATACGTTGTTGCATCCCGGAGCTCTGCAAGCGGAGACTGCCTTGACACAGATTCCGTTTGAAAGTCTAGGCCTACTGAATACGATGTTGAACCAGACTTGTAAGAGATCGACCCAATCATCAGATAGCTGCTTGCGTCAGCCGTGTAGGTGTTCGCAACCTTATCATACCACGCGTTGCTGGCAGCTGGAATGGATTCAGCCTCACTTTCTGCGTAGGAATTGTTGTCAAATTGGGTTAGTTTGATTGCGAGTAGGTGTGCATAGTTTATGCCCGCTATTGCTGGTGGTGCCGAAGCGCAATATTGAATTTTGAAATTGTGTTGGCTTGCGTTAAGGTTCACCTTTCTCATGACCCCGAAAGTGTAGTAGCTTGCAGTAGTGTCAGCCCCTGGTCTGCCAACGGTGTCTACATGAACGATCATGTCGTCTTGGATGAGTTGGATCTTGGTGTAGTAGTTCGTGTTTGAGCCTCTATAGTTTGCGGATCCAACTATTAGGTAGTCTCCATCAATAGGTAGAGTGAATGATAAGGTGGTTTTGTCTTGCCAGCTTGTGCTACTCGTGGTAGAAAGCCCCTCACTTTCTGCATATTCGGATTGAAGGCGTATGATGATTATTCTGGCATTTCTTATGTAGGCTGTTCCAGCCACATTGCTTGTGCAGAATTGAATTTTGACAGAATAGCTTGTGCCTCCGTCCAACCTTAGACGTTTTAGTCCACAGAATGGATACCAGTCAGTGATATCTTTGACTCTGTACTTCAGTTCTTGGTAGGTTGCTGAACCTACTATTAGTTGTGCTTTGGTCTGGTAGTTTGTGCTTGACCCTTGAACTTCTGCCGTTGCAACTACGGCAAAGTCTGCCGTTACCTGTGGAGTGAAACTCATTGAAACTTTGTCTTGGTACGTCGTGCTTGTGGTTATACCAATTTCCAGGCTTTCTTGATATTTGACTTCATAGTTGGGATAGCTGCGGAAATTCATGTAAGCATCATCATTGGAAGTTAAGCTCAAAATATTGCCTGAAACATACGTCGTGGATCCGCCGGGAACGTAGCTGGAAGGATTGAAAACCTGAGTTTTTTCTTCTCTGAACGTTTCATAGGAACTGTCCAAGCTTTCTGTGTCCGTGAAAGAACCACTCAACCTGCTTCCTGCACTGATCGTGTATTCGTTCTTTGCTGTGAACCATGAAGACCGTGTAACGCGTGTAACATTGGAAACCGTCACACTTTCCTGTATCCTCTCTAGGTCTAGCTGGTTCATCTGGTAACTCCAAAGCACTACATTGCCCACTATTATCACTACTAGCACTAGGCTTAGCATGACAACTATGACATTGCTTACTCCGCGTTTGTCGAATCTAAGGCGTTTTATAATAGCCTCCAACATGCATCCCCCTAGTCGTAACGACATCCAAATAGTACAGACTGCCTGAAACCCAGTTTTGCGAAATGTTAAGCCAACTTCGTTGGCCTATTTCCAGGTTGAACGATCTCGTGAAAGATTGAGAAGTATGGTTGAGGTATACTCCTGAAACATGAATGGCAACTCTTCCAACATTACGCAGATAGATTTTGATATTTGTTGAATCGCTGAACCATACATCTTCTATGATGACGCGTTCACTCATGGTTTCCCGCAGGTCAGTCGTTATAATGTATGTTGCCGTCGTGGCAAGCGCCATAGCCGCTACAGCTACAACTGTGAGCAGGAGATTGCTCAGAACAGGAGTTATAGCGCGTCTGTTTCGAAGAAACTTGTGAAGCTTGTTTGCCATTTTGCCACCTCACACGAAAAGCTTCAGAGCTATGTAGCCGCAAAGCATCAGAATCAAGCTATGTTTCAACCCTGCGCTCACTGTTCCGTCACCCATTTTTCCAGCTACCAGTCCTCCGAAGAAGGCTTGAATTGAAGTCATGTGGAAGAATATTCTTTGGATTTCAGTTGGTGCCATCACTGTAGACCCTAGGATCGGCAAGCCTTCGATGCTTACGAAGAATGATTTGAAAAGCAGTATGATGGTGAATAGAAAGACGAAGAAGGCGACATAGATTATGGCAATGTATGGTCTCGTCTGGGTCCGGCGTTCCTTATCGAGCAAAAGCGTCGTCTGAATAAACTTGCCCAAGGGGTCAAAAACCTTTTCAACGTGTCCGCCTGAGCGGCTTGCCTCAATTATCATCGGCACTGTCCTTTGCACTAGCACCGTGTTGACGCGTCTTCCCATGGCCAGCAAAGCTTCTTCAAAACTCATTCCCCAGGAAATCTGTGCATTCATTTTCTTCAGCTCTGCCTTAAGCGGTCCATAATCCCTCTTTGAAGCCTCCTCCAGAGCATGTGGTAGCGTTATGCCTGTCTGCTGGGCTTGAACTATGCTTCTGAAAAGGTCAGGCAAGTGCTCGTCAATGGCTTTTCTCCACTTGAAATCAATGTAGCTCAAGACTGCCGAAGGAAAGACTCCGACTATGACCGCGAAGAAAACAAACTCATCAAATGCCGCGGTTCGTCCGAAAGCAAGATACGCAAGGAGGACTATAGCAACCGCTATCGAAACAGAAACGACCAACGCGACTTTCTTGACATTCTTCTCTACTCTCGGCATTTTCCACTCACCACTTCGGGGTGACCGCGTCCAAGATTATCAGGAATAACAGAGCTCCCACAGGAATTCCAAGATATGTAAGCATACCAAGCAGAAGGTCTGGGCTTAGCAAGCCCAAGTCACTTCCGCCGAGCATGGCCATGACCGCAAGCATGATGACAAGAAGCAACGGCCCAGTCAGAAGCAGAGTTACATAGAATTCCGACAGAACGGATAAGGTGTCTGAGAACTGTTTTAAGCTTATTCTCTTCAGTTTCATGTATTGCCTGGACTTTTCGCGGAGATAGGCTGTTGAATTGCCGCCTGAGTGGATTGTTGAAATGAATCCTTCAAGCATCTCACGGAATCTTTCAGAAGGGGTTCGCTTTGACACGCCTTCCAACGCAGAGATTATGTCCTGACCAAAGAGGTTCACGTCTCTGACCACATCCTTTGCCTCACTGGAGACTGCCAGCGGCATGGTTAGATTTGAAAGAGAGTAGAAAATCTTCTCCGGAGAAACGCCTGCACTTGTCAGGATCCCCATGTAGCCTGTGGTGAAGGGCAACTCGTCTTCCAACTCTCTTCTGTGCTTGTCTGCCCTGTAGATTGGATATGCGTAGAATGCGATGGTTGAGAATGCAGATGTGAATAGGCTTCCTCCAACGCCGAACAGGATGGCGGGGAGAAGCGGCACATTGAAGGCGAAGAATGCCAATAATGGAGTGAATGTCAGCACGGCACCTGAAACAAGGATGGTGGCAAGAACTGTTAGACTGACGTATGCTTTGAAGTTTATCTTCACTCCTGATTTCTGCAGGTTCAAATCCAAGCCTTTGAAGAGTGGCAGAAAGTGTGCCGTTCTTTCTCCAAGAATCTGATATGCTATTGACTGAGGCTTTTCGAACATGGTCTTGGGCTTTTCTTGATTTGTTTTCTCCTTGTGTTTTGAAGGCTTCAAAGACGGCAAGCTGAGTTTTGCTTTAACGCGACCGTAGAGCTTTCTAAGCTTCTGTAGAGCAATGTCACTGTTCATTTCAGCCCAACCCTGGCTTTTTGGAACACGCGATTCGGGTTAGCATAATATTCTCTGATAACATTCGCAACTTCCGTGTGACGCCTAATGCCCTTCTCCACCATCCATTCCAAGACTGTTTTCCTAGCGAATAATTCACGTCTAACGTCCTCTTCGTTCGCTCCAAGCTTCTTCACATGCTTCTCCAGAAGGGAACTGTGGCCAGAGAAAACGAAGCGATCATCTTTCGGACTCCATCGGAAAACCTCCTCGGTCAGGAACTCTTTGGTTTTTTGATCAAGCTCAACAAGCTCCGTCGTCGTGCTGGCTCTTCTTGCAGGTTTTCCTTCAATCTCAGTTCTCGCTACAACCATGATGACGTCGGTCATGGCTATAAGCGGCTTCGGAATGTTCATCGGCTCAGATCCTAATCGATTTATCACGGCTTCAACTGATTCTGCGTGGATTGTGCTCATTCCAAGATGACCTGTGGCCATGGCTTGGAACAGCGTGTAAGCCTCTTCTCCGCGGACCTCGCCCACGATAATGTAGTCTGGCCTTTGTCGAACTGCTGCTTTAAGAAGATCAAAGAGGGTTATGGAGCCACTTCGTCTTTCTTCGTGGCCAAAACCCAGCCTTACCACTGAAGGTATCCAGTTTTCGTGTGGAAGATTGAGCTCCTGCGTATCCTCTACGCTCACTATTTTCATTTCGGGCTTTATGAACATCGACAGGCAGTTTAGCATGGTTGTTTTTCCAGCGGCCACGCCGCCAGCTACCATGACTGAGGCTCTGTTTTCTATGATGTACCACAGGTAGGCGGCCATCTCGGAGGATAGGGTGTTGGAGGCGATCAAGTCTGAAATGGTCAGTGGGTCAACTTTGAAGCGTCGGATTGTGAATGTTGAGCCTCTTCTTGTGATTTCGCTTCCGTAAGTTAGCTGTATTCGGCTGCCTTCTGGAAGTGATGCGTCCAAGATTGGAGAGGCTATCGAGATGTTTTTTCCTGATAGGTATGCGAGTCGGATTACGAATGAGTTGAGTTCTGCCTCGTCCTTGAATAGTATGTTTGTCGGTAATGATTCATACACTCTGTGCCAAACGTAGATTGGAATGTTCACTCCGTCTGTTGATATATCTTCGATTAAATGATCCTTCATTAACGGGTCTATTTTTCCGTAGCCTAGGAAATCTCTTAGTATGTAATAGGTGAGCTTGTCAACTGCTTCCGGCGGGACTTTTATGTGGTATCTTTTGACTATTTCCTTCGTCTTTCCTTTCAGGTAGTCTTCGGCTTTTTCCTTTGTCTCTATTTCTTTTAGGTTTACGTCTACCTCTTCCATCAAGAAGCCTTTGATTTCTTGAAGCTGAACTTCTTCATCTTTCTGAAGTGTTGGCTCTATGATTTCGTAGCGGGTTTTTTGGGTTTCTGGTTCTTTGACTATGGCTGCGTAGACGTAGGGCTCTTGTATTGGGTAGACTTCCCTGTAAACGGTTGGTTTTCTAGCTTCTTCTCTTATCACTATTGGCGGTGTTGCTTCAGTTTCCTTTAGGGCATTTGCTGTTTTTTCCTTCGGTTCTTTGACCGTTGGCGCTGTCCTCCTTGGATTAGAGCGTATCGTGTCTTTTCACGAATATAATGTGTCGCAAGTCTTAATAAGCGATATGCATGTCCAATCTTTAGGCACGGTTAACCAGCTAAACTTAAAAGAAACAAAACCAGCCATTACTATGAGGACTGGTTTTGGCAGTAACTGACGCACAGCGCGTGAAAAGACCAAAACTCCCCAAGAAGCGGTTACTCAAGAAAATGAGGAAAAAGAGAGAAAGGCAGTGAGGGCTTTGGAAGACGCTCGAAAAACCAAGTCTAAAGCTAAAAAGCGAAGCGTAAAGTTTTGCCCGAAATGCGGGTCAACGGACATTTTCTTTGCTTCTGGCTTGCCACAACTGAGGTCGCTTTGGGATTGCAGAAAATGCGGATACCGTGGAGCGTTGATCATTGAGGATGGCAAACTGGCGGCAAAACTCGAAGAAGAATACGCAAAAAAGACAGGTAAAAGCTGACTCCGTGCGATGAAAACCTCGTCGGAACCTTGATTCTAGGCTGTAAGCAGTTTCTTTTTGGCTATTACCTTTTCTATCCTCTTTTTGGAATCGGCTTTTCGATAGATCATAAGGGCTTGGTCCAAGAGTGAGTAGGCTTTTTCTCTGTCGTCTTCTTCATTTCTCTCCAGATACATTATTCCGTATTCGTACAGGATTTCAGCGTATTGGAAAACGTGCCATTTTTGTGCGTTTAGGGATTTAGCTTCTTGAAGGCTTTTTTCAAAGTGTTGTATGGATTGTTCCCAGTTTTTCTGTTTTCTGAAAAGCATTGCTTTCAGCAACTCAGCGTCACAGATAGCCAATTCGCTTTTTGTTCTTGTTGCATATTCGCAGATTTTCTCAATCAGTTCTGTGGCTTTGTCGATTTCGCCCTTTTCCAGATACAGTCTTGAAAGGGCTGGAAGTGGCGTGGTCATTTGATTATCTGTATCTCCTGGTTTTTCATAGATGCTGTTGCCTTCATTGAGGTATTTCTCAGCTTCCTCGTAGTCTTTCATTTCGATAAACAATTCTCCAAGCTCTGAAGCGGCACTTCCAGACTGTTGATACTCCCCAACTTTTTTCCCAATGTCAAGGGCTTCCATCTGATACTTGAGACTCTTGTCCCATTCTCCCAACAAACGATAACATATGCCAAGGGCACCCATTACGGATGAAATGAAAGCTGTGTACTTGACTCTCTTAACCAAAGCCAAAATGTCCTCGCCTATGGAAAGGGCTTTCTGTGTCCATGTCAGAGCTTCACTAGACTTGCCAGTTCGCCAAAGCATGTGAGAAATGTCTTCATATAGGCTGGCCAGTTCGACACTTTCAGGCCCTTTCTCAAGTATTTCCAAAGCCATGCGATGATGCTCAGAAGCCTTATCTTTGTCACCGAAACCCCCCAGCCAGAGCCATGATCCCAATTTGACATGAATGCGTGCAACGTTTCTCTTGTCCCCCAGCTGATCCCATAATGCCAATGCTTTGTTCCAATATTCTAAACAACCGTATGGTTCACCCATCCACCCTTTGAAATCACCAAGCTTTTCGATGATGCGAGCCTTCTTCTCAAGACCATTCCCTTGTTCTTCAAGAAGCTCAAGGGCATGCTGGAAGTAGGAAAACGCCTCATTAGGAGCATACACCTTCTCTGCCCTTTCACCCGCCTTCAAAAAGTAGTCAAGCGCTTTACCTTTGTCGCCGCCTTCCAGAAAATGATGGGCAAGCTCTCCAAGGTGCTCATCAATCTTTCCAGCATATGCCTTCTCTAGAGCGCGCCCTACATCTCCGTGAAGCTTCTTATGCCTCAGATGGCTGACTTCCCCGTGTATAACGTCTCTTACTATTACGTCTCCAAAGCAATACAGATCCTGACCTCGAACAACCTTCTCCTTTATCAACTCTGCTTTGAGGATTCTCTCCATAATCTCAAGCAGTTTGTTCTCTTCAATCCCCGTAACTCCGCACAGTGCTTCAAAACTGAAATCCTTCCCAATGAAAGAGGCCAAAGTCAAAAGATTTTGGCATTCATCATCCAGTCGACTTACCCTCTTTTTGATGACACTCTTGACGGTTTTCGGAAACTCAATTGTCGAAACCTCTTTAATTCTCCACTTGTCCTTTTCACGATAGATTATTTCCTCTTCCTTCAGAGACTTTAGCACTTCCTCAACGAAGAATGGGTTTCCTCGCGTCTTTTCATAAACCAGCTCAAAAAACTCTTCTGGGACTTCATCCTGCTCCAAGATGTGCTTGATCATCTCTGAAACGTCATTGAGGGACATCCGCTTTATCTGTGCGGACTGAAGCAAGCGTTCTCTATTTAATTCGGTCAAGACAGGAGACAGGGGATGCTTTTCATCAATGTCGGTATCTCTGTAAGCTCCGAGAAGAAGCAGGGTCTGATTATAGACACCGCGGGCCAAGTAGTGCATTAGCAAAAGCGAAGACTGATCGGTCCATTGTAGATCGTTTAAGAATGATCATTAATGGAGTCTCCTTGGAAAGATTAATCATGAACTGCGAAACTGCTTCGAGAAGCCTGTCACGCTCCTGCTCTGGGCCTATTGGAAGAGAAGCAGGGATTGTTCCAAGCTTGTGCTTCAGTTATGAAACGAGAATACGCTTCTTCGGTCAGAACTGCACTTTTGAGCATTTTGATTGCGACTACACGGTTCAATGCGGTGTCTCTGGCCTTGAAGACTATACCCTTCCCGCCTTCGCCAAGCTTCTTCAAGACAGCATATCTACCATTCTGGAGGTGTTCAAGAGATGACAAGATGCCTTCTCCAAATCACTTTTAGTCTCATTTTCTATCTGATTGCACAACTTTAAAAGTATATCTTAATCAAAAACCAAGCACATCAGCATCGATCGATTGGTCATCATCACTTGCGATTT
The DNA here is from genome assembly GCA_041500425.1 of Bathyarchaeia archaeon. Classification (GTDB taxonomy): domain Archaea; phylum Thermoproteota; class Bathyarchaeia; order Bathyarchaeales; family Bathycorpusculaceae; genus JBGQME01. The sequence goes on along the minus strand of JBGQME010000006.1, from coordinate 82,747 downwards.
CCGCAGTCTATTCTATGGTAGCGTGTCTACGCTTCAGATCGGCTTCAGTTCGGCCCAAGCGGTGCATCAACTCCACGATTAAACTGTCAAAGAAAACCATACTGTTGTTCTCGAAAATGCTTCCAAGCGGCGTTAGGGGTTCACGCTCTCCTATGATCTGCCTAGCCAAATAGTCTTCTTCCTTAGGCAAGCCCGCCTTTGTCCTTCCCTTAATCGTCACGACAAGATCAGACATCTCGCCAAGCGGAGATTCTGGGAAGGATGTAACCGCTATCACCTTTGCGCCAATGTCTTTAGCAGCTGAGCTTGCGGTCAGAACCATTTTTGTGGAACCCGTGCCTGATATAGCCATTAGTATGTCTCCTTTTTCTGCGGCTGGCGTGATGGTTTCGCCCAAGAAGTAAACATTAAAGCCCAAATTCATTAACCGCAGGGCAAAGGCTCGGGCAACGAATCCGCTTCTTCCCATGCCTACCGTGAATATCTTTTTGTCCTTTGCTTCTAATAGAAGGTCGATGAGACGTTCGACTTCTTTGAGGTCAAGGTGTTCCATTGAAACTTTGATGCAGTCGATGATTTCCTCTGCTGCCGCCTTTAGCCATTTCAACCGCTTCAAGCTCCGAGAACCCATTACTCGGACGCCGTTATTAAAAGTCTTGCGGTTTAGACGAAGCGCATCAAAAGGTCGCTCAAGGATGGGATTGGAAGGAACAGTCTAACGTAGATTGCGATGGCAACGATGCAAATTGTTATGGCTATCAGCGCTACGTCGCCTTTGTGAAGCCTGAGCACGTACAGGTTTGTGCGTTTTTTCGTGGCTCCCCAGGCTCGAGATTCCATGGCTTCAGCCAGCTCCAAGCTTCTGCGAATCGCACTTACGATTAGGGGAATGAGGATTGGAATGTAGTTTCTGATCCGTTTCAGAAAGTTTCCTTTTTCAAGTTCTAAGCCCCTAGCTTTTTGGGCGTCCATTATCGTTTCAGCTTCTTCAGCAAGGACAGGAACAAAGCGGACAGCAGTCGTGAATGCAAAGACCAACTCGTATGGCACGCGCGTCTGTTCCAGCGCCAAGCCCAAGTGGTCGGGTGACGTTGTGAGGAAGAACACGGAGAAGGATTCGACAAGCACAATGAAACGCAAAGTCATCGCAAAAGCATTTTCCAGACCTTTTGCTGTGACTATGTAGCCAGCGCCGATGAATGCAACGACAAAGTTTGTGAGGAAAATTATTGTGGCTAAGAAAGCTGCTCCTCGCATTGAACGAAGCCACTCACGTTTGACGCCGGCTAGCAGGACGAATGGAATCTGCAGGAAGAAGAGTGTCATTAAGGGCAATATTTCCCAATAGAGTATCGCAACTGCAAAGATTGAACATACGTAGACGAATTTAATCCTTGGATCTAGATTGTGAATAGGTGAGTAGACTTTGCGGAATTTGAGTCCGTTGAAAACGCTCATCTGGCTTTCTTCTCCAAGATGTTGAGCAGTATTTCTCGAGCTTCATAGACATCAATGACGTTTTTGGGAAGGTTTAGCTCTGGCAGTTGCAGGAAGATTTGAACTACCTGTGGCGGCACTATTGATGCTTGCATGAGAACACTTGGGTTTGTTAGGATTGTTTTTGCTTCTCCATCAGCCACTATCTTCCCTTCTCGCATAAGCAGAACCCTTGGGTTACATTCTGCCACAAATTCCACGTCATGTGTGACGATGATTATGGTTTTTCTTTGGGTCTTCATTTGCAGGATGAATTGGCGGAGCTTCTCTTTTTGCTGGTAATCTTGTCCGATTGTTGGTTCATCCAGCATGAGTATCTTTGGGTCCCACGCAAGAACTGAGGCTAGGGCTACACGTTTTCTTTCTCCGCCGCTGAGCATGAATGGTGAAGTTTTCCTATACTGTGTTAAGCCTAGAAGGTTTAGAGCCCATGTCACACGAGCTTCTGTCACCGATTTTTCGAATCCAAAATTCTTCAATGCGAAGGATATTTCTTCTTCAACCGTTTCGCTGAAAAGCTGATGGTCCGGGTTTTGAAATACGAAGCCCACGCTCTTTGCTAGAGACGCCACGCTTACCTTTTTTACGTCAACGTTGTCAACGAGCACTTGCCCTTTTGTTGGCTTGAGTAAGCCGTTGAAATGCTTCACCAAAGTGGTTTTCCCAGCGCCATTTTGTCCCATTATGGCTACAAATTCGCCATTCTGGATGGTTAACGATACACCCTTCAGTGCTTCTACGCCGTTTGGGTACGTGAAATGGATGTCTTTGGCTTCAATCAATGGTTTTCAAGAGCCTCCTTTATCGTGGTTGCCATTTCGTCCGAGGATAATGGGACAGTTTCGCCGAGTCTTGCTCCGTCTTTTTTCAGTATTTGATAGAGGCGGGTTGCTTTCGGAATTCCGACACCTATCAGGCGTGCTTCTTCGGAACGCAAGATCTCTCGTGGGTCTCCATCTTGAGCAATCCTTCCTTCATCCATTATGATTATGTGACTAGCGTACTTTGCCGTCAAGTCAAGCCTATGCTCGACAAGCACGACGGTTATGCCTAGCTTCCTGTTCAGGTCATAAATAACCTCAAATATTTTCTTGGCACTCAAGGGGTCGAGGAAGCTTGTTGGCTCGTCTAGGACTATTACTTCTGGCTGCATAGCAAGGACAGAGGCTATGGCGACGCGTTGTTGCTGTCCGCCAGAAAGCTCGTGGGGCGCTCTTTCTCTCAAGTCATATATCTCAGTAAGATTCAGCGCCCAGTCCACTTTTTTGCGCATCTCTTCTCTTGGGAGACCGAGATTCTCTAGTCCGAATGCCACGTCTTTTTCAACAGACAATGCGAAGAGCTGGTTTTCTGGGTTTTGGAATACAAGCCCTACGTGTTTGGCTAGCTCGAAAATCTCGTGTTCAGCAACATCCAATCCTGCAACAGTCACTTCGCCTTTGATTTCGCCTTGATAGAAGTGTGGAATTAATCCATTGAAGCATCGGCAAAGGGTGGTCTTTCCGCAGCCGCTCGGGCCTGTGATTAGGGCGAATTCGCCTCTTTCTATTCTTATGGAGACTTCTGTGATGGACGGTTTTGTTGCGCCTGGATAAGTGTACGTGACGTCTTTTGTTTCGATTAGTGCCATGGCTGTTGATGCCTGCCTGTCTTTATGCAGGTTTCTGGCTCATTTAAGAGTAGCTACTTATTATTGGCTAACTAGTTTCTCTTTCAAAAGCAGTAAACAACGTTTGAGTGCTACTTCAATGTCTTCTGCACCATTGGCCCCGGCTGCTGTTGCGTGTCCTCCACCCATGCCGTGAATGTATTCTCCTAAGGGTTTGGCAATGTCCTTGCCTAGGTGGATGTTTGTTTGCTTGTGGAATTCGCGTGTGCTGCGGAGGCTGATTTCTATGCTTTCGTTTTTTTGTCCTGCTATGGCTGCGATGTCGGCGCCTAGGTCGACTAGGGCTCGGGCTGCTGACGCTTGGTAGGCGCTGACGTGTGAAAGTGCAATTATCCAGTTGTTGATTTTGAAGAGTTTGACTCTTCTTGAGGCTTTTAGTCTTGCTACGCGTTCGGAGAAGTCCATGGGCAACGAGAGCAGTGGGAGCGTTTCTTGGGCGGTCACGCCTAGGTCGACTAGTTCAGCTATGTTCTTTAGGGTGGTTGAGTTGGCGAGGACGAAGTGGCGTGTGTCAAAGGCTATGCCTAGGAATAGGGCTTTAGCTTCGTTCTGGCTTGGTTTAGTGTTTACTTCTTTGTAGAAGCTGTAGACGATCTCGCATGTTGATGAGGCTTCTTCGTTGGTTATGCAGAGTGTTGCCAATTGCAGTGTTTCTGGGTGAGCGGCGTGATGGTCTATCACGATTATTGGAGCTTTGGCTGTTCTTACTTTCTCGGCTAGGTTGTTTAGTTGTTGGATGGTGTTTGTGTCAAGCAGGACTAGGGCGTCTGCGTTCTCCGTGTTCCCCTGTTCGTTGACTTCTATTGGTATGTATTGGAGAAGATGTTTTGAAAGTCGGCTTATTCCATGTGACGCTGCTATTTCCACGTCCAGATTTGGTCTTGCCTGTTTTAGCAGGCTTTGGAAGGCGTATGCGGAGCAGATTGCATCTGGGTCAGCATTGTGGTGACACAACAAAACAACACGTTTGGCGCTTAATGTGTCTAGGATCTTGGTTATTTCTGCGAATGACAAGCTAGGTTCCTCAGGTATTTTTCTGCTGATTTGAAAGCTTCTTTTACGGCTTCGTTGGCGAGTTTCTGCGCGTCAAGGTCTTTCACTGAATCGGATAGGTCGATGTCTACGTCTACTGTTAGGTTGACGGGTTTTGTGCCTTCTACTTCAGCACATATGTTCAGTGCCTCAATGTTCTTCTTGGCAATCTTAGAATACACGTATTTTCTTGCTGCTTCTTCTGCGATTGTGCATAATTCTTCGATTTGTTCGCTGATTAGATCTGGTATGCCAAAGTCTTCCACAGGGGTTTCACCTAAAAACTGGTTAGGGTTGGGATGACTGTTGAACAGGGTTCAGGTCCTGTTGAAGCTTTGTTTGCACCTCTTTTAGCTGGGTGCGCAAGCGTTCTTCTTGTTTCGTTAGGATTGTGATTCTTGTGTTGAGTAGGTCTTTTCGTTCAGTCAGTTCAGTGGCGATTCTTGTTTTCTCGGCTCTTACCATTAGTGAACCTGTGGATTTGTATACAACCGCATCATCTGTTAGCTTCTGCAATTCAGATGAGGCTTGGTCAATCTCTGACAATTCAAGCTCTACCTGCTGTTTTTGGGCTAGGACTGATTGGAGTGTTTGTTGAAGCTGGTTAAGTCTTAGTAAGCGTTCTTGGACTTGGGGTGGGAGCTTGGAGAGTTCGTCACTCACAGTGTATTCCTTCTGGTTCTGCACAGCAATAAGCCCAGCCCCTAATAAAGCATTTTCTTAAAGCCTTTTGCAGTCAATAGAGATCAGCATTTGGGGCATGCGCGCGAGAAGTGAAACAACTAATGCCTATGTGCTTGCGCGCATAGATCACGCTCTATCATTCGAAAAATGCATCATTTTGGCAAAAACTAGAACCATTTTTTGAACAAGTCAACTAGAAGGACAGGATTCGTGCATTCAAAAGTAGAAAGACAATGATTGAAATTCCAGTCTTGGTAAACGAAGAGAATACTGCAGAGAAAAAGAACGTGCTCGATACCCTTAAATAATGTTCGTTCCTGCAGCTTCTAGCAGGGTGAGACTAAAATGAAAGTTTCTTTGGTTGCTTTTCTGGCAATTACATTCACCCTACTTTCTTTGCCTGGTTTTCAAGCTAGTTACGAACTCGGAAGTAATCTGAAATCCGCTGGAGCACCAGAATGGCTAGCGATAGAAGGTTTGGTTGAAAACCCGCTCAACCTATCCTACGCTGAACTGAGAGATTTTCCGCTAATATCTGAAGTGGCCGATCTTCAATGTGTAGGCGATGGGACGGGCGGCCCAAGCGTCACTTATAACTGGACTGGCGTTCCGCTCTTCTATCTTCTGACCATGGCGAAAGTGACGGCGGGTTCATACCGTAAGGTCGCTTTCAATTCGACAGACGACTTCTCGAGCAGCATCATGCTAGGCGTAGCCATGCACCCAACAACGATTCTGGCCTTGGAGGCAAATGGAACGGACTTGGAACAGTTAACAGGGTTTGGAAGCGGATATCGCATAGTTCTTCCATGCGGGTGGGGGTACAAGTGGGTCAAATGGGTAAAGCAAATAACCGTAGTTGACTATGATTATAAGGGAACGTATGAAAGTAAGGGGCTTTCCGATGAGGCTATCCGACCTAACTGCACCATGCCACAAACTCAGCCACCATACCAAACATTCATCGCCAACAAAACCACGGAACACACCGTTCTGGCACTAAACAATTCCACAATAGAATCCTTCAACTGCGAGATGGACAACCGATTAGTCTTTAACCTTTCTGAACTAGCAGCAAGCGGATATTTCTATGTCACATTCCCAAAAGACCTGTTAACGACCCCTTGCCAAGTCTACATAAATCAAAACCCCACAATCTACAACAGAACAGACTCGGAAAACACCACGCACATATACTTCACCTACACAAGCGCTCGCACGATCACAATTGAAGGAGTATCTAGTGGAAGAAATCCCGGCGACATAAACGCCGACGGAGCAGTGGACTCAACGGACTTGGGCATTCTGGGAACATCCTGGACAGCCATAGAAGGCGAGCCAAACTTCATTCCTGACGCCGACATCAACAAAGATGACGTTGTGGATTCAAGCGATCTGGGCATAATGGGCATCCACTGGGGCGAAGCAGCCTCTTAACTCATCCTCTCTTGGAAAGCCAGCGGAGCAAGAAAAATACCAGAACAGGAATACCCCAAACCATTTCTTCAACTTTCTCAAATCGCGAGTTCCGATTGTGACCATATTTGGCATCAATGCTGAACCTGTATATAGGGGGGTCAAAATTCCGCAGAGCGCAAAGGCAGAAGACTAGTTGTCCCGTTTCAGCATTCTTTCTGAAATATTGCTACTGCATTTCCAGAACTTCCAAGACACCAGCCACGGAACGAATCCATCGAAGATAGGCATTCAATGCCGCGCGTAAAGCCACTGTGTCTTTCGCTTCCACTTTCAAAACCAGAAACTCGCCATCTTTCTCCAAGCTCTCTCTTGAACGCAACGTAGTAGGTTTCTTGACCTCAGGCTCCAAAGCTTTCAGGATTATTTCTAAATGCTTCTCTGAAGGAGATTTCAGCCGTACTACCGCCCTTGCCTTCATTTCACATACCCTAACCGAACACGCCAGGAAAAACAATCGTGAAACTAATAGGCTAGCTAGGCACTCTGACAAGCTATGCAGTTTCTTCTTCTGTCGCCCCTTCTGCCTTCAACACCTCTTCCACAGGTGCACCTTTCGCCACGCGCTTAGCAACTACGCCCAGCTTCGTGACAGGCGTGTAGGCTCCGCCAGTAAATGTGAAACCACATTTTCGACAGTTCCAAACTCCAACACTCACCCTACTGACCCGTTGCAGACCACACTGCGGACAAGTATGAGGCTTCCTCAATTCCTTGATGACCTTCATGTAACGTTTCCTAACAGTCACCCCATACCGCGTTCCGAGCCCACGCGTAGGCCCAACTTTCTTAGTCCTGCCCACAGCCCGCTCACCAGTCTAGCTTCTTCCGTCTCTCCTTAGCCTTGTCTTTGGCAATCTTCGCAACTTCAAACACTTGCTCAGGCGTAAAGTATCCGGCACCACCCTTCTGTATGGCGCAAATGTCACCATCATCATCAATCGCCATAGTCAACCTAGCATCCATAACAAGCTCTTCCTCAAAGCTAGGATCAACAACAATCTTGTCACCAAACTTCGCACACGTAACCGTGATAGGATGATCCTTCAGCGGAAGCGGGACATAGCCAGACTTGACCTTCACTTCGCCATCCTCAACCTCATAATTAGACATCTTCGTATTCATCAACGCAGCCACAGCAGCCAGAGCAGAAGCATCAATCAGGTTTCCGTCATGATTAAGCACGTAAATGTCCACGAAGACGACAAACACCTTCTTACCAGGTTCAATGCAAAGCTTCGCAGTGTCAATCGCCTTCGACTCTCTAATGCCTCTGTCAACGATCCTGGCAAGCTCAACAGAATCCTCGTTAGGAGGACCAGCCTCAAATTTCGGCGAAGCCAAGGGCACAAGCTCAGCATTGACTGTTAAGACACCTTCATTCGGCGTGTCCGAAAACGGTTCGCCCATCTCGATCTTTGTGCCAACCACAATCTCAGTTTTACCGAGAAGCACCCTTGCAGAACCTTCAGCCCGCTCAATTATCCCCTGTTCAAGCTTGATCTCACGATAGTCAGTAGGATCTCTGCCATCTAAACGTTTTCCGTTCTCAATCAACTGTTCAATTTGCTTCTTTTTCAAACGAGTAACCACAGACGCCACTATTCCTCAGCCTCCTCTTCCTTAATGCCGACATACTTGGCCTTTAACGCTTCCTTCTGCACGGCATAGATCTTCTTACAACCCTCAACTGCCAAGTTCACCGCTTTTTCAAACTCCTCATGGGTTAATTTTCCGTCCATCTGCAACAACGATATCGCGTTCAGGTTAGGCATCATGGCAACTGGAACGTCAGCCGTTCCCAGCTTGTCTTCCTCATCCATCAAATCCAAGACAATCGTGTCATCCGCCTTGCCCGTTGCGCACGCAACAACCAAGTCTCGCATTGGAATACCAGCATCAGCAAGAGCCAAGGCCGCCGCAGTTATGCTTGCGCATCGTGTTCCGCCATCAGCCTGCAAAACCTCAATGAAAACATCAATCATAGTCCGCGGATAATATTCCATGAAGATTGCAGGTTCAAGAGACTCCCTGATGACCTTCGAAAGCTCTATCTCTCTCCTTGAAGGTGCAGGTGACTTGCGTTCTTGAACAGAAAACGGAGCCATATGATACCTGCATTTTAAGACTGTCCGATCCTGAAGCGCCAAGTGCTTCGGGTGCACTTCTCTCGGACCATATACGCCAACTAGAATCTTGTTTTTCCCCTGTTCAACATACGCTGAGCCATCGGCATTTGGTATTACGCCTACTTCAAGCTTTACTGGCCTCAGCTCGTCTGGTTTTCTTCCATCTAATCTTAAACCTTTTTTATCGATCAGTTTTTCTGGTTTTTCATTCATTCTTTCTGTTCCTCCTGTTTTGACTTTTCTTCCTTAAGCATCTGTGTTATGCGGTCGGTCAAACCGCTTGTGTGAGACTCGTTCTCAATTCTATTAATCGCCGTCAAAGCCAACTGCTCATCCTCAAGAGTCTTTCCCGTGATCAACACAATCCCATTGAGCCCAAGAATTATTTGGCAACCAGTCTGCTCCTTTATCATAGAAATCATCGACCCTTTTCTCCCTATTATGCGAGGAACCTTTGTCGGGGTAACTTTCACTATCTGTCCACGGGTTATCTTGCCCAATCCAGGCTCGGCAACAGTGAGTTGTGGGTCATGTGACCTGTCATAAGAGACTATCTTCGCCACAATCAAGTCTCCAGCATTGAGAACTTGGGATAATTCATCTTTCTGCGGCTTGAAGGGCCTGCTTAGAACGTCCGAAGGTCTTAGGAATGCCTTATATGGCGCGTTTATGTCTACGGTCCAACTGTTAAATCCGACTTCCACAACTGTGCCTATGACTATGTCTCCTGCTCTAGGAACGTAAAAAGACTTCAGAGCTACGACACTCACTCTCTTGTTGTCATACTCCACAAGTCCCAAACGCGCAGCATATACTTTCTTGTCTTCCACATAGGTGTTCTCGCCTGCAATGTACTCGCCTTCCGCGAGCAAATCTCCTGGTGTTACGATCTGTTTTGGTTCAAAAAACGTCGGCACAATCTTACACCTGACCTTTCAACAACAAACATCCAGTTATTAGATGATTTTCGCTTCTCCATTTCCCTTGGTTATTTCCCCAAGCTTTTCTATCAACGGGGCATATAAGCCTGCTGGCATTTCCAGAACCCCATGCCATGAACCGTCAGCACGCCATTCTTCCCGCTTGATGGTTCCGAATCCTTTCATTGTTCCATAGGCTTTTGCAGAATACTGCACTGGTATAGTTACCGCAACAGAAACTTGCTCCATTTTCAATGGCAGAATTGGGCGTAGCAGTTTGATTATGTCTCTTGCCTGTTCTTCGTTAGGCTTGAAGGGGTCTATTGGATAGTGGATTTGTTCCATGGCGTTTTCTATGCGCAAGGGTGGATGAGGAAGGTTTGTTTTCGGGTCAACGCATTGTCTGGATATAAAATCGATTATCTGCCGTCTTTTGTCTTCGACCATTTTTCTACGTTGTTCCGTTGTGAGTTGTAGTGTTCCTGTCTTCAGTATTGTTTCCGCAATTCTCAGCGAATCCGTTGTTCCAAAGGCTTTGCGGAGGTTTTCTTCCGAGGCCCTTGTGCCTTTGTTTGCGTCTGAATAAATTGTTTCTGCAGCTAGAGCTTCAGTGATGCCCGCTATTTTGCCCGCTCGATAGTCTAGGGCTTTTTGGGGTTTTACAAGAATCTCAAAGTGTTCGTTGTCTTTTGTGATGCGTGCAATGGTGTACTTTTCACTCATCCCTCTTTCACTTGCCGCCTAACTCTTTCATAATGCCTTCAATCTTGTCGTCGCTTAACATTTCCATTTTCTTGGTTTCAGAGGGAATGACGGCTATCTTTATTCTGGGAGATAGTTGCCTTGCTTCTAGGGCTTTGATCAAACACTTTACGGCAAGTTTTGTGACATCTTTCAGGTTCATGTCCTCGCGATACTCGTCTTTCAGTATGCCTAGCACGGTTTCTCTTCCTGCGCCTATAGCTGTGGCCTTGTAGCCTCTGTAGGTTCCGCTCGGGTGAGTGTAGAACACACGGCCTCCTGTCTTATCTACTCCGGCAAAAATTATCGACACGCCAAACGGTCTTACACCAGCATGCTGAGTGTACATTTGCTTTATGTCGCTAATTCTTTTAGTCACCACTTCCACGTCTATGGGCTCATCGTATGTTAGTCTGTTACTTTGAGCATAAACTCGCGCTTGATCTATCAAAATGCGCGCGTCCGAGCTTAAGCCAACTATGGCCGCACCTACATGCTCGTCTACCTTGAAGATTTTCCACGAGAACTTTTCCTCTTCAAGAGGTTCAGCATTTTCCTCTGATCCCAAAACCACACCTTCGGAGCATCTTATGGCTAGTATAGTTGCTCCGCGATTAACTAACTCCATTGCGTACTCGACTTGGAAAAGCCGTCCATCCGGCGAGAAAACCGTGATGGCACGGTCGTAAGCGCCTGGCGCTGCAAATACGGACATTCATTTCATCCTCACAGTCTATCCTAATCATTTGCAGACTTTCATATGACAACTTGACTAAAAACCTTTTCCCATTTATTCTTGCTTTTATCTTAGTATCTCTATTTTCATTTTCTGAAGATTTTGCCTAAGCCAGCGCATTTGCTGTAACATATTCAAACTACTTCCACAAATTTTGGGGCTGACTCCTTCAAGCTGTTCCATCAACGCGTTAAACCTGAGCCTATCACTATTCCCAAGCGCGTTGATTATCAAGAGAGCCCACTTCTTGCTTATCACGTCCATTATTCCTCGCACGGGACAGACTTGTAGATGCTCAGCTACTCGTTTTCGGCTTTTACTTTCCTTTGACATAGCCGCTATTTCACTATAAACTTGATAGTTTAAATGCTTTACTTTCGATAGTAATGGCTAGGTGAAAAAGCACGCATAGAGAATGTGGTTGTGAACAACATCATGGATATGATGAATGCTGCTGCCGTGGCGGCCACCGCGGACACGGTCACTTTGCCCGCCACTTTCTAACCAAAGCCGAGAAAATCGAAAAACTCGAAAACTACGTACAAGAACTGAAGAACGAGCTTGCCGCAGTACAAGAACGCATCAAGGAATTAAAAGCCAGCAAATAGACCAACTGAGAACTTGCAGCAACACTCTTATTCTTTTTTTCGTTGCGCCGTTTCGTCTTCAGGCTCGAGCTTCACAGTCAAGCAGTCTCTTTTGTCCTTCGAGCTTCCTAATGTCTGTCACGTCCTGCACTACTTCCAAAGTTCCCAAGTACTTTCTGTTCTTGTCTCTCACCGCGAAAAATCGTATGTGGATGAAGCGGTTGTCTAGTGTGATCCAGAATTCAGCCACGTCCTTCATTCCCGCTTTGAAAGCCTCAACAATCTTGTTCACTACATGGATACTTTTCTGAGGATGGCACTGCTGCACTTTTCTGCCAAGCACAGCCTTTGTCCTTACAAAAATTCTTTTTTCTGCCTTGTTGAAGTATTTCACACTGTTGTCCTTGTCTACGAATGAAATGTCCAGCGGAATTGTGTCTAAGATGGCTTCAGCTTCCTCTTTTGAAAGACTACCTGTCTCGAATTGAAGCATACCTTCAGCTCCTGTTTCGATCTTCGGTTTTTCAGGTTTACCGGATTGTATTGCCACTATTGCCTGCGGGGGCGTAAAGCAGCAATAGCCTATCTCGTCAAACTCCTTCCTAACCTCCTCCCACTCTGAGGCAGTGATCATCTGCAGCGCGGCGGGGAATAGTATGTTGTTCTCCTTGAAGAAATGATTTGGGAGAATCTCGCATAGAGGCTTGGCGGCTTCGCTCAATTTTGTCTTGAAGTCGGCAAACTGCATGGAATTCCATTTCTCAACCAGGTCGAGAAGCTTCTTCTTGATTTCTCGGATCTTGTTGTGTTCCATCCACATTATCGCCGGAGGTTCGGTGATTCCATGTTTTTCCATGGTGGGAAAGAGAACGTTTTCTTCCCGAAGGTAATGATTCTCCGCATCAGCAAAATCCTTCACAATGCCCTGCAGATCGGTCAACACGTCGCCAACGTGAACTACGTCGCATGCCTCTTCTATCATTCCCACGTCCCTCTTCAGTCTGTCTGCACGTTCTAACATGATCTTGTGCTCTTCCATGAGGATGCTGATCGGGTGACCTGCGGTAAGATGCAGCTCTTGACCTTGAACTTGTTCTCCGAAGACTGCCAGATGAACATCGCAGAGTCTTTGCAGTTCTTCTCTCGGCATTCCTTCTTTAACCAGTTCTTGCTCGATCTTTGCAATGTCCTCGGAACTTGTGTCTGCTAAAACCTGTTTGAATTTTTCCTTGACCTCTTGCGGCGGAACGCCAGCGTGCAGCTGTTTGATCATTTCTTTCAACATTCTCTTCTTTTCTTCACTCATCAGGATTCCTCTTTAATCTTGCCAGCAAGATTTTTGCCGAACGCGATTATTTGCTTAGTGTTCTCCTCTGTGGGCGGCCCATTTATTTCTAACGCTCCAACAATGTCAAGCTTCGTCTGCCCCAAGACTTCTTGAACATGCTTGATGGCGCCACCACCCCAACCGTACGAACTCAAGACGACTCCATATTTCAATGGTGGACGCAAAGCCTTCACCAAATAAGCTGCATAAACGGCTAAGGGATGCGCACCGCCTAGGACTGTTGGAGCGCCCAAAACGATGGCCCTGGAATCAACCAAATCCTTGGCTATGTCGCCGACGTCGGCTATGGCCAAATTGTATAACGCGACTTCTATGCCTTCAGAAGCCAGAGTATCCACAATCGGCTGAATCATCTTTTCCGTATTGTTCCACATGGTCACATACACAACTGTAGCCTTTCGCTTGGTTTCACCGTCTACCCATTTTCTGTAAGCTTCAAGGATGCGTTCAGGGTTTCGGTGTACGGGCCCGTGGCTCGGCGCAATCATCTCAATCTCCAAACCCTTAATCTTCTCCAACGCCTTTTGCCCCATAACTCGGAATGGCATCATGATCTCGCCAAAATACCTTTGGGCATAAGTAAGCAAGTCTTCAACCTCATCGTCATACAGCCCTTTGGCCACGTGAGAGCCGAAAAAGTCGCATGGAAACAGAATTCTGTTCTCTCTGAAATAGGTGAACATTGTCTCAGGCCAATGAAGCATCGGTGCCTCAATGAATTGGAGAGTTTTGTCGCCAAGATCAATCGTTTCTTGATCGTGCACTGCCATTATTCGGTTTTCAGGCACCTTGAAATAAGTTTGAGCCATTTTGGCACCTTTGGCGGTAGTTACCAGCTTTGCTTTCGAGTTTATTGACATGACGTGCGGGATGGACCCCGCGTGGTCAGGCTCGGCATGATTCATTATCACAAAGTCAATCTCGCTTGGGTCAACAACTCGTCTGATCTTCTCCTCAAGCTCCTTTTCAAAGCCGGGGTTTACCGTGTCTATCAGTGCTTTCCTGTCCTTGCCAATAACGAGATATGCGTTGTACGTAGTTCCATTCGGAAGAGGAATCAAGGCATCAAACAACTTGCGATTCCAATCTCTGGCGCCCACCCAATAGACGCCCTTTGAGATTTCTGCGACGTTTCGCCAACTCATGTTTTCGCCACCAATCGTTATTACGATTGTAATAAAGTATATTTATGCCTTTCTACACACTATACTGCGGAAGCAACATAAATGCTAATCCCATGTGAAGTAGCCGTAAAATGTGCCTTACCAGCCATCAGAGCAGTGCTCGCAAAAGAACTCGTGACCAAACACGACTTGAAGCAAGCCCAAGCCGCTAGACTTCTTGGAGTAAGCCAACCTGCCATAAGTCTCTACTGCAGAGAAATACGCGGAAAAGCCATTGACTTGGAAAGCGATCCCGAGATCACGAAGCTAATGGAAGAACTAGCCACTTCGCTGACTAAAGTAATGTCACGAAAAGACTTCATTGTGAAGTTTTGCGAGATCTGCAGAACTCTAAGAGCCAAAGGACTAATGTGCAGTTTACACAAATCTTTCGACCCATCGATTGACATCGAAAAATGTGAACTGTGCATAACCACGAGCACGATAAGGTGCACCTAGCATGCTAGGTCAGTACCTGATAACTTTCAGAGAAGCACTTGAAGCTGCATTAGTGATGGCAATAATCCTCTCCTATCTAGTCAGAAGCAGGAAAAAGAGCTTGATACGTTACATTTGGTATGGGCTCTTTTTGGCGATGGTAGCCAGCTTCAGCTTGGGAGCGTTTATATGGTTTTCTTATCGTGGCCTTCCAGAAATGTATGAACCTCTCTTCGAAGGCATAGCCAAGTTTGTTGCAGTGGCTGTGTTGTCTACGATGATTTATTGGATGGCCATCAGAGGAAAACATATCAAGCAGGAAATGGAGGAACGCCTTGAAACCATAACGTCACGAGGCACAATCATAGGGTTAGTGTCGCTTGGATTTGTCGTAGTCTTTAGGGAAGGCTTGGAAACGGTGCTGTTCTTAACACCGCTCTTAGTGGAAGATTCAATAGCAACGGGCATTGGAATGTCTGCAGGAATCATAACCGCAATCCTGCTGGCTTACGCCATATTCGTAGTTGGCATCAAGATCAACTTGCAAAAGTTCTTCTACTTTACAAGCATAATGCTGATTCTGCTTGCAGGCGGGCTTGCCGGTTCTGGTGTGCATGAGTTACTGGAATATTCTGAAAAGGCTGGGTTTGCGGCAGGTTGGCTGGCTACGCCTGCATATGCGCTGAATATCCCGGTGGGCAGCCCATTCCGTGACGAGGGCATAATAGGTTCTATACTCGCCGTGCTTTTTGGCTATACGATAAGCGCAGAATGGGCGAGAGTAATAGTTCACGTTGCGTATCTTGCGATTGCACTACCGCTTGTGATCTGGATTTACAGAGAGCAAAGCAAACAAACTCCCGCGGCTCTGTGATGAGTTCGGAGCGATAGTCAAATCATATAAGGTGAATAGTCACACGTTAGTTTGGACGTGAATGTATGCCACCACGCTGTGACACACTCGACGGACCTGTTGTCACTGCGGCAAGAGTCGCGCTGGATTCGGGCAATGTCAACTTGGTTCTTCCGTGGGCGCCCAAGAAGGCTGAAGCAGAAATACAGAAGGCTTTAGAAAAGGCACTGAGGGTAAGGAAGCTTGGCAAGCAAGCGGCTGAGCTTGCGGACTATTGGTTCTTCGAAACTGTAGTGCGTTTGCACAGAGAGGGAGAAGGCGCTTCCTACACTGGATTGAAGCCTGCGGGGCTTGACTGGGGTCCTGTGGTGAAGAGGGCTGAGAAAGCGCTGAAAGACGGAAACCCGAAGAAAGTGATTGCTTTCCTGCAACGAACAGTGGAAGAGGACTTGCAGAAGAGGTTCAAGCATGCCATGGAGAAGAAGAACTATGACAAGGATGATGTTGCAGCTGCAAGAGAATACGTGCAGGCGTCTCTCGGCTTCGTTCTGCATTCGCACGGCCTGTACGCATATGCGAAAGGCGAAGGAGAGCACGGTGAAGAGGGAAAGGGCTGACATGAAGTGTCAGGGATGGCAGTATTGAGTCGTATTTTGCTGGTGGTTGGGGTAAAGTTATATCCAAACCAAACCCGTCTGCTCACGGGTATTCTTGATGCTCATATCCTGAGCATATGGTTCTGACATTTTCCAGTGTTGCTGTTCCATTCTTGAACACGGTGTAGATGATTACGAGCTTTGCGTCTGGGCAGTTCACGGCATAATTGCGGAACGTGCCATTCACTTTGTAGTAGCTATCCATTTCTGAAGTTTCCAGCTTCAAAGGCAAGCCACCATCCTCTGGAAGATATATGATCCAGTAAGCTTTTCGTGGAGCTTTATCGACTAGCATCAGGTAGGTTTCATTTGCTTGCACTGCTGATGTGATTGAATTGTATCCAACAAACTGGGTTACCCAGTTCGAGTCATGCCAGTATTCACCGTAATCTCTTTTCGACATGGTTAGTTCATCATTAAGTCTCACGAGCTCAATCAGCAGAATTGAAGAAGCAATAACCAGAGCGGCCAGCACAGTAATCAAAAGCAGAACCACCCTTTTTGCCAAAACTATTCACCAGCCCATGACAATTGATGGCTGAGGTTCCTTATAGTACTAATCATTGGAACATATAGTGGGTTTCGGGATAAAACTTAGCGCGCGCTATACGCGAGACTCCACAAGTCTTTTATTTACTCTCAGGCATGAAACGACAGATGAAGACCTATGGGAATTGCGGGAGACATAGCTGGAAGATTCCCTATAGACGAACTGTTTCTAATAATGTCTGCTGGCATATTTCTGGTCCTCTGTTTTCCCTTTGACATCTACCAACTCTCAGCAAAGGGAGTGCCTCAACCATCTTTAGATTCATCTGGCTTTTCAAACCCATTCGATCATCTTGCGAATCTATCAATTTACATTCGGGGGAATTTTACACCATTTGTGGCGATCAAGTACCTGAATGATTTTCCCAATGGTCTGGTGAAAATCCTGTTGCTGAGTTTTCCTGTTGGAATGACGGTTTACTTTCTGTTCAGCTATTATGAGAAGGCCAATCACCGCATTAGACAACGGTTAGAGCGCGTGCGTGCGCGCAAGAACAGACCGAAATCGGAAAACGATAACAGGGATGGGAAAGCCAACTCCAGTGAAAGTAGAGCACTGCGAGACGAGTCGGAGTTTTCAGATTGGTCCACAAGTAAGGGATATCGAAAGCTCTTTGATTTTATATTCTCAATGGATGCAGTGGCTAGTGGGTTGCTTTATGCCACTGAGACTTTCATTCTGATCGTGCTTTTGTCAGCAGGTCTTGCATGTCTTTTCCAAAATAGTGCCTCAAGTTCCTATCCTACTGAACGCATGCTTTTTTGGATTTTTGCGTCATTTGCTATGGGCTTTTTCACCTGTCTGATTCACTGGATTTACAGAAGAAGAATGCGGAGCAGGATAAAACACCTCGACGACATGCGCAAAGCAACCCAGACGCATGACTTGGACGCTTTCGAATAAATGACGTGACGGAGTCGTTCAATCCCTTTCCAAACTCCCACCGATGCGCGCAAAAGCCTATAATAATAGACGCCCTCATAACAAGACTGAGTGAACTTGGAACCGACAATTCAAGCAGTTGATGCGTTCAATTCTGTTTACCAGTTCCTCAAGAATCTTAAGAATATTATCGGCATATCCAAAAAGGCGGGATGGAAATTGTTCAGCTCAAAAAAGACAGAAATAATGGAGAGAAAATTTAAGGAAGCGTTAGTTGGTAGCAAGAATGCCATAGAATCTTCTATATGGTATGGGAAAGGGTTCGCTATACAAGCGGAATGTGGCTCTAAAGTCGATAAAGAGTTTCATCACCTAATGGGTTTACTTATCATGCGCTTCAACGACATCCAAATGAAAATTGACCCCGAGAAACTCGATGAGAAGCTCATAGGACACTTAGTGGGTCAACTGAAGATATTAGAGGAGCATGCCCAACGCTTTTGGAATATACAAGGAAGCTCGGGCGACCAACACAAGGAAGAAAGAGCTCTAAAAATGATAGAGGACTTCCAAAGCAGATTATGGGATTTTAGCAAGAGCATGGAAACATATCTCAAAGCTGAACGCTGAGAAGCATCGCGTTCACCGATAGAGCGTGAATGGTTGCCGTTAGGGAATCCTAGACAGAGAACTACAACGTGTATTGCCTATACGAAAGAGGGAGGGGTATACGAAGAAAAACTGGGGATTATTGAGATACGGGGGGTAGCTTGCGCCTTGATGCTGTCTTCTTTTGCCAGTCGGAGCTTAGTCGTTTCTTTTCGATGACAGCGTGAGCGCATGGATGCCCTTATGTGCTAGTGTTGTGCTTTAGTATGTGTGAGTGAATGCGCTTAGAATCATGTCGCTTTTGCCTAAAGGAGCTTGAATCGTTGCGCGCACATCATATCGTAATTGTCAATTTATGATGCAGATACTAGAGTGCATATCTACTTACCAATGGATAACAAGTTATATGTTCTCGGTTCGAAGCCGACAATAGAAAAAAGGGGAGAGGGCTATACTTGAAAAAGTAGTGTTCGTACGTTCGTACGTACGCATAGTTGAAAAATTAGTATAGGTCTAGCGGTATGGCTTTTTTGATATGCGTTCTAGTGTGTAAGAAGCATTCTACATGATCCGTCTTGTCGCTCCATCTTAGCTGTGTTGACGGCCGATCTAGTACCGTGTCAATGCAGAAATTGAGAATGCAACAGATAGGATAGTTATAGCGGATTCCTGCGAACAAGTCTAGTGCCGCCTTCAGTATCCTGCTTTTGAATGGTAATGAGAACCCGATCAAAACTGTTTCTCCGTAGCCTTTTTCTTTTCCGATTTGATCTGCATCTTCATAACTAAGAATGGATGAGAACTTCTTGTAAGTTATCTTCGTTTCTTTTTGCTATACGACTAATGTTTTCATGTTTGAACCTCAAAATAGGAAAAAGAAGGGAATTTAATGGTTGTTGTTTCCGTTTTCTTTAAAGATTCGGTCTAAGTCTTTCTTTATCAACGCTTCAGTTAGTACGTCGATCTGTGTGTTGAAATCTGGAGTTTCTTCTTTTTCTGTGCCATAATGTATTTTTCTCGTTTCCACTGGGATTTCAAGTTCATCTGCTATTTCCTCAAGTGCCGTCTGCATTTCCTGTTTTGACGTTAGTTTCTCCATCAGTTTCATTAGGATCATTTGTTTGAATGTGGTTTTTTTCATTTCTTCTAACTGTTTAGCCATTTGACCGCTCCCGTTTCCGTTTGACTTTGTAAGGCTAATCAATGGTTCTATCAGTTTGAACGCTTTAAAAGTTTCTCTGTTGTTCTGAATGTACGTTCTCAAATCCTTGCTGATGTGCTTTCCAACCATATACTTCATTACTGGTTCTGTCACTTTTCCATGCATTAAGGTGATTCCGAATTTTCGCATACAGTGCCATCTTATGCGCCCGTTCAAGGTTATCTTGGATTTTTCCGCTAGTCTTCTAAGCAAATCGCTTAAAGCCTCTTCAGTTAATTGAAACAGATGTCCGTTAGTGGAAAGATAAGTTTTCAAATAGTCTTTCAGTAGCTCTATGGTTTCTTTTGACAGGTGACAACTACACGGTTCTTTTTCCTTTTCTGTCGTTAGCTCAAACTCTACCGTGTCCGTGTCTCTGTGTTCATTCTCCGCTAGTTCTCCTTCTCTCTTAATGGCTAGCTCTACCGAGTAGCGGCCTAAGCCTATGAAGTCGCCTGCACGTAGCCACAAGTCTTTACCACAAACTAAGATCGTGCGCTCTTTCAGGTCGCCTTGTTGGAACATTGCTCTAAATTGGTAAACGTCGAATTGGTGATCTACATACGTTTGAGTTACCTTTTCGCTTGACGGTAACGCATCTTTTTTGATCTCTAACGAGTATCGGTGATAGGCAAAAAAGCTTCTTACTGCCGTCGTAACCGCTAATGCTGAAGTTTCGCTTAGGGGCTTGTTTGTTGTTTTTCCTCTGAATTCTGTTTTGAGCCATCTAAAAAACTTGGGCACTTCATTGTCATAGAAGTATTTTTCCGTGTTGTCTTCGCTGTGTCTCCGCTTTTTCATGTCTTCTAGCTGTTCCGTTCCGCTTAGAAGCATGTCTTTAGCCTTGCAATACTGTAGCCAAATGCCCCATCTCTGCTCATATTGGTATGCTGTTTGTTTTGATTTTGCCGAGGCGATCCATTCAGCAACTGCTTTATCCGTGTTCACATCATTAGTCATTCTTTCACTCTCCTAAAAAGTTTATTTGATACTAGAGCGCACGTCTTGTTACCTATATATAGGGGGTTAAAATTGCGCAGAGAGCCAAAAGCGAAGCTCGGAGACAACTCAGCCAAGACTTACATGGAAGGCAGGCAGCGCATGCCCCTTTTGTCCGACAACGAAATTCAGACACACGACAAATCAGAGGGCCAAACTCCGCGAAAACCTGCAAACTCTTTATAATACAAAACATAGAACACAACTTCACGGAAGCATAAAACAATGGGTTACTTGTCCGTTTGGAAAGTCTTAGATCAGATGGTTGCTGACTTCCGAAAAAGAGGCGCTGCTGTCCCAGACAAGATCATGAGCGACCTGAAATCGGCAAGAACCATCCTCAGCGCGAAGAAAACCCCGCAAGGCAGTAGCGGAATATTGGAGGAGATTGAGGCTTACCTTGTCAATGTCGAATCTTATTTGATTTCTGAAGGCGAGAAGCGCTTTGGAAAGGAGTATGCCAACGAGTGGCTCAGGAAAATCAAGGCGGCAAGCGGAAAAGTATCAGATGACGAAGAGGAAAAAGAGCGGTTCATTTGGGGTTTTCCGCGCCAACAGAAATGGATTCGAGTCAAGCCTTCAACCGATCTACCACCCGCAAGAATAAAGGCGCTTGCCAACGAATCATCCCTTTCGATCAAGAGCCAAAACGACGGCTGCATACTCGTCTATGGCACGGACAAGCACGTTAAGGACTTTGTCAAGAAAATGACTACAAAACACGAATCAAAAACCAGAAAATGTCGGCAAAAAAATACATAACCGTTAAAGCCTATACGATACAATAATTTTTATACAAACATCATACAGAACAGTCTAAAAGAAAGGACAGTCCGCTTCAGCGGAAGGTGAGGGCGCAAACTGAATGCCCTACATTAAGAAAATCGAACTTAAAGGCTTCAAATCATTCGGGCCACAAATCGTTAAAATAGCCCTAGGTAACGGCTTCACAGCCATCACAGGCCCAAACGGAAGCGGAAAAACAAACATTCTAGATGCGCTCTTGTTTGCGTTAGGCGAGTTGAGCACCAGAAGACTCCGTGCCGAAACCGCCGCCAAACTGATCTTCCACGGATCTGAAAAGGCGGGACTTGAAAAGGCAAAAATGGCTAAGGTCATAATCCAGTTCGACAACGCGGACGGCAGAATGCCAGTCGACACAACCACCGTCACCATATCCCGCGAGGTCTACCGAAACGGACAAAGCGTGTACAGGCTTAATGGCAGAAGAATCTCAAGAGCGCACATCCAGGAAATCCTCTCAATGGCAGGGATAAGCAGCTCAAGTCAAAACATAGTCCTCCAAGGCACGATAACCCGCCTGACAGACATTTCTCTCATGGAACGAAGAAAAATCATAGAAGACCTAGTCGGCATCGGCCAATATGACGCTGAGAAAGCTGAAGCCGAAGAAAAACTGCGAGTAGCAGACATCTCCATACGCACAGCCATGGGCAGAATAGACGAAGTGCAAAAAAGACTTGACGACCTAGAAAGAGAGCGCAACGAACTACTAAGAGCTACATTCATCCAAGGCGAAATAAAAAAGTTTGAAACCACCGAAATCTCGCATGCCATGGCACAAATACAAAAGAGAACAGCTGAAAGCTCTGCCGAAGCGGACAAAGTCAGAAGCAGAGTTGAAAAGCTAAGAGAACTGCGCGAAGGCCAAAGGTCAAATAGAAGAGGAATCGAAGGCGAATGGCGCAAACTAAGCTCAGAAATGGTCGAAGAGGGCGGTTCACAAGTACTGAAGGTCCAGATAAGGATCGGCGAACTAAAATCAAAGCTCACAGAATTTACGACAAAGATAAGCTCAGGCAAGATTAGCCTCGAAGGTCTAAAACGAGTGAGAGAAAACAGCGTCCAACAATACCAGTCTATAAGAAACGAAATCCGCGAAAACCGTCAGAAAATCAAGCATCTGAAAAGCGAACATGACGGAATTTCCAACGAAATAAACATCAAACAGGCAGAACACGATGCCCTTGCGCAAGAAACTGCCCAACTCTGGGAAAACGTAGGAGAAAACAGCAAAAGAATCCGCGAACTCGAATTGGGTCTCGACAACAACTACAAGAGGTTTTCAGTCCTAAGGTCGGAATATTCAAAAAGCCAGACAGCCATCAAAATCCGCGCAAGAAGGCTCAAAGACCTGAATTACCGCAAAGAAAGATTTGCCACAACACTTGCCGAACTAGAAAAATCATTCATCGAACTGGAAAAAGTTCAGAAGGAACAGAAAACCCAACTGAAAAGCATAGAAAAAACTCTTGAACGAAGAATAGTCCAAAGAGAAGCCGTACAACGAGAAATCGCTGAAGCAGGAAAGATTGGTGATTCAGCGCGCGAAGCGGTGGTAGAGTTTATCACTCAGAGAGAGCTTGCTGAAACAGTAGCATCTGAGGAAAAAGTGCTGAGAAGCATAGAAGAACTCGGTGACCTAGGCGTCATTCAGGGCATCTACGGTCGACTGCGTAGCCTGATAAGGATTGACAGAACCTATCAACGAGCAATCGAAGCTGCAGCGGTCGGATGGCTTGACGCCATAGTTGTAAAGAATTTTGACGCAGCCTTTGCGTGCACAGAAACCTTGAGAAAAATGAAGCTTGGGAGAATAAAGATTATCCCAATTGAAGGAGCGGCAACCGCAAAACCTTCGAAGGTTCCCCAAAAAGAAGGCGTTAGTGGTCTAGCTCCGATATTCCTGAAATATGACAAGAGCTATGAACCAGCAGTTCACTTCGTCTTCGGCGACACGTTCGTCGTTTCAGACGACAAAACCGCTTTCACCTTATCCAGCGAAGGACATCGTGTTGTCACTGTGAACGGCGACCTTTACGAAGCAGGCAGCGCCTTTGAAACTGGCTTCTACCGCGCGCCGATAGATTTCTCAGCGATTATCCCAAGCGACGCGGCAATTAAGAGCTTGGATGAAGCTGTCAGCGCCCTTCAACAACACCTCTCAAGAAGAGGAAGCGACATAACCACTTTCGAGGAGGAAATAGACAGAACCCGCGTTGAGATCGCACGCTTATCGGACGCCATAATCACGCTTGAAAGAGAGCTAGTCAGAGTCAAAAGAAGCACCCGAAGAACAAGATCGAACGTCAGAAGAGTAGATCACCTCATTGCACACGTAGAGAAAGAGATTGAAGTTGAAAAGTCAAGAATGTGGGTTGACAGAGCCGAAAGGAGCACGCTTCAAAAGCAGATTCGAAAGTTTCAAACTGAGCTAGTGGCTTTGAGGAAGAAAACTGACCCGGGAAACATTCAGGAGATGGCGGTTAAAAGGGAGAAACTTGCCGAGGAAACAATCACATTAAGACAAAGACTCGGCACCTTCCAAACCGAAATCTTGACACTCCAATCACAATACGACAACGTCCTAAGAGTCGGTTACCAGAATTCCAAGATCCAACTTGGAAAAGTTGAGCAACAACAAAGAAAAGTAGAAAAAGACGTGGAGGAAGCCCTACAGGAAAGAGAAGCCCTAAATCAAGAATTGTCAGAACTAGAAAAAAGCCGCGTTGAACTCTCCAAAAGCGTGTTTGCAGCAAGGGAAGAATCAAAGAAGTTCACTAGCCAAATAGACGACATAGACAAAGACCTTCGCAAGCTTGATTCTGAATATGAGCAGACCGACCGCCTACTGAACCATCTTCAACTAAACATTCAAACATCATTGCTGCAACTTGAACAATACCGCAACCAGCTCAGACAATTCGGCTATGAACAACCCTTGGAAGTCACGCTGAAACAGGTTGAGGAAGCCGAGACATCGATCAAGATGATGCAGTTTGAACTTGAAAGAATAGGTGCAATAAACCAACTTGCTCTCTCTCACTATGCTGAACAAATCTCACGTTACAAACAACTGTCAATGAGAATGAACGAACTTGAAAAAGAAGAGCAAGCCATTGTTCAGTTTATGGATAAGATCGAACAGAAAAAACGCAAAGTCTTCATCGAAGCCTTTGACAAAATCAGCCTTAACCTGCAGAAATACTTCGCCAAGATTACGGGCGGCGGAACAGCGACGCTAAAAATCGAAAACATGGATGAACCATTCGCAGGCGGCATAGACATGCTCGTTCAATTTCCCAACAAGCCTTCAATAGTCGTAAGCGGAGCCAGCGGCGGAGAGCGTTCAGTCGCGGCGGTCGCATTCATATTCGCTCTAAGAGACTTTACCCCCGCATCCTTCTACGTGCTCGATGAAGTGGATGCCCACCTTGACGCATTTCACGTGTCAAGACTAGCCGACCTTCTTCTGGAAGAATCGGAGAAAACTCAGTTCATAACTATCACGCTGAAGCCTGAAATGGTTAACAAAGCGCAGAAGGTCTATGGCGTCTATGGACGAAACGGGGTCTCAAACGTCATTGCAACAAACCTATTGGAGGTGCCAAGCTCATGACCCCAGCAGTCTTGAGAAGACCCTTCTATCTGCATCCTCCGTGGAACATACTCTTCGAATTTCACAAGCTTGAAAGACTCACGCCTTGGAACGTCAACATCGCATACTTGCTGGCATCCTTCCTTGAAGAAATGGAGAAATCTGGGCAAGTAGACTTCAGAGCATCAGGAGTAGCCCTAGACTCTTCAGCCCTCATATACCTGATGAAGTCAAAACTCCTGCTAAGGCTTGAAGAACCTCCACCTCCACCAAAGAGTCCTCAGGACTTCCTTCCGCCGCCCCTGTTTCTGCCCTTGAGACACGAGTTGACCTCAACCACAATAAGCCATCTGCTTGAAGTCTTAGACGAAGTTTTGAAAGGAGAAAAGCTCATTCGCCTTGATAAGCCCATTCAAGAGCCGCTTCTTCCAACGCCTTCGGAGATTCTGCCCCAGTTTGAATTGTTCTTGATGGAAATCGAGCGCCAGATGGAGAAGCTTTACGAGACTCTTTCGGAAAGGGTGAAAGGCGCAGGAATAATAGAATTCTCAACATTGATAAGAGGCATCGTGCGGCTTGAAGCCATTCGAACCTTCATTCTCTTATTGTTCTTGGCACAGGAAGGAAAAATCAACTTGTGGCAGAATGAAGATTCCTTGGAAATATACGTAACGGTTGGAGATCTAAGACTTGCAGAAAACGGGAAAACAACCAATTGACATAGACACTTGCATTGAGGAAAAACAAGCTGAAAGGAAAACCCAACGCGAGCTGACTTTGATAGAGGCTGCGTTGTACGTTGCAGGACACCCACTTGACATAAATGAGTTATGCTTGGTGTTGAAGACGCGCTCAAAGAACAAGACGAAGAAACTTGCGCAAACCCTTATGCATGAATATGCAAACAGAAACTCCGCACTTGAGATCCTAGAGTTAAAGGATGAAAGATACGTTCTACAGCTTAAGAGCGACTATACGCCGCATGTTAAGAAACTTGTCAACCGACCATTACTCTCTATAGGACCGCTAAAAACGCTTTCCTACATAGCCTACAGACAGCCCATATCTCAGAAAAGAGTCATTGAAGTGCGAGGTCACCATGCTTATGGCCACGTTAAAATGTTGAAAGAGATGGGGCTAATTGCCAGCGAAAGAAGCGGACGCTCGTCTGTTCTTAATACAACTGAGTATTTTGCGGACTATTTCGCTCTAAGCCATGACACTGCAACCATGAAAAGAGAGCTGAAGCACGTTTTTGAAGAAAACCTGAAACAAGAAAACCCACAGCCCTTAAATGGATAGGTTTATATGCGAAGCAAAGGTTGATAATCAACGCTCGATTCGCCATCATAGAGGAAATAGACAATGTCAGTTTGGCACGGCGGTTTGCGCAAGAGAAAGCCTTCAGCGGGCGTAAAACGAGCTTACAGAAAGAAGAGAAAGTTCGAGCAAGGCTCATTCCCAGTCGAAACCATGTTGGGCGAACCGAAACTGAAGTTCTCCCGAGGAAGGGGCGGAAACCTGAAACGCAAAATCTTGGCAGCCAAGTTCGCATGTGTAACTGACATGAAAAGCGGAAAGACAAAGAAAGTAGAAATCACAAGGGTTGTCAAGAACCCTGCAAACATTGACTACGACCGAAGAGGCGTCATAACCAAAGGTGCCGTGATAGAAACCTCTTTGGGCTTGGCACGTGTTACTTCTCGTCCAGGACAGGATGGAGTCCTAAATGCCGTTGTAATCGGTCCTGAAAAGAAAAGCTGATTGTCCCATCTTTATTTTGTTATCGCTGGCGTAGCGGAGCTGCAAGTCTTTAGCAATTGCCTCGCAATCTCATTGATTGTCTTGTCTTTTGACTTCTTTTTCTTCACTAGGAGCATGCCCGTTTTCACCCACGGCGTCTTTGGATAGGCGGCATCAGCTACGAGTTCATATTCCAGATGAAGCTTTTCTGCAGCATCTTTTATCTCCAAAATCTTTGGAGAAGGCACATTCAAACTCTTGGGAATTCTTCTTCCTTTAGCTCTGGTCTTCGCGGAATCGAAGTAAGCTGGCCAAATTATGACTCTATCTTGTTGACGCATGATTTCCTGTCCCTCACGTTCACTTTTGACTATAGTACGCAGTTAACTTCGTGTTTACTTGATCAATTCTCACGAAGCCGAACCTTTCAAACTGTATTACGGTATCTGGCTTTAATCTCTTGCACGCTTTTTCAGCAATTCCTTCGGCTATCGTCGCGTCAGGCATAATCACACTGCAAGGCATGTCTCCTCCGACTGGGATCCAGTGAATCAGCTGAGCTTTTGCCTTTCTTGCTTCCTCGTAGGATTCACTTGCGAAATTGGCTTCAGCAGAATATAGGTCTACTTTTTCGATTACTATGTTGAACAGTTCCATCAACCGGATTATCATGCCCTTTTTTGAGGTATCTATGTCTTTGTTTGAAACCCAAAACACTGCCGAACTGTTCTCCCCGCTTGGCTTGATAGTGTATTGTCTGAAGCCTCTTTCAGGATGCTCCGGGTGTAGATGGAGCTTAGGAGAAAACTCTTTCGGAACTATCTTCACTGTCAGCTCTATTGGGTTCTGGACGAAGAAGTATCTGTCAGCCGTTGGATCAACGATCTTACGGTTATACGCATATAGATTCTCCCAGCTTAAAACAATGTCCTGTGTTTTTGGACCAACGTCGATTATCGTTTTCTTGATTGCTTCTGGCGTTATCCCTCTTCTCCTAAGGGCTGCAAAAGTCGCAAGCCGCGGGTCATCCCAATCCTTGAACAGGCCCTCTCTTATTCCTTGGACGATTTTCGACTTGCTCAAGTATGCTCCAGTGATTTTCAACCTACCATAATGTATGGCTTCTGGATATTCCCAGCCCAGATGCTTGTACATATATTCCTGCCGAACCTGGTTGGTCAAGTGTTCCTTTCCTCGGATTATATGCGTAATGCCCAGCAAGTGATCATCCACACCGCAGGCGAGATTATAAAGCGGCCACACACGAAATTTAACCCCAACTCGCGGATGCGGACATTTCTCAATGTCAATCACGCGCGCAGCAGGCCAATCTCG
Organism: Bathyarchaeia archaeon; assembly: GCA_041500425.1. Taxonomy (GTDB): domain Archaea; phylum Thermoproteota; class Bathyarchaeia; order Bathyarchaeales; family Bathycorpusculaceae; genus JBGQME01. Next base: position 55,100 of record JBGQME010000006.1, on the reverse strand, counting down.
AACAGCAGGATTAGGATGATTCAAATCGGTTTTCACACGAACTGCTGCTTCTCCTTCTTTGTAGCCGCCTTCGAGCATGCGTTGCCATCGTGCCAGATGCTCTTTCGGTTTCAAGTTGCGGCATTCACATGGTTTGCTGGCTAGCACTTTTTCTCTGAAAAGCTCCGGTTGGCATGTGCAGACGTATGCGTTCCCATCGTTCAGAAGCTTCTCAGCATATTCATAGTAAATGGGGATTCTGTCACTTTGAATGTACTCTTCGTCTGGTTTGCAGCCAATCCAAGCCATGTCTTCTCTGATACGATCGTAGAACTCCAAGACCGGTCTCTTTGTTCTTGGGTCTGTATCCTCGAAGCGCAAAATGAACCTGCCCTTGTATAGTTTGGCATACTCGTAACAGAGAATGATAGCTCTGGCCGAACCCAGATGCAGGACGCAATCCGGGTTAGGCGAATACCGAGTCACGACTTGAGGGTACTTGTCCACATTGGGCAAAGGTGGAAGGTGCTTTTCCTCTTCAGCCTTTTCTTTCACGAGGGCTTCAGGCCATTTTTGCTCGACGATGCGTTTCTGTTCGCTTGGTGAAAGCTTGTTGACTTCTTGAACAATGCTGTTGATCAGGGCTGATATTTCTTTGACTTTACCCCTGAACTCTGGCTTCTCGCCCAATATTTTTCCGACGAGGGCACCTGTTTGGGCCTTGCCGCCATGCTTGACCGCGTTTAACAAAGCCGTTTTTCTAACAATTTCACGCAGTTCTGTGTCATCTTCAAGTGTCAAGGGTTTTGCACTCTATAGGGTTCAGATTTTTCTTTCAATCATGAATTCTGCGAAGGCTTTTAGCTTTTGCTTCCCATCTGAGGAAGGCAACCGCTCTTCGACTTCCATCAAGCTTTGCTGAACTATTTTGCTCGCAAATTGCTTGACATATTCTATGGAGCCGTATTTTTCCATTATTGCGATGGCTTCATCTCTGAGCTTCTGGTCTGAAGAGTGCATATTGAGGATTTCAACAAGCCGCCTTCTATCTTGAAGATCCGCAGCCTTTAATGTATGAACAACTATCAGACTTCGTTTCCCTTCGGTTATGTCCTGTCCACGCCCGCCCTTCTTTTTCTCAAATTCCTTGCTGGTCAGGTCAAGCACATCGTCTTGAATTTGGAAAGCAATTCCCATGCTTTCGGCGAAACGTCCAAGCCTTTCAACGAGTTCCTCATCTGCCTCTGCAAGAATGGAAGCAATCTTCGCGGACATTCTTGCGAGAGTCCCAGTCTTGTAGGCGCACATCTGTAAGTAGTCTTTTTCATCTATGTTGTCTGCGTTTGCTAATCCTCTATGCCAAGCAATGTCCATTGCTTGACCTAGGCTTAGATTGATCATCTCTTGCACATAAACCTTGTATATTTCAGAAAGCCTCTCAGCAGGAATCTTCTGCTTGCTTTCCATGAGCGGTAAGAGCGGTAGATAGTACATTGCATTCCCAGCATTTATCGCAATGTCCACGCCATATATTTTGTAAGTGCATGGCTTTCCCCTGCGAAGTTCAGTCGCGTCCTCAACGTCATCTGTCATTAACGTTCCGTTGTGAACAACTTCAGGGATAATGGCAAAATCAACGAATTTATCAGGGTTTTTACTTAAAGCTTCACAGATCAGCAGAAACAAGGCTGGCCGCCACCTCTTTCCCCCTCTGTCAAGGAACTCCCAGATCGGATCGGCAACTGCCTTGTTCAAAGCTTCGAGATTGTATGCATAGTTTGGTGGGCTTATCTTGAAGATGATGGCGTTCTTTGTGAGGGTTCTTGGAATGTACTTCTCGATAGCCTTGTCTACTATAGCTGCTTTCTCTTCAAGAAACTTCTCGACATTCAATCCTCAACTTCTCCCTCTTCTTGGGTAACTTTCAATGTCGAATCCACGCGCCCTTAGCCATTCCGCTGACCTGCCGGTCACTACCAGCGGAGTTCTCCGTAGATTCTGAACCGATTCCGCTCCTACGAGAAACATTACGTTTCTTAGTTCTTCTATCAAAAGTGAAAGCGTAGCTTTTGTTTGCTCTACGCCTTTCATTGCCTCCTGCAAAACTGGTTGCGAAAAGCTCGCCAGACTGGCCCCCAAGGACACAGCCTTGGCCACATCGACGCCGTTCCGTATTCCTCCAGAAGCAATTACTGGAACGTTTACTGTTTGAGAGACTTCAACAATGCCTATGGCCGTTGGAGTGCCCCAATCCCAGAAAACATCACCTAGCCTACGTTGGGAATAATTTTCTCGTCTTCTGGCGCGGTAATATTCTACAGCTGCAAAGCTCGTACCACCTGCGCCACTCACGTCTATTCCCTTGACACCTCCTTCCTCAAGTCTCGCAGCTTCTTCAGCTGATATGCCGGCACCAGTTTCTTTTGCAATAACAGGCTTGTCCAATTCTCTGGTTATTTCTCTTATCCTTTCGAGCACTCCTTTGAAGTTTGTCTGGCCCTCTGGCTGAACAGCCTCCTGCAACGAGTTTAGGTGTACAGCGATGGCGTCTGCTTCGATCATCTCGATGGCTTTTTTGACTTCTTTCAAGCCATAGCCGTTTACGAGTTGCACTCCTCCAACGTTTGCGATTAGAAAAGCCTTAGGAGCCTTCTTTCTAACGATAGCGAAAGTTCTCTCCAATCTCTTGTCTTCTATTGCTGCACGTTGGCTACCAACGCCCATGCCCAAGCCCAACTCTTCCACAGCTTCAGCTATTGTTGCATTGATCTTCATCGCTTCCTCTGTTCCACCAGTTATAGCGCCGACAATCAAGGGCGCGGAAAACCTGTGACCGAAAACCGTAGTGGACAGATCTATCTCTTGTCTGTTGACTTCTGGCAAAGCCCGGTGAATGAAGTGAACGTCCTCGAAACCTGTTGTTGCTTTTCTAGCCTGAACATTCTGGTTCAGAGAGATTCTTATGTGATCTGCCTTGCGCTTTCTCGTTTCTTTCGCCAAACCTATTCCTTCTCTATCAGAGTGCCTTCTGTCTTCTCTCCTCTCAGCGCCCTGTAAATATAGTTCGGCTTCGTTGCATTCACGATGGTTACTGGGATCCCTTGCTCCAAGGCCTGCAGAAGCTCGGTTATTTTGCCAAACATGCCTCCTGTAACATCAGAAACCGATGGTTTTCCTAGCTTGTTATGGAGCCTTCTTAGCTCTTCCAATGTCAAATGTGCAAACTTTTTAGCACTTTTCTCATTCTTAGGATCGGCTTCGTATAAACCGTCAACGTCAACGCCCATTATGATGCGGTCAGCGTTGAACTTTGTGGCAAGTGCGGAGGCGAGCTGGTCGCCTGACAATATGGTGAATCCTAGCTTTGTGTCTGCTACTGTGTCTCCGTAGAGAACTGGCAAGAAGCCCAATTTCAGCAGCATCTTCAGCGGTGCGTCCTCGAAACTTCTGATTCTTCCGTTTTCCGTTGTCACTATTGATGATGGCGTGATACTTACTGCTGGAACGCCGTGCATGATCAGCGAATCCATGACCAGACCGTTGAGCACCGTCATGAAGTGATGGGTTTCCGCAAAACCGATAAGCTGGCGTGGATCTTTGAATCCCTCTTTTATAGCATTTCTTTGAGCTGATGGATGACCAAAGCTTCCGCCCCCATGCACAATCACCAGATTTTTCACTTGTGCCTTCTGCGTCTCATCTGCTAAACGGTCTATGACCTGCGTTCGAGCAACAAGCTCTCCGCTCTTGTCGGTGATTACTGAACCACCGAATTTCAAAATTGTGGATTTAGCCTCGCTCAATTCTGACGCCTTCGTCGGTTTTCCTAGCTACGAATGGTCTTCCGCCTGCCCTTTGAATGGCCTCCATCACCTGATCAAGTCTTTCATCTTTTGCTAACGCAATCATGCACCCTCCCCCACCAGCGCCAGTCAGTTTTGCGCCTAAAGCTCCTGCTTTGCGTGCAGCGTTTGCTAGCCATTCCAAAGATTCATCTGACACTCCTACCCCATAGAGCAAAGCGTGATTCATATTCATCAACGTTCCAAGAGTTTCCAAATCATTCTCATTGAACGCATCTATGGCTCTCAGTACAATTTCACGCGCGGCTTTCATGATAGATTCAGTGATCCGCGGATATTTATCCACAAGGCTTCGGACTTTTTCAACTTGGACCCGCGTAGACCTTTCAACGCCCGTATCACCAATGACAAGCGGAATATCCACCTTAGCCTCTAAGGGTTTAAACCCAGTATCCATCTGAAACAAAAGTGTTCCGCCAAAAGTAGAGATTGCAGGGTCTATTCCAGACGGCGTGCCATGCACAAATTTCTCCGCTTCAAAAGCGATACGAAATATTTCTTCCCTTGACAAATTCACACCTAAAAGTCCATTGGTCGCTGCTGTTGCAGCTGCCACCACAGCCGCTGAAGAACCTAGGCCCGCCCCAACTGGAACAGTCGAGTTGATTTCAATACTCAAGCCGACCTTTTTTCCATGTTTTTCTAGAACTTTTTCTACTGCCTGCTTAACTGGTTCGAACTTGATTCTGCCTTCTCTTGGATTGCCTTGTTCAATTCTGAAGGAGTTACCTTCGAAATATCCTGCGAGATCCAAGTTTGTTGAGCGAAAATGAAGAACGTTGTCATCACGGTTTTCCACTCTGGCAAATGCTCTTTTGTCTATGGCTAGAACTATGGCTGGTTCACCGTAGACGACGAAGTGCTCTCCGAAAAGTATGATTTTTGCGGGAGCAGAGGCAACGACCCCCATTCTACACCACTATTTCGTTAAAGCCACGGCGGCATACCCTACCACGCTTGAGTAGTCGCCGACTATATCTCCACTGGTCTTATAGCATAATAATTTTGCCTCTATCCCACCCATAACCTTCGCAGCAACAATCAAAGCGGCTATGGGTCCATACCCACAAGCACTGATACGATGCCTCTCAATGACTGAAAAGAATTCGGCTTCATCCATTGCCTCCACTGCTTCAAGAGCCAGCTTGTCGTTCGCCGCGGCTCTCTGCTGTGGTTCATAGTGTGTCATGTCTGAAGAGGCTATGACAACCGCGTTCTTGCCAGCCAAAACCTTACCCACGGCTTGCCCTACTTCTCTAGCTGAGGATAGGTCCTGCATTAAGAAACAGATTGGCACAGTCTTGAACTGTGAACCGTAAACGTATTGGAGAAACGGAAGCTGAACTTCGATGGAATGCTCGTAACTATGAGCAGACTCGTCAATATCGACAATCCGTGATTCTCGCACAATCTTGCTGGCTATCTCGCTGTCTACTTCGACATCGCCCAATGGTGTTCGCCAAGCACCTTCATTCATCACAGCCAAGGCGCTACCATAACCAGTGTGGTTTGGACCTAAGACTACGACAACATCAGGCCTACCATCCGCAGCAAGTTTGTAATAGGCGTGAGCCGCCACTGGACCTGAAAACATGTAACCAGCGTGCGGACAAACTAACCCCACAACATGCTTCAAGCCGGACTTGGACACCTCTGGGAGCTTTCCTGGCCCAAGCCTATGAAGAAAGCAATCTTCTACTTGTTTCCTTAATGATTTCTCAGTTCCTTCGTAGAAGGCTCCGGCTTGACATGGCAGCCGAACCTTCGCCATTAGGCTAGATTTCCTCCTCTTCCTTTGTGATCTTCGCCTCAAAATCATCAATCGCCAGGGCCAAATCCTTATCTGCCGGAAGTTCTCCTCTTTCCCGCATCACTTGTCTTGCCAAGAGCCAGTAAATGACTGCTAAGGCGCGTCTCCCCTTGTTGTTTGTTGGTATGACTAGGTCTACGCCAGCAAATTCGTTGTCCGTGCTGCATAAAGCAACTACGGGTATTCCTATTACAGCGGCTTCTTTGACTGCTTGAGCATCCGCTCTTGGATCTGACACTACGAGTACTTCTGGTTCAATGTGATTAGGGTAAAGCGGATTTGATAGAAGTCCTGGTATGAAGCGCCCAATCACCGGCGTTGATTTGGTTACTTCACAGAACTTCTTGACTGGTTCCTGCGCGTAAAGTCTGGCTGCAGCCGCGGCGACTTTTGTTGGTTCGAATCGCGCTAGGAATTTTGCCGCGGCCCTCATTCGATCATCTGTTTTCTTAACGTCAAGTACGAATAGTCCGTCTGGTCTGACACGGTATATGAATGGCTCCATGTCCCCGGTTTTCATTCTTGTGCCAATGTGTATTCCTGCAGACAACAACGTGTCCTGGGGCATTAGCAGTTCTTCTTCCGGAACAGCTGCTTCTGCCGTCTGCGTTTCCTCTGCAGTTTCAGGTTTTACCTCTTCTTCCACTGGTTCTTCGGTTTCTTCTTCCTTTTTGATTTCCTCGTCTTCTGACAACTCTCTTCCTCCTAAAGCATCTTGAGATCAGCCATTTCGGCCCTATCTCCCAAGAATTCTTCGATCCTTATTAACTCATTTATCTTTGCGATTCGTGCTCCTTCAACAATTCCCGTTTTTATTATGGGGCACTTAAACGCCACTGCCAACTGAGCTATATGCCAGTCGCATGTGTCACCTGAACGATGAGCCATTATCGGCACGTATCCGTTTTTCTTTGCCATTTCAACCGTTTCCTGAGCATCCGTAAGCGTGCCAACCTGATTTACCTTTATTATGATAGCATTGCCCGCTCGCACCTTCACACCACGGCTTAGTCTTTCAACATTCGTGGTGAAAAGGTCGTCGCCGCAAACTAGGCAATCCCGCGCTTTCTTGGTGAGTTCTGCAAAACTCTCGAAGTCTTCCTCATGAAAGGCGTCTTCAACATAGGACAGATGATATTTCATGATAAGTTCTAGAATGAAATCCAACTGCTCGCCTGGATCGCGTTTTCTTCTTTCTCTTTCATAGACGTATTTTCTGCCTTTACCATTCCATAGTGAAGAGGCGGCAACGTCAATGCCCATGCCGCATTCAAAGCCTAGCTCGTCACCAACTTCCTCACACACATTTGCCACGATCTCAAGAGCCTGCAAGTCCTCGATGTTGGCTATCCAAGCTCCTTCGTCGCTTTTCCCTCCCGTGAAAAGCTTGTCCTTCTTTCGCAGAATGTCGCCAATCATTCGGTGAGCTTGTATGTTAGCTGAGGCAGCATCTTGGAAGGATTCAGCTCCGTGTGGTAGGATCAGAAATTCTTGAATATCTGGAGATTTTCCCTGCGTGTGTTGCCCGCCGCTTATTGTGTTTCCAAGCGGATACGGGAGCTCATGGGCAACCTGCCCGCCTAAATACTGGAAAAGAAGGGAACCAAGGGAGTTTGCCGCAGCTTCCGCGTTGGCAAGTGATATGGCAAAAGCAGTGTTCCCGCCTATGACTTTGAAATCTTTTGAGCCGTCAAGATCGTGCAGTGTTCTGTCAATTTCCTCTTGAAAATTCGCGTTCAATCCCACAATCTCTGGTGTTATGAGCTCTTCAACCTTTTTCAAGGCTTGGTCCACGCCGTTCTGTGGATAGTATGCAACTTCAGCTTTTCCACGACTCTTCCCAGCAGGGGCAGATGCTCTTCCAAACCCCGAGGTTGTGACAACATCGACTTCTATTGTTTCTTCGCCGCGACTGTTGAAAACTTTGCGAGCAATGAGATCTTCAATGACTGTCGACAATCTTATTCTCCTTTCTCACTCGTCCACTAGTAGTTTCTTGCCTCTTTCCGTTTCTCAGCCTCTTCGTAGAAGCGCAAAACTTCATCAACGATCTCCACGTGTGACAACAACATGCGTCTACAGCAATATCTCTTAATCCCTAGATTGTCCAGAACTTCACCTGCGTTTTCTCCAGATTTGACTCTTCTTGCGAATTCTTCCCATTTGTCTCCAATCAGTTTGCCGCACGTGAAGCATCTGACAGGTATAATCATGCAGTAGCCTCTTTATCTGTAGCTCTTCTGCTCTTTTGCTCGCGCTCCGGGTCCCCCGAACTTCTTAGGCTCCTTCTTCCTGGCGTCCCCAACGATCATTGTTCGGTCATACTCAGAAAAAACCGTGCGCAAGTGTGCACTTTTTGTCCATTTTAGCAAGGCGTTGGCTATAGCCATCCTTGCTGCTTCTGCTTGCCCCATGTAGCCTCCGCCTGAAACCTTTACGTCTACGTCCAGTTGCTTCCAAACCTCGTCCCCCGCTTGGAGGAGCGGTTCCTTGATTTTTTCTCGCGATATTTCGGGTTCGAATATTTCCAATGGAGTTCGGTTTATGCGTATCCTTCCAATTCCAGGACGGGCTACTGCGCGTGCTATTGCCGTTTTTCTTTTTCCACTAACAACAAGAACTTTCTTACCACGCATAATCATTCCTCTGGATTCCAACCTATTTCTTTTGCGAATTCGCCGACAGTAAAATGCGGGCATGCTAGTTTTTTGGCTTGGGCATTTGTTATTGTTTCCATTTTTTGGTCTTTGAAATCTGCGGGTATTCCCATATACACTTTGAGCCTTTTGTATGCTTGCTTGCCTTTTGGTTGTTTGAATGGAAGCATGCCTCTGACGCTTTTTCGGACTATCTTGTCGGGTCTTCTGTAATGGAATGGCCCCATTCTTGGGTGTCCCACTCCGAGGAACTCTTTAGCGTCTGCCGCTTTGCCACTTTTCTTTCCTGAAAGTACCGCCTTTTCGGCGTTTACCACAACCATTTCCTCACCATTGAGTAGCCGCTTGGCAACATAGGTTGCCATCCTTCCAAGAATAAGGCCTTCTGCGTCTATTATCGTTAAGGGTTTGGTTGTTGTCTGCATTTTTCTCACCCAATTATCTTAACATTCGACCCCTTCGGGTTCTTCTTCACCAAGTCTGGGAAGGATAGGCACTTGCCTTTTGCAGCATTTATCTTCTCTTTTGCCTTTTCAGAAAAAGCGAAGGCTGTTACCGTTACCGAGTGACTTAATTCGCCCGCGCTCAGGACCTTGCCTGGCACCACTACCGTTTCGTTCTTTTGCGTGTACCTATTCAAGCGGCTTAGATTCACGGCCAAGCGTCTTCTTCTGGGCTTGGCCAAGCGATCTGCAACATCTCTCCAGACCTCCGCCTTGTTTTCTCTTCCTTGTTTTCTCAAAAACCGAATAAGCTGTACAAGCTCTGGGTTTGTCGTTTTAGCCTTCTTCACTCTTTTTCACCTTGATCTGACTTTCGAACTCCTTAAGCTGTTTGTCCAGTATTTTGACGGCCTCTGCCATTATTCTCTCCGGCGGAAGCCCACCCGTAGATTCTAGGCTGAATATAAATGAGTTTTCTTCCCAGCCGACTTTTATCGCACGAAGATCTCGTGGGCAAGCTTCAGCACAGTCTTGGCATAACGTGCAAGCCATCAAATCCTTAATTTCTATCTTATTTTCGGTCTTTGCCAATACTCTTTTTGGACAGATTTCCACACATTTTCCACAGGAATCACAGTCTTTGCTGGAAATCTCTATTTTTGGGTAGTATTTGTAGGCGCACATTGAGACTGGTTGCCACTTTGCGTGATTTTTTCCCTTTCCGAGTCGTGCATAAGCTTCAAGTTTCAGTCTTTGTTCTTTAGCCAGCTTAACTAGAGGGATTCCGTCGCTTACGGGTACTACGTCCTTGTTTTCCGAGTTAAGCTCACCTGAATAGACTGGTCTTGTCCCTTCTTTTGACTCCACATCCAAGGTGAGCGTAACTCTGCAAACATTGCATCCGAATTCGCTCTTGCATTCACATTCTTCTGGCAAGTTGTAGCTGTCTAGGTCAGTTTTGAGCGGAACGAGCCCAAGCCTGTGGGCTATGGTTTCGTCCTGCATGATAGAGGAGTTTTCAAGAATTACAACATCATCTATGGCCATGCATGGAACTTCAGAGATTATGACCCTTCTCAGAGCGTTCATGTATGGAACGTCAACTCCCGTAACCAGTAGATGCATGTTTCTTTCGTCTTTTTCAAGTACTTTTATTTCCACTTGTTTAGACACTCCGAAATTGCCGATGATGTATGCTGTGCCGTTGAATAGAATATTGGTGCATTATTTCAATTTTTCTATCAGCGGAAGAACAGCATAGAATTGCTAGACTCTTCTTCCTCTTCTGCCGCCTGGTCTTCGAGTTCCATCGTGCGGGACGGGTGTAATCTCTTCGATCCGTTCTATGCGGAAGCCAGCTCTAGCTAGCGCTCTTATGGCGGCTTGTGCGCCTGGACCTGGTGTTCTTGGTCCTGATCCTCCTGGGGCTCTGACCTTGATGTGTATAGCCGTTATTCCCTTGTCCCTGGCTGCGTCTGCTGCAGCTGAGGCGGCTCGCATGGCCGCGTATGGCGAGGATTCCAGTCTGTCGGCTTTTACGAACATGCCTCCTGATGTTCGGGCTATGGTTTCTGCGCCTGAAATGTCTGTTATGTGGATAAGCGTGTTGTTGTAGGAGCTGAAGATGTGAACTACGGCCCACTTCTCGTTTCTCTTGCTGCTCATTTTTCTCTCTCCGTCTGTTTTCTTGCGGGTCCTGTTTCCGTTGGGGCGGCAACTGATACGGTTTGGCGAATTGGATGACTTGGATTGGCGAGCGAACTTCTAGAAGAGTACGTTATCTGTGACTCTTCATCTTTTGTTACGACGTAGCTTGGGGTTCTGATCCTTTGATTTCCTATGGCTATGTGTCCATGAGTTATTAGCTGGCGACATTGTTGGATTGTCTTGGCCAAGCCCTTGCGGAACACAATCGTCTGAAGCCTACGTTCCAAAATGTCTTCGATCGTCAAGTCCAATACGTCGTCCAGAACTGCTGTTTCATCGAGAATCCCGATTTTTTTGAGTCGGGCTACAAGTTCGTCTTCCATTTTTTTGCGTTCTTCGGCGGGTTTTCCGATGAGTGAGCGTGCGTTTCCCCTGAAATTAGATAGGGTGGTTTCATTTCGCCATAATTCATGCTTGTTTCTCAGGCCGTATTGTCCCAGTAGCTTAAGCTCTTCCTGCAGGATGTCGGTGCGCCATGGGAACTTTGGGGTGTCATATTTTCTTCTTTGTTTCTTGGGGTCGCCCATAACTATTCACTCTTCGCTGCAGCTGCTCTTGCCATTACGTCTTTCTTCTTGACTCCCAGGGCTTTTCCTGCTCTTCCAGTGGTTTTGGTTCTTTGTCCACGTACTTTTAGTCCGTAAGCGTGGCGATATCCCCGCCAAGATTTCATGTTTTTCATCTGTTCTATGTCCATTTTCGTTTTCAAAACAAGGTCCGCGCTTATGAGGTGTGTGTCTTTTCCTGTTTCTGCATCTTTTCTTCTGTTGAGCAGCCAAGATGGCACTCCATGCTTTGCGGGGTCTCTGACCATTTCCTCAACTTTTTCGACTTCATTCTCTGTTAGAAATCCAGCTCTTTTTTCGGGGTCGATTTCTGCTTTCTTCAGGATTGCGTTTGCGAGGCGTAGGCTTACGCCTTTGACTTTTGCCACCGCATAGGTTGCCTTCAGGGTGCCATCTACGTCTGCGTCTATTATTCTGAGTATGTGTCGGAATTCCTCTGACATTTGTGTGCATCCGCTCTTTTGAGCTAACAACGGAAATAAGCCGTATTTTATTTAAAGCTACTGGTCTTTCGGCTGTTATTGGTTATCCTGCGATATGTCCTCAGTACATTCCCGTTATGCCCAAGTTTGCGGAGTCTACTGTGTTGCTTGACTCGTCTGAACAATCGATAGCTCACACTGTTCGTGATGGTCGTTTTACTGCGGCTCCATAATCAGATGGGTCTGTCAAGAGCAGCCAACTATGCTCGCTTCTGGTGGATTATGAAAGGAATGTTCTGCCGCAGGTGCCGTGTTCACAAAAAATGAGGGGTCACGCGATTTTTAGAAATCGTTCGACAGTGGACTGCAGTTTCTGCAGATGTTTCTCGTGAGCGTATTCCCATCCGCCATCCTTGAAAAACTCGTAAGAAATCGTCTGCCTCTCCGTCTTAGCTAAGTCCTGAATAACGTACTCATAAGTCTCCAAAAACCCAACTCTAACCAACTTCGAAAGTGTTTCAATGAAGTCTCTCAGCTCATGTCGGGGCAAGTAAATCTGAACAAGCAGTTGATTCTTGCCGTAGGCTTTTCCCATAGCCCTCGCGAACGGCTTGTTCATCAGTGAAAGCGCGAATCCTCTGAAGTTCTCGTAGTTCCCCAAGTCAAATCTGAAATAGTACGTGTCCGCAGACAATCCCTTGTAATGGTCTGCTATTATTTGGTAGCCCTCAAACATGCCCTCTTCAATAACGTGCCTTTCAAAATGGTACTTCACCCTTTGAAGGCTCATGTCAAGCTTCTTTGCAATCTCCTTCAACCTAACCGTACAGTCTTTTTCCAGCTCCTTCAGAATTATGATATCAATCTGATCTGCCTTCTGCGGGTATCGGTCGATCTCCTTAAGGGTTGGAGGCAGATTGCCTTCGTTAACTCGCACCTCTTTAAGCCATGAATCCCACGGAAATATCCACTCCTCAGTCTTATCATCAAACCACGTGCGCGTGGTGTTAACGTTATGAATACACGTGGACCAATAGAAGTTAACGTCACATACCTGATCCAGTTCTCGAAGTCTGCCCATGAATCCCTCAAACTCTCTTTCCTTGCCGGCTGGAATTCCATATATCGCGATGCATTTTGGAGCGGCAATACATCGACTCACATACAGCCAATAGTCATTCGATTTCAAACATTGATAAAGCAAATCCTCATATCCAGGCCTTGATTCCGCAAAAACCATAACTTTCTTCAATCCAAGATAAGTGTGATATAGGTTTCCTTGAAGATACAAAGAAAAGTGGGAACGAAGATAGTTGATTCTATACCGCAATGTCCCTATAGGCATATCAAGTGAAGCCGCAAGTCTTGACTTATTTCTAGGACCATATAGGGCTAAGCCTTCCAAGACCTCGATATCCACTTTGCGCAGTCTGGCTTGTTTGCCTGATTCCACTGGTGTAATCACTGGGACATCCGAAACTTACTATACACACAGAGGCTTTTAGAATTTTCCCTTCAATCGACCTAGACTTCCGTCCAATTACTGCTGTGCGGAACACCGCCACCAGGAACAGGATCGCCCGTAAGTATCCAGCATGGATGCCCACCGTCCACAGGATCACCACAGATTCGTGTCATAGCCTTGTCTTCGCACACGCTCGTCGAAACCGCGAAGCCCACATAGATCAATGACAGGCACAAAGCGGAAAGCAATACAAGCTTAACCATTCTGACATTCATAGCCCTCACCTCCCTTTACTTCTGGTCAAAAGAATAATAAGCAAAACGTAAAAAATAAAAGTGTGGTTCAATCAAAACTGAAACCCCAGAAGACCCCAGCCGCAAACAAGAACCAGAAAGTTCCCTAGCCAAACAACATCTAGCACCCGACGTCACAGCCCTTCTCCCCCACTAAAACCTACCCAACACTCAAAGAAAAACCCTATGCCGCGACCATACTAAACCAGAAAAATCAACAACCAAACCAGCCTTAGCACATTCAAGGGCAAGTTCAAGCAATATATGAGGGGGGGTAGAGTCCCCTCAGAGAGCCTCCTCAGCCATAAAAAACCACCGTAGAGCAAACGACTAAAGATTCACCCTATTTATAGAAAGGTCTAAGCGCTTCAAAAAGGCAACTCTGCCCAACACAAAGGCAGGCGGTCTTCCGCAAACAAAAATAAGTCGCCGCCACTAACCTATATTCCCTTATAATAAGTCATAAATCGTAATATAGGTTAAATGCTTTTAAAGGATTACAGCTATAATCAGAGAACAAAGACTTGAAGGATGATGTTGAATGGTGAAGAATGGAGAAGAGGAGAAGGTTAAGCGCATCCTCACCGACCCCAAACTCGCACCCATAAAAACCATGCTCGAAAAAGACCACGCCATAGACTGCATACTACTGCTTCACGTGAGCCGCGGCAAATGGAAAGAAGCAAAAGAATTCATGCACGACAACGGCCTAACACTCAGCGACGGCACATTCAGATCAAGAATGATCGAAATCGAAGAAAACGGACTCGCCAAAAGCCAACGCATCGACCCACTAAAGAAATACTACCTAAAAACCGAATTCGGTGAAAAAATGGCAAACCTCCTGCTCAAACTTTTCGACGAACTTGACCGCTGAACCTTGCACCACAACGCTCCCCGTTGTTGTACAATTCCCTTTTCAATCATTAACCAGGCATCAAACTGAGCAATTCTCTCAGCATTTCTGTAGAGTTGTTTTACAAATGATTAATATGGTGTATTAAGTCGTAAGATTTAAATGCCTGGCTTCTACTTACGTAACCAACTAAGCCCAAAAGGAGGGATAAAAGGAAAGATGAAAATCTGGAAGAACGTGAAAGCCCTTAGCCCCGTAGTCGCTTCGATTATACTGATCGCAGTTACGGTTGCTGTTAGCATTGCCGTAGCAGCATGGATGGGAGCTTTGACCTTTACATTCATGGCCACAGAGCAGGTGCAGATAACAAACATGGCATTTGGACCCAGCGCCAATCCTTCATGGATCGCCGTGACTGTGAACAACACAGGAACATCACCAGTAACCATGAATGAAGCTTGGATAAACAACGTCAAGCACACCACAACTTTTCCTGCTAGCCAACTGCCCGCAAACATAGGTGCTAACTCAGGACTGGTACTTAACATAACTATGACCAACACCCCGCTGATGGTCAACGGCAACAACTACCAAGTTAAACTAGTGTCTTCAAAGGGCAACCAATTCATGTATTCAGCGGTTGCTCCCACTCAGTAGTTTCCCCTTTGTTCGTTGAGAATGGGGGTAGGGTGAAAACAATACTCTCCACTTTCCCTCTATTGTTCCTCATCGGAGGTGCCACAAATGGTCGTTGAAATAAAAGAATACGGATCGGCAGAAGAAATAGCTGAAACCCTAGATAAGGAAATAGGTGATACAAAGAGCACGTTAGGCGAGTATCTACGCCGGCTAGACGATATCAGAGCCTTGGCTGAAAAATCCAAGAAAATCCGCGAAGTCGTCATGAAACTCGCAGGCAAAAAAGCCTTATCTGAAAGTCTAGGAGAAATCTCGATAGGCAGCCTAAACATAGTGCTTGACGCTAACCCATTCCATGAATTGACAGCCATAGAAGAAGTTGTCCGTAGCCACCAAGAAAGGCTTCTTGTCCTACAGAAAGCTCGCGAGGCGCTAAAATGGCTAGATCAACTTGGCGACACTGAAGGCCTGAGATATCTTGTTGTAGAAAGCGACGGCGTTCCTGAGCGGATACTCTTCAAAATATCCTAGAAAAGCATGATTCGGAAGTGAAAATATGGACAATGAAGTTTACTCCTTTGCCCTAAAGAATACCCTAAACGAAATTCAGAACATCTGTCCTGACATTAGAAACTCTTTCATTTTCACCCACGACGGTGAAATCATAGCTGGAGATGAAAACACTCCTGAGAAGACTATCGTTCGCGTTGTGGATTCTTTTGACAGCATACTCGAAAAAGCCGACACTTTAGGCGGTATTGAAAGCATAACGCTCGATAGCAGTAAAGGTAGAGTAAGCGTTTCGTGCATGAATGACCTTTACCTCGTAACAGTCACTTCAAAGAATGCAGACAAGAACTACGTGAACACTGTAACCCGCGTTCTCATTCCTACTGTTCTTAAGCTGTTGGAGAGGATTAGCCCTGCCCCCCTCAAAAACAAGCCAGATGAAACTGATATGAGGCGTGAAATCCCGATAACGAGAGGCTTCGAGAAACCATTGGAGGAGCCAGCAGAAGAATCAATACCGGAAGAACCCAGACGCGAAATCAAACTCGAAGTCGAGCCTGAAGCTCCCCTTCCTGAGCCACCAGTGAACCAGTTCATAGTCGAGAACATTGGAGGCTTGCTTGTGCCCGCAGATACCGTGCGTGTTGACAATGAGTTGCTGTCACAGTGGCAAGAACTCTACCCAGAGAGAAGAATCGAAAAGGTCGAAATCGAAACGTTTGGCGGAAAGTCAACGCAGTGCAAGGTCAAGCCCATAAAAGATTCGAAATATGAAGGGAAGGGAATCGTGCAAATGCCGGAAAAGATACAGAGCACTTTGGAGATCAGGAAAGGCGAGCTTATTCGGGTAAAGCCTTTAGTTGAATGATTGAGGCTGAAAAGTTATGGTTAAGAAGAAGAGTGTTCAGGAAACTGCCACCGTGATCGAACCGATTGCTCTTGAGGAAACTGCGCCTATGAATAATCTGAAAACAAGCTTAGAAGAAATCAAGAGTTACGATGGAGTTGTAGGTTACATCTTGAGGAACTCCACCTCGGCTTCAATTGACCTCAAGGATCCCACGAAGATCATAGACTATGCTATCCTGTCTTCTTCGGCGATTGACGGGAGCCAAGAACTTTCGGAGCTTTTTGATCTGGGCAGCGTTAGGAGCATTACAGTCGAGGGAAAAAACGTCAAAATGCTTTCTATGGTCATTGACGAAAACAAGATAACCATTTTCGTAGAGAAGAATGCTGACAGCGAAAAAATCCTAAAAAGATTACGCGCCTCTTAGGGCACGATCGACAATCACTGCCCTATTTTTGTCTTTTCAAATCACCCATTTCTGCAGATTTCAGCTTTCAGAATGTTTAAATTAGTGTTCTCAGGTATTATTCTGGGAGAAAGGAGACCACAAACAGCCCTTTTTGAAAGGCGATGTGGGTGAGCTTGTTGATTCGAAATGAAAAGCAAGTCAGCAATAAACATCGTGGACGCTTGGATATAATCGCAGACATATTGAACGTCTCTATGGGGGGAGTCAAAAAGACCCATTTAATGTATAACTGTAACCTAAGCTTCAGGCAGCTCAAATCCTATTCACATTTTCTGCTTCGACTTGGGTTCCTGCGAATAGTGGCTCAAGGTGACGGTTCTAACAATGGTTCGCTTGAAGTCACTGATAAAGGCAAGGAGTTCTTGAGGGTTTATAGAGGCTTGAAATCTCTCATGCAGTAGCTTCTTGACGTAGAAGTTTTTGAGCCATCTTGTTGAGTTTTATTCGGTTTTTCGCTTCGTCTGTGATTATGAAGTCATATTCTTTTAGAAAGTCTGTGATTCGTTGAAACTGGTCAGTGTCTATTTTGGCGCTTTGCCTTATTTCCTCTAACGTATGCCATTTTCCGTCAGCAAGCATTTCCAGAATCTCTGAGATCCTTGAAGCCGTTGATGTCCCTCCTAGCCGATAGTACCCTATGTCTGATGGTAGTTAAATGCTTTCTGAGGTTGTCTTCTGGTGTAGTCTTTTAGAACTTGCCTCTATAACTAGCCTTTTGCCGAACGAGGTCCTCGTCAAAAAGCTTTTCATCAAGCGTAGAGAGAAGAAGGGTTTGAAGCCTTGCATGTCAATAGACTGTACCCTCTCTATAAACAGGGTTCAGACAGGGTATGGTAGTGAATAATGCCTCTCTGAGGGGACTCTACCCCCCTTATATATAGGTTGAGCTCCGGAGTTTTTGATTAGGTGCTTGATTGCCAGCAGGTGTTTGGGATGGAGATGTCTATGCTTTTGCTGAGACTTCGATTATGTTGCCATGAGGGTCTTTGAATTGAAAAATGGCGGTTTCTTCGTCGACCGGTTCAGGTTTTGGCTGTAGTAGCTCGACTCCTGCTGACTTGAGTGATGCGTAGCATTCAGAAGCAGGCTTGTCAGTTTGCAGGAAGAAGCTTAAGCGGCAGTTTCTGTCGTTGATTCGGGTCTGCTTGCATCCGCCTTCCACGTACACGTCGATGTTGCCGGACTTGGATTTGAGGAAGCAAAGATTTGGTCCCAACTCAGCAGAGACTTCGAATCCAAGGATTTCGGTGTAGAACTTCTTTGCCTGCTTCGTATCTGAAACATAGACAGCTAGAGACCTGACTCTTGTGAACAAGGAATTACCCTTCTCTGGAGATTCCCAAGTCGTGCCTATTTCATTTAAGCCTTGTCGCTCAACGCCCATCTAAGACGATCTTGGACATTCCATATCACCTTTTCAAACTGCAATTCCTGCCAGAAGGATTTTGCGAAGTCTTTATCAAAACCAGTATGGCAGTAATACAAGACAATGGAGAATATTCTAGATGCCACCACAAACTGACTGGATGCAAATTCTTATCCAATGCAAGAGCAACGTAATCAAACAGATTTCTCCGCTTTTGGCAACTTTGAATCAGTCGCAGCCTAACTTGGGCATTGGAGCCGGAGGCGACCCCTTAAGGCGGATCGACTTAGCCGCTGAAGCTGCCATAGTAAGCACTCTAGAAGATCGCAATATATCATTCACGCTCATAAGCGAAGAATCAGGCTTGAAGAAGTGCGGCAAGAATCCCTGCGAGTGCTATGTGACAACTGATCCCATAGACGGAACAACCAACCTCACAAGAAGAATACCCTTCTACGCAACATCAATCGCAATATCCACAAAACCACTATTGAAAACCACACATACCGCGCTAGTGTCAGACCTATTTCACAACATAACATACACAGCGCAAAAAGGAAAAGGAGCCTACCGAGACAACGCAAAGATTTCTCCGTCAAAGAGCACGTCACTGGAAGAAGCGGTGATAGGCTTAGATCTAAATTCCTACAAGGTTGGAAAGATAGCACCGCGACTAACAAGCCTGATCGGGAAGACAAAGCACATTCGCCACTTTGGAGCCAATGCGCTTGAACTATGTTATGTTGCAGACGGAACGACAGATGGGTTCATAGACATCCGTGGAAAGCTTCGCACAACCGATATCGCTGCAGCTTGGCTAATAATACAAGAGGCAGGTGCAAAAATAACCTCACCAACAGGAAAGCCTCTGGACGTCAAATTGGACCCAAAGCAAAAAGTGGAATTTGTAGCCGCTGGGAACCCAAAGATGTACGAAACTGTACTTGGCTTGATGAAACCGGAAAAGGAAACGGAATGATAATTCCTCTGTTGCCATATCCCGCGGCGCTGATAAAGACGCAGAAAATGCGGACGATGGTCATCGCTGACTTGCACATAGGTTGGGAGATGGCCCTCTCCAAGAAAGGCATACATGTAACAACTCAAACACCGAAACTTACAGAGAAATTGATGAGCCTAGTAACCGAACATAAACCAGAAAGGCTGCTGATTCTGGGTGATGTAAAGCATACTGTTGCAACTGCAGAAATGAGCGAATGGCACGACATTCCTGACTTCTTCAGCGAGCTGGGAAAACACATAAAGGAAACATGGATACTCCGCGGCAATCACGATGGAAACCTCGAACCGATGCTACCAGAAAATATCAAGCTACTGCCCTCAACTGGCTTGGCGCTGGGAACAGAGGGGTTTTTCCACGGGCACCAATGGCCATCACCCCACATCCTAAAGTGCCAAACGCTGGTGATGGGGCATGTCCATCCTGTCGTGGCTTTTCGTGATCTAGCTGGCTTCAGAATAACAAGGCAAGTCTGGGTGAAGGCAAAGTGCGACAAAATACAGTTAGCCAAGATTCTGCTGCAAAAGCATAGACTAAAGATCGAGAATAGTCCTGAAGAGACTTTGCTGAAGCACTATGGGATCAGACCGAAGGTCTTGCAGCTTTTCATAATGCCCTCGTTCAACGATTTCCTCGGAGGCAGACCGCTGAACGAGTCACGACCAAGTAGCGACGCGAGGACTGGGATGATTGCAGGTCCAGTTCTTCGCTCAGAGGCCGTTGACTTGGAAAACGCAGAGACGTATCTTTTGGACGGAACCTTTCTTGGAACCTTGAGCCAGCTCAAAACCCTAAGCTAAGAAGCGTTAAGCATAATGTTTATACACAATAGCCTTCTTCACAAACTGACAAGGTGAAAGAGTGACGCCAAACGAGGATGATTCCCCGGAATGGTTTAAGAAGAGACGCTCCCCATTCTTCGGAAGCTGGGACTTCGAAGATATCGACAAAATGTTCCACGAAATGGAGAAAATGATGGAAGATGAATTCAAGAACTTCACTTCTCAAGTTCCCAAAGATTACGTCAGAGAACGAAAGCTTCCAGACGGCTCAACTGCACGGGAATTCGGGCCATTCGTTTACGGCTACAGCGTGAAAATAGGCCCTGATGGAAAACCCGAGATCAACGAGTTTGGGAACCTGAAGCCAAGTCGTCGCGGGCCTCTGGTGAAGGAGGAACGGGAACCGCTCGTTGACATAATAGAAACAGATGGGGAAATCCACATTGTAGTGGAATTGCCTGGGGTCGATAAGAAGGATATTGAACTGCACGGAACAGAAGACGCGCTTACCATATCGGTTGACACTGCAGAACGCAAGTATTACAAGGAAGTCACTTTGCCAGCAAAGGTTAGGGTGAATGAGGCAAGGACAGGATATAAGAACGGGGTATTGGAGGTTACTTTGCCGAAGGCTGGCGAAGAAAAGAAAACGAAGGGCGAACCCATCAACATGGAATAGCAGGGCTCATTCCTTTCGCGACTCAGCTTGTTTGCGCCTGAAGGTTCGTGGACTCATGGACAAGGAATCTGAAATCGACATGCTGAACGCTATTTGTAAAGAGGCAAAAACAGATGGCAAATTGACGGGCAAGAGCCTAACAAGACTGTACGAAAGCTTTGGCCAGCGTTTCACAAAGGCCTATGAAGCTTTAAAGGAGAACCGCGTGAAGAAATATGTCTTCAAGCCAAGCGGCAAGACCGTATGGATTGTAGTTGGAAAAGAACGCGATTATCTGATAATGGCTCAGGCCGAGTTCTGCACATGCGATGACTTTTACTTCCGCGTCTTAGACAGACAAGTACATCTGTGTTATCATCTTATTGCCCAGAAAATTGCAAATGCTTTGGCGTGGTATGGCGACATAGAGGAACGCGATGATCTCTATGAAACTTTAATGACAGAGTGGAAGAAACCTACTCCTTAAATATTTAAACTCCAAATGTAGGGGTAAAGAAGGGCAATTTCAATGAACGTAGCAGAATACTTCGAAATACTCAAGTATGTGCTCATGATCGCAACATTGACAGTGCTGGTTTTGATTTTCCTTTTTCTATTCTATGGCAAAGAGGAAAAAGAAGAGTAGAAGAAAGCCTGCGGGCTTGTCCTTTTCATCCGTCTTCGAGTCATTATTAGCGTTATGATGATCGTCAAGACTCCAAATATAATGGAAAACAGAACAAGCCATGCTGCTCCCGGACCTGCACCGAAGACTATGGGAAAAGGGCCTATTAGGAGAAAGGCTCCCAAACTTGAATCACTATAGCCATACAATAAGACCGCAACAGCCAAGATTACCATGCCCAAGAAAACCAGCAAAAATCCAATAATTAATAGCAATGTGTGGCGGCGGAAACTGCTAGACCTATCAATTGTATGCCTCGAATCTCCGTCATCAGTTGCTGCTGACAGTTCTCTTCACTCACCTAGACATCAGGTAGTACGCCCCCATGATCACAAAAAGAATTATCGTAAGCACAGTCGAAGTCAGAAGAATCGTCTTGATGGATTCTTTGTCTGTTCCAGCAACTATGGGAATTGGTCCGATTATGATGACTCCGCCTCCTTTTGTTTCTCCCTCTTCCTTGACGTTTGAGAAGAAGAGAGCAAGCGTTGCTATCAGGATAACTGCCAAACCACTGATTACCAGAACAATGCCAAATCCGTAAAGCATCTCGATGCCCATCGACACTCCTAATTCCTTCAGGTTCATTAGAAAGTCGCCAATAGGCTTTTAATAAACCTGATAGCAAAGCATAGTTTTCTGCGGTGCCGAAGTCTAAATGACGACTGAGCAGATAATCACCCACATCCTTTCGAAACATCCAGAAATCTCGAGAGAAGAAGTCGAAGGAAGACTGGAGAGGCAAAAACGAAAAACGAACGGCTTCATTTCAGATGAAACCTTGTTGCGGATGATCGCGGCGGAGCTAGGCACAAAAATCCAGGATATTCAAATCACAATTCCTACGCTTTCGCTAGCGGATTTGGTTCCAAGTCTAAACAACGTGACCGTGGCTGGCCGAGTTGTCGCTGTCTTTTCACCCAAAACCTTTAACGGGAATAGGAGTGGGAAACTCGCAAGTCTCATCATCGTTGACACGCACAGCATTCTACGGGTGGTTCTATGGAATGATAGGACGCGCCTTATAGAGTCTAAAGCGATAAAGGTTGGGCAGATAGTACGTGTTTCTCACGGCTATACGAAAGAAGGTCGCGGAGGAGTTGAGCTCCATATTGGGGAAAGAAGCCAGGTTGAAGTCAATCCTGAAGATCTGAATGCAGAAGACTATCCAGCGGTCGATAGGTTCACGACAAAAATCGGCGAGTTGATCAGCGGTCACTGGAACAAAAGAGTAAACGTGGCCGGTACGGTCAGGAAACTGTTTTCAGCAACCAATTTCGAAAGACAGGATTCCAGCCCTGGCAAAGTGATGCGACTCATCATAGCTGATGAGACAGGTGAAATATCCATCGTAGTTTGGAACGAGAGAGTGGATGAGCTTGAGAGAGTGTTAAAGGAAGATGTAGGACTGCGAATAATCAATGCCAGAGTAAAGAGAGCGGTAGGAGAAGGCCTGGAGGTTCACGTTGACTCAGGCACTTACGTAGAAGCATTTTTCCAGTCGAAAGGTTCCTAGAGATAGGTGACTTGACAGAAAAGTGCTGTATGCGTAACGTTAAGGGAATAGTTGCCACGGACCCTATTGTTAGAGACGTGAAAAGTGTCAATCAGGGATTTGTGAGGCTGGCTATTTTTGAGTTGAAAGATGAAACTGGCAGGGTGTTGGTGTTAGCGTGGAAAGAGCTTGCTGGCTGGCGTGGCGTTTTGGTGCCGGGGGCGGGATTCGAGCCCGCGACCTCTGGGCGCACAATAGCCCCTTTACGCTCTCCAGATTATGAGTCTGGCGCCCAAGCCAGGCTAGGCTACCCCGGCTCTTGTTTCAAGATTTGTTTTCTTTATTGACGCTTGAATTAAGGCTTTCTCTGCAACATTGCGCTATTAGGTAGGGTTCTGCGCATTCGCCAATGGATTTTCAATGGGTTCTTCTTGAACAGCGAGCTTACAATTAGCCCTGTCTTGGCATCGTCGCCATTAGCAGTTCCGCATCAACAGACAATAGCGGCGGCTCATCATCGATTAATGAGTTAGGGATTAGGCAGTGAAGGACCAAAAAGCATTCTAGGTAGGATTCTGATCTATACAAAAATATGAGAAAAGAAAAGGAGAAGATTACCTTATGATATCTCGATCCTTCGACACCGTAGGTGGGTTCTCGGACAGCAATGGCTTACGCGTACTAAGGTAGTCAAATTTTGCTTCTATTCGATCTACTCCGCCCGTGAGAGCATGCATCTGATCCATCAGTTTGTTCAATTTGCTAGTCAGTTTACTGTTCTCTTTGGTGAGAGTTGCCAATCGGTCGGTGAGATTCGCCACTTGAGCGTTGAGCGAGTTGATCTGGTTTTCTGAGTCTGCTTTCTCTGCCTGCAACTGGTCAACCAATGATTGAAGATGAGCTGTTTGACTATTCATGCCGTTTGCTTGGCCATAATAGACGACAGATAGGAAAGACATTACTCCGATGACTGCGCATAATCCTATCATAGCGAAGGTTATCATCTTTTCTTTTGAGGTTATTTCCATCATTTCACCTCCATGTGCAACGACCCTATTTTTGTTTTCACTAAAACACATTCTGCCGTTTAAACGTTATTAAATACAAATTGATATTAGTAATAATGTTGAGAAAGCAAAATATGTACTAGAAATTTGGAGTCTATTGCCATGATTCACTAGGACGCAAAATCAAGCATGTTTCTTCGGCAGACTCCCTTGCAACGTTAGCTTGTCTCAGGAATATGCTTGTATCAATGATTGGTCATAAACTATTCTTTTTCTATCGTTTCCGTTCCAGAGGCCGTCCCAATATGCACTACATCTGCCATTTTCAAGAACAACCCGGTTTCAACAATGCCTGGCAGGTTCCTCAAGACACTCTCCAATTTTGACGGAGATTCGATGAGCCCGAAGTTCACATCTATGATAACGTTTCCATTGTCTGTTATTGTTGGTCCGACTTTTCCCTTTCCCTCTCGCAAGATGGGGGTTCCGCCCATCTCCTTCAACTTGAGCATGATTGGCTTTGCAGCAAACGGAACGACTTCCAATGGGACCGGATGATTATTCTCCCCTAGAACCTTGACCTTCTTGCTTTCATCTGCTATGACTACAAACTTCTTTGAAGCTGATGCAACTATTTTTTCCCGCAGAAGCGCGCCGCCCATTCCCTTTATTAGATTTAAGTCCTTGTCAATCTGGTCTGCCCCATCTATCGTCAGATCTAACCTCGGGTGCTCCTCCAAGGTTGTTATTGGGATCTTGTGCTTGACAGCCAACATAAACGCTTGATAAGAAGTTGGGACACCGAAGATGCTTAATCCTTCATGCCTTATTCTGTTTCCAATTTCCTCAATGGCATATGCAGCTGTGCTTCCACTTCCTAAACCAACGACAAAGCCTTCTTTGATATGTTTAACTGCTTTCAATGCCGCGTTCTTTTTTGCCATTTCTACTTGTTCATGTTTAGGATTCAATTTCCATCTGCCCTAACCTGTCTAAGACCTTTTCCACTTCGTTTCTGATTTCCTCTATTCTCTTCTCTGCTTCTGTCCTTGGACTTGGTTTTGACGGAGGTGGCTTTCGTTTTCTTTTTGTCTTCTCTTCTGCCGTGGTTTTTTCTTCTGGCTCTTCGGTTGTTGGAGCTTTCTCGGCTGGTATGGTTATTTCTTTTATTGGTTTTGTTCTTGCTTTCTGGCGGAGTTCATCGATTTTTCCGCTTATTTCGTCGAAGCGATCGCTGAACAGTTTTATTAGGTCTTCCTGCATCGCTTCAAGCTCGTGCAAGGCCACGACTGATTCATCTTTTGATATGGCGTCTTTCACGGTCATCATGCGAGATTTGTACGTTTCTGCAAGCCGTTCTCTTTCTTCCTCAGTTATTTTTCCTTCTGCGTGGGCTTCATATAAGCGTCGAATTGCATCGCCGAGGATCTCTCTTTCCAAATCTAGAATTCGCAGTTCTTCTTTGGCGCGGCTGGCTTCGTTTTGAGAAACGCTTTTTAGGATTTTGAAGGGCAAACCCTCTAGACCTGCTTGCGGCTTTTCCTCTTTCAGCACTTCCTCTGGCTTCTTTCCGCGTCTTTTCATCACATAGACAATGATTACGCAGGCGATGATTACCCCTATTGCGATCAGCGCATAAGTGATGGCTTCGTCAAGGGGCAAGGGTTTACCTCTCTATCTTCATTGTTGCTCATCCATATATAAATTATAATAATTTGGCATTGCCCTCAATTGTGCATTGAAGCCACGAAGATTTCCGCCGCTCTGCCAGAGCATTCGCAACTTATTCCGGGCAGTTTCTCAATATCCACGTGTGAGAAGTGCTTTCGAGCCATTTCACGGATGCTTTCAGGCCTAAAACCCAGATGCACATCACCCATTTCTGCTCTAAATTCCTCGAAACCATGTTCGCACAGATCAACCAAAACCGCTTTGCCATTTTCCCCCAGAATTGTCTTCAAGCTTTCGAAGACCTTTTCAGGTTCGTCACTGTGATGAAGCATTAGCGTGGAGAATGTTGCGTCAAACTTGTTCGGAACGTTCAGGAATTGCTTTGCCTGTGCTATGCTGCCCTGGATGTTTTCGGCCACTCCGACAAATGGTGTTATGTCAGCGTTTTTCTTAACTAGGGAAAGCAGCATTGCTGGTGTTAGGTCCATTGCATAGAATGAAGCTTTTGGTTTTTCAGCCCGTATTCGCTTGGCGATTCTGATCGTAAAGAAACCTGTGCCAGCACCGATGTCTAGCACTTCTGCATTTGACCGAAGCTCTGGTTTTTCCAGCAATTTCCCAGTAACCGTGCCTACTATGCGGTTTATTCCGCTTTGTCCAAAATAGTTGAAGACAATCTTGTCTCTTCTCTCTGCTTCTTTGGTTGTGAAATGTTCCACTGTTTCAGCAAGCGTTTCAGGGTTGGATACGTCTAAGGTCTTGAAGAAGGCTTCAAGTTTAATGTCTTTCAGATATCTTTCCAAACTGGTTGACATCACAATCATCCTCAGTTTGTTCTCTTGGAGTGGAGCCTCGGGCGGGAATTGAACCCGCGACCGCCGCCTTACCAAGGCGGTGCCCCACCAGGCTAGGCTACCGAGGCATGGCCCTTCTTTCGAAAAAGAAGGTTCGCCAAGAAATTTAGAGCTTTCGGTTTCACCTTTCTAGAAATATATCATAGAGTTGAGGCTTGGGCGTGTTTAAAAGTTTAAGGATGGCTTGATGCTCAGAAGGTTTTTGAATTGTAATAAGTGACTACTGGCAAAAACAGCCTTTCTGAGCAACAACTCTGCCAAACCAGAGAGAGTGGAGCTGAGCTATCTTGTCTTTCAGGCTTTGCAAAACCTTATGAGTAATGATGAGAGATTTTATTATGGAGGATGGTGGGCGTTGTTTAAACAAGGGAATTCTTGCACCCTCTCCTTTCTCCTCCTGCCATTCGCCACGGTGAGTCCTGCATCAAGAACAACTGCCTAAATATGGTTTGCGGAAGAATGTTCTACAAAAACTTAAAAGTAGAATTGAACCAGAAAGTTATTTCGGAGGATGGTAGGTAACTTTTCATCGTGGGAATCTCCTTTCCTTTTCTCCTTCCTACCATTCTCTTGATAAATATTCCTGCAGAACCGCCTTATATGATTTGTGAAGAAATCCTCTATGCCAGTCAAAGGCGGAATGAGGCGTTATTATTCTGCTTGCAGGCTATTTTATGCTTCAAGCATTCCTTACGGCTTATGGTTAAACAGATATAAAAGAGGACGCAGATTCAGCATTTGAGTTTGACTGTTGCGGGGGTGTCCGAGCTTGGTCAAAGGAGGCAGGCTTAGGACCTGCTGCCGCAGGGCTGCATGGGTTCAAACCCCATCCCCCGCACCACTAGTCATTCTTGTCTTTCCCATGTAGGCTTGGCCAACAACTTCTGGCTTGCGTCTTACCACAGACGAGTGGTTCAGACAAACTCTCTTCTGTATGGAAAAAGTGCTGGTGTTCCTCCAGTGTGTATGAAGACTATATTATCTTCATTTTCAAAATGGCCCTGTCTTATGAGACTGATAAGTCCAGCCATGGCTCTTCCAGTGTAGATAGGATCAAGCAGTATTCCCTCGGTTTGCGCAACGAGTCTAATAGCGTTCAGAGCTTCTGAAGTCGGCACCTCATACGCCTCTCCAGCGTAGTCCTCATTCAAAACTACATCATCTGACTTCACGATTACTTCGACATCTAGCATTTCAGCAGTTGCCCTCGCTATTTCGATTGTCTTCTTAGCTAACTGATCTTGAGTATGTGGCTCGGCACAAATTCCCAAAACGTCGACTTTTGATCCTAGTGCTTCGTTGGCCAAAACTAGTCCAGCCTGTGTCCCACCGGAACCGGCAGCATGAACGACATGGTCAATTCTGAAGTCGGAATTCCGTGCCTGCTCAAATAACTCCAGCATGGCGTTGGCATAAGCAATTGCCCCAGGAGGGTAGGAAGCACCAGCGGGTATCACGTAGGGGACATGTCCCTTCTTCCTCATGTCCTCCGCTATCTCTTCCATAAAGCAGACCCTACCCAGCTTCGTGGCTGTTCCTTGGAGAAATCGAATTTCAGCTCCCAAAAGGTAATCCAGAAGAAGATTTCCATCATAGTTCTGTGGCTTTTCTCCAGTTAAGACTAAAATTACTTTCAGGCCTAGTTTTCTTGCGGCTGCGGCTGTGGCCCGTGAGTGGTTTGATTGCAGGGGTCCAGTGGTTATCACAACATCAGCCTTCTTGCTCAACGCATCTCCCATTGAGAACTCCGCTTTCCTTTCTTTGTTACCTCCAAACGCTAGACCTGTGCAGTCCTCCCTCTTTATCCACAGTTGCGGGCCATTCAATGATTTTGTTAGCCGAGGCATCTTTTGCAGCGGAGTAGGCAAGTTCACAAGTTTGACTCTGGGAAATCTGTCTACTCTCTCCTGAAGCTCTTCTGCAGCGATCAACAAAACTACCTCGCCAAGAGGTATGCCAACATATTCTTATTAGATTTTGGTGCAAAACGGTTCAAAACGCGCCAAAAAGCCCAAGACCATTGCTAATATCCAATGCAAGCAAGATAGCTCCTCAAAAGCTTTCATAAGATGACATCCAAAGCTGCTCTGATTGTAGCTACAACTTGAGATTCAGCGCGCACTAGAAAAAAGGATAAAGACGAGGATCAGCATGAAAAACCAACACGCGAGCTCGTAATACGTGCGCTGAGCTGAGGTTTGCGTTTGAAGAAAGAGGTTCGAGCCAAGCCAGATATCTGTGGAAAGCTGCAGTTCAAAGCTGCAAAGGGGATCAAGCGTCTCCAGTTTCTCCTGCTCGAGCATCGTTTCTTTAGGGACAGCGAAGAGGGTAGCGCTCTACCTCTCAGTTTGGCTTGGCCTCTCTCTCCCTTGTCTTTAATGCTTCATGTTTTTAAGTCACGTGCGCTTACACTCCTCAGACTTCCCTGCTGTTTTGTCAAGCTAGGAACGAAAACGGTCGGATTGTGGGCCATCCAAGAACAACACGAAAGCCTGCTCGTAGCAAGCCTAGGCGTCGCAAAAGAGTACAGACGACTCGGAATAGGCACGTGCATCCTTGACTACATCGAAAAGATTGCTGAGCATATGGGTAAAGGATGGCTGGAAGTCGATGTTTTAACGAAGAATATTCCGGCTCAACGGCTTTACACAAAATATGGATTTACATTCATCCAAAGCGAAGAAATGCACTACATAATAAGAGGAAAGAGACTTCTATAGATCATCGAGTTTCACGTTTGACTAGAAAAAGCGGGAAGATGCAAGAGACATTGTCACTTGACCTCTGATTCAAACCCGATCCTCCGTATCATCAACATTAGCGATTGTTCAACCTATATATGGAGGGGGTAGAAACAGTTCAGAGAGCAAAGGCAAACCGTCTCTAGCATTTCCTGAATACAGACATCAATTACTGCAGGGAAGACAAACCAGCAAAAACGAAGAATTCCATACTAGAGTTGGTGAGTGTAAACGAAGATGTCAACGAGACTTCCTAGGGGTAGTTACTCTCTCCTTCTCTAACTCTTGAATGCGTACTTCTATGAATTCCGCCACTTTTTCTTGACTATGTTCCTTCTCTTCCTGCTGTTTCTTCAGATGCTCCTCAATTGCTGCGAGAACATTATCCACGTTCACAGGTTTGACCACGTAGGCGTCTGCGCTCCTGTTTACAGCTTCTATAGCATTCTGCAAAGACGGATAGCCCGTCACAATGATCTTAACCATTCTTGGAGAGGTTTCTCTTATAGCAGTCAGCAATTCCGTTCCGTCCATATCGGGAAGTCGGAAGTCTATCAGAGCTAAGTTGTAGAAACTGGTGTTGCTCTTTTCGATGGCTTCTTTTCCAGTTTCTGCTGTGTCAACATCGTACCCATTTTCTTCTAGAATAGTCGCCAGCACTTTTCTTATCGTTTCGTCATCATCGACAATAAGGATTCGGGCACGTTCACCCAAATATTGCCACCTCCTTCAAGCTGAGGCTCGATGGGAATGGTTACAGTGAATGCGGTTCCTTTGCCAGCCGCACTTTCAACTCTAATGCTGCCTCCATGTGCCTCTACGATACGTCTGCAAATCGGCAACCCGAATCCCATTCCCTTGGCCTTCGTCGTGAATAGCGGCGACCAGATTTTCCGTAAAACCTCTTTGGTCATTCCGGTTCCGGTGTCAATGAAGGCTATGTCGATCTTGCCATCCTTTTCCTTACTCTTAATCGTCAAAGTTCCGCCTCTTGGCATTGCGTCTACTGCATTCTTGATTAGGTTGATGAAAACTCTCTTCAGTTTTCCTGGATCAACCTTTATTTTTGGTTGATTCTTGGTCAAGTCTTTCACTCGGATGCTATCGGGAACTCTGACAGAAGATAATGCTTCCTTGGCAATTGATCTCAAAGTGGCTTCCTTTGGCTCCAGACGTATCTCTCGCGAATAGTCCAGAAGATCGTTCACAATTTTGTTCGAATATTCCACGTCTTTTTCAATGATTTCTAACATTTCTTTTGATCTGTCGTCAATTCCTCTGCCTGATTTTGTTCTTAAGTAGTATGTGGCACCAGCAATGCCTGTCAACGGGTTTCGCAGATCGTGACCCACCATGGCTGCTATTTCTCCAATGGCTGCAAGGCGTTCAGCTTTAATCAGCTTGCTTTGAGCCTCTTCCAATTCTCGAGTCCTTTGCTTCACCTTCAGCTCAAGTTGGTTCGCATATTCTTTGACTTGATCCTTGGCATCGTTCAACTGCTGAATCAGTTGAGCATTTTCAATAGCCACAGCCGCTTGATGTATGAAAAGCTCCAACGGTGCTAGCGCATCCTTCGTGGGTTTTCTTCCGTCTAACGGGTCATCTATGCTCAGCATGCCCACGATTTGTCCATCTGCCAATCGAAGCGGAGCATAGAGCAAATCCTCTGGATCCCAGTCAATCATGTCTTCAGGTTTAAGGTGGCTTGAGACAGTGCCTTCGCTGAATCTTTTTCTAACCCATAGGTCACTCCAAGGCAGGTAGTAGAACTCGCCCATCTTGAAGCGTTCATAGTCTGGTCCGAAACGCTCGCGCCACACCTGTCCAGGGACCTTATTGCTCCACAGAAACTCCTTTTCTTCATCTGACAATCCGGCAGTCACGAAGTCTTCAGGGTTTGTTATCTCCATGTCAGAGCCTCGAACAGCACGGATGACCACTCTACGCCATCCGAGTTCTCTGATTGCTTCAGCAATTTTCTCAAGCCGCTTTCGAAGATCCATCGGGCGAATCATCTCAGTTGAGCTACGCATCAGCGAAGTCATCTGGCTGGATCGTTCTTCATTCTCTTTTCTCTTTTCCAAGTTGCTGATCGCGGTTGCTACGTGGGACGCCAGAATCTGAAGTAACATTGCATCATTCTCGTCGAAAGCTCCAACCTTGCTACTCTCTGCGTCTAAAACGCCAAGGATTCTGTCTTCAATTTCAACTGGAACGGCGAGTTCCGATCTAATGCTCGCATTGGCTTCAGCATAATCTTCTTCTTTCCTTACGTCATAGGCAAGCACTGGCTTGCGCGTGATTGCCGCTTTGACAGTCAACCCTTTCTTGGTTCCGTCTAATGGCAATTCCAAGCACTGTTCTGGCGTTCCGCGCTGACATGCGACCCGAAGTTCCCTCTTCTCTTCGATCATGAACGCTGCATTCTCAAAACCTAGCATCCTTTCCATGGCTTCCAATGTCAATTCGTAGATTTGCTGAAGATCATTTGCTGCATTAAGTTTTCCGCTGTAGAGGTTTAGCGCTGAAAGCCTCACCTCAAGCATCTTTCTTTCCGTAATGTCTGTCAGAGTCCCTTCATAATACAACACTTCTCCCGAATCGTCTCGCAGGACATGGGAATTTTCCAGCACAATCAGCTTTTGTCCATCTTTCCGTTTCAAGACAAGCTCAGCATTGCGTAGCTCGTCTTTTTCTTCCAATCTCTGCTGCCATGCCTTCCTATCCTCTTTTTTCACATACAGATCCCGTGTAATGTCAACGGCAAAAAGCTCAGATAACGAATCGTAGCCAAGCATTCGCACTAATGTTGGATTGGCAGTAAGGATTTTTCCTTCAGGAGAGCTTTGATAGACACCAACAGGTACGTTTTCAAAAAGAACGCGGAACTTTGCCTCTGAGGCCCGTAATGCTTCTTCCGCAGTTTTGCGCTCGGTGATGTCGCGAACGATCCCAAACTCGCCCACAGCTTCTCCTTCTTTGATCAGAGGCCTGCTTATGAATTCCCCAATCAAATAGCTGCCTTGCTTCGAAAGAACACGCAATTCTATCGGCTGCTGCATCTCTCCTCGAAGGGACTTCTGAAACGACTCTACCGCAGAAGATAAGTCGTCGGGATGAATAATCGACTTGAAGGACTTGCCAAGCCAGTCAGATGTCTTCCAACCCGTTATCTTTTGAAAAGTCGGGTTAAGAGACGTGATGATTCCATCTTTGGAAAGGGTATAAATTGCTTCAGGAGCAGTTTCAACAAGATTGCGATAGCGCTCCTCACTTTCCCGCAGTTTTTCTTCCATCTCCTTCTTTTCTGTGAAGTCTCTCACGATTCCTAGGACACCAACGATTTCTTCATCATTAATACATGGTATCAGGGTGACTTCAACTTGAACTTCCTCATTCGTGTGTGTCTTGAGACTTAGCTCAAGTATGGCTGGCTTTCCATTGGCGGCAGTCTCAATGGCTTTGATAGTTTTGGGCAAGATTTCGGGAGGGACAAACTCTTTGTAAGATCGCCCAATCAAGTCTTCTCGCTTTAGCCCTGCCCGTTGTAGGTCTTCTCGATTTACTGCGATTACTTTCCCATGTATGTCTAGGATGAGAATTGTGTCTGTAGCATTTTCAAAAAGTAGTCTGAATGCGTCTTCAAAAGACATTTCCTCGCAGAAAGGCGTGGTTAACCTTCTACTAAGATTTCCCCGCATTCTATAAACCCCTTGGCTGTGCTTCCAGTTGCTTCGTTTTCCAAAAAATTCCGCCTGAGCACCGTTACGTAGTCGGTGAAAATCAAATCCTTTGGCGCATGCCATCTAAGGTTTTGTCCAGCTTTTTCGTGAAGTCGTTTCATGATTAGGACTTCAATGGAACCTGCCCCAACTCCGAAGATATTTTCAATGGCGTCTGCAAACGCGTCGATTTTTTCCGGGATTTCTTGCTTCTTGATTCTGAAGCCCTTGTCTAAATGAGAATAGAGCACCTTTTTCGAAGAGTTTCCTAAAGAAGATAATCCTTCGTCAACGGCTTCAAGAAGAAGCTTTTTGAAATCTCGCTCAGACAATCGTTTTTCCCCAAGGACAGGCTCAGGTGGTGAGTTTGGAAATCCTCTGTGCTAAGAATGTATAAAGCGGTTATGAACCTCTGATTTAGATTAGGAATCGAATTTCTACGTAGCTGCCGTATGAGTGGACATTAGAGTTGTATTGGGTTGGACTTTTGTTTGGAACAGTTTCTGATATACTCTTTAGGTTGGAGGCCCATGTCTTGTCCAATCCGGAACGCGGGCGTTTGGAAAGGAGTCAGCTCTTGGAAGGTACGGTTTTATGTCGATAATCGGCGAACTTGCGTAAGCATCGATTCCGCTTACCGTAAGCATGCATTCATCAACTTTCAGCAGTTCTGCTATACACAAGCCTATTGGGTTGGGACGTGACGGGCTTCTGCACGCAAATACACCTGTTTCCACTTTTGTCGCATGTTTCTTAGGATAGACCAGCAAGGTTTGCCTTGCTTTCTCGTTGTTTCGCAAGTGAAACCAGTATAGGATGATCAGGTGGGAATAATCCTCTAGGCCTTTGAGCCCAGCACTGAACTCGGGGAAGATGCGCACTTGAGCCTTCTGCTCTCCAGCCTTGGCTACGACTCCGATAAAACGCAGTTGTCCACCCACGCTTGTGCTCAGCGCAAACAGCCTCCTGCCTCTTGCTGACACTGCCTTTCTTCTTCGATCAAGTGTCTTTGGCTTGCGATGTCCATGGGAAAGCCTCAACGTCTCACTGCGGTTTTGGATTGAAGGTTATGATATTTGAACCTCTAAAAGCTTTTGTTGCAGTCTGGAAATATCGGTGCAGAATGCATAACCAAGCTAGATTTCAGATCTTGTTTTCGAATTCATAAGCGTTTTAATGCTTCTAGGTCTAGGTGTTTATCGCAGGGTGGAAGAGCTATGAACGAACCGATCCTTCAAGCTTGCAAGGAACTAATTGACGATGCAAAAATGGGCTGCGCTGACCTTGTCTTTAAAGAAGTTAGCCTTGAAGTTTTGTCAAAAGCGAAGCATGTTCTGACGCAAAGACAGTTCAAGCTTCTGGTCGCATACGCCGCACAGAGAATGCGGGAAAAGGTTCCATTTGAGTTGCAGCAAGAATTAGCTATGCACAGATGAGAGACAACTCTCTGCGAGTTAATCTAAACGCTATTCGATGTGGTTCAGGGTCTTCAACCCTTCGAGAGCAGAATCAAGGGAGGCAATCCACCCTGCTTTTTTAACCCTTTCGTAATCACCTTCAGCAAGCATTCTTGACCTTCTATCTGCTTTCGAGAGCGTACGACTATCTTGCTCGCGTGCTCGGATTCTGAATGTTCAATAAGCAAGAAAACTTTGATCGATGATTTTCCTAATGGTGAATAGATTGTTGACTACGAGAAAGTCTGAAGAGCATGTTCGGCTGAACCTTGAAAAAGGAGAGTATCACGACGTATTGTTTGATGAGCAAATGATTTTGTTTTCCGCGTTGTCCTTCAGAGCTTTCTATGAGCGACTCTGGAGCATTCTGTCGACGGAGCGATTACACTTTTCTATGGGATGGGCTATGAGCTTGGAAAGGACGTCATGGTTAAACTGAAATGAAAGATGAGTAATCTCCAGAAGATTTTCTCTGTAGGAACCAATCATTACTTTTTCGTTGGAATGGGAAAAATTGAAGTCAACGTTCTTCAGCTTTTGAAAGCAGTATCCGTGAAGAGGTTCACAGTGAAGATTAGGAATAATTTTCCTGCGCTTGCCATAGGCAAGACTGGATATGCTGAGTGCCATTTGACCCGTGGCTATTTAGTGGGCGCTGTTGAGGTTATGACTGGGAAACGTTGGGCTTGTGAAGAGACTAAATGCCTCGGTAAGGGTGATCCGTATTGCGAGTTTGAATTGGCCCTTGCACCCTAGGCCTCTGATCAACGTGCATGGCGAAAGCAAGACGGTTCAGCTTAGCCAAGTTTGTATCCTATTTTTCGGAGAAATTCCCTTCGTGCCTGTATGTCTTTTTCGGTTTCTATGCCCTGACTCTTTAATCCGTCGATTATGCCAATTATTCCTCTTCCTTGTTCAGTTTCTGCGATAACTATCTCCAGCATGTTTGCGGTGGCAGCGTGGATTGTGCAAGTTTCTGGCACTTCCTTGATCTTATCGAGAACGTTTATGGGGTAGGCGTTCTTGAGGAAAATTATGAAGCTGTGGCCACACGCGATTTCAAATGCTTTTTCTCTTGCCAGACGTCTGAGCTCTTCATCGTTTCCTTCATGTCTTACCAGGCATGGGCCTGAGCTTTCGCAGAAGCCTATGCCGAACTTGATGTTGGGGACTGCGTTGACTAGGGCTTCGTAGAGGTCTTCAACGGTTTTTATGAAGTGTGCTGTGCCTACTATTATGTTGCAGTCCTTTGGGGTTTGGATTTTGACTGTTTTGAATTCGAGCATTCTGAAAACCAGATGGCAGTTTTAGGGTGAACTTGCTCTTAAGATTTTAAGCCGTCGTTGCTTTTCGGCCTGCAACTTTTAGCGCAAATATTACAGTGCCAATCGCTATTATGATTGATGAGACGTAGAAGGTGTTTACGTATGCCGTGTAGGATGATAGCCCGAAGGCTTTGACTTGTATGTCTGCAAGAGGTGCGCCAACGAGCAGTCCGGCTGGACCCCAGCTTAATGCCATGACCGTGTTGTATCTGCTGAGCAGTCTGCCTCTTCGGTCTTCGGGTATGATGTCTCCGGCAAATGCAAAGCCTACAGTTAGAATTATCCAGAATGATACTCCGTTTAGTCCGTAAACTAATGCCATGGCTGGAACGTTGAGGGCTGAACTGTAGAGTGAGGGCATGAGAATCGCAATTACTAGTCCTGCAAGTAGGACTTTGATTCTGCTGATTCTGTCAGCGAGCCATCCGCACGTTAGGCTTATGAGCATTCCGCCTATTGTGTAGGCGGTTAGTATGAGGCCCATTTCAGGATCTCCTGCTCCTAGGCCGTTTGGAAGTCGGATGAAGAGAAGGAAAACTTGGTTTATGCAGGAGGCTCCTATGACGATGATGATGAGTGATATGAGAAACCAGTTGTAGATGCTCTTGTTATAGGTTGTTGAAGCTTTCTTTTCAACGCTTTCTTCGCGGGTGTTTTGTGTTTTTGTGATCTGCTTTTCTGTGTATCTTGACGCTATCCACATTATCATTGCGCTTACGATTAACATTGCTATGACTATGTAGAAGATGGTTCCTTGGCGGAAGCCTTCTCCATTGTTGTAGAGGTATCCAGAGAAGTTTATGCCTATCATTCTGCCGAGTGATGCGATGAAGTTGAGTGTGCCGACTGTTCTTGCGCGTGTTTTGCTTGTAGTTACTTCGGTTAGGAGTGCTGCCCATCCTACGTCTGACATGGACCAGAAGAACTCGAGAATTGAAAGTCCGATGATGAGTGATAGTCCAGCGGAGAAGTTGGCTTGCGTGTTAAGTAGGGTTTTGTGGATTTGGAATACTATGAGGTAGGATATGGCTGCTATTGATTCTCCTGCGATTATGAGTTTGCTTCTTAGTTTGTATCGGTCGGCGATTTTTCCCCACAGCAGGTTTTGTCCGAGGGCTGAGCCTATCATGTCTAGGGTTCCGAGCAGGGCGGTGTACGTAACGGTTTGCATGAGGTCGAAGACGTAGTTTATCATGAAGGTGTAGAATATGCCTCTTCGGACGAAGGAGAGGAATTGGAATAGGCTTAGGTTTAGGAATATCCCTTTTTTTGCTGGTTGTTGCGGTGTTTCCACTCTTGGCTTTTTCTCCTTGTTAGACTGTCTAGGGAGTGGGTTGTGGTTCTAAAGTGTTTTTGCTACTTTGGTTTGTTTTTGAAGAGAAGCCAGTTTTTGTCTTCTTTAAACCTGAGTAGCGTGTAGTCGCCACTTAGCTTGCTTCCGTGTAGCGTGAATACTATTTTGTTGTCTTTTCTGCTTTTGAGTGTGTATGTGCCTTTGTCCCAGATTTCGACTTTTCCTGCTCCGTATTCTCCTTTTGGGATGGTGCCTTCGAAGTCTATGTAGCTTAGCATGTGGTCTTCGACTTGGACGGCGAGTCGTTTTATTGTTGGTTCGGTTGGGGGTTCTTTGGGGATTGCCCAGCTTTTTAGGACGTTGTCCATTTCTAGTCTGAAGTCGTAGTGCAAGTGTGTTGCTTGGTGTTTGTGGATTACGAATCTTGCTGTTGTTGTGGACATGCTTGCTCATTCATCATTGATTGCGAGTTGGGGTAAAAGGTTTAGGGACTGCTCATGATGGTAAGTCTTATAAGCCACTTAACCATGGGAATAGAAATGTCGTGCAAGAACCTGTTTTTGCGCGATCGCACGTAAAAGGAGTTGAAATAAGAAAATGGCAGAGAGAGAAATGCATAAGGCAGTTTGTGCTGATTGTGGGAAGGAATGTGAAGTTCCCTTCAAGCCTGACCCCAGTAGGCCTGTATACTGCCGAGAATGCTGGTCGAAGAAAAGAGGCACAACAAGAAGATTCTAGATCAAGCTGACAAGCTTCATCAGAGAAGAACGTCTTCTAATCCTTTCTTTTATTTGTAGTGCAAACCTTTTTTTTGTGTCTGATGTTGCTCTGGAAAGCGATTTTAACCCCCATATATATACCTTGAACCAAAGTTTCTAAGTGAGGGTCTG
Source organism: Bathyarchaeia archaeon (assembly GCA_041500425.1). GTDB lineage: Archaea > Thermoproteota > Bathyarchaeia > Bathyarchaeales > Bathycorpusculaceae > JBGQME01. Next base: position 17,603 of record JBGQME010000006.1, on the reverse strand, counting down.
ACGGTTTGTTGGACTGTGTTGCAGTGTGTTTTGTGAAACGAAACTTAAATATCTGCGTTGCGTGATTGCAGTTCAGAACTGCATATGTGGGCCGGTAGTTCAGTTGGTATGAACGCCTGACTTGCACTCAGGAGGTCTGGGGTTCAAATCCCCACCGGTCCACTGCTGTTTCTGACCGTGGCAAACTTCGGTAGAAAAGCGGATTTGACAAATGCTTTAATATCAAACCGTTGAACTTGTGGTTAGAATAGGCTGATCGATTATGGTTAAGGATGAGATGGTTTGGGATCTTTCTCAGATGGTTGACAAAACCGATCCTGCTTCAGTTCAGGAAAACCTAGAGTCAATGGTGGCTGAAGCAGAAAGAATAAGGAAAAAGTATCATGGAAAGATTGGCGGCTTAGACGCGAAGGGTCTTCTGACGCTGCTGGATCTTAGAGACAGTTTCACGCTCAAGTTTGAAGGACCATTACGATACAGTCAACTCACATACTGGGCTGATTCCACAAAAGATGTTGCCAAACAGCTCAACGATGCTTATCGAAGAGCTTCCACGAAGGCAGGAAGGACTCTCGCTTTCATGGACATCGAGTTAGGCAAGCTCCTAGCTGACAAACCGTCGCTGGTTAAAGACCCTGTTCTGGCAGAGTACAAGCACTATCTTGAGAGGCTTCTGCGGAAAGTGCCTCACATGCTCTCGGAAACCGAGGAAAGCATGGCAATTGCCAAAGACAAGAACGGCATCAGCGCATGGGAAATGCTCCAGAGCGACTGGCTCTCCACCAGAACCTTCACGATAACCGTCAAAGGCAAAAAGAAAACACTCCCCTACGGCAAAATCATCGGCTTCTATCAAAGCTCGGACCGCAACCTCAGAAAACGAGCCAACCAAACAGTCTACGAAGGACTCAGCGAAGACGACATAGTCTGGGCAAGCGCCATCCGCTCAATATGCGAAGACCACATTCAAATGTGCGAACTCAGAAAATGGCCAACCCCAATGACCCAAAGCCTCATCGACAACGACGTTGACCAGAAAACTATCGACAGCCTCATGAAAACCATCCAGAAAAATGTAGGACTCTACAGAAGATACCTCAAGGTTAAAGCCAAGCTGATGGGTCTGCACAAGCTAGCTAACTACGACATTCGAGCGCCACTACCCCAAGCCCCAGAAACAAGCTACACGTGGACAGAAGCTCAAAAAGAGACAGAAGAAGCTTACAAGGAATTCGACACGCAAATAGGCAAATGGATACGGGAAATGTACGAAAAAAGGCATATAGACGGCGAAGTGCGCAAGGGCAAAACGTCAGGCGCCTTCTGCTCTCCATGGCTCGCGGGAAAAAGTGCCTACATCCTGCAAAGCTTCAACACCCGTTTGGACGACGTCTACACGCAGGCGCACGAGCTAGGTCACGCCATCCACGACTACCTCTCCTCAAGAACACAAAAACCCACAAACTGCGACTACGGTGCCTGCATCGCCGAAACCGGAAGCATATTCGGCGAACTGCTCCTCACCGAAAAGCTTCTCAAAAAGGCTAGAACGAAAGAGGAGAAACAGGCAATTCTGGCGAGCATTTGCGACGAGTTCGGAATGACCGTCTTTCAAGTATCGGCACGCGTGTTCTTCGAACAGAGCCTCTACGACACAATAAAAGAAGGACAATTCTTGGACGGAAAAACCGTCGCCAAACTGTGGGTCAAAGCCCGAAACACCATATACGGAGACGCTGTCGAGTGGCTGGACGTGATGAAGTGGGAATGGACCATGAAGCCGCACTACTACATGCCAAACTACCGCTTCTACAACTACCCATACGTGTTCGCCCAACTGTTCGTGTTCACGTTGTACAAGCTCTACAAAGAACAGGGAAAAGACTTCGTGCCCAAACTGAAAGCGCTCCTAGCAGCAGGCTCGAGCAAGTCACCACGCGAACTCGCCGCCCAGCTAGGGTTCGACATCACCAAAGAAGCATTCTGGGACAAAGGCATGAAACAAGCCGAAGAATTCATCAACATGCTCGAAGAGGCTCTGTAGTTCACATGCCCCTCTCAATCTAAAGGTCTGTGTTGTGTTCGATGAATGACGTGAAACTGCTTGTGTTCAAATCCCCACCGGTTTACTCAAATCAGTTGGAGCTGTTCAAGAATATTGGTTGCATATTCTCGAATAGTTCAATTACTTACAATGTAATCCTATTCTAGTTGGTGAACTTGCTTGACTGAGGCTGTTTCCGTACCTCGACCCTTGCTGAAGGAACTCTACGAGCATTTTGCCAAGATAGAGGAGATTCTAGCCACTTTGGAGGAGCTTGCGGATAAGGAAGGGTTGAAGAGAATAGAGAAAAGCCTCGAAGAATACAAGAAAAAAGAATACACAAGCGTCAAAAGCCCTGAAGACGTAAGAGAAGCTCTAATGAAGGATTAGGTTTTGTCATACAAAACGATTCTTACGCGAGCCTTCACCAAGGAGTTCGACAAACTGCCAAAGAATGTGAAAGAGAGCAAGCAAGATCCTTTTTCTGGGGCTGTCATCTCATTGTTTTAAGAAAGCTGAATCCAGTTAATTGGATCTGGCTTCTGCATTTGTTGCACTGCAAGGTTATCCTGTCCAAGCTTTCTCCTTTCATAACCGTTTCCAATATTATGTAGACAGTTTCCGTCTCATCATCCGGAGAGATATTCACCCCACATCTTGGACAGTCAAACTCTCCGCTTCCTTTGATGCGAGTCAAGTCAACAGTATAGGGCTTCAGTCTCTGCAACTTTCTCTCCAAGTTATCTATTGGCATCTTGTTCTAAAAAGCGTTTGTGAAACAAAGTTCCATGAAAAACATTCAATCTGTTCATAGGGAATTGTTCAAAAATCAAAAAAAGAATCGGTATACAGCGAAATGTCGTGAAATTGACAATGGCTCATCTATTCGTATCGGACTAGATACAATGGTTTGCTGGCTTCTCTCTTCCTTTCCTCTTTAGAAATCTTCCCACACAAGTCAACGTTCTTAAACTCTACAACCGACTTCTGCTCTGCCTTCAATCTGCACACCCGAACCCTACATTGCTAAACAATGCATATTTGGTTTAAGAAATCAAAATCAGTATTCAGAAAGTGAATCTCAAATCAACAACGCATTCTCTCCTGAACGTTGTATATGCCCCTTATCTTGGTGTTGGCTTATTTTTCCAGTCTTGTCAGCGCAAACAGCACCAAGAAGGGCACAGCGATAATCGAGACGATAAATGCATAGTACGGTGATTGAGTGTAGAGATAACCGCCAAGATAAGGCGCGGCAAACGCGGCCACCAAACTCAGAGTCTGCGGAATAGAAACCCACAGTCCTCGTTTGTTTTCCGGCGCAATTGTGCCTACGAAAGAGCTTACGAGAGAGCCGGTGACTGCTGCTCCGCCATATATGAATGCGACGAACATGAGCGCAGTAGGGTCTCTAATCAAGAGCAGAGGCGTCATTGACATTAGATGAAAGAGCAGACACAGGCTTATTGCACGTGACTTTCTCCATCTGTCTCCTAATCGCCCCATCGCTAAGCCTAAGAGGGTCATGCCAGCGAAATTGATTGAACCAAACAACCCTATGTAAAACTCGCTCAGGCCAGCCTGCTCGTTTAGGAAAGTCTGCACGAAAGTCCTCGCCATAACAGTGAAGAAGGTTAGCACAGTGTAGAAGCTTGACCAAAGGAGCACTTGACGCCAAAGCTGCCTTTCCTGCGCTACTGATGACTGTTGCTGCGTCTTGACCTCGTTTCTTCGAGGATGCTGACTGTGCAAGAACAAAAAGACGCCCGTCGCTATTGCAGTAAGCACAGAAGACAAACGAAGAACCCACTGCATTCCAATAATCGTAGCCAAGAAAGCTCCAGCAGTAGGGGCAAAGATGTAGCTGAAAGAATAACTAGCCCACACAACCGAGAGGACCGAGGCCAGATTCTTCCTGTCATTAACTGAAGTTATGATATATGCATTCAGAGCTGGAACGCCGATCATTGAAACCCCCCAACAAACTGTCCCCGGGATTAGTTGGGTCCAGTTCTGGGCGAAAGAGTAAATCAGCGGGGCCAGAAACCAAGGCATCCACGCCAAAATCAAGATCTTCTTTCGGTCAAATCGGTCAGCCAAAATTCCTCCTGGAAGAGGTGCTAAGGCAGAAGCACCATAGAGAACGGAGAAAACCAACCCCAACTGCACGTAGTCAGCTTCTAGTTGCCTTATGTAGATGGGGAAGACCCAGAAGTATAGTCCTTCGCCTAAGGCGCCGATTGCGTTGGAGAGGCAGATCAGCCATATGTCCCGTGTGAAGGCTTTGAACGGAAAGCCAAAAGAAAGCATCCGCACGTAGCCTAGCACTCTGGACAACTCGTGTCTTCTCCTTTTTGAGTTCACCATAGGAAGAGAAATAAAGCCTTTATCCCTTTTGCCAATGCGAACTGGAAAAAATGGGAGAGTCTTATCCTGCAATCAAAGGGTAGTTGGATTCTAACTCTCTGGTCTTCTCACTTCTTTCCCAAAGTCCCAGATAATTCCGCCAAGCCCTATCAGCATGAAAAACACGCCAACCCAGAAGGCGAGAAGAGCACAGACCAACCCGATAACGAAAGCGAAGAGTCCACCATAGATGTCTCCATTTGCCTTGTTGAGGTGTCTTCTCTTGAAGCAGTTGGAGCACAAGAAAAGCACGGCGTCTGAGCCTTCTCTGGTTGTGACTTCATAGTTGAGAAGGCACTCTGTGCAGAAGCTTTGCCCGCAGTCATTGCAGAGTCCGTCCGAGAGCTTTTCTGGGTGGTTTGGGCAGCGGTTTGCCTTTTCGTCAAGTTTGAAGTTGACCTGAAATACTCCTCCGCAGTACTGGCATTTGGCTTCAGTGTCTTCTTTTGGCATGAATCTTCTTTGGGGTGCTCCGCAGAATGGGCACTGCAAGGGGTTAGTTTCTGGCTCGTTCAACCTTTCTCAACAATACCAATATCAGAACTGCCTTAAAGTGTCCCTTCTCCAAGATGCACCATTATCAGAAAAGCGAGCACAATCGCCCTTTCTGCTTTCAGGAGAATGCAGACCTCAGTATGTTTCCATAGCCTTTCCTAACGCTTCCAGCCCTTCATCCAAGCTTGAGTCGTCTGGATTTACGTTGCCAATCCCCAGCCTAATCATGTTCGACTCAGCCAACCCGTAGCCACTCTTGAAGAGGAAGAAGGCTCCGGGAACTGGAGCCACGCTGAATCGTGGAATTGCGCGTTCGTTTATCCACTTGTGGGTGTTTCCTATGCGCGTTTTGACCCAGTAGGTGACGCTGACCTTGTTCGGGAAATATTCGATGTGATTCTCTTTCAGCCATCTTTCAGTTTCTTTTTTAGTTTTGACCCACTTTTGCCTATGCTTCTCTAACTGTTCCCTGCCTTTTGTCAATAGCTCAGCAGCAACCGCCTGCACGACGTTTGGGCTGTTCCCAACCGTATTCAGCACATCCGCGTAAAGCTCATCGACAAGTTCCTTATTCGCCAGTGCGGTCCCCAGTTTCAGTCCGCCGAGACCGTACGCCTTCGAGAAGCCCGTCGTGACTATGCCATATGTCGGGTCAACAGAAAACACAGTGGGCACCTTGCTCCTGTCAAACTCGGCGTAAATCTCGTCGCACACCACGAAGAAGCCGAACTCGCCTGCCACCTTCATTATCTCTTCCAACTCTTTCCTGTCGGATATGGCTCCGCTTGGAGCATGAGGATTAGTCAGCACAAGCAGTGCGGTCTTTTTGGAAACAATCTTGCGGAGTTGATCAGCATCAAGCCTGAAGTCGTCTTTTTCGTTTCGTTCAAGCCTCTTCACATGCGGAAAATGTTCCTGCACCTGCCTCAGCAGAGGCTCGTAGGTCGGGTACTCCACAATGGCTTCTTTCTTTTTGGTCTTTTCTGCTAAGTAGCGGATGACCCGAGCGTTTTGTCCTGAGGCGCCTTCGCTTGAGATGAAGACGTTCTCTTCTTTCACGTTGTACCTCTTCGCCAAAGCCTTGGTAGTCTCGGGGTTGCCATGTACGTAGTTGACGCTTAAATCAACCTCTCCAAGGTCAAGTTTGTACATGAAGTAGAGGAGTCCGCTTGACCTGAAATCATACTTTACGTGAGGAACGTTGACATACCAGTCCAAGTATGCGGAGGGATGCTTCATTCTGATCGCCTTTGGAACCCTCTTAGAACGTCGTGCGCCCTTATCCTTTTCCATACATGATATAGGCTTTTATGCCGATTAGACCCATGCTTACGTTCGAGAAACGATGAATATCACTGAGGCAAAAGAAGGCTCAATCGTCGAAGTTTTCGTGAAACCAAAGTCCAGAGAATTCAAAATCGCCGTTGAAGCAGACGAGATTGTTGTTTTCTGCACGGAAGAGCCTGTCGAGGGCAGAGTCAACAAAGAGCTTGTTAAGGAATTGTCGCGGCTTCTCAAGAAGAGAGTTGAGCTTGTCTCAGGCCCCGCCTCCAAGAAGAAGCGTCTGCTGATAAAAGGCATGAGCAAGAACGAGGCTGAAACAGCCTTATTCCACAGAACAGCCTAGCCCTGAGCATGCAGTTTTTTGACGTAGCTAGGTTGGGGGATAGTTTTATCCCAAATCCAAAAACGCCTATTTCTTACCTTTCAAATTTCTTGCAGGAAGCGAAACCTGTTTTTTCTGTTTTCTTTTCTGGTCTTTCTCTCTCTGTAGTTTTTTATGCTGCTCTAAACCTGTAGCTTTCTTTTCTCTTCTTGACAAAAACTCATCAACCTTAGCAGGCAATAGAAGCATTACGCATTCTAAAACGTTGTCCTTTTGTCCACAACTGAAGGGCGTATACTCGATTCCGATACTACCCCTATAGATGCTCTTGCTTCCTTCAATAGCTTGAATCATGTATACTGCCTTGGTTAGTCTTTTCCTGAACGCAAATCACCGTCGTTTTGGTTGGTTGGGGTAAAGTTTTATCCAACTAACCTTACGTTAGTAAGAAAGTGGTTTGTCTATTCATCTCCTATGCGGTTATCATACATGGCAGCTGCTTCAACCATCACCACGACAGCAACAACCCTCAACGTTGTCAAGACACGCAGAAAACCCTCAGACACAACCAAAACCCAGAACATCATGTTGAACCTATATATAGGGGGTTAAATTTTTCCCGAGCGCAACAGAATAAGCTCTTCGATACCCGTCTTAACAAGGCAAGTAATAACGTACACCCAATAGAGCATTTCTCCGAAAGTGTTATTTATCGATTTAACTCCTCTACAAACTGGAGAAGGGTAAAACAATGAACAAACTATCTACTGCAACAATGCTCATCCTACTCACAATAAGCATCTTTGCATCATCAACCAAAATCGCAAAGTCACAAGCAGACCCCGTCGTCAGCGTTGAACCCTCATCGATAACATGGCCCGAACTGGTGCCCGGAGGCGAGTTCAGTGTAAACATGTCTGTGTCCAGCCCAGACATCCCAGTCTGGTCGGGACAAGTAGGCATAGGCTTCAACAAAACCGTCCTCGAATGCCTAAACGTCACATGGGGACCATCAGCATCAGAAATGCTCACGCTGAACGGAGAAATACAAAACAACAACGGCTACGTCACCTACTACGGATGGTCGTGCATGGCAGGCACAGAACCTGGATGGACAGGTGAAGGAGTGTTTCTCTCCTTCGCTTTCCGTGTGAAAGCATATGGCAACTCTCCTCTAGACCTTACCAACGCCGCGACGACACCCGAAAAGTTCTACAAAACCAAGCTCTGCAGACTCGTTGACGGCAACACTTCCGTAATCAGCCCAGTAATCCTGAACGACGGCGCATTCATCTTCCCACCGCACCCAATTCACAATGTAGCCGTCACAAACGTCCAAGCATCACCAAAATACGTGTACGCTGGAGACAACGTAAGTATACAAGCAAGCGTCTGGAACATGGGCGACTTCCCCGAAAGCTTCACGATCACAGCCTACGCTGACCAGGACACAGCCGTGATTGGAGACGAAATCACAATCGGCGTCAAAGAACTCGACCTATTGGGCAAAAGCTTCGCAGGCGTGACCTTCCAGTGGAACACGACAGGGCTGTCTCTAGGAAACTACACAGTGAGTGCCGAAGCCAGCGCAGTCCCCGATGAGAATGACCCTAACGATAACCTTTACGTCGATGGCATTGTCGGGATATTCACTGCTGTGCCTTGTTACGACATAGACATAACAGCGCCCAGCCACATAGAGTTTAACCCTGCCATCTTTCACTTCGACTGGTCCGTGAGAGCGCTTGACCTTTCGCTAGGAAACATGATAATAAAATCAACAGGCTACGAAGGGTTCCTGAGAATTCTTGGATCGTCAAACGGAAGCATTCACCTCCGCGTCGGAGCCCCCAGCACCGAGTTCGCGGAGTACGTTCTCCTTTCAGGCGGCACGCTTCAGGTTCCGCTTTGGCTGCTGTTCGATCCTGGAACCTACTCGGGCACGTTTGAGCTGGAATTGATAGTCTGTGGCACTCACAGACTCAAGATTACCGTGAACATTGTTAGCATTTGGGTTTGCCAGAACGGCTGTTACTCCGTAGCAGGCGGAACGGCAATCTTCAACTGGACCGTGACCGGGGGTTCTCTGATCTATCTTGAAGCTGAGCCCGATCTGCCTCCGGGATGGAGCTACACGGTTGATCCACCCGTAGGCACTTTCTTTGAAACGCCGCATGAAGTGACAGTCAACATAACAGCCGCGCCTGATGCTCAGGAGGGAGACGTAGGGTCTGTTACATTGAGAGCCTACAAGAACGCCACAGGGATGCTGATTTGGCAGTACACGTTTTTCTCTGCCGTAGATAATACGCCTCCCGTGGTCGAAACGATTCAGAAACCTGTTCTAACGCTTGGTGGGGATCTGCTGTTTAACACGACGGTCAAGGACAGATCAGGTATTGCAAATGTCAATCTTTGCTACTCAGTGAACGATGGTCCGTGGAGCAATCTGACTATGGATTGGAGTCTGGGCGACACGTTCAACTCAACTTCGTACACTCTGACAGTGCCACATGTACCAGATAACAGCGTTGTCAAGTACTACGTGATAGCCACTGACTGGTTGAAAAACCAAACCCAAAGCCAAAACCAGACAATCACTGTCAAATACGACTTGGCAACAACTCAGGTTGTAACAAACAAGCTTATCGTCGGTCAGGGACTCACGTCGAAGGTCAATGTGACAATTGCGAACTTGGGCACGATTCCAGCGACTTCGCTCAAAGCCTTCGTCTACGCCAACACAACTCTGATTTACACTCTTACAGTGCCCTATCTCGCAGATGGGGAATCAACCACACTTGCCTTCACTTGGGATACAGGAAACTTCACGAAGGGCAGCTACAAAATTTCCGTGATCACTCTGCCGCTTCTTGACGAGGCAAACACAGCTAATAACATGCTTGCCTATCAGGCTCTTGTTCAGGTGCGAATTCCAGGAGACGTGAACGCGGATACTGTGGTTGATTCCACAGACCTTGGCACTCTGGGCGGAGCTTGGGGTTCGTTCATAGGTGATCCGAACTACGACGACAACACTGACATAGATGACAACGGAGTCGTTGACTCAAGCGACTTGGGCATCATGGGTGCTCACTGGGGCGAAGCAGAGTAAAGCATTAACTACCATCCAACCTTTTTCTATTCTTCATCAGCCGAAGGATGAAGCGCTTATCATGCACGTTGTGTTTTTAGTAAGTTCAACCATCATGTGCGCAATTCGGGTTGAATGTAGGGATTGCCGAAAGTTTTAAGTCCAAATAGTCACAACTATCATCAGCAGGAGAAGGGGTTCCGGTTGAAACTGGAAAAGAAGAGTGTACTTGTTTTATCTTCATTGTTTGTTGTGTTGTTTCTGAATGGTAATGGGCTTGTGGCTATGGCTAATGGTCCTCAAGCCCAGCGATTACTATTTCACTTCTACAATGACTCTAACCTCGGGAGCCAAGACCTCGAGATCGGGATACTAGACATAAATGATTGGTCTCTGAGTAGCGACTGGTATACTAAGTGGCTCTCTCCAGCTTACTATGACAACATCACTATGAGGGAAAGCGTAGGCTACGGTATGTTTGAATTCGATCTCTACTGTCAAAAGTGGCCTACAGGGTGGCCCGGGTATTTTGATCCGCTGAATGCACGCCATGAGGCAGCGAGGCATTTTCGAATTGCCCTTGCCCATTTAACAAACAAGCCTAAGATCATCTCTGGTATCTTGAAGGGGTATGGTGAGTCTATACTAGCTCCGCTGCCGTCTTCATTAAGTGCCTACGTGTTTGAAAATGCCACCGATTATCAGTACAGTCGGTCCCTAGCATTAGTCGAGCTTGCTGCAGGAGGCTTCTATTATGAAAACGGGCTTTGGAAGTGGACAGGCGGAGAAGTGCTTCCCGCCCTAAAGATATACCTTAGACTAGACGATCCAAACAGGAGATATGCTGGCGAATACTTGGTGAGTGAGCTCCGAGCGATAGGCTTTACGGACGCTCAACTTGACGTGAAAATACTGGAGCGACAATCGTGCTATTACAGTGTTATGGTGCGTTACGACTACAACATCTACACTGCTGGCTGGCTTACGTGGGCAATCCCTGATTTCCTATACGACGGTTACCATTCAAAGTTCTATGTCGATTTTGGCGCCCCAGAGCAGGGTTGGGCGCTCAACTATGTGGGCTGGTGCGATAACCGAACTGGAGGATACGACTACTGGGCTGAGCGGGTTAAATATGCTGCAAGTGAGCAGGAACTACGATATGCGTGTTGGAATGCCACGAAGATCTTTTTCGAGAATGAACCAGTCATTCCCCTCTGGTCTCCTTTCGAGATGAGAGCTTACAAGAAAGGAGCAACAGGAGTCGTAAACTTCGATTCCATCGGCATCAACAACGCATACACATTTCTGAGAATCGCAGGAACTGGCATGAGTGACGGCAAGATTGACTGCGGACTGTTCGGCGAACCAGAAGCTTTGAACGTTATCTCCTCTTCAAACGAGTTAGATTGGAAAGTGATTGGACAAGTCTACGACAGTCTCATTGGCAGAAACCCCTGTGCCATTGGAGAATACGTGCCTTCGCTTGCAACCGACCTTGTTGTCGGAACGTGGAGCAATGGAACTCACGACGTGACAGAACTGACCTTCACTCTCAGATCAGACGTGAAGTGGCACGACGGAACGGCATTTACCGCAGATGATGTCATCTTCTCATGGAACTTCACCAAAGCATGCGGCCCGAAAGTTGCATACAACTACGCTCAAATCTATTACTATGGTGCAGTAGCTGACATGTACAACTGCACGATTATCGACTCTACGCATGTCAACATCAAGTATGGTGTGAAAAGCGTCTTCGCTAAATGGTGGTCAGGCACCCTACCGATTCTGCCTAAGCACATTTGGGAAGCTCGGTTTCCAGACTGGAATCTGTCGAGTTTCAACCCTTACGCTGTAAGGGCATATCAACCTTGGGAAGAAAAACTCGCCTCCAACGAGACTTTGACTGAGATGATTGGCACTGGTCCATGGTATTACACGTATGGCAATTGGACAAAGGGCCAATCAATCCAGCTTTACGGATGGAACAACTACTACCTATCTCCCAGCGAAATAGACGACCGCGTCACGGAGTCCTTCTGGCAGTTCAAAGGAGACGCGACTGCAAAGGAGCCAGCACCGTATGACGTGGGCAAAATCAGTGGGTACGACATAACGCTCGTTACCAGCAAATATGACACTGATTATCCGGGCTGCGACTTCAACGGCAACGGAGTGGTCGACGCTCAGGATTTCAGCCTCGTGACCAGCATGTTTGACAAGGAGGCTGGCTGAGGAGAGTGATGGAAGAATGAAAACGAAGAGTTCGGTCTTAATTATCGCGTTGCTAATTTCTGCAATCGCAGTTGTTCTACCAAAGCCTGCTGAAGCAACGACCCCGCAATTCTACCTCAACCCAAATCCAAAGATCTGCCACACAGGAGACGTTGCCCGCATCGAGGTCAAGCTGAGCGAAGCTCCCAGCCTGAATGCGTATCAATTCAAGCTCAGATGGGATCCAAGAATGTTGCAGTACTCCGGTATTGAATGGGGCTGGCTCGGAGTCGAAGATACCGCTGATTTTGATCTTAACCGCATCGTTGATGCCGCAGACTTGGGCATCATGGGTTATGCATGGGGCTCAGTCTTGGGAGGCTCACGGTTTGATCCACGCTGTGACCTATACGAAGATGGAGTTATAGACTGCAGCGACTTGGGTATCCTAGGTCGTCATTGGCTCCATTTTGCACCTGACACATGCACGGCGGCAAAGCTGTCAGTCGGAGGCAACCAGCTGAATGCATTCGCTGGATGCATGGACACTCAACTGACGCAAACCAGTGCAACGCCCGTTGTGCTTGCAACAGTTAGCTGGAAGCTCATCGCCGGAGGCGCAACAGGCATCAGGTTTTTGGAGCATTGCCTATGGACCGCCAATGCAGTACCCGTTTCTTCAACGTTTGACGATGGCTACTTATATACGCAAGAGCCTTATGTGGACTTCAATTGGAGCCCGGACAAGCCCAGGACTAACGAAGTTGTAACGTTTAATGGATCGGCCTGTGCGCCTGCTGATGGTGATCCAATCGCAGGATATTCGTGGAGCATTGATGGCTTGTCAAATGGCACAGGCGTAACTACAACCGGAACCTTCTCAGCCTACAGCAAGACTCCGCATGACGTGGCTCTTACAGTCACCGACAGCGAAGGACACAGCTTCAATCTGCACAAGAGCCTCACGGTCGACCGCGATCTCGGCATATTCTGCATAATGCCTTCGATAGAAGATTACCAAGGCTCGGAGGTTTACAGCATACCTGTAGGCAAGATTATTACAGTTGGTGTCAGGGTTTGCAACGTGGGCTCGATAGTCGAATATACTAACAATAGCAGGGGTGATTTTCCAACGACTACAGCAATGAGCCTATACGTAATACACTCGGAGGGCTGGGAAGAAGAAATATTCGACAGGGTCGGCTGGAGATTGAGGAACTACTGGTACTCTGACGACGGAAGCAACTTCTACCGAAAATACGACTGGCAACCCGCCCCGCAAATAGTTGCTGGTCTTAGCTACTGGGCATGGTGGGACACATATGGCCGCGCGCCAGAGACAGGACTATACTTCAAAGCCAATTTCTCAGAGCCAGTGCCTGATGACACAGACCCTGCAAACAACGAGCTTCTGCTTGGACCGTTCAATCTGACAGCAGGATACGAGCACGACATACGAATCGACGGCATATGGGCGAATGACCAAAAGACGGAAGAAGGCTACTTGACGCCGGTTCCTCCATACGGAAACACGTTCAAGTACTTCAACGGAGGCAAGTTTCAGTGGGATGGTCAGCATGACCCTTTGCCGCCTGGCACTATGCGCAACGTGACGGTAGCACTCTTTAACGTCGGAACGTTCGCTGAGCCATCAGTCAGCTGTCATGTCTATGCGGACAAGATTGAGATATGGAACTCCACGATAGGCTTGAACGCAGGCGAGTGGAGATCACTCACGTTTGAATGGAACACAACAGGCTGGTGCGTCGGAACATACACCTTATCAGTCTATGTTGAACCAGTACTAGGCGAAAACGCGAAATGGAACACTTGGGACAACAACCTCCCCACCCAAGCGATACCGTTCTTCACCGCCTACGACGACTGGGGCATCTACACTACGTTTCCATAGTGTCCGCCAGAAACAGAAGCCGAACAATGAAGAGCTTCCGCTATCCCTTTTTGTCTCGTTCACCTTAAACCCCAAAAAATCTGGTTGCAGTCGCCAAAAAAGGAGCTGACTACCCTCAATCGAACCCAAACCTAAAGCACCCTACCAACCCAACACAAACGACAACAAAAGCCCACAAACGACCAAAGCCATCAACAAACACATCAACCCTACATCCAGCACTCAGATCCCTCACAGAACAAACCTCTTCCTCAATGCAGAAAAACCCCTAACTTGTCGAGACAAAAGAATCCAGCCCTACGACAAGACTACAGGCAAGAAGAATAATAGGGACAGTCAGTATTGGAGCTTTCCAGCGCCAAAAGCATGTTGAACCTGTATATGGGGGGGTTAAGATTTTTTCCGAGCGCAACAGGGCAAACCAACACTACTGACCATGCTTATACCGCAAAATCGCGGCTATCCCGCCAAACGAGTTCTTCAACATCTGCCCCTCCTCCGTCTCCACCGAAATAATCTCCACTTCAGCATTAGTATACTCAGCCAACTGAGCGAAATTCTCAATCAAATCCTGAGTCTCCGCTACTCCCAATGCCGGCGCTTTGCATTTTGGACAGGGCTTCCCAGACAGACTCTGCTCAAGGCTTGTTAGCATCTGGTTCTTCAACGTCTGCTGTTCCTGATAGCCGCAAGCATTGCATTTCAAAGTGACTCGAGCAATGTCTATTCCTTCTGACAGCAGCAATGTCCTAACCGCCCCAGCTTCTAAAGCTCTTCTGACATCTTCCTCACCATAAGTAACCAACCCAGTATCATGACCAATCTCGTACAGAAACTGCTGCACCACTTTCTTCTCCTCAATATAACGCACCTTACGCATGATCTCCGGAGCCTTCTCAACCACCTCCTTCACACCCTGCTCCTCCACATAAGCCGTATCAATAACATCAATAATCTTATCCTTCAACATATAATTCAAATAATCACCCTTCTCAAAATCAAGCTTAGTCGGACCTGGACCACCCAATATCAAACCCTTAAAATTCTCAATAGGAAGAAATGCCTCGTTAGCATGTTGACCCACACGCGTGAAATACTCCTGAAGTCTCATCTCCCGAAGCCTCTCATAACGCCTAGCCGACTGCCCACCCGCACGCGTCTTCCCAGGCACACCAGACGTAATCTCCCTAACAATCTCAAGCCTCCTACCCTGCAACGTAGCAAGCGTCGCATCAGAAGCATCAACCAGAAGAATGCCATAAGTCTCCTTCTCCCGCAGCATCTCCTGCAAATGCTCAGTATGAAACCTCGCATCACAACGATAAAGATATATGTGAATAGGCTCAGGCGGAACAATCACATAAGTCTCAATCCGCTCACTCCCAGGACCATTCTGCGGAATCGCACCACAAAAAATGACAAGCCCATTCTCAGGCGGCTCTTTAAACAGCTTAAGCCTTTGCTGAACCTTCACAATAGCGTCCATAACATTCTTCCGCGTAGTCGTGGACTTGATGTTAGAAGCCGTACCATACTCTTCCCTCAACGTGTTAACTACGTCGCTTATCTGCTTCCCCGGCGGAACATAGACCGAAACCAGCTCGGTGCCGCGTCCCTCCTTCCTGGCCAGCGTCATCAGTGTCTTTTTCAATCTGAATAGTTCCAACGAGCTCTTTTTCGCGACACTCAACTGTTTTCACTATTCTTGTTATGGCTTTAAGGTTACATGACAAGGAATCAGATAAATAATTTGGAAAGAACGCTATGATATTCCCAGAATTTCGGTCATATAAGCCTTGTAAGGACCCAGTCTCCCGCCATAGTTGCCTGCCGAGATTCTCACAACTCCAGCAACGCTTGCAGCGGCTCTGACGCCTTCGCCCATAGCTCTCTTGACCGCGTCAACGTTCAATCCGTTGATAACAATCTCGTAAACACACCCTACGTTTTCAGGCACTTGCGTGTCTGCCACAAGCGTCCTTAGCCTTGGGCAAAAAGGGTGATTTGTAGATGCTCTAAGCTTATACTTCAATGAGCCAGCTTTTGACCCAGAACTGCAAATTCCTCCCGGAAACGGCAAAATCACCTCGCTCGCCCTAGCTTTGATGGCATTCACGGCTTCTTCAGCAGCCTCGAGCCCTGCATGCTTGTCTTCAGCTAGTATCAGAAAGTTCCCACCTGCCACACCTTCAACGGCTCCGAAAGCATCCTCAACAACGAAATCACCCTCCATAGTTGGGATCTTCCAGACTTTCCTGCCACCAACCAAGGCTTTTCTCTGAAACCCATCACCAAACAATCGTAGACTTCTGCCCACTTTCAACTTCCTCTTGGAGTCGGGCATCGCATCGAACGCCGCAGCAGTGGGACAAGTCATGACGCATTGCCCTATACGAAGTATCATCTGGTTTTTAAGATCGAACCTGTTACGATTGTAAATCTGGATCAAAGCACCATTGCGTCCATCTGGAGACTTGTCCGCCGGCACCACGCCTTCTATGCCCGCTTCTGCAGGAGACATAATAACACTCGTAGCTAGGCCCGTTGCCACAGTTGCAGCAGTCAACGCCCACCTCTGAATATCAGCCGTGATTAACACTCGGCCAGCCCACATCGGAAACATTTCGGCAAAAGTGTCTGAAATTTTTAGAATGTTCCCCATTTGAGACGTTACGATGAAGCTTGGGCCCAAAGGGTCCTTGTCGTCGTAACCGGTGACTTTGAGTTCACTTTCGCTTGCGGTAGATTGCGATTTGTTGTCTTTCGTCGTATCTGACAAGCTCAAACCCTGCGTCTATTAGTTTGTCCTCTTCTCCTAAAGTCTTTGCGTGCGCATGATGGTACTCGTCGCTTTCAAAGTTGACCAGGTGCGTGTAGATCATTGTGCTGGTTATGCTTCGGTGGCCAAGCCTTTCTTGAACATACACGATGTTTTTGGTTTTGTGGTATTCCATGCCCCGTCAGGTCTCCAACTGTGACTCTTCCGTTGCGGTTAATTTCTTTCTGCCGCCACTCGAGATCTCGTTTCTTCTTTTCAGCCGTGGGTACAGACAAGCGCGCATGCGTGTTCCTAAATTGGTCTAAAATGGTTTTTATTCTTCTTTTGCCTGTTCACGTCCGATGCGGGCTTGTTTTGTAGTCAAGTCTTGGCCGTGCTGAGGATGGAAAATCATGGATTCGGGCATCAAGCCGATCTGATCATCGCACAGCCTTACACCGCGACCTTCAGCTTAACCCTCCACAGTTCGAAAAAGGCGGACGCTGCAAGAAGACCGAAAGCCGACGCGAGGCCTAAAATTGCCCCCAAATCATAAAAGACGAATTAAAACCATTTTTAACCATTTTCGGAACAGGCATGCGCGCTAATCAGTAACATGAAAAGTGGAGACGTCTCCCGCACAATTCCCTTTTTTTCCAATCCTCTAAACTATTTCTTAGGCAAACTGTTTTCGTAGAGGTTGCAGACTTCAGAGTTCACGGAAGACTAATCCGCTTTCAGTTAAGCCATAAGGACAAACCGCATAGACCTTTCATTCTGATTCTGGAAACTCCAATGGGCAAGGTTCTGATCCGTGATAACTGGAAGGCCATAAAGCAGGGTATCAACAAAACACAGATACACTAGCATTCTAGCCTAAACACTAAAAGTATGCCACTCATGCCCATGCCACCATGCAAGATTGCTCGTGTGGATTGTAGGCACTAACCTATCAGACCTATAAGAAACAATGGACATAGATAGACCCGGTAAGAACATGCCAAAGAAAAGACCACACGCAGGACTCAAGAAGAAGAAGAAACGTTAAGAAACATAATCAACCCGCGCGCG
>JBGQME010000005.1:0-135996 GCA_041500425.1 Bathyarchaeia archaeon | reverse complement strand
CGGTTTTTTTGCCCTCCATGCTTGTAGCAAAGAAAAGCAGCTTCATACGGCCAAACCTTTTCTTGCCAACCACGCCCCAACCATGAAGCACATTCATCGATTGATTTACATTAGCATCGGAAAATCACAGACTTGAACCCGAAAAGGCTCAAGTCCAATAATAGACTGGGCGGGATTAGTATCTAAACGGGTTCAAGTTCCACACTTCACGAAGCCTACAGTTCGAGTTTAGTGCAAGAAAAGAATAGGCCCTTGCTATGTAGCGCGCCCTATGGGACGGGCAGGCTTATCCTAGAACGATGTGGAGTCTCCATCGGTCATACATATTATGTTGACCAAAAGCGTCGAACTCTCGTCTGTATAGCGAAAATGATAGTAAGATCTAGCTATTTCGATCGTAGTAAAACTATTTTTCAGTCACAAAATGATAGTTACGGGAAAACGTTTGAAGCGAGAGTTTGAAGCTATCCCGGACTACCAATGATTCTCCACGAACGTTGCCATTCAGGGTTTGTACTTCACTACCAAAATCCGTAACGGTGTTAACGAATTCCGTGGCGTTTTCAAGCGGGACAGCTCAGCGGTTAATGGCTTGATCCTTGCTCTTCTGATTCTTTCTCGGTAGAAGTTGAAATTCTGCTCGAAATCGTTATCTACATGTTAGTCAACTGTTCCTAACAAGGAGAAAGGTAAGTTGTTAAAGCGAACAATTACTGTAATAATGTTGACACTACTCGCAATAAGCGTCTTAACATCAACGTCTAATCTTTGCTCAGCTAGATCAAACAGAACTCTTGATGAGCTACTTGTTAACGATTTTATGGATGTAGGTCAGCGTACAACCGTACATCCTTCTTCGTTCCCGTGGGGCGACTGGCAGCATTATCACAACTATACCGAAATCGTTGACACTCTCCTCTACCTGAACGACACTTACCCCAGCATTGTCGACGTGTACTCTATCGGCAAAAGCTGGCAAAACCGAGACATCTACTGCATCAGACTAACTAACGAAAGCAACACTCACCCCAAGCCTAAGGTGTTCTTCGTGGGCTACCATCACGCCCGCGAACCCATCAGCGCCGAATTGCCATTGTACTTTGCTGTAATGGCGGCAACTGAATACCTCACTAATGCGACGATAACGAGGATGCTGGACTACTGTGAGATCTACATAGTCGTAGCGTTAAACGTAGACGGCCTCGGAATCCGCATTCAGAACGAGTGGCAACGCAAGAACGCCCACCCATTCGACGAAGACGGAGACGGCCAGTTTGATGAGGATCCGCCCTGCGATATGAATGGCGACGGCTACATAGAAGACCTCTGGAAAATCGAAGGCGAAAATTGGACTTTCATCACGTGGGAAGGTAACGACACCGACTACGATGGTACGTTTGACTTGGTTGGCGGTGTCGACCTGAACAGAAACTATGGCTATCAATGGAACGCGACAGTTGACAGTGGAAGCGACGACCCCAATGCAGAAGACTTCCGAGGTTTATCCCCATTCTCAGAGCCCGAAACACAAGCAATAAGAGATCTGGCAATGCAGAACGACTTCAAATATACAGTAAGCTTCCATTCAGGCGCAGAAGACATAGTCTACCCGTGGGGATACGCGAATCTTCCAACGCCAGACGACGCATTGTTCATCGAGGCTGCGGCTGACATGTCCAGTTTGACAGGAGCCATTTACGAACGCTCAGGCGCTTGGTACACAACCTCAGGCGTTTGGGACGACTGGCTGTACGGCAACAGAAGCGCATACGCCTTCACGTGCGAAATCTATGGAAACGACAGTGCATGGCAATATAGATCCGGACCTGGCATTGGCACGTATTGGGAAAGGGGCATCTTTCAAGCCTTCAACCCAAACGAAGCGGACATCGAGCCCGTAGTGCAAAGATGGCTACCCATATTCACCTACATCACAGACAGAGCCATAACCGAAGCCTACGACGTAGCAACTACCAATGTCACCAGTCTGAAGACGACAGTAGGACAGGGCTATTCTATGCGCATAAACGTGACAGTGACTAACCAAGGCGATTTCACAGAGGCTTTCAATGTGACAGTCTATGCCAACACGACGTTCATAGGCTCAGAGTCAGTTACTCTTGGCAGCCACAGTTCCACAACCGTCACTTTCACTTGGAACACCACTGGCTTCAGCGAAGGCAACTATCACATATCTGCGGTAGCTACTATCATTCCAGGAGAAACACACACAATAGACAACAATCTTGCTGACGGATATGTGCAAGTCGGAATTCCAGGCGACCTATATGTCGATGGCGCAGTCGATTCCACCGACCTTGGAATTTTAGGCTATTCATGGTCAACGTCTATAGGAGATCCTGCTTACTATGCAGTAGCTGACATAGACGATAGCGGATCAGTGGATTCGGTTGACTTGGGAATTATGGGTGCCCACTGGGGCGAAATGAACCCTAGCCCATAACCACCTTCTTTTTTTCAGTATTATGTCGCAAGAGTGGACGCGCATCACGCTTTACTGATTCAATGCGATAGGCAGAGACCTACGGCGATATAGAAGTTTTCTCCAGAATTGTTATTTATCTGGAAACCAATATTAATCGAGGATAAACTTGAGGAGAAAGGGTTCTGGCTTAGCGTTAGTGCTGGTTCTGCTGGGCACGTTGGCATTCGCATTTGCTGTGCAAGCAGGCAACAGTCTGGAAATCAACAGTGCAGATGGTGTGCAGACAGACGTCAAAACTGATTTAGAAGCTTTGGACATCAATACCCTTGCTGGAATGATGCAGTCAATAAAAACGAGGGTGGATTGGGGAAAGGCCACGTATGCCGGGGTACTGCTTCATGAGAAAAGCAAGACAGACCTAGAAATTATGATCGATAACTACGCTACTAGCGGAGACTGGGTGAACGTTCTAAAATGGACAGCCATCTGCAAGAAACTCGGAATAGAACGCGAAAACGCAATAAAGTCGGCATTAAATGGTTTGCCAATGATTGGACCACTGCCTTGGACCATCAACTATGGAGGAACAGACTACTTCTGTGTTGAACACAAGTTTGCCTTGCTTGGCTATTACTATGCAGAAAAGTACGGTTACCGACTTGACAAATGGAACAAAACAAACGCTTACGATTTCTTCAAAAGAGCGATTGATAATAATGGGCGTCCAGTGCTGTTTGTTGGTGCTAGCGGTAGCACTTGGACTATTGGCTATGGTCCAAGATATTACGATGAAGCCGCATGCACTATACAGTGTTTTCTCATCTTCTACGAATTCGGGACAACCGATGCATTGAATGACGCTCTGAAATGGTGGAACTGGACCAATGACAACCTATGGTATCAAGGCACACACTACAAGTATGCGCTCTCTTCGGCTGATTACGAATGCGAGGCTGGGTTTTTCGCAAAAATAGCCGCCAATCTGAAGTATTATGAGCCTAGCTTAATGAATTGGGATAGGGTACTAAGTGATCTGCAGAACCGTTTCCTAATTAGCAAGTGGAACAGTCCGCAATGGTTCAGCGGAAGCGAGGGCAAAACAACCTATGTTACTGTTCACCACTACCCCTCCAACTCCCAAAGGCGTTTGCAAAACACTATCGGCGCATGGAGTGCTCTGAATGCCTTTTGCGAAGAATTCACTAACTCATCACAGAACTCTATGCAGGATATGATAAAAGGATATGGAGGTTTGGACCCTGCCTGGAAATTGCTATTGAGTTCCATCGCGGGATTGTACGATAACTCCACGTTCAAATTCAGATGGGAAAGCACCTCCTCCTTTACTGATGAAGCCACAGGACACGCCTTAACTCTGCTCTTTCTATTAGGAATAACTCCGAAAACAGCAATACTTGCTTTTCCGTTAGAAGAATATACTTACGAATACATCTACGACATAGACCCTGAACTGTACAACATAAACTTAGACAACAATGTCATACGAGTTTCAATCGTGAAGGAAGGACAACTGGAATTCAATTATGGTAATTCTCCTGTGCGATATACTTTCCCATCGAGCGGAATCTACGAAATAGGTTTCTCAGCGGACTGGAATTACATAGTTTATGTCTCAAGACTTCAAGATCTGCCAGAAAATAGAAGATTTCATGGATATCTTCCTCAAAACCTCTCATTAACAATAGATATGCCATTTGACGGCACAACAAATCCGCCTGCTGGAAACTACTCTTATGCCGCCAATTCTACAGTTGAAGTTGCGGCAATTCCAAGACCTAATTGCGTATTTAACCATTGGGAATTAGATGACGTTGACATAGGAAACTCCAACCCATTAAACGTAACCATGGACTCAAATCACGAACTGAAAGCATCATTCACAAGACTTCCTGGGTTTGTCTCAGACATAGCCATCACAAATGCCGCATCCGAGAAAACCGTGATTGGACAAGGCTATGCGACAACCCTAAATGTCACAGTGGTTAACCGAGGCGACTTTGTTGAGGATGTTGACGTCACCTTCTTTGCTGACCTCAATGCAACCATCTTGGGAGACGAAATCGTGATCGGAAACTTGACAATCCATTCACTATTGAATGGAACATCAGTCGTCGCCAGTCTTACTTGGAACACATCTGGCGCTGCCAAAGGCGTCTATACCGTAAGTGCCTATGCATGGCCTACTTTAGGCGAAACAGACACGTCCGACAACACGTTCTCAGATGGTCAAGTCTATATCAGCATTCCTGGTGACATAAGCGCGGACCACGTTGTTGATAGCACTGACTTGGGAATGCTTGGCTTAGCATATGGTTCTTACCAAGGAGCCTCCAACTATGCCTCAGAAGCTGACTTAAACGATGATGGGGTAGTGGATTCAGTCGACTTAGGACTAATGGGGGC
This sequence comes from Bathyarchaeia archaeon, assembly GCA_041500425.1. Lineage (GTDB taxonomy): Archaea > Thermoproteota > Bathyarchaeia > Bathyarchaeales > Bathycorpusculaceae > JBGQME01. Next base: position 131,126 of record JBGQME010000005.1, on the reverse strand, counting down.
TTACTGGGGCGCGACTGAGTAAGGTAAAACAGTAGAGTCAACCAATGAGTTCCTTGAAACCGTTTTAGTGCTCTCAACTAAAGATTTTGGCTTCACAACCGATTTATCCAAAATAGCGCGAAAATACGAAAGGGAGGACATGCCCAAATGCGAAAGTCAAAACTGGAGTCATACGAAGATATTCTTGAAGTTCTCGTGAATGAGCCTTTAGCTTTTGAGCAAATAGCGCACAGAGTCAACATGGAACCATCACTTCTCAGACAACGGTTAGACTTCTTGATGAAGAACAATCTAATTGAAGAACGACCATCGGATAAGAAGATCTCGTATGCCATCACCGAAAGAGGCACGGCAGTGCTTAGAGCATTGAACTTCCAAAAATACCTTGGAAAGATCAAGGACAAGATAAGAGCTATAGACGAGGCGTTGCAGGTAATACCGGACATTTCAGAACGAACGCGCAACCTTGATGAAAAGAACACAAACTAGAGTTGATTTAAGTAAGCTACGAAAACCATCGGTATCCTGCTTGCTGGTGCTCAACGCAGTATCAAACCTTGATCTTCATGCATCGTGTCTGTTACCCCATATACTTTCTGAACAGCGCACTTGGCTACTGTCATATGCAACGTTGTAGTCTTCGTGAAAGGGAAGCTTGGTCGAAGATTTTATAAATTATGTCCAATAGAGATAAGGGCATGGTGATCGTGTGGCAAAAGACGATGAAATGCTAGAAGAGTTGCGACGCATTCGAACCGCACTGGAAGCTAAACCTGCTCCGCCGCCTCCAGCGCCAAAGGGTCTGTGGGCTGAGTTTATGGACTTTCTGTCAAAGTACAAAGTGATGGGACTCGCAGTGGCTTTCATCATGGCCGTTTACCTAGGAGCTCTCGTGCAGGCACTGGTCAAAGACTTGGTGATGCCGATAATAGGTCTAGCTTTTCCGGGTCTTGGCAACTTGGCGACCTTCAAAATCCCAATTCCATTAGCAACATTGGATAGTGCAGGGAACCCGCCATCTGGCTACACTGGACAACTGTTTGGTGTCGGAGATTTTCTGGTGGCGTTGATAACCTTCATAATCGTAGCGTTCGTAATCTTCTTGCTTGTGAAGATCACTAAGAAATGGGGCATAGAATAGCCTCATCGCCCACCTTTTTCCCTTTTCTGAAAAGCATAGAGGTCTAGTCTAGCTGATAGATTTCCGATACTTCTTTACATAGCTTTATATCATCCCTTGAAAACCGTCAGTCTCATGGAAAGCAGAGAAACGAAGAGAACAATCCGAACGTTCACTTTGGCCTCGTTTTTGAATGATTTCGGGTCTGATATGATCTACCCAGTTTGGCCATTGTTTGTGACCACTGTTTTAGGCGCAGATATGGCTGTTCTCGGTTTTATTGATGGGCTTGGTGACGCGATCGTTTCAATATCGCAAGCGGCTTCTGGTTACGTTTCTGACAGGATCAGAAGAAGAAAGGTTTTCGTATGGTCCGGTTACCTGTTTGGATCGTCATCAAGAATCGGTTATGCTTTGTCAGCTGTTTGGCAGCATGTGATTCCCTTCAGAATCTTGGACAGAGCAGGAAAAATGAGGGGTGCGCCGAGAGACGCCATCATTGCTGATGCTTCTTCAAACGAGAACAGAGGTCGAAACTTTGGCCTGTTGAGAGCAATGGACAATCTTGGCGCCGTCTGTGGGATCATCGTTTGTCTCCTTTTTATCTTAATGCTCGGACAGGCGCAGTACAGAAGCCTATTCGTAATAGCGGCAATCCCCTCGATTGTGGGTGCGTTGCTTGTCTTCCTACTGATAAAGGAGCCAAAGTCTTCTGGCATCAGACTTTACAAAGGCCTCTTGCTGAAACAGTTCGACATGAACTTTGGGCTATTCTTTCTCTTGAGTGCCTTCTTCGCCCTTGGATCCTTCAGCTACTCTTTCTTGTTGATATACGCGAAGACGTTTGGTTTCGAACCTTTAGCTCTAATAATGCTATACTTGACATTCACCGCTGTTGCTTCTATTTTTTCCTTACCTTTCGGCAAGCTTTCAGATAGAATGGGGAGAAAGTTCGTGCTATTGCTTTCCTTTGCATTCTGGGGTTTCACGTGCCTAAGCTTCATTGCAATCCAGAATTACCTTGCAATCATCGTTACCTTCGTGTTGTATGGACTCCACAAGGGTGCTTTGGAACCCGTTCAAAGGGCTTTTGTGGCTGAGCTTGCTCCATTTGAATATAGGGCTAGCATCTTGGGAGGTTTTCAAATGGTTGTCGGTTTTTGCGCTCTTCCGTCTTCGCTTATTGCTGGTTTGTTGTGGGATCAGTTTAATCCTTCTGCGCCTTTCTACTTGTCTTTTGCCTTAACGATATTGGCCATTGCTATGCTGTTTTTTGTTAAAGAGAAACCAAAGCGATAGCGGCACATAATGATCTTTGAATTCTAGTCTGAGAACATGTACGTATCCAAACGTGAAGCATGAGCGAAAGCTTTTATTAAGGTTCAAAACTTAGTTTGGCAATACTTCAAAGGATGATGATCATGAGCCTACAGAAAGGCGACTTCATAATAATAGACTACGCTGCTAAAGTGAAGGAAACAGGTGAAGTTTTCGACACGACAAACGAGGAGATTGCCAAGAAAGAACGCTTATACAAAGAAGGCGACATCTACGAACCAAAACTCGTCGTAATAGGCGAAGGCTGGGTTCTGAAGGCATTAGACGAAGGCTTAACGACCATAGAAGTGGAAAAAACCGCTTCCATGGAGATACCGCAAGACAAAGCCTTTGGACCAAGGGATCCTGAGAAAATCAAACGTATTCCATTGAAACAGCTGATTGCTAAAGGAATTACACCTAGCATCGGGATGCGCGTTGAGTACAGCGGGAAAATGGCCACTATTCGCGCGTTAGGCGCTGGACGCGTTTTGCTCGATTTCAATCCTCCCCTAGCTGGAAAAACACTGGTTTACGAAGTCACGGTTAAAAAGAAACTTGAGGCTGACGAAGAGAAAATTCTGGCCCTTATTCACAGGAGAACCCCCGCCATAGAAGAAGGCAAGTTCGAATTTTCGGTCAAGGCCAAGGCTGTCAACATAGAAATGCCCGAGGAAGCCTTCTACTTAGAGGGAATACAGGTGGCGAAAAGAGGCATTGCTTTGGACATACAAAGGTTTTTCCCCGAAATCGCGACTGTGAAGTTTGCTGAAACCTTCAAGGCAGAACCCAAGAAGGGTGAGCCCAAAAAGCCAGAAGCGAAGAAGACGGAGACTGAGAAAGAAAAGGAAGTCACCACTCAAGCCTAGTCTACATGACCCCAGTCGTTTTTGCCAACTTTTCGCAGGCTTCTGATGTCAGATCCAGTTTGTTCAGGATCGTGTATCTCTCAGGCCTTATGGTTGCCGCCATTCTTAGAGCTTTTATCACGTCATCCTCTGCTACGCCCAGCTGGTTGGCGGTTGTGGGTGCTCCCATTTTCTCTAATGTTGCTTTCACACGTTTCCAGTTTGCCTTATGTAAATAAGCCATCATGATCGTTCCAACACCACATCGCTCACCATGCAATGAATGGTTAGGCTTGATCATTTCAAGCGCATGGCTAAACATATGTTCCGACCCGCTTCCTGAGCGACTACTCCCAGCAATGCTCATCGAAACCCCACAACTCACTAAAGCTTCGATAAGCACACGAATCCCTTCCTCATTCTCTGGTCTAATCAAGTCCGCGTTTTCCATTATGAGTCTAGCACTCATCAAAGCTAGGCTTGCAGCATAGACCCCATAATACTCATTCTTCTCAACGTGCGCAAGTTTCCAATCTCTCACAGCGGTGAGTTTCGAGATTACGTCACCGCAGCCGCTTATGGTGAAACGCCAAGGTGCTCGCAATATTATGTTCGTGTCCGCTATTATTGCAAGTGGTGCTTGAGCCATAACCGAATACGGGGTCTCAAAGCCTTTGATGGAAGTCAGCGGGCTTGCAATTCCGTCGTGTGATGCGGTTGTTGGCACGCTGATAAATGGGATATCTTGGCGGGCAGAGCTGTACTTTGCAACATCTATCTTTGTTCCGCCGCCTACTCCAAAAACGATTTGCGGTTTCAGGCTCTTGATTTTTTCTTCTACGGCTTCGACGTCTTTGATGGTGGCTGTTTCCACGAGAATGGTGTTGACTTCCATCTTTTTGTCTTCAAGAAGCTCCTTTACTGTTTTTCCAGCGATATCGTAAGTCTTTGATCCTCCGATTATCAGAGCAGACTTCGTGAACCCCAATTTCCGAGAGATTTCGGGAACGCGTTCGATGGTTCCGTTTCCTACGATTACCTCTCTTGGTAGTTGCATGCGGTGATGTTTTAGAGCCAAGCTAACCACTGTCCAAGGCTGGGGTTATCCTTATCTCGTTTTAATGTATGTTTAAGGCTTTCTGAACCAAGCCGCTTGTGATCGGAAAATGGTCATTCCATGCAATCGTTTTGAACCGTAATGTTAATAAATCCCACGCCATGATTACATCATGCTACTTCGTTGTGAAGTAATCTCCGAAGTTTAGGTTTTGGTGAGAATAAGATGATAAACAATGATGCAGTAGATAAATTAGTATTGAAGGGGACAACAACAATCGGTGTCGTGTGCAAAGACGGCGTGATACTGGCTTCAGACACTCGCGTAACTATGGGGTTTTATGTGGCACATAAGCATGGAAAGAAAGTTTACAAGATAGATGATCATTTGGCAATGACCATTGCAGGCACAGTAGCCGATGCCCAGAGAGTTGTGGACATACTGACAGCGAACGCACAACTGTACAAGATAAGCAACGGCAGGCCAATCTCAATAAGTTCAGCGGCAAGACTTGTTGCGAATCTCATGTTTTCAGCTAGGTATGTACCGCTTCAGACAGAAGCCTTGCTCGGAGGAGTAGATGGCTCTGGTCCACATGTGTTTCGATTGGATCTGTTTGGCACTTTGACAGAGGAGAAATTCGTTTCCACTGGGTCTGGTTCACCCGTTGCTTATGGTGTCTTGGAAGACAAGTACCATGAAGACATGTCTATCGCAGATCTGTTGCCTGTGATCGTTAGGGCTGTTGATGCTGCTATGAAGCGAAATGCTGGAACAGGGGATAGTTTCAACGTCTCAGTGATTGACGATAAGGGTTATCGGGAGTTAAGCGACAAGGAAAAGAAGAAGCTTTTGGTAAGTTGAGGAAGCCTGAATCGTGGCGCGCAATTCTGAGAAAGAGAAGGTGGAAATAAGCCAATACATCTTGGAGCATGTTCCCAAAGAAGCCGAAGTGACAAGAATAGAGTACGAAGGGCCAACGCTTGCTGTGTACACTAAGAGACCTGAAGCTCTGGCTGATCAAAGCGGCTTGATTGCAGAGATCGTGAACGTTATAAGAAAGCGAATAGTGATCCGTTCTGATCCTTCTGTTAGGCTTCCTGAAAATGAAGCTGAAAGAAAGGCGCGGGAAATCGTTTCTCCAGACGCCGAAGTAACAGACATAAACTTCGACCCAAGCCTCGGCGAAATAGTAATTGAGGCCAAGAAACCTGGGCTTGTTATTGGAAAAAATGGCATGGTTTTGCAGGAGATAATAAAGCAAACCAGATGGCGGCCTCACGTTTTGAGAAGTCCTCCGCTGAAATCCAAGATAGTTACTCACATGCGCCACTATCTCCATTCGGAAAGCAAAGAAAGAGAGAGAATATTGCGAACTGTTGGTGAAAGGATTTTCAGACCCAAAACCTACGAGGTAGGCGATGTTAGGATTACAGCCTTGGGCGGCGTTCAAGAGGTTGGAAGATCAGCCTTCCTCCTTCAAACAAGAGAAAGCAACGTGCTTCTGGATTGCGGCACCAATCCGGGTTCCTCACGACCTTTTGAGTCGTTTCCAAGGTTTGATAACCCAGCGTTTGAGCTTGATTCCTTGGATGCTGTCGTGATAAGCCATGCGCATCTCGACCACTGTGGTTTGGTGCCTTTTCTTTACAAGTATGGATATGATGGCCCGATTTACTGTTCAGCGCCAACCTCAAACTTGATGACTTTGCTTCAACTGGACTATTTGGATGTTGCGAGTAAGCAGGGCATAACTCCGTACTACGATCAGAAAGATGTGCGCGAGTGTGTTCTGCACACTAATCCGTTGCGATATGGGGTTGTGACTGACATAGCTCCTGACATTCGCTTGACGTTGCACAATGCCGGGCACATTTTGGGTTCTTCCATGGTTCACTTGCACGTAGGCGAAGGCCTGCACAATATCGTTTACACTGGTGACTACAAGTATGCAAGAACCATGTTGCTAGAAGCAGCAACAACCGAGTTTCCGCGCGTCGAAACCTTGATAACCGAAAGCACCTACGGTGGCCCGGATGATCTTATGCCTTCACGCGTTGAAGCTGAAGAGCATATAACAAGAATTGTGAATGAGACTCTGGAGCGCAAGGGCAAGGTTCTGATCCCTGTTCCAGCAGTGGGAAGGGCTCAAGAGATTATGCTGGTTCTTGACGGTTATATGCGGCGTGGGTTGATGAAGGAAGCACCTGTGTTCATTGAAGGGATGATTTCCGAAGCCACTGCGATTACTACGGCTTTTCCAGAGTATTTGGGAAGAGAGGTTCGACAGAGCATACTACATGACGGAGTTAATCCGTTCCAATCAGATTACTTCACCATTGTGGAGCATCCGAACGTTAGACAGGAAATCATCGAAGGTGAACCGTGCATTATTATGGCGACTTCTGGAATGCTTGAAGGCGGCCCCGTAATAGAGTACTTCAAGAGCCTGGCAGATGACGAGAGAAACGCTGTGATCTTTGTTAGTTATCAGATTGAGGGAACAATGGGACGCAGGGTTCAGAAGGGCTTGAGTGAGGTGGCCATGATGACCAGTGAGGGCAAGATGGACGTGGTGAAGGTTAGGTTGCATATTGATTCGATTGAGGGTTTCTCTGGGCATTCGGATAGACGGCAGATAATCAATTACGTTACGCATCTGAAGCCTAAGCCTGAAAGGGTAGTGGTTTGTCACGGTGAAAGAGCAAAATGCCTAAGCATAGCCAACTTTCTTTCGAGAAGATGTGAGATTGATGCTTTTGCGCCTGCATTGCTGGAGACTTTTAGGCTGCTGTAGGAATAGGCTCACTTGACACTGGCGTTTTTTCCCGCCAGATTCTCACGTTCTGAGGGCAGACAACCACCCTTTCCTCGCCCAGTCTCGCGATGTCTCCCCCAATAGACTCAGCAAACTCGCACAGCTCATTGACCGCACGTTTAACATCATCAATGCTCTTGCTCGCAAGAGGAGTTATCCTGAGGATCAAAATGTTTCCCGACTTCACTTCAGTCTTCACGTTGTCCAAGTCTGCCAGATCGCGAAGGGGCAGGGCCTTTAGGTAAGTTTTGCCAGAACCGCTTTTGCCCTCTACTTGCTTCTCCTCTTTCTTGGGTTTGCGCAGTATTCCGCTCAATCCTGGCAAGCTTCTCCTCTCTTGACACTTTTATTTTACTTTTCTATTGTTTAAGTGTTTCTTAATTCTGCGTCTGAATTCCTAGTGCGGATTGACTATAAAAGTGTTTTATGAATTCAAGATTCAGATCAAGCCTTTTCTAGACCTTGGCTCCAAGCTCCTTTATGAGGTTCCATGTCTTGTCGCCGACAAAATGAATGTTTTTGACTACAATGCCCTGTTTGATCTTCCTTGCCTCGTCGGAATCGTAGAGAGTCTCACCAACTGCTATCGCTTTACGGTGTCTTTCATCAACAACCACCACGAGGTCTCCCTTCTCAAAGTTTCCATCAAGAAGTCTGATTCCTGGCGCCATTACGTTTGCGCCTTTGCACACGTATGGAATTGCACCCATGTCTACGACCACTTTGGGTGCGATGGCTGAGAATTCGTTGAAAACTAATGTTGGAAAGAGATTCTCTCTTGACTCAACTAGTAGAGGCTTGCCGTTCATTAGGAACATTTTTTCGGATTCTGCTTCAATAACTTCGAAGTTGGCTTTGTTCCCGAAGATATTTTCCAGGTTGATTTTGAGCTTTTCTGAAGCCTTGGTCAAGAGTGCCTTTGATTCTTTATCTTTCAGAAAATACCTGCGATGTTTTTCAGGCATGCCATTTTCCCTTAGATAGGTTTAAATGTATAGGTTTAAGTATAAAAGTGATACAAACATAGTGCGAGGGCGCAAAAATGAGCGAAATGACCACGGAAATCCTTGAGCAGAACATCGGAAAAATCGTGCTCGTAAGGCTGAAAGGCGGAAAGAGCCTACGCGGCAAACTGAAGGGATTTGATCAGCACCTGAACCTAGTTCTTGAGGAGACCGAAGACACTACAACTTCTGAGAACGTTAGAAAGCTCGGTATGATAATCGTTCGTGGAGACAATGTTGTTCTGATCTCACCGCCGCCAAGGTGACACTTTTGGGCAAGGGTACACCGTCGATGGGCAAGCGCCAAGGCAAAACCGTTCACACACGGTGCCGACGGTGTGGAAGAAGAGCCTACAGCGTCGCAAAGAAAAGATGTGCCGCCTGTGGCTATGGCGAAAGGACAACGATCAGAAGATATTCATGGCAGACTAAAAACTTGCATAGGGAGCGGCTGCGCTAGAATTCCTCGCTTATCGCGTCGATTGGTAATAGCCCTTATCAACTCTGACGAAAATCAGTGGACCTTGACTTTGGGCCAGTTCTCTGGCCTTTCTTATCGTGTCGTTAACTACATTGATTATGTGCTCTTTTTCGTTAATGGGTTCTTTCTTCTTTTCGCCTAGCTCCATCTTCAGAAGGTTTTCCGCAAGGATTGATGTGCCACAGACTTCGCCGTTCTTGACAAGCGTGAGCGTCACAATATCTTCCATTTCTTGCCTATTCGTAAGCTTCTTCCACAACGGTTCCGCATTGTTGAGGACTTTTGTAACCTTGTTCCAGCGATTGGTATTCTCATTCCCTATCAGAAGCTTCACTCGTTCCTTCCATTTCCTAAGCCAGATTCCAGTCCAGATGTTTAGAAACTCTTCCAATTCGCTTCGGTCTTCGTTGAAGAACTTTTCCAGCTTGTCTACGATTTCGCATTCGTTTGATTCTTTTCCTATGAGTTCCCAGTGGACTTTAAGGTAGTTTGTCAGGTCTTGGCATGCTATTTGCAGCACTTTGCGGTCCGAGCCGAGAACATCCAGCATTGGGTTCTTGTCTTTGAGTTTTTCAGATAGCAATATTTCTATGAAGTTCATAGTATGCTCCCGTCTCGAAGCCTTCTCCAATCAGAATCATGGGGCTGAAGCTGTAATTAAGCCTTATTTATGTTTGGTTCTATAACTTTATTCGATAATTTTCAGCTATATTCCGGTTTCAGAAATATTGCAAAGCCCATTTTGCAAGCTATTCCACGAAATCTGGCAGTTCTCTGACACTTTCCAGAATTAGGTCTGGATTCTCCCTTTCCAGTTCTTCGCGAGAGAAAATCCCAGACAAAACCGCTACAGTTCTTGCCCCAGCGTTTTTTCCAGCCCTGACGTCAACAATCGAATCTCCTACAACTGCACATTCTGATGTTTCGAAGCCAAACTCTCTTGCACATCTTATCAGAGCCTCAGGTGAAGGTTTCGGGTTGCTAGTGTCAATGGCGGTTATCACGTGTTGGAAATATCTTGACAATCCGAATCTTTTCAGTTCTTCGATCACGTTTTCCTTGGGGACGTAGCGCATTGTGGTTATGGCAAGCTTGGCCACTTTTGAAAGTCTCTTAAGCGTGGCTGACACGTTCGGGATTGGCCTTGCCTTCGTGGCTGTTAGTCGGTAGTAAGCTTTGAGGTATAGGTTCAGGAATCTTTGCGGATCAATTCCTTTTATCATATCGTTTATCGGGAGTCCTTGTTCGAGCTTTCTGGGAATTTCTCTTATCAGCTTTGGATCAAACTTTTCTTTTCCCATTTCTTTGAAGGCTGCTCTCATGGCCTCGTGGTAGGCTTCTTTTGAGTCTAGTATGGTGCCGTCTAGGTCGAAAAGGATGGCCTTGACTTTCAGCTTTGATCTTTCCATCTGCTATCCTCGCTAGTGCGGTGATGGTTGCCGTTATTTGTTTCGATAGGTTTTTATGGGCGGTTAATTGTCTAAGGTAAATACCTAAATAAATCTGTCCAGAGACAGAAGCGTTTGGATTGAATCGGCGATGGTTAGAAAAGCAAGAATACGCTTAACGAGCACAGACTATACGAAGCTTGAAGAGGTATGTGGAGAACTGAAGGTCATCGCCGATAAGACAGGCGTCAAGATAAACGGCCCGGTTCCGCTGCCCACTAAGAGATTGAAGGTTCCTGTCTTGAAGTCGCCGTGTGGTGAGGGAACTGCAACGTGGGACAGGTGGGAAATGCGGATTCACAAACGCCTCATTGATATTGATGCTGAAGAGCGTGTTATGAGGCGTATCATGCGGATACGTGTTCCAGAAGAGGTACACGTGACTATAGAGCTTCTCTAACTGTATATTTCATGGGCTTTCTTTTTCCGATTTTTCCCATGGAAACAGCATGCATTCAGTGCATCTTTCTAGGAATTCCAAGCCTTTCTTCGTTGTTTTGAGAAGGCGGCTTTCATTGGTTTCGAGTAATCCCTTCTTCACCAATGTGTCCAAGTACAGTTTTGTCTGCGCATATGAAAGGCCGACGTCTAACATCAGTTCTGTCTTCTTTTTCCCAACTACTGCTTTTCTCAGAATTTCGGTGGCAATGTCGTGTCTGTCTCTTCTGACCATGCGTATCGCCTAGAAGCTTGCTTTCGACTGTATCTAGGCAGTTTTGTCAAGATATATGCTTTTTCATAAAGGTCTTAGAATATGAGACCTGATGAAATCCCCGTTAGAATCAAACTCGCTGTAAAGGCTACAGCCCATATTTTCTTGTCCCAGATGAAGACTTTGAATCCGTCAAATATGCCGAAGGGAATGAGGTTGAAGAGGGCTATCCAGGCATTAAAAGCCGCGCCTATCATGAGCAGTGAAACGGTCGCAGGCTGTTGAGTCAAAAGTGCTGCAGACAGGAATGCTGTGGCTAAGATGATGTTTGTTGTTGGCCCGGCTATTGATATTTTTCCGATGCTTTTGGCGTCTGCAAGTCCGGATATCATGACTGCTCCTGGGGATATGATTTTGAAGATTGGCGAGACTATTGAGAGCATGGTTAGGGCTGCTCCCATGAGGGTTAGTCTGAACTCTGCCCAGAGGCCGTTTCTTTGCGCAACTATTTTGTGTGCTATTTCGTGCGTGAAAAACGATATTGTTAGGGTGGTTATGATCATGGCAAGGGTGGCGTAGTCGCTTGAGAGAAGGTTCTGGAATCCGAATAGGGATAGCCCAACGCCGACTACAAGAAATGCGGCTACTGTCAAGTGGCTGATTTCTTTGTTGCTGAAGCGTAGCTTGTTCCTTGCTTTTCCAGTCGGCGAGTAAGTGACTGAATATTCATACTTTTTTTGTTTCTGAGATGCTATTGGCTGGGTTTCTTCTTTTGGCGTGCGAGCCAAGTCGATTTGTGGGCATTGGTGGTTTTCGGGTAGGCGGTGTTCTGAGCAGAAGTAGCCTCCGCAGTATTGGCATCTGAAGGGTAGGAAGGTTTCTTTTTGGCATTTTTCGCAGTTCATTAGTGCACGCCTTTTTGCGACTAGAAAGCTGGCTGTTCCTTTATACGTTTCTCTGTAAAATCAGAAAATCGTGCCTTCTTAGAAGTGATAAATACTTAAGACCAGTGGCATTAAGCATAATTCATCGTTAGGAATTATCATAAGGTGGAATGGACTAGTTGAAAAGCTTCAGTTTCGTTCATGCCGCAGATTTGCATTTGGGCTATTCGCAGTATGGTTTGGAGGCTAGGCGTGAAGACTTTGAGAATGTTTTTCAAGAAATAGTGGATAAGACCATTGAGCTGAAGCCAGACTTTATAATTGTTGCTGGCGACTTGTTCCATCATGCTCGCCCGTCCAATGTTACGTTGGAGAAGGCGATTAGGAATTTTAGTCGCTTGCGTGAGGCTGGGATTCCTGTTTTGACGGTTGATGGTTCGCATGATTCTGCGCCTAACGTGGTTACTGGTACGATTCTAAATCCATTGGACAGTGCTGGGCTGATTTATCACCTACCACGGCATGAAGGTGCATGCTGGAAGAAGCCTGACTGCTGCTACGTCTACGGGGTTCCGAACTTCAGAACGAGACATAAGACTGAAGAGTTGCTCCCAGCTTTTATGGAACAAAACAAGCCCACGCCAGATCCTTCTCTTTTCAACATCTTTGTCTTCCACATGGCAATCGACCTTCCAAGTGTTAAACCTCCTTACATGGAGGCTGAGCTTCCTCCTGAATTGGTTCCCGAAGGCTTTGACTACTATGCTGGCGGGCACGTGCATGAAACGTACAAGGAGAAGTTCAAGACAGGACTACTAGTCTACAGCGGATGCGTTGAAACCGTTGATTATGAAGAAGCCAAGAATGCCAAAGGATTCTACCATGTCAAAGTTGACAACAAAGGTTCAGTTTCTCCTGACTTCATACAGCTTGAATCTCCTCGCAAGTTCACTATTCTAGAGCAGGATTTCATGGGCTTGACCCCATCGAAAATCACGGAGAGAACCGTTCAACTCGTCAAAGATGCTGATGAAGAAGGCGCAATTATCGTTCCTGTGTTGAAGGGTGTTTTGCCTGCTGAGGCAAGTCGTTCGGAAGTGGATATCGCGCAAATCAGAGCTGCTGCTGAGAAGGCTTTGCTTGTGCATCCTGTTGTCTTGCTTCGAGAAAGTGAAGTTTCAGAAGAGATTGTTCGATCCATATTCGAAGGCGAGTTCAAGGATTTGAAAACGAAGGCTTTCGAATACTTCTTAGAGATTTTCGCCGAACGTCACAATCGTGAGCAAGCCGAAAAGATAGCACGAACCGCGGTCAGCCTAATCGAGCCTTTGACCAAGAAGGAAGAGGAAAAAGTGAAACAAACCCTAGAGGAGCTTCTTCAATGAGAATTGAAATTGTTCAGTTGGAAAGCATCCGGTCACATGAGCTGTCAACTGTGCCCTTTGCAAGAGGCTTCAACTGTCTCGTAGGCGGCGTAGGTTGCGGAAAGTCCAGCATCTTGTACGCCATAGACTTCGCCTTGTTTGGAGATCCTATTGGCAGGAGCTTCGAGTACATCTTGCGCGAAGGCGCGAACAGCGGAAAGGTTACGGTGCAGTTTGTCCAAAATGGAAAGAGCTATAAGATTTCTCGGGGACTGAAAAGGCGTGGAAAGGGTATAGGTCAAGACCTTGACGAGCTGAAGCTTTTCGAAGGCGAAACTGAAATAGCTGGATTAAAAAGCGATGCCGTAGCTGAACAGCTCAAGACAATAACGGGCTTAGACAAGGAGCTTTTCCGTGAAATAGTCTGGGTCAGGCAGGAGCATCTTAAGGAGCTTTTGAACGCGGCACCACGGGAAAGACAAACACGTTTGGACAAGCTGTTTGGGTTGTCCGACTACGAAATAGCATGGAGCATCATTGCAGGATACCAGAAGGAGTTTGAAGGAGAGAAGAAGGCGTATGAAAAGGACCCAGATGTTGTCGGAATGGAGAAACTTAGTGGTGAATACAACAAGACAGTTGAAGAGTTCTCGCTTTTTCAAGTTCAGATCGAAGATGCTTCAAATAGGCTTGTCACGGCTAAGAGAGCTCTGGAAACAGCCGATCTGAAGCTCAAGAAACTGGAAGAGGTAAAATCCCTCGTCGAAGAGCTTAGGAGAAAAGAAACACAAGCACTCGCAAATCTGACAAATCTAGAAGACACATTCAAGTCTCTGACGAAGAACATTGAAGCAAAGAGAACTGGGCTCGAAAGTCTCAAGCAACGTCTGAGTGCATTGGAACGGCAAATAGATTCTGGCAAAACGGAGCTTAAGCAGATTGGGATATCTCCTGATCAGCCTATGGAAGAGCTGAGGGCTTACCTGAGTACTTTTGACACCCAAATCAGTGGCCTAAAAGGCGAGCAGGAATCTGCATCGCGGGCTATGCGTGAAAATCAGAAAAGAAACTCGCAGCTGACGGCTGAAAACCGGTGCCCACTGTGCTTGCAGACTCTTTCAGATGAGTACAAGAACGGCTTAACGCAGAGAATCCTTGAAGAGAACACAGTGCTTCAGAAGGAAATAAGCAAACTGCAGCAGGAGATAGAACAGCTTCAAAACCTAAAGAGTAAGGCAAGCACGGCATTCTCAAATCTGCAGACGTTAGTGCCGAGGGTCGAGGACCTGAAGAGTCGCATAAGCGACGAATCTGAAGCTCTTGCTGACATTTCCAAGGAACTTGACGAAAAAAAGAGTTTGGAAACTGAGCTGAGAATGCAGCTTGAGGCTGTTCGAAGCGAAATCAGCGGACTTAACATTTCTGAATTAGAAGCTGCGAAAGCCCATAGAGATCAGGTGTTTAAGCAATACTATTCTTTGGAGTCTGATTTGCGAAGCAAGGAGAGCCGCAAGCAGGACTTGGCTAACCGCTTAGATGAGATAAGAGAGAGGATTGATCAGGCTCAGCAGAAAATCGAGCGTATGACACGAATAGTGAAGCTTGTCGAAATCATTAGTGGCATTCGTGATGCTTACAGGAACATTCAACCGAAACTGAGACGCGAGTTCGTGAAGGTTTTGAGGAGCTTTGTTCAGCAGGTTCTTGACAGCCTAGTGGGCGGCGAAGGTCCATTTCTGAATGTTGTGATTGATGAAACCTACTCGCCGTACGTTAAAAGTGAAAGCGGCGTAGAAAGGGAAGTTACAAACCTGTCGGGTGGCGAGCGTACATTGCTTGCGTTTGCATATCGCTTGGGATTGGGTCAGTTGGTTATGCAGTCCAGAACGGGGCATGGGTTGAGCCTGCTTCTGCTTGATGAGCCTACTGAAAGTCTTGGAAGGGAGGATGGTTCGATAGACCGTTTGGCTGAGGCGATTGCTCGGTTTAAGGCGATTGAGCAGATCATGGCGGTTACGCATAGTGAAGCGTTTGCGGAGAAGGCTGAGCATGTGATAAGGCTTGAAAAGGAGGCGGGTTCAAGCAAGGTTTCCGTTGGGAAATAGTGGAGAAGGATAGTGTTGTCGCCGAAATCGAAGCTCTTTATCCTTGCGATACTGGTTGCGTTTGCTGTTACTTACGCACTGTACTTGATTGACATTCCACTTGGCTTTGGCTATTACTTCCGTGCTCTTCTCTTTATAGCGATTGCCATAATCCTCTATGTCTTATTCACCAGAATCCACAAGTCTCCCGCAAAACCGTGAAGCATCTGGCTAAAGGTTGGTTTCTTCCACCACGTTGTTTTCGAGAATGCCGATCTTTTCAATCTCTATCCTGACGACATCTCCTGCTTTTAGAAACTTGGTTTCAGGTTTGAAAGCAAAGCCAACGCCCGCGGGAGTGCCCGTTGCAATAATATCACATGGTTCCAGCGTCATTACTCGGCTTAGGTGGTAGATTATTTCGGAAACGTTGAAAACCATGCTTTTGGTTGATGAGTCTTGGCGAAGTTCGTTGTTGACCCAAGTGCGAACAGATAAGTCAGATGTGTCCTGAAGTTGATCCTCGGTTATTATGCAAGGTCCTGTTGGAGCGAAAGTGTCAAAGCTCTTTCCCCTAGTCCATTGCTTGTCTTTGAATTGAATGTCTCTGGCTGAAACGTCGTTCAGGATTGTGTACCCGAAAATGCACGATTTGGCGTTTGAGGCTTGAACGTTTTTAGCCTTCTTGCCTATGACTATTGCCAGTTCAGCCTCGTAGTCAAGCTTCTTGACGAAGCTGGGTTTGACTATTTTTTCATTTGGGCCGATTATGGCTGTGCGTGGTTTCATGAAGATTATTGGCTCATCAGGTATGGCAGCACCTTGTTCTGCTGCATGATCTCGATAATTCAAGCCTAAGCAAATGATCTTAGGTGGACAAGCTATTGGCGCCAGCATTGTCATTTCATCGATCCGATGAGAAGAGTGTTCAATGTCTTGCTCTGTCGCTTTGTTGAGTAGCTTTTGCATCTCTTCAACCTGCATTGTGTCAAAGGCTATGAGTTCTTCAAGGCTTTGTGGAAACTTGACGTTCAAGCGCCTAGATAGGCTGGGCAAGCATACTATCCTGTCGTCTCTTGTGATGCCGTAGCCTTCTTCTTTCCCATCACAGAAACGAGCTAGCTTCATGCTGAATCCTTCTCTGAGTCTGGAATGACTCCGATTGTGGTTACTGAAACTCCTTCTTTCTCAAGTGCCCGAAGGAAGGGGTTTATGCCCAAAGAATCGCTTGCGATATGGCCAGTGACGATGAGGTTTCCCTTGTTTTCGGCTCTTAGCTTTTCTACGTCTGCGGGGTTTACGTGAATGTATATCACCGTCCCGATGCCATGTTGAAAATAGGCTTTTGCGATTTCGTAACCGCCGTTGGTTCCAGCGCCGTGGGACACGACGACTTTTCCGGCAGGATTTTCAGGTTTTCCTACTAGAATCTTGATCTTGGTGATTGCGTTTTTGAATTCACCGAGTCTATTCAATGCTGAAACTACATCTTGCACGGTGGAGTTCTTGTTTGTTTTGCTTCTGATCTGCTCAGTCATGATTCTTCTTCCGATCTCGTCAAGCGGTGTATGTATGTTCATGTAGGACATTTTCAAAAGCCCGCCAACATCAATAGCATGACTGTAGTTCCGCGTATGGGCATCGACCTCAAGCTGTTCAAGCTTCTTCGCAACAGCTTTTTCCGCTTCTTTTCTCGGGATTCCCGCGTCAACCATTTGCTGGATATGCCTTCTGAAAGCTTGGGCGAAGTTTATGGCGGCTGTTCCGCCTATTGGATGATGAGCGATCACGCAGTCGCAGCCCAACTGCTTCGCCAGCAGAAGTTCTGGAACGCCAGCATCAATGCCAAACAAAGCTTTCTTGACTTCTTTGCCGCTCACGTATGTGGCGCTGTCTTCAGGAACCTCTTGCAGTCCGGCGAGCTTCAAAGATAACCTCATAATGTCTTCGGCATTCATGAAATGTCCCAGTTTCAAGTTCTCTGGATCTTGTTATATCAGTTTCGTTCATGAGTCAAAGAATCATGTTGACTGGCACTTTTTGGTTTCAAACCTGAAAATGCGTATATAAACCAAGCATCATTCAGTTGATGGAATACGGAAAGGGCGTTGAGATGCGGGTTAGAACGAGAAGGCTGGCTTTGACCGAAGGGATAGTGGCTGGAGTTTCGTTCGGAACGGCAGCAATATGCATAAGGTTCATGCAGAATTTGGATGCTTTCTCGATAGCTTTTTGGCGGTTGGTCATAGCAGCCGTAGCTTTGATTGTGATATTGGTAGTTCTTAGAAAGTCGTTCAGCTTCGATTTGGTGAGAAAGAATCTGAAGGAGCTTTTTTTCATTAGCTTCTTTCTTGGGCTTCACTTCATATTCTTCGTTTCGGCAGTGAAGGACACAACAATCCTGAACGCAACCGTTCTTGTAAACACGAGCCCAATCTTCTCAATGTTTGTTTCCAGTTTATTGTTCAAGCTTAAGCCCTCGCGCATTGCAATCATCGGGTTAGCCATCTCATTTATAGGAGTGTGCCTAATTGGGTATGCGGAATCCGTAAGCTTCAATACTGTTTCTGGTCAGTTGGGCTACTCTCCAAGCTTGAAGGGAGACGTGGAAGCGGTTTTGGCTGCTTTGGTGGAAGCCTTCTACCTCAACTATGGCAGAAAGATAAGAAGTCAAATGAACGTGCTTCCAACCATGATTCCAACGTACCTGTTGACAGCAGCGGTAGTTGCAGCCATAAGCTTGCCAGCCACAAGCAAGGCTCTGCAGTTTCCAGCTGGCATGGAGACCTTACTGCCCTTAGTTGGCTTAGGCATAATTCCGACAGCATTGGCGCACACATTGTATTTCTCTTCCTTGTCAAACCTGAAATCCTTTGAAACCGCTACCATGGCGTTGCTGGAACCAATAGGTGCGACGATTTTGGGCATAAGCCTATTCCAAGAAGTGCCTGCTCCTTCTTTTGCTGTTGGAGCGGCATTTGTTCTGCTTGGAATACTCTTTGTGATAAGAGACAAAGGATAGTTCAATCTATGTTCAGCCAAGCTGCAGATCACTTCATGTTGCTGATTTCGGTATAAGAGAGCTCGGAAGTCTTTGAGTTTTGCCGTTTGCTTATGGAACGTTGGTTGACGTTATGATCAAATGAGTTATCCGATGCTATTGCGAAGCATCGGTGGCTCGTACTGGGACGAAACAGTGTGGTTCCTTGTAGGATTTCGCGCAATTGCTGAAGGGCTCGCATGTTTTCTAGTGCGTTAGCGCGTTCTAGATAGAGGCGTTTTCCGAAAATGATATTTACCAGTCCAACCATACCAATTATGGGGGAGAAGAACTTGAAAAAAGTATTTTGCCAGATACTGATGGCCATGCTGGCCATTGAAGCGGTAACATCTACTATCTGCATTCAACCTGTGGTGGCGAACAGAAACTGCGGTACCAAAGCTGGTGACCCGTTGAAGATAGGCGTTTTGGGTCCTATGGCATGGATTCAGGGCCAAGGCATTAAGGAGGGAGCTGAGATTGCTAGGGATACAATCAACGACAATGGAGGCATCCTAGTAGATGGCATTGCACGGAATATCGAGCTGGTTTTCGCAGATACTCTCAGAGGTCAACAGTATCCAAGCAACGCAACAGGGCAAGCCGCAGCGACAGACCTTGTAAGTGCCGGTTGCGATTTCGTGACGGGGGGCTATTGGAGTGACGAGGTCTATGGAGCACGTGAAGTACTGATGGACAATCATGCGGTTTTTTTGATTTCAGGTGCACCCGAAGACAGACTGATAGATGGCGTTGAATCAAACTATGATCGATATAAGTACCTGTTCAGGGTAGCACCGTTTAACTTGACAACACTCGCCGGGACTCTGTGGGGATTCGAACGGTCCGTGCTGCAATCCAAGTTGTTGCCTATATACGGAAAATATCTGTGGGAAGGCGCACCTAACAAACAGGTCAAGGTCGCTGTCATCTCAGAGAATATCTCGCTATGGGATGACATGTACGAAAACATGACAGACCCTAATATCTACCCCAATACCAGCATATTAGGACCATACGCAAACGTGACATATTCTGCCCGAGTTAACGTCGACACTACAGATTTCTCAACGATACTCGGCGGCATCAACGATTCTGGAGCTCGACTTATCGTTCACTTGTTTTCAACACAAGCCAGCGTGAACTTCACCAAACAATGGAAAGAACTAGGATTGACAGCCATCTGCGTCGGCATCGACATGGTCTCACAAAGCTACGAGTTCTGGCAGCAAACTGGTGGCAAATGTGAATATGAAACTACGATTGCACCCATAGGAACCGAGACACCCACAAGTCCTGAAGCATTAGCCTTCTATTGGGAGAGCCTCGCACGTTATGGGCATGCTCCGATATCTACTTCATGGGGGTCATATGAAGCAATAAGGACGTTGGCTGAGGCAATCGAGGCAGCCGGAACGACGGGTACAGAAGCGGTTGTGGCTGAACTTGAACAAACGGATCGCAGCAGTACTCTAGGCCGTTTCAAGTTCACGAGTGACCACGATGTTTTCTGCAATGAAACGTCTTCAGATTGGTACGGAGGCTATATGAGGCCGTTCGTCGTCCAGTGGTTGAAAAGCCGCACAACAGGACAGCCCAGACAGGAAGTAGTGAACCCTGCACGCGGTCGTGCAGGCGCCTTCGCAAGAGAATGGAGAATCCCCTCATGGATGTACCAACTCGCAGACACCGACTTGAACTTGGATGGAAAGGTCGATATTCTCGACGCTGTGATTTTGTCAGGCAGCTTTGGGAAACAAGCAGGTCCTCCAGGGGTACCTAGGGGAGATATTGACGGCAACGGGATCGTCAATATTGTGGATGCCTCCATGATTGAGAGGGATTTCACGAAGAACGTGACTTTACCCCTAGGCAAATATGGGGAATCCGGTGATGCCGCGTGGACTGGACAGATGGAGGCGGAGAAGAGTTCTAACACTACGGTGTACTTGGCTCCGTTTATGATCAATGGTACGGCAATAGGAGTCAATAACACAGTCACTGTTGACCTGAATATTCGAGATGTCATTGATCTCTACAGCTGGCAGGCAGGCATAACTTTCAATGTCAGCTTGCTGGAATGCACTGGTGTTTTCATGGGAGAACTCATGCAGATAGGATCACTCATGTGGCAGCTGGGATTGGTCAACAACACTCTTGGGGAGATTACGCCAACCGCTTGCAGTCTCCAAGGAGAGGGAAGCAAGGTTAGTGGGAGCGGAAGACTAGCTTACTTGAA
Organism: Bathyarchaeia archaeon; assembly: GCA_041500425.1. Lineage (GTDB taxonomy): Archaea > Thermoproteota > Bathyarchaeia > Bathyarchaeales > Bathycorpusculaceae > JBGQME01. Next base: position 110,770 of record JBGQME010000005.1, on the reverse strand, counting down.
CTTCAAAGTCAAGGCGGCTGGGGTCTCTGACATCCATCTCCGAGATTGCATTGTCATGGATTATTGGGGAGTGGAGAACTACACGATGATGCCGTTCAACATCATCGACACATTCACCATTGTGCATTCACCCGCTCAAACCGTTTCCGCCGTGAGCAATTCCACAGGAGTTCAAACTGCCTACGAGTTCGTTAACGGTGAACCAGTGCTCGTAAAAATAGGTTCTGGCTTCTATGATCACAACTTCAGCCAGCCCGATCAGATGCTTCATTTCAACGTTACAGGCCCCTACCTCGGATTCTCAAACATCACTGTTCCGAAGACGCTAATGCAAATAGACTTCCCGGATCAGTTGCTCCTAGTCGAAGACGGCGTGCCTTTGAAAACCGAAGAAAGAACCGTGACAGAGAATAGCACGCACTACTTCGTTTACTTCAACTACACTCAGGGAGTACACGGCATCCGAATTCTGAAAAGGCCTCCGGCCTACGACATTAACACAAACACGTATTACGCGACTATCCAAGAAGCAATCAACTCGCTGGAAACCTTAGAAGGCGATGCGATTATGGCTTTTGAGGGAACGCACTACGAGAATGTGGTTCTAAACAAGAGTATATCGCTCATCGGCAGAGGCGTACACAACACGACAATTGACGCAAACGATGCTGGACCCGCCATCAGAATTGCAGCCAACAACGCCAATGTCAGCGGTTTCACCTTGCGCAACAGCGCAACAGCTGGATCGGGTATATTGGTCGACGGCTCAATCAGCTGTAACGTTAGTGACAACATACTGACAGACGATTACTACGGAATTCGCATCGTCAACTCCATGGGAAGCACGATCAGTAACAATAACGTTTTGAATAACGTCTATGGAATAGTGATAGATTCTTCCAGCACAAACACTCTCGACAATAACATAATCGAGGACAATCAGTTCAACTTCGGAATACGCGGTTCTGACACAGACCATTTCAACAATGTCATAAGCGAAAGCAACTTAATCGATGGCAAGCCAATCCGTTACGTTAGAGAAGAATCAGATACTATTTATGATTTGTCAACAAACGCCGGAGCACTCTGCCTCATTGACTGCGACAATGTGACTGTCAAAGATCTTACAATATCCAAAAATGTCGATGCTATATTCTTGTGGAACACTACAAACTCAAACATACTCAACTGCACCTTCTCCAGCAGCGAGAACGGAATCTACCTCCAAGGAGGAAGCAGTCACAACACCATTGCTGATAACATTATCATAAACAACTATCGGGGGATCTATATCGATTCAAGCAGCAATAACGCTGTTCATCATAACTGCCTGATCGACAACTCCATTCAAGCAAGTGTGCTGGGGCCCTATTCCAATGTTTGGGATGGCGGTTATCCTTCGGGGGGTAACTGGTGGACTGAATATTCCGCCGAAGACTACTACCACGGCATGGGTCAAGATGAAAGAGGCAACGACGGAATATGGGATCACGAGTACACCATAGACTCGAACAATAGAGACAACTACCCGCTGATAAGCCCGCTAATCCCACCCATATACAACATTCAGAGTCGACTTGGCTACACGAAGATACAAGACGCGATAGTGGCCTCTCAAACAGCAGACGGGAACACAATCATAGTTCGCTCTGGAACCTACCATGAGAACTTGCACATCGACAAGTCTATCGAGCTTATCGGAATCGAAGGAAGCACGGTCATCGACGGAGACGGCGTCGAAACGACGGTGATAATAACAGCAAACAACGTAATCTTCAGGGGCTTCACGGTACAGGGAAGTGGCACGTCAAAAGAGGGCGTTCTTCTGTCATATTCAAATGGGACGGTCATTGACCAAAATGCCGTAGTCAACAACGGTCACGGCATTAGGTTAGACCACTCCAACGACTGCAGCATCAAAGGAAACGTTATAAATAACAACGCACATGACGGCATCCATTCAGAATCCTCTAACGCCACAGTCATAACTAGAAACATCCTAAGGAACGACGACAACGGCATCGTCTTAACAAACTGCCGGAACAATGACATTCACCGAAACAACGTCACAGACGAAATCAATCGGGGAATCTTCATTTACTCATCAAGTAACTGCGCCATCTACCACAACAATTTCATCAACAACCCTGATCAGGTAGATACTTATGCGTCCACTAACGCTTGGGACAACGGCTATCCAAGTGGTGGGAACTACTGGAGTGATTATATAGGCGAGGACAAGAATCACGGTCCCTACCAAAATGAGACAGGCAGTGACGGCATTGGTGACAAAGAATACCCAATTGATGCAAACAACAAGGATAATTACCCGCTTATTAACCAACGACCAGCACAACATGATGTAGCAGTAGTAGAAGTCACGCCCTCTAAAAGGGTGGTCGGACAAGGATTTAGCTTGTCCATCACGGTAACCGTCGGTAACCTTGGCGACTACGTTGAGACATTCAACTTCACTCTCGACATTCCCGCGAACAGCACAATCATAGTCCTTGTAAGCGAAAGCTTCACGACCCTCACCTTTACATGGAACACGACGAGCTTCCCCATCGGAGACTATAACATAACTGCAGCTGTAGAAACAGTCTTGGGCGAAACAAATATAGCTAACAACAACTGCAGCGGCGCAGTTCACATTGGCCTTCCAGGTAACCTGAACGCAGACAGCGCGGTTGACAGCACAGACTTGGGCATATTAGGCTCGGCATGGGGGGCCTTTCTCGGGGATGCCAACTATGTCCCTGAAGCTGACATAGATGACAACGGAGTAGTCGACTCAACCGACTTAGGCCTAATGGGCGCCCACTGGGGCGAATTTGAATCATAAACCCCTTTTTTTCTTTAGACCCTAGAAGTGAGGGCCAGTACTGGATTTTTCTCAAACCAAGAAAAGTGATGAAAACCAGTTCAACCTCTGTATAGGAGGGTCAGAATCTCCCAGAGAGCAAGTGTACCCTGTGCTTTTAGAAATGCTCATGCTGCAAGGTGTTTGAAAGAGCTATGTTGGTTACTCTTCTTCTTCAGCGACCTTTATCTCCTTAATCATCAACGCGCTCTCTTTTCCGCCTATGACCCTATAGTTTTCTCTCAGCTCTTGTTTGTGCAGAAACTTTCGCAATAGTACTCGCAAATATGTTCTTGGGACTGGTTTTTCTTTGCTTTTCACGATCATCTCGTTTGTTGCTGTTTCAACTTCGGCTTTCGTTTTTTCCTTTATGAACTCAGCCAACTCTTTGACGGTGTCGCCGCCTTCTTTCTTAAGTTCTGACACGTCAATTTTCGTTTCAGCCATGTTCTCTCACTTCATTTTCTGACCATTATGATCCTAACTTCGTCAGACACGTCTTCGCATGAGTCTGCGATCTGCTCTATTGCTTCAAAAAGCTCGCTTATTAACACTGCTACTCCCGCCCGTGGCAAGTCCTCCTTGCCAATGAGAATCCTGGCCTTCTCATGCAAGTCATCAACCTTCTCCTCCGCTCGTTCCACCATGTCAGCAGCCTGCAACGCCTCTTCAGGCTTGGTCATCATCTTGTTAACGCACTTTTGAGCCGAGAAGGCGCATTCTCTTGTGCTTTTCACCATTTCTATGATTGCAGTCTTGATTGAGTCAGGCACTTGCTCCATGGGCACAGCACCAAGTATGCGTGTGGACTCTCTGCTCCAGTCCGCAACCATGTCCACTCGCTTAACCAGATCCATCAGATCTTCTCTATCAGTCGGCGCAAGCTCTCCCTTTGATATCTCATCCATAACCCGTCTGCGTAGCGCGTCTGCTTCTCTTTCGCTGCTTGTGACTCTTTCAATGCATCGACGCATCTCCTTCTCATCTTTCTTTATAGCCGCAACTATCGCCTTTTCCAAGTCTTCAACGATGCCTGTTGTCAAGGCCAGATGGTGTTGTATAGTTTCTAGCGCCTTTGTTTCTCTTCTCTTTTCAAACCATTTTATCAGCTCACTCAACAGATATTTCCTCCTTCAACCCTGCATCTGGGTATTTGAAAACGTGGGCTTTTTCAGGTGGAAACCTAGCAGTTACCTTTTGGCCCAGACTAAACCATTCTCCAATCATAGAAGGCTTGACGATCACAATTAGATCTTGATTCTCAAGCCTGATCTCATAACGTATGCTTGTCCCCTCGAAAGTCACTCTTTCCACTGTCCCTAAGATCGAGTTCTTGTCCTTCTTCATCCCCTTCTCTATAGCAAAGGCTTCAGGTCTTATGGCCAAAACTACCCTTTCACCCTTTTTTGTTACGTTGTCGACTGCTTCAACCTTTATGTTGCCACGTAGTTCTATTACGGTTTCGCCACCGTTTGCGCTGAAAACGTAGCCTTCCAGAAAGTTCGATTCACCTATGAAATGGGCCACAAAAACGTTGTTCGGTTTCATGTAAAGCTCTTCTGGAGTTCCCACCTGCACGATAGCTCCTTTTCTCATCACGGCGATTCTGTCTGAAATCGCCATAGCTTCAGATTGATCGTGAGTCACGTGAATTGCCGTCAGCCCAAGGTCTTTTGTCATCTTTCTTATCTCGTAACGTAGTTCATTTCTAACTTTAGCATCCAGCTGTCCCAAAGGCTCGTCCAGAAGTAACAGCTTTGCACCTGCGGCCAGTGCTCTTGCTACAGCGACTCTCTGCATCATTCCGCCGCTAAGCTCGTTTGGAAAAGCGTCAATCCGCTCATGCAGCTTAACCATTTCAAGCACTTCATGCCCGATTGTCTCCGCTTTTCTCATGTCAAATCCTTTCACTCTTGGGCCATAAGTCACGTTGTTCCAAGCGTTCATGTGGGGGAAAAGAGCAAAAGTCTGAAACACAAACCCTATGTCCCTATCTTCAGGCGGAACATCATTAACAAGTCTGTCTCCAATGTAGATCTCACCCTCATCGGGTTGGATTAGCCCTGCAATAAGCCTAAGTAGCGTAGTCTTTCCACAGCCACTTGGGCCGAGCAAGGCGAAATATTCCATGTCTTGAATGTGGAGGCTAACGTTGTTCACGGCGACAAGTTTTCCAAACCTTTTTGTAACATTCACTATACGTACATCGGGCATTGATCAAGCTCCCTCCACACGTTGCCCGCGTTCACTCAGAGTCTCCGCATAAACTTGACGCGATATATTAATCATGCTAGTATCTTCCTTTTCCTTTCACAATGAACCTTAGGACCAAGAGAATCGCGAAAGAGAACAGTATCAGAAAACCGCAGCCCAAGCCTATTTCTAGTGGAGTAGCGGGGATCTTGTTTTTGACCCAATCTACTAGGACCACTGGTGCGGTTCGGAGGGTTGTAACTACTGCGACTGTAGCGCCTGTCTCGCTGACACTTCTCGTAAAGACCATTATTGCGCCTGAAAGTATAGAGTATTTGGTTAATGGCAGAATTATGGTTCTAAAGACACCCAGCGGCTTCGCTCCAAGTGTTCGAGATGCTTCTTCCAAGTCCATGCTTATTCTTTCAACGGCTGCGGACATTGACCTTACAAAATACGGGTACGTGATGGCTAGATGGGCGAAGATTAACACCCATATTTCCGGCATGAAAGCGAAGTTCTGCCAAAAGATCGCAAGTGAGACCCCTAAAGCTATTGATGGAACGATTAATGGAATGTTGACAAGCACGTCTAATATTCCAGATGGCAATGATCCAAGCTTTCTTCTCGCGATGATGATTGCCATTGGCAATCCCATAATAATGTTTAGGGCAGTGACTACGGTTGCGAGAAGGTATGAGAGAATTAGGCTTTGCCAGTATTCTCCCCAAACACCTGAGCCGGAGAGCGACTTAGGCAGTGTATCTGTGAAGATTGCTTGAAATGCTGGGAGTGCAACGAAAAGGGACGGTATGAGTACAACTGCAAAGAAGATCAGAAGAGTGATGCTATCTCTAGAGGATGTTGCTGTCGAGTAGCTTAGTTTTCTTTCGAACGTGGGCCAAATCCTTCTTGTAGGCAGTCTGAATTTTGGGCCGAGAAGCCGGATTATCACGAAGATTGCCACTGCGACTGCTATAAGTATGAAGCTTGCAAAAACTATCGAACCCTCATATGTGGCTTGGCTGATGATTTTGTCTTTGACACTGTCCTTCATATTCTGAATGAAGACGGGTCCATTTTCGAAAAGCCCAGCAACCATGAACGTTGCTCCTGTCTCTGAAATTGACCTTGAGAATGCGAGTATGAAGGCAGCTATTAATGAGGGCTTTATGATGGGGAATGTGACTGTTCTTGCTGCAGTAAAAGGTGGCGCGCCAAGTGTTCTTGAAGCGTTTTCAAATTCTCTCTTGTAATCAAGTAACGCGCCAACAACTACTCTAACCACGACCGGGTAGGAAAATGCGAAGTGAAGCAGTATAACCAGGACCCACCCAGGAGACACAAATGAGCTGCTGAAAAGTGAGGATACTCCTTCGGGCTTGCTCCAGAACAAGAGCAGCGAGTATCCAAGAACCGCTGTTGGCACGATGAAGGGGATGTCCGATAACGTGTCCAAGATGTTTATCCACTTTGATCTTTTGCGTGCGATGAGCCATGCCATTGGGATTCCAGTTGCAACGTCTATGGCTGACACGAACAGTGCGATGATGAAAGAGTCTCTGATGGCTATGAGTGCCCGGTTCATAAGCTCTGGTCTGTTTAAGACTTCTTGCATCGTGTTCCATTTTGTCACTATTCCAAGTATCGGAGGCAGCAATATCAAGGCGAAGAACAGTACTATTGCTGTCAAATACACTCCGTACTTGACAGCCTTTCTAGATGAAAGGCCGTCCAAGGCTTCCCTAGTTTTAGGTTTGGACAAATTCATTCTTTCCGCCTATGTTCGATTATTACAATCTGAATGTAGCTTTCCTTTTCTCACTTGTGTTTTTTGTTCATAAGTTTTCCGTATGAGAATGTGTCAGTTTGCCCGTCGAGTCATATCACTGCGCAAGCTCTATTGACTCTCTGTTTCATCATCCTAGCTCAAGTGGGGGCTTGACAAAACTTAAGGCTTTTGCAGTGGTTAGATGGGAATGAAGGATATGATGAGCAAGATTATTCCTGTCATTATCAAGATGAGTCCGAATCGTGTGAAGCCTCGTGGTTTCCAGGCGTCCCTTTTGAAGATTTCTGATGGTCCTATGGCGTCATCGCTAATTCCTTTTGCGGCTGAAGCTAACAGGGCTGCGCTTTGACTTGCGCGGCTTAGTCCGCCTGAACCTATGAAGAACGTGATGCCTGCTATGAGGAATAGTAGTCCTTCAATGAACAGGGCATCTGTTTGCCTAACAAAGAATTTGGCGAGTGGCGTCGAAGGGAGGAACCAAACGTTCATGATGTAGATTGCGCAAGAAAGTATCAATGAGACGACAATTAAAGATGCAGGTACTTTCAGGATTTCTTTGTTCATTTTGTCCAATTTCAAGATTGAAATCCTGCACTCAAAAGTGTTTTCCCAGGTTACACATGCCCTAGGAGAATTCGACAGAGGTCGGGGTTTCCTTAAAGCTCAAATATATATTACTTACGTGACATTGGGTTGAGAAGTGGGTTTAATGGATGTTCTAGAAGCTATTGAAGGAAGGAGGAGTGTAAGGGCGTTCGAAGACAAGGATGTAACTGAGGAGGACATAGCGAAGCTTGTCGATGCGGCCTGTTGGGCGCCTTCTGCGGGAAACATTCAGCCATGGGAATTTATAGTCGTCAGAAAACCGACGGTCAAGAGCAGGCTGGTTGAAGCTGCTTTGGGACAATCATTTATTGCTGAAGCTCCTGTGGTGATTGTTGTTTGTGCAAATGAGATTCGGTCTTCCCAAGGTTATCGAGAACGGGGCAGAACACTGTATTGCTTGCAAGACACTGCTGCTGCTATACAAAACATTCTCCTAACTGCGCATTCACTTGGCTTGGGTGCCTGTTGGATTGGGGCATTCAGAGAAGAAGGAGCAAGAGAAATTCTGAAGATTCCGAGTGGAATACGGCCCGTGGCCGTCATTCCTATTGGCCATCCCGCAGAGACGCTGCCTCCGCGAAGTAGGCGGCCTGCAAGCCAGATAGTTCACTATGAAACTTTTTAAGAACGCCAGTCAGTGAGCCCAGTCTCGGCGGTCTAAACCCCTCCTCTGTATATAGATTGAACTGTTCGTGGGTCAAGGTTCTGTATTCAAAGAAGGCAGCGAATATGATGAGATTTTAATACTCTGGGTTTCACATCTTGTTTGGGAGGTCTGATTGTTGAGATATAGTGTAATTGCCGATGCTTACGAAAGGATTGAGGCGACGACCAAGAGACTGGAAATGACTGATCTGCTGGTTGATCTTCTGAAAAACACGCCAAGAGATGTCATAGATAAGGTTGCATATCTTACACAAGGCAGGATTTATCCTGATTTTGTCGGTGTCGAGATTGGTGTGGCTGAAAAGCTGGCGATAAAGGCTCTTGCTAGGGCTTCTGGGACTAGAGAAAGCGAAATTGGGGAAGACCTGAAGAGAACCGGGGACGTCGGCGAGACTGGTCAGAAATTGATCGCTAACAAGAAACAGGTCACGTTTTTCCAGCCCCCACTGACGGTTGAAAAGGTCTACGAAGTGTTGGATAAGATGGCTAAAACTTCGGGTTCAGGCGCTGTGGACCTTAAGCTTTCTCTTTTGGCAGGGCTTTTGGCTGCTGCTACTCCGAAGGAAGCAAAATACATTGTGAGAACTGTCACTGGAAATCTGCGATTGGGTATCGCTGACATGACTGTTCTGGATGCTTTAGCCATAGCTTATGGTGGCGGAAAGGAGGCACGTGAACTCACGGAGCGAGCCTACAACATCTCCTCGGATCTTGGCAGAGTTGCCAGAGTCATGGCTGAAAAGGGTTTAGAAGGAATCGAGAAGTTTGAGGTTTCGGTGTTTGAGCCTGTTAGGCCGATGTTGGCTGAGAGGCTTTCTTCGTCAGAAGAGATTCTGGAAAAGCTAGGTGGGAAATGTATAGCTGAATACAAATATGATGGTGAGAGGATACAGGCTCACAAGAAAGGCGAAGAAGTAGTTTTGTTCTCAAGGCGTTTGGAAAGCATTTCTGAACAATATCCTGACGCTGTTGAGCTTATAAGAAAACAGGTTGCGGCAGGAGACGCGATTTTGGAAGCTGAATGTGTCGCTGTGGATTCTGATACGGGCGAGATGAGGCCTTTCCAAGAGCTAATGCACCGAAGACGCAAGTACGGAGTCAAAGAAGCCATGGAAGAGTATCCCGTGTCTCTCTTCATGTTTGACGCTTTGTACGTCAGCGGCAAAGACTTGACTCTTGAGCCCTATCCAGTAAGGCGAAGGGCACTCGAGAAAGCTATCCGAGAAAGCAACAGTGTCAAAACTGCCAAACACATAGTCACAGGCGACGTGAAGGAGCTGGAGAAATTCTTTTTGGAAGCGATTGAGGATGGGTGTGAGGGCTTGGTCTGCAAGTCAGTGGCCAAGGATTCAGTCTATCAAGCTGGTGCCCGTGGTTGGCTTTGGATAAAATATAAGCGCGATTACAAGAGCGAAATGACTGATACCGTTGACTTGGTTGTCGTTGGCGCCTTTCATGGGAGAGGAAGGAGAGCTGGAACCTATGGGGCTCTGCTTCTAGCCGCTTATAATCCAGACAGTGATACTTTTGAAACTGTCACAAAGTGTGGCACAGGTTTTACCGATGAAGACTTGGCAAAGCTTCCAAAAATGATGCAGAAACACGTTATTGCACATAAGCATTCCAGAGTCAATTCGATGCTTGATGCAGAGGTATGGTTTGAACCTGTCATGCCGATTGAAATTTTGGGCGCAGAGATTACGTTGAGTCCGATTCACACGTGCGGTATGGACTCTGTCCGTAAAGGAAGCGGACTTGCTATCAGATTTCCAAGGTTCACAGGGAATTACAGACTGGACAAGTCAGCTGAAGATGCGACAACTACAACTGAAATACTGGAAATGTACAACAGTCAGCTCAAGAAAATAGGCGAAACACCAATCTAAAAGAAGAAACAGGCTACACGTTTTCCCAGCGTTCTGTGCGATGCAGTGAAAGGATCTTCTAATGCGAACCTTTTCTTTTGACGGCTAAGAAGCTAGCTGTGAAGAGTGCTATGAGAGCCATGTACGGTGCTAAGTGTTCTTCTCTTTTGTGCTGCTCACTCTGGTAAGTATAGCCTCCGACGGGTGTTCTCTGATGAACTTCAAATGTGAGCACGTCCCATACGCCTCTCTCAGCTATGTCAACTCTGGAAATAGCTGTCCAAGTCCCATAACTGCTTCGAAGACAAGGGATGCTAAAACTCACATAGGCTATGCCCTCTTCGTCTGTGAAGGCAGTCCTGACAACTGCTGTTTCATCTAGAGGGTTTCGGACTTCAAAGACAACAAGTTTGTCGCACACTGGAGCGCCACTGTAAGTCACGTTAGACATCAAGTATACTTGTTCTCCTTCGATGAAGTCTCCGTCTGGATTGCTCTGGCCTTTTCCACCCTTTTGTGTATAGAGATCCAGCAGTCGACCTTCCTCGGAGGGATCGGGCTGCATAGATCTCCAGAAGTATACTGCGCCAACTGAATCATGAAGAATTCGCATTGAAGCAGAATCCAATAGGGCAGTTTGCCCAAGATCTATTGGAACTGCGACGCATGAGTCTGAAGCGCTGATCACTTCGAAAGTTATCGATGCCAAGGCTCCGTTGCCACTCAAGGGTGTTTCCGAACCAGTTAGTGAGATGATGACTTTGATTAAGCCTATTGATTCATCTTCTTCGTAGGTGAAGTCTGATCTTGGAGGAGCTGGGAGGAACGTTCCTTGCGTTACTTCTGCAACGTCAAGAACTGTATTGTTGTAGGCTACACTGAATTCAAGGCTGTACAAGTCTTGAACAGAAGCAATATCTATCGAAAAATTGAAAAGCTCGCCAACTTCTTTCCCAATATGTGATGGTGGAGTGATGAAAAGACATGCTTCTGCGTTGTTTTCCTCGCTTTGCAGTTCGGCTACGGCATATCCTGTAGCGATTGAAGATAGCAGTTGCGTTATTAGCAATATTAGTGCGACATACGAAAGGCACTTGGAATTGCTTCGAGGGGTACTGTTAGCCCTCTGCATCCTTTCTCCCTTGCATATCATGGGTATTTCTTTCGGTTAAACATTGTGGTATAGGATGCGCTACGACACAGGGTTTACCCTAGCTTGTCATGGCTCCATTTCACGTAACACGATCTGTTTTCAGGATTGGTGCGATCGTCAGGATATAATAGCTTCTGGGCAAACAAACGGACAGAAGAGAACGGAGGCTGGTCGATAGCTTTGCTTTGCCTTTTTTTTGTCAAGCATGAAGGGGGATTTGGATTCAATGGTGAGCAAAGAGCGTAATGTTCATATGTTTTGTGAATTATAGCCTCTTCAACGGCATATGCCAAGGAAGTCTTAAAGGTGAAGATCATCATCGCCAAGTTTCTTGTGTTATTGTTCGCAACCTCGATGATAGCCCCTAGATTGTCTATTGTAAGTGGTGATAATCCAAGGACTATTCACGTTAGGGGGGATTTTTCCACGATTCAAGAGGCCATAAACAACGCCAACCCAGGCGATACGATATCAGTGGGGTCAGGCACGTACTATGAGCACGTGGTCGTCAACAAGACGCTCTCGCTGATAGGTGAAGACAACGCGAACACGATAATTGACGGCAGTAACAACGGAACAGTTGTGGAGGTAACTGCGGACAACGTTACCTTGACAGGTTTCAAGCTGCAGAACAGCGGTTACGGGTGGACAAGACATGGTGTCTATGTCTATAAGGCCAACAACTGCCAGATCAAGAGAAACTGGTTCTTCAACACCTGCCACAACATCAGAATAAACTACTCACGAAATTCTGAGGTCACGCAGAACATGATTAACGGCGCTCCTTACGGAGTCACAATGTACGGAATCAGGCTAGAAAACTCAGTCAACTGCGTGGCTTTAGACAACACGGTTTCAGACTGCGTGGGAGGAGTTCACCTAGAAAACGCGACAGAATGCTTAGTGAAAAACAACTATCTCGCTCATAACGATCAAGCATTTCGGCTCTATTCACCCTGCACATACATCGTAATAGCTGCAAATACCATGTACAACAATTCCTACGACGGCATGATTGCAGTAATGCCCCCGAACGCAACGTTCTCCGATAACCTCATCATTCACAACAACTTCATCAACAACTCCAACTCCTTCATCATCCAATCCAACGGTACAGTCTGGGACGATGGACATGAAGGCAACTATTGGAGTCGCTACGTGGGCTTCGACTCTGACCTAGATGGAGTAGGAGACATTGCCCACAACATTACAGGAATGTACAAGGATAACCACCCCTTGATGGGCAAGTTCTCAAGTTTCAATACAACATTCGGCTACAAGGTCGACTTCATCAGTGACTCTTCAATCTCCAACTTCAGATTCAGCCAACTTAATGTGTCGCACGCTTCTCTAACCTTCAATGCAACAGGAGATCCCGTAACTCAGGGGTTCTGCAGAATCTGCATTCCGAAAGCTTTGATCAATGGTTTATACGTCGTGAAACTCGACGGCGAAATCGTCACGCAACCTCAAGCCAAAGAGCTGCCTTGCTCAAACGAAACCTACGAATACATCTACCTCAACTACACTAGCAATGGTCATGTCATAGAAATCAGCGGAACAACGCCAATCCCCGAGTTTCAATCATTGCCCATTCTGCAACTGTCATTGGTGGCGGCAATATTGGCGTCATTGGCTTTTTCTGCATTTATCCTAAGGAAGAAGTCCTTGGCAAGCCGTAGACATCAAGAGCATCCCAGCACCATCGTACGTTTTCGGCTCTAGAACTTTCTACTAACAAACTTTAAATGGCATGAACTACTATTTTATTGTGCATTCTGGAGAGAATTGCGTCTCGCAAATGAGAGGGGATGCTGTTCTTTCTAAGAAATACGAGAAGGGAGAAATACATGAAAACTAAAAAAATCCTTAGCCTAAGCGCTGTCATTGCTTTAATACTTCTGCTATCATTGAACTTTGTCACTCCTATAGCTCCTAAAGCACTTTCCCAAGAAAAACAGCCTAGCTCCAAACAGGACACCATAAAAGATGCTCTGCCCCCAGGGCAAGACAACATGACCTTCACGTCAGGCAAAACGATAAACCTGACGACAGGAATTCAATTCTCTTTCAGCTCAGGCTTCAACATCTTCTTCACCAAGGGCATCTACATTCAGTTCTTCGTCCCAATAGGAGTCTACTACATTGAGCCATGCATGAACTTCACCCTCGTTGCTGGCAAACAGCCCCTGCCATGCGAATGGTGGGAAATACTGAACCCACTCGGACATCCAACAGGCTTCGAATTCCACGTTGACTGGAGCAACCCAACAAACTTCCACGTAGACCAAGTCTACCCAAGTCCGTTCCCAGTACAGCCTGGGTCTACAGTCAAGGCAGAGAAGAAGATCGACTCAATAGAATGGTGCGACAACTTCGTTGTCTACGATCCACCTGAATGGGGACCGCCAGTCTGTTCATGGTGGGAGGTTATTTGGCCTCCTGAATGGGCGGGCATAGAGTTCCATGTGGACTGGAGCAACGCGAGCTGTGAATTCCACGTAGACGAAGTTATCGGTCACAGTATGCCACTTTGGCCGTGGCCCTACTACGTAGAAGCAGAGCGGAAAGTAGAGGGCATAAAACCATGCGACAACTTTGTGACAAGCCCAGAGACGCTTCCTGAACCGTGTTCTTGGTGGGAAATAATCTATCCGAAAGAGGCCGCAGGATACGAGTTCCACGTCGATTCGAACAATGGAATGGACATCTTCCATGTGGACACAGTGACTCCGGGCAACCTCACTTTCCCAGTGCCTATTCCAAGGGTGTACGCTGAGAAGAAGATGACTGAACTAGTAACTTGTACCAATCTGTACTACATCAGCGATAGTATGACCCCTGTGGCGTGTGACTGGTACGAAATAGTGTACCCACCATCACTCAAAGGCGTTGAGTTTCACGTTGACTCTGTTCAAGACCCGTACATCCACATTGACACAGTATATCCGCATCCAATAACTGGCTTCGCAGTCTACAAGATAGTCGCAGAGAGAAAGATACCGACAATCAACACGTGCGACTGGTTCACCATCGGAGACCCAACAAGCTGGGTTCCAGATGTATGCTCATGGTGGGAGATAATAGCCCCACAGGAATGGGCAGGTGTGACATTCCACGTCGATTCGACCGACGGTGTGAACCGCTTCCACATAGACGAAGTAGACCAAGTGCCAGTTCCAGGAACACCGCCTCCATTCAAAGTTGTTGCAGAACCCTATACACCACCTGGACCGTACTTCAAGCCGTCATATTCGGACTATGCAATAAGCGGAATGCCTGACTTCGACGAAAAACAAAACGGGTGGATCGATCAAATAATGGGCGGCTGGAGCCACTGTGGTCCAGTAGCTGCTGCAAACTCGCTGTGGTGGCTTGACTCAGAATATGAGTCGTTATACGATTCCTCGCCAGTACCGCCTCCTACAAAAAGCGATCACTTCCCGCTAGTCACGTCGTACAATCCTAGTCAATGGGATGATCATGACCCACGAAACATGGAGCCACTTATCAACAATCTGGCCTTCTTGATGGACACAAACGGCATGAGAACACAGAATCCAGCCACAGCACACACAGGCACATACGTCACCGACGCGGAAACTGGAATCTCGCAGTACCTGCAGCAACAGGGGATCAATCCCATGGGAGACTGCGATGGAGACGGAGACGTGGATGGCGACGACATGAACATAATCTATGCTGCTTGGTACACGAGTCCAGGGTCTCTGTTATGGGACATGCGCGCAGACATCAACAAAGACAACGTGGTCAACGAGATGGACCGCGACTTAGCTCTTGCGAATCTTGGACAAGTTGGCATGTTCTACGAGCACACGCAAGACTTTCCAATGTTTCCATGGATAGAGGAAGAAATCGAACGCTGCGAGGACGTTGTGCTTAACCTTGAATGGTGGAACGAGGTCTCTCCGGGAGTTTGGCAGAAGTGGGTATACGATCCGACAGGTCAGGGAGGACACTACGTAACCTGCGCTGGAGTAGACTCTGAAGCCTTCACACTGTGGATAAGCGACCCATGGTGGGACGCGGCTGAAGCCGGGTTCCCAGGCAGAATACCAATACCACATCCGCCAGGACATCTACCAAGCTTGCACAACAACACTGCATTTGTGTCTCAAGACTCCTACGGAGTAGCTCTTTGGGCAGGAGTAATACCGCCTCCAGGATACGTAATGCCATTCTGGGAACTCGTAGGCTACCTGCAGGAGCAAGGCTTCGGACCAACATGGCATGCCTTCATAAGAGCTGCAGTCGTGACTTCACCTATACGCGACGTCGCCGTCACTGACGTTACAACTTCAAAAACAGGCTGTCTTCCAGTGCCAACAGTTGGCGAAGGAATGCCCGTGACCATAAACGTCGTCGTTGAGAACCAAGGAGGCTTCCCCGAGATCTTCACTGTCAGAATCTACGCCAACTTACTACAGATCGCATCGCAAATCGTCTCTTTGATGCCGAAAACATTGACAACCGTAACCTACGTATGGACTCCGACAGGCATCGCTCACATCACATACACCATAACAGGAAGCGCTGACTCCGTTCCAGGCGAAACAGATCTAGGCGACAACTCGCTAGGGGGCGGCACACTTCAAGTGGTTGTCCCCGGCAACATCGACGGCGATGGCGCAGTAGACTCTACAGACTTGGGCTTGATTGGTGGCGCTTGGGGAACATTCAAAGGCGATCCCAACTGGAACCCCAACGCAGACCTAGACGACAACGGCGTGATAGACTCGACAGATTTAGGCATCATGGGCGGCCACTGGGGCGAATTCGAACCATAAACCTCAACTCATAACCCTTTCTTTTTTTCTATTCAAGTTTCCGAATGGCATTCAGAAAAATCGCAAAACTAAAGTAACAGTTTCTTCACTTCATTGTTGGTGAGGGCTTGCTTTACATTCTGAGGGAAGCCTGGCTTTGGATCATCATCTTTTTCCTCATAATGATATTGGTCGGACCTTTCGTAATCCTCTACCTTCTCCTACTCTTGCCCGCCCCGCTTAGGGTTGGCTCAACGTTTTTGATAATCATTCTGTGGGCCGTGGTTGGAGGATATAAGGACTGGGTTATGGATAAGCGGAAGCGAAAAGTCAAGGGCTTCGAGGAATAGCAGCATTAGGGCTTGAACGAATGGAGAACCCTAGAAAGGTATGTTGATTTCCAATATTGCTCACCAAGACTAATATACTCTTTCTCTTTTCTAATTTATCAAGCGTGGAAACTGACATGCCCAAAGAGGAACCTGAGGAACTGGGATTGATCTACCGCCTAATACTGAGGCTTCCGAAGCTAAGCGTGGAAAGTCTTCCTCCAGTACTTCAAGGAACGTTTTGGGTCATCATTCTTCCACTTGTGCTGATCGGCCAATGCTATCTAAACTTCTACCTTCTCCTAGCCTTGCGATTTCCCTTCAACATACTGGTGGTTGGAGGCGTTGTATCGATATTTCTCGTGGCATTCTATAGAGTAATGCTTGACCGAGCATTGAATTCTCTAAGAATGCTTTTTTACCCAGCTCGTCTCGACAAAGATGCTGAACAGCTAGTCCAAGAATACATTCATCTTCTCAAGAAGAAAAGAAAGTAGAACGTGCGTTTCCTCTGGCTTAACCAAATCGGCTAAGCAGCTTGAGTTTCTTCCATCTCTTGAAAACTAAGACGCACAGAGATGTCAGGAATAAGATGACGATCATTTGAATCAGTTGGAACTCTGGGACTGCGTAAGTAGAGGTTATGATTATTGTTTTAGTGCTTGACAGATTATAGTAAAAGGCCAGATAAGTGTAATTGCCGTCTTCTGTCTTGTTGGCGACAAGTGATTGGTTTCCTGCTGAAACATTGAAGTCGCCCCACATTAGAGTGTTTGGGATTGTGACGTTGCAGAATCCTATGGTTGCATTGGGCGCTGTGGAGTTGAAGCTGATCCGTTTCAGTGTTGCGTTAAAATCAAACGAGGCTATGGTAGTATTGCTGAATGTTGTTACGCCATAGCTGAAAGCTCTGTTTAGGCTCCAAGGCTCTATTAAAGGATGATTATCTGACCATTGAGGAAGGGTATCACCAATTCCGTCTCCATCCGTGTCCACTCCTAGATAGTCACTCCAGTAGTTACCCTCTGCACCATTGTCCCAACTAGTTGGACCCGTAACGATTGGTCCTTGATTGGTGTTCTGCATGATATTGTTCCTGTAGAATGTGTGTAAACCTGTCGAGGATGCAATACGTATGTCCAAGTAATTGTAAGAAACATTGTTCGCGTAAAAAAAGCACGCGCCAGAGCTTGATATGAGAATGCCATACGAATTGTTCGTAATGGTGTTGTATCCAGCCTCAATCTGGCTTGAACCCTTCATTTCTAAGCCATTAGTGCAATTTCTCACTACACAATCATGGATCTTCACATTGCTAGAACTTGAAACTGAGATCCCAGACCATCCAGGCGTCGGCAGTGGACCAGCATTTCTTATTGTGAAGTTTCCAATATCCGCGCCAGTAATTATGTTTACTACGTCCAGCACATCTCCTTTGTAGTTTCCATCAATTATGGTCGTCTGAGCATTCTCTCCAACTAAGGTGATTGATTTGTTCAAACGCACGTTTTCTAAGTAGATACCTGATTTAACGTGTATAATTGAGCCGTTGTCAACGGCGTTTATTGCCTCCTGTATTGTGGTGTAGTTCGAAGGCGATAGCCCAACCCAGACTTCGCTTGGCTGAGCCTTGACAAGAACCCTGTTTGATGACAGATTGAAGGTTATCAAGCACAAACCGCAGACGACGAATAAGGACAAGAATGTCCAGATTCTTTTTCTCATGGCTTTCTCCCGCTGTACTGATAGTAGACATATGCGTTCAGATATTAATCCTTTATTTCCGAACTTCCCGCAATAGTTAGAATGTTTCTGCCAAGGCTTAAATAGAACTAAAAAACGTTCCTGCCAAGGCTTAAATAAAACGAAACGGAATCCTTCTAGTGGTGACTTATGTGAAAACAAAAATGGCAGTAGCTCTTCTGCTTGTCATGTTCGCAGCATTTATCGCGCCATTTGCGAAGACTGCAAGGGCAGCAACCGACCCCGTCATAAGCGTAGTTCCTCAAGACATTGACTGGAACGGAAAATCGATCGGCGACGCGTTCACTGTGGAAATAACGATTATGAGCCCTGACGTAGCAATATGGTCTGGACAGATAGGAATAACGTATAGCCCGCTTGTTCTGGAATGCACTGGCTTCGCTAAAGGGTCGGCAATCGACCAATCATGGCTTTGGGTGCCGGGAACCGTCAACAACGAGGCTGGTTATGTGACCTACAGCGGTTGGAGTTGCGTAGCCGGACAAGAACCAGGCTGGGCGGGCTCTGGCACTTTCATGACCTTCAGCTTCAAGATCATAGGCTCAGGCACCTCTGTGCTGGACCTAACTGTGCTCACGACTGAGCCCGATGCATTCTATAGAACAAAACTGAACAAGAACGAAGGCGGCTCAATCGCTGAGATCCCATCACTAGCCATCAACGATGGAAACCCCAGCAACAATCAGCCTCCACAACCACCGCCGCCACCTCCACCTGAACCTAAGCATGACGTAGCCATCAAGTCCATCAAATGCTTCCGAGCTTCAGCATACGTCGGTGAACCAGTTGACCTAGAAGTACTGGTAGAGAACAAAGGTGACTTTACCGAGGACTTTGATGTTGCGCTCTATGCAGACAAGAACAGAGAAGTAATGTTTGATGAATACGTAGTCGGTATCGTCCACGTCACGGGACTTGAACCAAAGACAACAAAGGCTGTGCCTTTCTCTTGGGACACATGGAATGTTCAGATAGGCTCCTACTTGTTCAGCGCTAGGTTGAGCATACCAAGCGACGCCAAAACCGAGGACAACGTGCTCATTGGAGGTGCTTACCTAGGCGGTATCTGCAACTACCCAGGAGTGCGAGTGTTCGATTTGGCTGGAGCCCTCTTTCAGATAGGAACAAGCGCAAGCACCATCGTCATAGCAGTAGCGATATGCTTTGGGATCTTCAAACTACTGATGTCCGACAACTGGCTGGCGACCTTTCCGAACAGACAAGTAAGACGTGCTTTGTCTACGCCCCATCTTCACAAGAAGGGTGCGTAGACCGCTTTAGCTCCTTTCCTCCCTCACTCTTTTTTTGGTCCATACAAGTGACATGAAACGACATGTCCTTTTCCTATGTCAGCAAACTTTGGCTCAACTGTCTTGCATATGTCACCTATGTATGATGGACAGCGTGTGTGGAACTTGCAGCCTGAGGGGGGATTAACTGGACTTGGGATTTCTCCCTTCACAACTATCTCCGTGCGCTGCGATTCTGGATCCGGCACTGGCACGGCACTTATCAAAGCGTTAGTGTACGGGTGTGCAGGCTCGTAGATAATCTGCTCAGTCGTGCCCATTTCAACTATGTTACCCAAATACATTATCGCAATGCGATCACAGAGATGCCTTGCCAACGCAAGATCATGCGTGATGTAAAGGACTGATGCACCAGATTTTTCAACAAGGGTCATCATAAGCTCAAGGATTTCGGCTCGGATTGAAACGTCCAGCATGGAGACTGGTTCATCTGCTACTATGAAGTTTGGCCTCACAACTAGTGCTCTGGCCACGGCGACTCTCTGTCTTTGCCCTCCACTCAATTCATGCGGGAATCTGAAGTAAAATTCCTCTGGTGGGAACATTTCGACGTCTTCTAGAGCCTGATCCACCAGTGCTCTTATTTTCTGTGGTTCATAACCCAAGCCTAAAACCCGCAAAGGTTCACTGATGATGTCTCCAACGAGCATGCGCGGGTTTAAGGATTCATATGGGTCTTGAAATATTATCTGCATCTTTTTTCTCAAAGGTTTCATTTCACTGTCTGAAAGTTTGGCGATGTCTCTTCCTTCAAAAATCACTTTCCCGTCTGTTGGCTCAATCAGCTTGAGAAGAAGCCTTCCCGTGGTCGTCTTTCCACTACCACTCTCTCCAGCCAGCCCAAAAACTTCACTCTTTTTTATGTCAAACGTAATCCCGTCCACTGCGCGAACAAACAACTGCTTTCTAGAAATGATTGTTTGGACGAATCCAAGACTCAGGGGAAACCATTTTTTCAAATCTTGCACTTGTATTAAAGTCTCGCTCATTTCTTTCCCTTCATTTCTTTGTTACCAAGTGGCATGCAACATAATGATTCTTGCCTACGCTCACAAGCTCTGGTTCGACCTTGGGGCATATGTCCATTGCGTACTTGCACCTTGGATTAAATCTACATCCAGGTGGTGGCTCTAGAAGATCTGGCGGAAGACCAGGGATTGACGTGAGCCTCGTCTTGGCAGCTTTGATTCCTGGGAATACACTGAGCAACCCTTGAGTGTACGGGTGTAATGGCTGCTTGAAGATTTCAACGACGCCTCCGAGCTCGGCAATCCTTCCGGCATACATGATTGCGGTTTTCTCGCACGTTTCAGCAATTATAGACAGGTCATGAGTTATCAGGATCATGCCGAGATTTAGCTTCTTTTTCAATTCCCTAAGAAGCTTAAGCACGTGGGCAGCTACGATTACGTCTAGTGCTGTTGCAGGTTCGTCGGTTATCAGCAGTTCTGGATTGCAGGCCAGAGCCATAGCGATCAGTGCTCTTTGCCGCATTCCTCCGCTAAATTCGTGAGGATAGTTGTCAGCCCGAGAAGGATCAATGTTCACTAGCTCCAGAAGCTTCGCAGTCCTTTCCACGGCTTCTGCTTTGCTCGTGTTCGGTTCATGCGTTGAGATTGCTTCGATGATCTGATCTCCTATTTTATATACGGGGTTTAGTGCGTTCATGGCTCCTTGAAACACTATCGAAATTCCTTTCCATCTGATGGTCTTTCTCATTTCATCTTCTGGAAGAGGAACTATGTCTCTTCCTTTGAACAGAATTTTTCCTTTCACTATTTTGCCGCCTAATGGAAGAATTCTGAGAACAGACAGCGCAACTGTCGTCTTTCCGCAGCCTGATTCGCCTGCAAGTCCTATTGCCTCGCCTCTGTCTACTTGGAAGCTGACATTTTCTGTCGCTTTTACAGGTCCGCTCAATGTAAAGTAGTGTGTCGATAGTCCTTGGACATCAAGGGTTACCATCTTTTCACCATGTTACGGGTTTTAGATATTGACCTGATTGATTTAAGCCTTTGCATTTAAACGTAATCGTTATTAGTGTTCAGATTTTATGTATTTTTGTGTGTAAGACATGAAGGTTAGTCGTGAGTGGAAGGACTTAAACGTGGATTTGGGTAAGCTGGCAAGTCGCATAGAATCCTTCTTTAGAGGCAAGGGCTTGTACGCCAAGAGGATTTCATCTAAAGAAGGGATTAAGTTACTCGTCACCAGAAATGTGAAATTGATGAGCTTTCGCGCTGAGATCCTTGGTGAGCCGAACGATTTTCAAGTCAATCTCGTTCTAGACGAGCAACCTGATTCTCGGACGCTAAGTTCAGTCTTCTCGGCTTTCTTTGGTGGAGGGTTACTTCTAAAGGATATCAAGACTAGGGATCTGTTCGAGAAGTTGGAGCCGGGCTTTTGGGCTTACGTTGAGCAGGTCGTTGAGCATTTGACTGCTTCTAGAGGGTATTGAGAGGCGTGTCTTCTACTGGAATGAAGATTCTGCCTAGGAAGAAATGAATATCGACATTGATACCACCTAGGAAGAGGTCCATTTCCTGACCTGCCTGCTGCAGTGTGTTAAGCTCTTCGTATATTTCTTTCATCTTTCTAAGATCGAGGACTAGATCATAGCTCTTAGTTACGTTGGAATGGGGATCAAGAGATTCGCCTGGTTCTTCTTTGAACCATACTCTGTTTCCATGGCTTAGATCTCTTGGGTCGCCGGTCTTGTTGAAAAACAGGTTAAACATTACTGAGACTACTCCAATGCCACTATATCCTGTCGGGTTTTCAGCCGTTACGTTTATTGACACTAAAACCCTGCAGTCAAGGTCAGGCACAAAGGTCAGCGTGCTTCTTAAGGCTGATACCTTGATCTCTGAAGTAGCCTTGTAGAATTGGACGTAGTTGCTCGTTGGTGCCCACAGCAGCAATACTGAAACAACCGTGACCACGACAAAAACGTATGTTTTGATGTTTTTCTTTTTGATGGATTGCATAGGAACCATGCACTAAAAGCTTAATTAAAGCATATGTAGTTAAGCTTTTAGGTATCATGCTGAGGTTGTTTGAGGAGTATTGCTATGTTGAACAGGTCCGAATGGATTCAGGTCTCCGTCAGTATCTTGTGTTGGGCCGTGTTGACAGCGTCTATTCTTCTGCTGAATTTGTATGTTCATCCACTCGTCGACAGCGTGGGTTATGTGCTCTTGTTTTTGGCCAGTTTTATCGCAGGATTTGTAATACAAGATCTGCGTTATGTTGTGATTGGGTGGGTTATTGCTTTTGTTGGCTCTTTGGTGATCGCATTCTGTCTTCTAAGTTTGCCTCTCTTCTTAGGTCTTGTAGTTCAAGTGAGTTTAGGCCAAGAGTTTTATGCTGGCATAATTGTGATGCTTTTCAGAGCGGTTTTTCCCAACATCATAATTCTTAGCCTTTTTGCAAGCATAATCGGCGTAATAGTTGGCGACAGAATAGGAATATGAGAATAAACAAAAAAAACGAGAAGACAGCGCGCGCCAGGTCCTTTGTTTTCTATTTTCTTTGTCTAAGCTTCGGATTCAATACTTCGTCAAGCGCGTAGCCCAACAGTATGAAGGATAAGGAAATCAACGCTATTGAGACTCCTGGAGGCACTATCCACCATGGTTTGTCTATACCTTGGTTTGATTGGACGTCATACAGCATTCGTCCCCAGGATATTACGAGTGGGTCGAACAGTCCCAAGTAGCTTAGGGCTGCTTCGCTCAAGATTGCGCTTGGGACTGATAAGGCGAGGCTTACGTAGACTAGTGTCATTACGTTTGGCAGTATGTGGGTTGTCACTATGTGAGTTGTGCCTGCTCCGGCTGCCTTGGCCGCCTCGATGAATGGTCTTTCTTTCAGGCTTAAGGTTTGGGATCTTACGGTTCTTGCGAACCCCATCCATCCTAATAGTCCTATGACCATGATGAGGTTCCATATCGAAGATCCAAGCACTGCGACTAATACGAGCAGTAACGGTAAGCCAGGTATTACAAGTAGGGCGTCCGTCAACCTCATTGTTACGTCGTCTACTATGCCTCCTACGTAACCTGAGACTATGCCTATTACGAGTCCGAAGACTACAGAGATTATGGCAGAAAGTAAGCCAACGAACAGTGATATTCTTGCGCCGTACAGTAGTTGGCTGAAAACGTCTCTGCCTTCATGGTTTGTTCCAAGCCAGCCGAAGCTGTTTCCGTAGAGCTTCAAGTTGAGATCGTCAATGTAGACTGCAGCATATGCTGGTGAGGTTTTTTCGTCAAGAAAGGCCACCTCGATGCCCAAGGTGTAGTTTCCGGCTTGCGTGAATATGGCTTTGGCTGAGTCAACCGTTATGTCGCCAGAAATATACCTTCTCAAGTCGGCATCATATGAGTCTATCCTCGGCTTTGGTACGGCCCAGTCTGACGAGTTTGTCTGGTACAAGACCCACACGTTCGTTCTGTTGGATTCCAGTGTGATGAAAGTGTTAATTCGTATGTTAGTTAGGGTTTCGATTCCTTGGAGTTTAAGAGTTATTGTGCCTTCGAAGCGTTTTGGCGCCCTCGTAGATGGAAAGTTGAACGTTTTTGATAGGTTGGCTATTACTTCACCTCTTGGAACCATGTCTGGTCGTTCGTATACTATTTCGGCGCATCCTGGCCCGCTTTTTTCGCTTCCGAGTGAACCGTTCCACACGAGGTCAACTACGTTGGTGTCTTGAACGTAAAAGTCCCACTGGCTAGGCTGTAGCGTTGCAAGAGTCTTGAAGCCTGGATTAGCTACTAGTTCGAAGTTCTCATTGTATGACTCTGGATTTCCTGTTAGGTATTTCCACCAAACTGGATACGCGAAGTCGCCGGATACATAACGGTCATATGGGCTCAGTTGGGTAAAGAGTGGTGCTCCAAGAGCTATTACAGCGAAACCAGCCAGAATAAAGACGCCTACCATTGCTCTTTTGCTTTTCATGAAAATTTTCATGAAGTTCTTGAGTTGGTTCAACCTAAAGGATAGTTTCGACTTCGGTGTTGCAGGGGATGCCATTCTCGCTCACCTATTCATATTTTATTCTCGGATCGACTATTCCGTATGCTAGATCCGCTATGAAGTTTGCAACAATGACTGATAGCCCTATTATGTAGAACATCGCTTGGATGACCGGGTAGTCTTTGAAGTTGATTCCTTTCCACAAGTATTCTCCTAGACCTGGGTATGTGAATACTTGCTCTGTGATTATTGCGCCCGTGAAGAGGTATCCGAATGATAGTGCTATGTTTGTTATTAGCGGGAGTGAAGCGTTCTTCAGTGCGTGCTTGAAGAGAATCGTTCTTTGGGTCAGTCCTTTTGCTTTTGCGGTTGTTATATAATCTTCTGTTAGAGTTTCAAGCATCGTAGCTCTCGTTAGGAGCAGGTATCCGCCGTACGAGAAGATTGTCAAGGTCAATAACGGAAGGAAAAGATATTGCGCTCTTCCAGCGATTACTTCCAGGATGTTTGCAGGAGGGTTTACTGCCCATTCTCTGGGCCATGCTCCTGCACCCGGGAACCATTGCAGTGATACGTGGAATATTAGGATAAGAATCATGCCTATCCAGAACGAAGGAAGAGAATACGTGGTTAGCGATACGATAACTGACGCAGAATCATATACGCTGCCTCTCTTTTGGGCGGCGAAGACCCCTAATATTACTCCTATGACAATTGAGAAGGCTGTTGAAAGCCCCACTAGAAGCAGGGTGTTAGGGATTCGGATGATGATCTCTTGGCTTACAGGTGCTGTCGTGTAGAATGAATAGCCAAAGTTCCAGGTTAACATGTTTACGGCGTATTTTACGAATCTTTCTTGAATTGTTTGGTTGAGGCCAAAGAGCATCTTGACTTGTTCGACCATTTCTGGTCTCATTTTGCCGGCTGAGATGAAGAATTGCATGGGGTCTCCAGGCATTAGCTCGAAAATGACAAAGTTTATCGACAGAACGAATAGCACGAGAACAAAGGATTTTATTATTCTCTTTATTATGTATGATCTTAGACCCATGGAGGTCTCCTTCCTTCAGTTCGTATTAAGTTTTGAACGTTGTATTTTAGGTTTTAGGTTTGGAATTTTGACTCTTTTGTGTATAGAACAATCTTCTGGAAAGATTTAAATTCGCGGGTCGTCAACTTATAATTGCCGAAATATAAAAGGGAAAAAGGAGAAAACTTTATGAAAACCAAAATTGTATTCTCAATATTGGCTTTGCTTTCAATGTCAATAATGGTACTCGCTATTCCTGCAAAAGCTAACGGACCTGCAACACCGCAAATGCTTATTCACGTCTACTTCAACCCAGATGTTGAGAACCAAGACCTTGACTTAGGCATATTGGACATAAACGATTGGCCTCTGACCAGCGACTGGATCACGAAATTCGCAGCTAAGCCCACCTCCATTACGATGCGTTCTTACGTTGAGAACGGCATGATGGAGTTTGACCTGAACAATCAGCAGTGGCCTACTGGCTGGCCTGGCGAAGATACAGGCAGTGCCAGAAACCTTGCTGCGCAGAAATTCAGGCAGGCTATAGCTAAATTGACCGACAAGCCAAAGATCGTCAGCGACATTCTGAAGGGATACGGCGTAGCCTTGAAGGTTCCGCTTACTCCATCGTTAAATGCGTATGTGTACGAGCCTACAGTCGACTATGTATATAGCCCGACTGCGGCAAACCAGACGCTTTACGACGGAGGCTTCTACTATGAAGGCGGACTTTGGAAGTGGACCGGCGGAGGAGTCGTCGGAGAAGTCCTTCCAAAAATGAAGGTATACCTCAGGCTGGACGACCCCAACAGAAGGACGGCTGGCGAATACTTGGTCAAGGAACTCCAAGATTTTCTAGGCTTCGGTGCTACTCAGCTTGATGTCAAGATCACCGAGCGAACAGTATGCTACCAGTACGTGATGGTGCTGTACGACTACTGCATCTACACTGGTGGCTGGAGCTTAGGTGCTGACCCAGACAGCTTGCACGACCTCTACCACTCCAAGTACTATGTGGGCTGGGGTGCTCCTGCAGTTGGCTGGGCTCCCAACTATCCAGGTGTCTGGAACGCCGAATACGACGGATGGGCTGAGAAGATCAAATACGCTCCTGACGAAACGTCGCTGCGCTTTGCATGTTGGAATGCATCAAAGATCTTCTGGGAGCAAGAGTTCATAGTCTCGTTGTGGTCTGCTTCGGCTGTGAAAGCCTATAAGACAGGCTCAACGGGCGTTGTGAACACTGACGGCTACGGAGTGGATGGCTACTATACCTTCCTCAGAATGGCCGGAGCCGCCGGCGCTGACGGCATAATCGACTACGGCTTCAAGAGTGACATTGAGGGGCTTCATGTGATAACCTCTCAGTGGCTGTGGGATTGGAACGTCATTGGCGAGCTGTATGACGGCCTCATAGGAAGAGCTTCATACGAGCTATCTGTAGTCCAGTACTTCCTTGCAACAGACTACGCAGTAAGCACATGGGATGGTGGAACCAAGACAAAGGTAGAGTTCACGCCCAGAACTGGTGTGACATGGCACGATGGCGTAGCGTTCACGGTGGACGACATCATATTCTCATGGGAGTTCACCAAGGCATGCGGCCCAGGTGTCGCATGGAACTACGCTTCAATTGCTGACATGAACCACACAGCGATCGAAGGCGGCAAGGCAGTCATATACTACAACGTGCTAAGCATGTTCGCCAAGTGGTGGTCAGGCGGCCTCCCAATGATACCGAAACACATTTGGGAAGCCAGATTCCCAGACTGGAACACAACATCGTTTGTTCCATCTGCAGTGAGAACCTACCACCCATGGGAAGTGACAACCAACTACCAAGTCGGCGGTCAAAACCTGACTGAAGCAGTTGGCACAGGCGCATGGATCTACCCAAGTGGCGGATGGATTTCGGGCACGTCAATAAGGCTCCTTGCGAACAGCAACTTCTACCTGAGTACTGCTGCGGTGAACTTGAACATCGATGGAAACTTCTGGAAGTACAAGGGTGACGCCACTTACAAGGTGGCTTCGCCTTACGACATAGGCAGAATCAGTGGTGCCGACATACTGCTGGTCATGGCTAACTATGGCTTGGCCTACGTACCTGGCGACTTCAACGAAAACGGTGCAGTCGACGCTGATGACTTCTACCTTGTCACCGGCAACTTCGGAAAGGTATCTGGTTAGGGAGGGTGAGGAGAAATGAAACTCAAAAGTTCAATATTGATCCTTGCTCTGCTAGTCTCAATGTTTGCAATTGCTATGCCAAAGCCCGCTATTAGCACACCAGACAACAGTTTCTACCTGAGCCCAGATCCAGCGGTTGGAAACATAGGGGCGGTCGCTTCCATTGATGTAAAGATCGACGCTGTTTCCAACTTGAATGGCTACGAGTTTGATCTGATATGGGACCGGAAAGTGCTCAAATACAAAGGCATCACTTGGGGATGGCTAGAAGATACATACACCACAACCAAGAGCACTAGCATTTCCACAATGGGAAATGAGCTAGCAGCCTTTGAAGGCTTCGACGACCCAGAATACATGAGAAGCAGTATTACTCCACAAACGTTGGCCACAGTTTCATGGGATGTGATTGCAGGCGGTGAGACAGACATAAACTTCACTAGGCATTACCTTTGGACAACAAACGTCGTGGAAATTGCATCCACAGCTGATGATGGCTCATTATTTACAGAGCAGCCTTACGTGGACTTCAGTTGGAGTCCTTCACGTCCAAGGATCGACGAAGTAGTGACTTACGACGCTTCAGCTTCCAAAGCTACAGAAATGGTTACAGGCGACATAGGCGGCGGAACATCGGGAGACGGTGTGGTTGACTCCACTGACTTGGGCATCTTGGGCGCAGCTTGGGGCTCATTCGAAGGTCCCCCACCAGATTCAAACTGGAACGTAGATTGCGACCTACAGCGCGACGGAGTCATTGACTCCACTGACTTGGGCATCTTGGGTGCCTTCTGGGGTCAATTCGGAAACTACATCACTGGGTACGGCTGGATTTTCGACGGCGTAGAAATTGGTTCACCAAAAGTGGTCACGCACACATACACGTCCTATAGTAAGACTGCCCACAACGTCACATTGGTGGTCACTGACAGCGAAGGCGATAGTACCACGTTGACCAAGATGCACACGGTCAACCGTGACATTTCCATGTTCAGCATATGGCCGTCAATGGAAGACTACCAAGGCAGCATCGAATTCGAGTTCGTCTCAGGCAAGTACGTGGTCATACTGATCAGGTACGCCAACATCGGAACCATCACCGAATACACCAACAACATTAAAGGCGACTTTCCGGCCACGGCTGAGGTTCAGTTGTACTTGATACACTCAGACGGCACGGAACAGAAGATTTACAGCACTTATGACGGTAGACTGAGACGCTACTGGAACTACACCCAAAATGCTGCTGCGCTGACTAGGCTTTACGACTGGGCTCCACTCGTAGGAGTGAGCCAGTGGAAGTTCTGGGATCTTTGGGGTGCAGCGCCTGAAACAGACCTGCGCTTCAAGGCGAACTTCACAGACACTGCGACGGGCTTAGACCCGTTCATAGGCGACACTGACCTCAGCAACAACGAGCTGTGGTTCGGTCCCTTCAACATAACCGCAGGCTCTGACCACGACATCCGACTCGAAGGCATCTGGTCGGCCGACGCCGTTGGCTACTACGTGCCTGTACAGCCATATGGAACAACCTTCAAGTACTACTACGGTGGCAAATTCGGCTTCTCGGGCGAAGGCCCATATGATCCGATGCCAGCTGGAACGATTGCCAATGTCACGGTAGCCATGTCCAACGTAGGGAACTACGACGAAACAGTAACATGGCACGTATACGCAGGCAGCACCGAAATCTACAGCTCAACAGACGTGCTCGACATAGCCACAGGCTACTTCGAGTTCACGTTCGAATGGGACACCACACTATTCCCAGGAACATACACGCTCAAATCCTATGCTGAACCTGTAGCGGGCGAAACAGGCCTATGGGCAACTTGGGACAACAACACGCCAGAAAACTACGCTACATACGGTCTATTGTTCTTCAACTCCTACGACGACTGGGGCATGTACAGCAGTTTTCCATAGAAAGCCACAAAAAAGCCAATAAACTATCATCATTTCCCCTTTTTTGTTTCTTGTCAAACACAATGATCAGTCAACTCCTTACAGCAATCATCGCAAACAATCAGGTAACGTTCACCCCCATAGACGAGTGTTCAATGAACTAGAGGGCACAACGATGAACAAGAATAGCGTCTCGCTAGCCATTTTACTAGCTTTTACCCTGCTTATCTCCAATCCCATGCCGACCAAGGCAGACCAGAACAACTTCTTCTTAAGTCCCACACCTCAATCTGGAAATGTGGGATCCACCACTTCGATTGACTTGGCTCTAGACAGCTTTGTTAACTTGAACGCCTACCAATTCAAACTAACATGGAATCAACAAGTGCTCACGTTCAAAAACATAACATTCGTCTGGCTCAGCACACAAGCACCAACCAGTCACATCATCGACCTAGCCCTCACAGGAAACGAATTAACCGCATTCGAATACTTCACTGACCCAGATATGGCAGTAACCAGCACAAACCAAGTCCTAGCCACCATAACATGGAACATAATAGCAGGCGGAGAATGCGTCTTAAGCCTAACAGAACACACTTACTGGCAACCGGGCTCAGTTGAAATACCCACCACAGCCACAAATGGATACTTCCTCACTAGACAGCCTTTTGTTGACTTCACATGGACGCCCACAGCACCAAGAACAGGCGAAACAATAACCTACGACGGCACAGCCAGCAGGGCCACAGAAATGGCAATTGGAGACGTAAACAAGGACGGAGCGGTTGACTCCACAGACCTAGGCCTCATGGGTGCAGCTTGGGGCACTTTTGCAGGTGATCCAAACTGGAACCCAGCATGCGACCTGATGCCAGACGGAGTCGTTGACTCAACCGACCTAGGCATTCTAGGCGTTCGCTGGGGCACATTTGGAAACTACATTACCTCTCACAACTGGTGGATTGACGACATAAACGCAGGCACAGGACCAACAGTGAACCACTCCTATGCATCTTACAGCAAAACCCCACACAACATCACACTCCTGGTCACTGACAGCAAAGGATACAGCTTCGGACTAACCAAAAGCCATCTGGTCGACCGCGACCCTGCAATACTAAACGTATGGCCTTCAATGGAAGACTATCAGGGAAGCATCCAATTCGAGTTCATCGCAGGCAAGTACGTGGTTGTCGGCGTCCGAGTTGCCAACACGGGCACAATAACAGAATACACAGACAACAGCAAAGGCGACTTCCCAAGCACTTCAAAACTTGGGCTCTACGTAATACACAGCAAAGGCACTCCATCGCAGACTGAAGAGGAGATTGGCAACCGCGTCGGCAAGCAGATCAGACGCTACTGGTACTCTGACGACGGCTCAAGCATCTACCGCAAATATGATTGGGCGTCAAGCGTGGGCTCTTGGTACTGGAAGTTCTTGGATTTGTGGGGCTGGGCACCTGAAACCGACCTATACTTCAAGGCGAACTTCACAGACACTGCGACGGGCTTAGACCCGTTCATTGGCGACACAGACCTTTCGAACAACGAGTTGTGGTTCGGTCCATTTAACATAACCGCAGGATTTGACCACGACATCCGAATCGAACGAGTCTATGATATGGATCATGGCTACTACTCGCCAGCACAACCATTCGGAACAACCTTCAAATTCCACTACGGCGGTAAATTCCTGA
Source organism: Bathyarchaeia archaeon (assembly GCA_041500425.1). Taxonomy (GTDB): domain Archaea; phylum Thermoproteota; class Bathyarchaeia; order Bathyarchaeales; family Bathycorpusculaceae; genus JBGQME01. The sequence continues at coordinate 79,628 of JBGQME010000005.1, read as the reverse complement.
ATCCAATAACCGGAGCTACAGGTCCCTTTGACCCGATCGGTCCGGGAAACGTTACCGATGTCTATGTAGACATTTCAAACGTCGGTAACAACGACGAAACTGTCACATGGTATCTTTACGCTGGGGACACACTACTCCACAGTGAAACGGACGTGCTTACGAAAGCAGTAGGATACTATTCATTCACCTGCTCGTGGGACACCACGGGCTTCTACGGAACATACACGCTGAAGGTCCGCGTTACTCCAGTAGCAGGCGAAACAGTCAAATGGGCAACATGGGACAACAACCTAGCAAACCAAACCATCCCATACTTCAACGCATACGACGACTGGGGCATATACAACACATTCCCATAAAAAGCTACAAGCCAAACATCATCTCCCCTTTCTTGTTCTAGTTAAATAGCAAAGTTCCTTTTAGGCACTCTTTCAGTTTCACAGATTTTCATTCAACGGATGGAAAAATTAAAAAGGCCAAGACTAATATACAAGCGGCACAATCTGATTACACGAATTTCCGAGGGAGAAAAAGGATGAAGTCCTCCAAGACTCTGACCATAATATTAACTCTCTTCATCATAATGTCAATCACGCTAATCGTCAATCCAAGCATCGTGAAAAAAGCCTCTGCAGAACAGGGTCCTTTGGCCATCTACATCACTCCAGTTTCAAATAGCTTTGCTGTTAACGAATCTTTTACCATAGACGTGAACGTTAAGAATGCCGCGTTGATCCACACTTACGATTTCCGAATAACGTGGAATCCAAGCATTCTGGAATGTGTGTACATTTTGAAGGGGCCATGGCTGAATAAGGGTGGGACGCTTGTCACATACTTTATTCAGAGGAAGAACAATACTATCGGCTGGCTTCTGGCAGCAGAATCGATTCAGGGAGAGTTCACTCAGTCGGGAGACGGCGTCCTAGCAAGGGTGAATTTCAAAGTGAAGCAAGAAGGCTTGACCGCCCTTCATCTCCTTAACGGTAGCACACTCATAAAAGCATACTATCCCAGCACTGCTCACGATAGTTTTGTCGTGCCCTACAACTTGACAGGAGAACATGCCTATTCCCAATACCCGACAACCACGATCACTACTGAGCCTCAAAAGCCTTTCCAGGCTTCAGGATATTCCTTCCCCATAAACATTACCGGAACAAACCTCTACAACTTGACAACTTGGGCAATGAATTTCACATGGGATCCAACAGTGCTGAATTTGACACAAGTACAGGAAGGACCGTGGAACACGACCAGCCCAACCGTATTTAACTACACACTTTATGATCAAGAAGGCAAACTTAGCCTAAACTCGACAGCGCAAGCGTCAGCGGGAGAGTCTGGAAACCGAACCTTCGCTATGCTAAACTTCACTGTCTTGATAAAGGGTGCATCAGCTCTCAACATAACCGACGCCAGCTTACTGAACGTACGACTGGAAGAGTCTCTTCCCGCCCCTGCCTCCTACAAAGCGACTGGTGGTTACTTGGTGACACGCCACATATTTGCCATCACTCCAGGTTCATTCTATTCAATCGCGAAGCTTGCAACAGAACCGTTGAGCATTATAGACACGTCTTTGTTGCCGGGGTCTCATGTGGACTTGAACCTTACAATAACGAATGTTGAAAACCTGAATGCTTGGGGCGTCAACTTGACATGGCAGGCTTCAGTTTTGAAACTTCTTGAAGCTGTGGAAGGTCCATTTCTGAGCAGTCAAAATGCAACTACGTTCGTAAACGCTTCAGACATAGTGTTTGGCAGAGTTCAAATAAGCTGCAATGCAACTGCAGGGTTCGGGGGTAACGGGACTGGTGTTTTGGCAACTCTCAGATTTAACGTGACAACTGGTGGAACCTTCAGGTTTGACATAACAGGTTCCTCGTTATTGGATGTTAATGGGCAAGAGATTGAGCATGTTGTCGAAGACTTCACTGTTTTTGACAATAGGGTTCACGATGTTGCCATTTCCAGTATTCAGCTATCAAATCAGACAATTCCGCAAAACGGAACTGTAACCATATCGGTGACTTTGCTGAACAACGGTACGATTGTGGAGAACTTTAGTGTCACGATCAAGTTTGGTGCTGCAGTCATAGCTAAACAGTATGTAGTGAACCTTTTGCCTCTTGAGACTAGGACAATCCAGCTTGAGTATAATGTTACAGATTTGCCTGGTGACGTTTATCAGTTAAAGGTGAAAATTGACTATTTGCCTGAAGAGAAGGACTACTCGAACAATGTGGTGTATTCCAGCATCACCGTTGAACCGGGCAATCTGCCAGCAGATTACGGATGGGTGGTTATCCCAGCAATCGTGATAATAGTTGTTGTGGGGTTTGGAATTGCTTTCTTCATGATTCGCAGGCCTAAGAAGACATAGATTGGTCTCTGGAATATTTCAGAACAGAATAGAAGATAATACCAGAAACTTTTTTAAACTCTTATGGCTTAATGTGTTAACGCAGATTAAAAAGGGAGAAAAGGAGAAGAGACAATATGAAAACCAAATATCTAGCTACAATGTTCTCTATGTTGCTATTGATGGGCGCAGTACTACCACTAATACACGAAGCAAAAGCAGTCACTCTACCAACCGTATACGTTGACCCGGCATCGACTGACCTGACTGGACAGCCAATAGGCGCGACGTTCACCGTGAAGGTCATGATCAACAGTGGTACCTATCACGTGTGGTCAGGACAGATCGGTATTGGATGGAGCACTGCTGTGTTGAACTGCACAGGCTTCGTCAAAGGTGCAGACGTTGGCGCAGGTTGGCTGTGGATGCCCGGAACGATTAAGAACGACTTAGGCTATGTGACTTATTCAGGTTGGTCATGTGTTGCAGGCGATGAGCCTGGTTGGCCAGCCGTGACACCGGCCGTCGGCGAGTTCATCAAATACACGTTCAAGACCGTCGGCTATGGTGACACAGTGCTAAACTTGACATCAAACGGGGCCTTATCCCCATACAAGTTCTACAAGACTAAACTGAACGAGAAGACTGACTCGTCAATCGTCGAGATCGCACCATTAACCCTGGTTGACGGAAGTGTCACCTTCCCAACGCCACCTCCATACGGACCAACCGCAGTGCTGACAGCAGTTCCAAGCTCAGGCTTCGAGCCGCTGAATGTTCACCTTGACGGCAGTGGATCCACGGGAGGATTCAACGGTACACACATGATACCCATTGACTGGTACTACTTCGACTACGGAGACGGCTCACCAATAGAAAACAGTACAACCACTGCATTCGACCACATCTATGCAGCAGGCACATGGACTGCAACATTGATAGTACATGCCCCTGTTATAACGGCTCCAGAAGAAGACACTGATACAAAAGTGGTGAAGGTGTTTGCTGTAACTGGAGGAGCGAACATTGACTTGTTCACTCAAAGCTACAGGAACTACAAGACCGTTCCATACGACCACTGGACACCATACAACGGTACAGGTCCATTCATGCCAACAGACGCATTCGCGCCACAAGACCTAGTCCACCTATACGCTAAAGTAACCTACGGCGGCGACGCAGTTGCACACAAGCTCGTAGCATTCGAGGTCCGATATCCGAACGGAACCCTCGTATTGATACGAACTGCAATGACAAACGGCTCAGGCATTGCTGAAATCGACTTCAGAATACCCGCCCCATGCGAAGGCCCTGAACACATCTTCGGCACATGGTTCGTCTACGCAGACGTAGACGTTGCTGAGGTGAAAGTGTTCGACAACATGACCTTCCTGGTAGGCTGGATAGTCGACACGCAGCTTGGCTGGTCCAAGGTTGACGACGTATGGGTCTTCGACTGGACACTGACTGACACGTACCTGAACGTCAGCCCAGACCCAGTCTTCAAGGGTGACATGCTCACAGTCATGGACCAGGCGTACACCATAGCTTACGTTGACGTCGAAGCCACATTCGTAGTAACACTCTACGACATAGAGCACTACCCAATCGGATGCACGACCTTCGTACAAGTCTTGCCTGGAAGAACCTATCCAGACGGTGACATAAACGTCATACCCTTGCCAGACACTGATATGCTAATTCCACTGTGGGCATACGTAGGTGTGCCAGCACACTGCTTCATGAACGCATACACGGCAATCCCAAGCTTATGCGGACTGCCATACTGCCCAGAAGAAGAAGTCACCTTCGAAATAAAGAAGGCACTATAAACGCGCTAAAGTTTCACATACTCCCCCATTTTTTTAATCTTAAATTGTAAGCCAATCAATCCTAGGTGGAGCCAAAATAGTGAGAAAAGCTTTGACCCTAACCTTGATGCTTCTCATGACCACTCTCAGTCTATCCGCTCAAAGGGTTCTAGCGCAGAACCTAACCCTTTATGTTTTCACCGACAAATCCTCATACTCACTGGGCGATTACGTAACAATCTACGGAAACCTCACAAAAGACGGCCAACCCTTGCCAGCGACCTTTGTCGCAATACAAGTTGAAAACACCACGAAGATCCTAGCACTACGAACACTCCAAACCGAACCGCCCGACATTGTCTACTGCCCAATATACATCTGGAGAGTACTACCCTGCGACGAATGGGGAAACCCCCAGAACGAGTTCCCGAGACCATCCCCCGGCGGAGGCTCAACTGCCTACTTCAAAGTGGAGTATTCAAACCTGAGCAACGAAACCCAAGTCGTGCTCTTCACAGTGAACCTGTTTGACGCAACAGGCATATCGCTCGGATACTCGTCTCTCAGCGGCATGTCTGTACTTCCCCGCCCAGAAAGCTACAACTTCACACTACCGGTCCCGCTAACCTATGACGCAAGACTCGGTACAGCGACAGTCTACGCATCAGCCTTCACAGACTGGCCAAAACTGAACGGCACGGCATACTGCCCAGAGAAAAGCGCTCCACTTAACATAACAGGAACTGAAGGCTACATGAAAGCCAAAAGCTTAGACACACCCCTAAGCCAAGGCTCCAGCATCAAAACCGCAGGCGAAAACGGAACCTACAACATGACCCTCAGACTCCATCCATACACGGGAACAGACACATACACAGTATACGCAGCAAGCCAGAATGAGAACCAAACAGCCACAGCAACAACAACCTTCTACGTCACAGTAAAAGGCGACCTCAACGGCGACGGAGCCGTCGACTCAACAGACCTCGGAATCCTCGGATGGCACTGGGGAGCACTCGAAGGCGAACCAAACTACGATCCAGTATCCGACCTAAACGGTGATGGAGCAATAGACTCCACCGATCTGGGAATAATGGGTATATATTGGGGCTACGTCTCATAAAGCCAAAACAGGAGAATAGAACATAGTTCACGTAAAGAATATATCATCTCGAGGTATCGTCTAGCTATCAAGGGAGAAGAGTCGAGGGTAACTGATGAGAATCAGATCAGCTAAGAAGCGGCTTCGAATTTTCATATCCTTCTTGACAATCACTCTGCTTTTGTGGAGCCAGAGTCGTTTTGTATCTGCAAGCAATCATCAACTTGAAGTGTCTGTGAGCAAGAAGCTGTATTTCGAGCATGATAGAGTTGACATTAGCGGAAGGGTTCTTGAGGATGGCAATCCTACGAATGATCTGGTTGGAATAGAGGTAAGGCCCATTGGGAGTGATCCCGTTCAGTTCAGAACGATGAACATCAGTCGACCTCGCGAACCGACATGGGTTGAAATCAATAATGTGTACGTTTCCGATCAATATGGCGTCCCTGAATTGGGTTCAGTCAGGACCGGAGGCTTGGCATATTTCACCATAATCGTAAAGAACAAGATCTTTTCGCCAACGACCGACATCTTTGTTGCAGTCACACTTTATGATGCAAGGATGATCCCTCTCGGAATGATGAGCGGACTTTGGCATGACACCACAAGAGGAACTTACCCACTAACCATAAGCATCCCAGTACCGAGTTGGGCTTATCCAGGAAGCGCAGTTGCCATTGGAACTGCCTTCAGCGCTAAGCCCGAGAATTGGGGGACTCCTTACTGCACCGAATTCCGGCGATCCTTCACAATAGCCAATGCAGGTGGCTACGTTCCGCTTGAGGATGAAGCGCCTGTATCTTCAGGAAAGCTAGCATCCTTTGAATTCATGGACACCTCTATGGCTTCCTTTAGACTGAGAGGCGACCCAAAGACAGGAGAATACGCGGTCTACGCGACCTCTATTATCAACCAGACTCTTGTGTTACACACGACCGAAACCTTTTTCGTGGAGATAGCTTCTTATCCTCCTCAAGCTGCCTTCACTTACTCGCCTCCAAAACCCTATCCAAATGGCACCATAGAGTTTGATGCCTCACCTTCCACGCCGGAAGGAGGGATAATAGAGAGCTTCATTTGGGATTGGGATGACGGCACACCAAGAAACACGACTAGCGGCACGGCCACGATCATGACGCACAAGTACAAGAGTGCTGGAACCTACGTGGTGACTCTGAACGTCACAGATAGCGAGGGCTTGTGGAGCACTACGTCCAAACCTGTGACCGTGTATCCGACTTATGGTCCCATCGCAGACTTTACATATACACCCTCAGAACCATTCGCAACTGCGCTCGTGAGATTCAACGCGTCAAGTTCAACACTAGGATGGAATGGCACAGGATATCCTCGAATCGTGAGCTACATTTGGGATTTCGGTGATGGGATGCCGACGTACAATGGAACTACTCCTGTAGTAACTCACCAATACTGGCCTGAAGGGCTTTACAACGTGACACTGAAAATCATAGATGACATAGGTCAATGGGACATTGAGACAGAGCAACTCAACGTAACGCTAGCCGATATCGTTCACGACGTCACCGTCTTTAGCATTGATTTTATCTCTGAGGTTCACAAAGGATGGGTCGTGCCTGTAGACGTTTTAGTTTACAACAATGGAACGACGACGGAAGACTTCTATCTTGAAATCTATCTTGACACAAACCTCTTGCTGAATCAATCTGTGCTCAGCTTGGTTCCTCTGGAAGCCCGAGAAATCACTTGCTTGCTGAGTACGACCTCACTGACGATAGGCAACTATACAATAAAGGCGCAAGCTGAAGCCATACCGTACGAAACAGATCTCCAGAACAATGTTCTGGAAAGTCAAATCCTAGTCAAAGCTATGGGAGATGTCAACAACGATGGCGCAGTTGATTCAACTGACCTTGGCTGGATGGGCAGTGCATGGGGCTCTATGACAGGGGATCCAAACTTCGAAGTTCAATGTGACCTGAATCAGGACGAGGTAGTTGATTCCACTGATTTAGGTTGGTTGGGCGTGAGCTGGGGGTATGTGGGACCATGAAAAAATTGGTCGTAACCCTTGTTTTGGTTTTCCTGCTTTTCGTTTTTCCCACGACAGTTTCTGCAGGAGACATAGCCATGATATTCGTCGATCCTTTAACAACCAACTTATTCGTAGGCCAAACCTTCTCAGTCAACATTACTGTAACAGACGTCACGGACCTCCATGGTGTAGACATCAAACTGCGATATGATACGGTTGTTCTAGATGCGCTTCAGTATGAGCTTCAGCCACCATGGCCTAACAACTACACAGGCATCTTCGAAAGCGAAGGATACGTCTGGATCAACAGCACTCTAACCAGCCCAGAAGGCGTCAACGGAACAACCATAATATCAGAGGTAACCTTCAGAGGAACAGCACAAGGCACGACCTACCTGAGCCTCCTAGACGCAAACCTCCTCAATTCCACAGACGGTCAAATACCGTACCTAAGAAAGGACGGATCCGTCGGGGTCACGTTATTCTTGATAAAAGTGCCGTATGACTACCCAACAATACAAGAGGCTGTCAACGCAGCCAATGAAAGTGACACCATCTTCGTGTACCAAGGAACCTACAATGAGCAAGTTACAATAAACAGATCAATAACGCTTCTAGCGGAAAACCAAGACACAACAATCGACGCAGGCAACAATGGCACGGTAGTCAACATAACAGCTTCAGGGGTCAGATTGCAGGGTTTCACGATAAGAAATGGCACAACTGGAATAAACATCCTCTCCAACGGCAACATCATCCAAGGGAACGTGGCAATATTAGACAACACAGGAATGATGATAACAGGAACCAGCAACAACCTTATCGCGAACAACACCTTCATGGAGTGCACGAACGGTGTATCGTTCATTCAATCTAGCAATAACCACATGATTGGGAACAGAGTTGCCGAAAACAGCGTAGGCATCTGTGTAGAAAACTCGACATACACAACCATAGAGAACATCAAGGTCATCAACAACACCTATGGACTCATGATTGAAAATAGTTCAAATGGAAAGATTGCTCGCAACAAGATACTCTACAACCTGAACGGCATGAGCATAACAAACTCTACTGGCAACTGGATCTTAAGAAACAACTTCGAAAACACCGTCCAACTAATCACACAAAACTCATCTGGCAACACGTGGGACAACGGAGTTGAAGGAAACTACTGGAGCGACTACAATGGAATAGACGCGGATGGAGACGGAGTTGGGGAGACAAATCTTCCCCATCAAGGCGTAGACAACTATCCACTAATGGACTACTACTTCACTGGTGACGTCAACCACGACAGAACGGTTGATTCAACAGATCTTGGTCTACTTGGGTGGGCGTGGGGGTCGCTCCTAGGCGATCCCACATGGAACGCAGCATGCGACCTAAACGAAGACGGAATAGTCGACTCATCAGACTTAGGCTGGATGGGCATCAACTGGGGAATGATCCTCTAGCGAATTGCCCAGCGTATCTTCACAATCGCAAGTCCCGAAGCGAACAGCGCTGCTAACGAGCAGCATGGGCGCGTCTGGCTGACTTTGAATCAGACTCTGGATCAATGAGTCCATCAACAAAGATCAAGCTCAAAGCATCTCGCACCAGTGAACTCCTAGGATGCCAAGATCCGTCGACGTAACCGTAAGATCATCGTCGATGTCTGCTTCTGGTATGTAATTCGGATCACCTTCGGAGGCTCCCCATGATGAACCCATCATGCCGAGGTCAGCGCAGTCAACAACGTGATCTCCATTTACGTCCCCGGGTATCGGATTGAGCGAGGTTATGCAGGTGAAGCTCAACCAATCGAAGAAGGGTTTTCCCGCTACATCGACAGTACTATACACATTCCATGCTCCGCTGAATTCGGATTCTGACGGCAACAAGTAGCTCACTGCAGCAATACCTGTCAGGTTTGTGATGGCAGTGCGAACTAGAACGAGATTTCCCTGCGGGTCTCTCACTTCGAAAACGACCAACTTATTCCCCAGTCCATCTCCGTTGTAGGTCACATTTGCATAAAGATCAATCCGCTCTCCTGCGACGAAAGTGCCACCTGACGAGTTGATCCCTTCCCCACCTCTCTGTGTGAAGATATCGATGCTTCCGCCTAGATAATCCCGGAACATGTTTCCGCGAATAGCTCGTGGAAGCTCTGCCACAACCAGCGCGGATTGCAGACCGATCAGTGATGCTAATGACACAAGCACTATCAGAAATGCGGTCTCTTTCTTCAACTCTTACCCTCTGAGACACATATATGTGTCTAATGGCATAATTGGTTTTTGGTCTGCAATCAGGGGCTCTCGTAGCACAGGATTTTCAGAAATGCTTTTGCTACGTCACATTGAACACGCATGGCTTAATGTGCCTCGTGGAGTCAGCGTTCTCACGTCGTTGGATGAGTGACATGAAAATATAAACTTGGCTGGGGCTTGGATTCTGTTTTAGTAATATTCGTGATTACGGAATATTTGTTAAAGAACGTCACGTCTAATTAGTGCTTGATGATGATGAATTCTAGTGGGAAAAAGGCAGTAGTAACTCTCACGATTGTTATGGTTTTTCTAGGTTCGATGACAACTGACATACTGGTTGGCTTGTCTGTGGGCTCAGGCGGAAAAATAGATTTATACACGCAAAAAGAGCCCTACAGCGGAAGAGGTGCAAACGCGCCTAGTGATGCGTTCGGCCCAGAGGAGAATGCCATACTTTGCGCGCTTGTGACATATAATGAAGTGCCCGTCCAGAATATGCTTGTGGCGTTCAACGTGATCATTCCCAGCAAGAAATCCTTCGTTCTAGCATCAAGAACTGATTCAAATGGGATTGCGACAACCAATTTCACGATATCAACGCCTCCTCTAGATGTCAATGAAAGCGAGATATTCGGTATATGGACTGCATCTGCGAACGTGTTAATTGATGGCGTTGTATGCCAAGACACTTTGAGTTTTAAAGTGGATTGGATCGTGAAACTGCTTTCGGTGAGAACTTTAGATAAGGGTCTTTCTTATCAAGCGATTTTCGGAAAAGACGGAGATTTGGGGGTGGAGATTGTTTTGAGGAATATTGCCATGGTTATGAAGAAGGCCGTGCTCGCAATCGTAGTGAAGGATGAGTTGAAGGTTCCGATTGACTTCACTGAGATCGTTGATTTTGATGTCCAGCCAAATGAGAAGCTTGTCTTCTTATACTGCAGATTATCTATCCCAAAGTGGGCTTACGTTGGAAATGCAACCGTTTTTGTATCTGCGCTAAACACAACCGTAGCTGACAAAGGGGTTGCCTATTGTCCGACGATATCGGCAGGCTTTATTATAATGGCCAGTGGGCCTCTTACCGTTGCCTTTCATGATGCTGCAATAATAGACGTTTTCCCTTCAACTGTTCCAGTTGAACTGGACAAAAACCTGAATGCCGAGGTTGTGGTCAGAAATGAGGGAACGGAGGTAGAGAGCTTCAATACAAGCTTGTATTATGACGATGTCTTCATTGGAACCTTAGCTGTTGTGCAGCTTGCGCCTTATTTGGAATCACGACTGAGCTTTGTTGTTGGTTCATCCTTGCTAAGTCTTGGAAATCATACGGTGACAGCCACGATTCCTAGCCTTGATAATGAAGCAGACTTAACGGACAACAATTTCACCTATCTATTAGAGATTAAGCCTGAAATACCCGTTATAATTCACGACATTGCAATACTGGACCTTAAAGTGTCAGAATCAATTGCTTACGTCGGTGAATTGCTACAAGTTAACGTTAGCGTGATGAATAAAGGAACTGGAACAGAAACATTCAACGTGAGCACCTACTACGGCAATTCGCCGATCGGCACTATTCTGGTTGGATATCTTGCTCCAGACGAGCAAGCCACATTGACGTTTGCGTGGAATACGAGTCTGGTGAATGCAGGTTACTATCAGATAAGTGCCTCAGCTCCTTTGCCAAACGACGTAAACGTTTTAGACAACATTTTCCAAGATGGCTTCGTAGAAGTTAAGAAAAAACCACAGTTAACTCATGATGTCGCCGTCGAGAATGTGATTCCATCATCGATTTCAGTATATGTGGGTGATGTTGTTGAAATTCAGGTTGCGGTTGGAAATCTTGGAGCGTATTCGGAGTCTTTCAGTGTGACTGCCTTCTACAGTTCAAGCCCTATTGGGGTTTTTCCTCTTGAAGAGGTGAATGCTGGGGTTAGGCTGAAGATTTCTTTCCGTTTGGCAACTCAGGGTTTGGCTTTGGGAAACTACACCTTGGGTGCCGCGGTCAGTCAGGTTCCTGGTGAAGAATATCTTGACAATAATCGTTTCGTTGATGGAGTGTTGGAGGTTAAGGCTGTGCCGTCAACGGTTCATGATGTTGCGGTCGTGAATGTTGTTCCTGCAGCCAGGTTGGTTTATGTTGGTGATGTTGTCGACGTCAACGTGACGGTGAAGAACAAGGGGTTGGAGAACGAGTCTTTCAACGTTTTTGTCTACTGTAGCGGCAATCCTATCGGTTCTGCCTTGCGGGTTTACAATCTTGCTCCTAGCGCCGAGTGCATTTTGACTTTTCAATGGAATACTTGCAGGGTTTTGCCGGGCAACTATACGATAGCTGGCTATGCTGAGCCTGTTTTGGGCGAGGTGAACACTGGTGACAACATGTATTTTGACGGTGAAGTGAGGGTTGTTAGGTCTCTTGGAGGCTTTTTCATTATGGACTGGTTTGGCTGGCTGCTTCTGCTTCTTTTGTTGTTGCTTCTCCTGTTGCTTTTGTGGTTGCTGTTGAGAAAGAGAAGAAAGAAAGAGGAAGAGACTTTTTATGCTGGCTGGACCGCTTGGTACTACGGTTATGATCTTAGGCCCAAGAACTCTGCCGTCTAAGTCAATAGAGTATAGGGTTTTTCGAAAACGAAACGATATAACCGAAGCTTTTCCTCTTTTCCTGCTTGGGTCAGGATCATATTGCCGAATAATGGAGGCAAAAGCCTCTGACTCACTGTGCAATGCGGCGTTCTTTATGGTAAATCTTAAAAACAAATAGCGCTAATTATAAGCATCGTAGGTGAAAAACTTTGGAGAGAAAAGCACTATTCTCAAGGAAGACGTCGCTCTTACTCGGATTAATGTTGACTTTATTCCTTATGGCAAACACATCAACGGTAACGGTACATGCGCTAGGATTTGACGATCAAACATTCTTTGCAGACCCATACTGGATCAACGGGACTCAAGTAGGAGTCGGCAACACCGCAACAGTGAATATCAACATTTCCAACGCATACAAACTATGGGCTTGGCAAACAGCCTTAAAATTCGATCCCGCCATTCTAGGTTGCGTGTCGGTCGCTGAAGGAGAATTTATGAAAAGACAAGGCCTCACACTTTGGATACCTGGAGCAATAGACAACGTAACCGGTAAAGTGGCCTATTCAGCCGTGACCGCTACAATCGAAAACGTGACCGGCAGTGGTCAGCTAATGACAGCCACCTTCCAAGTTAAGGCGCTAGGGATCTCTGACATCCACATCATGAATGCAAAGACGAACACAGATTTTGGAGCAGGAAACATCACTGCCACTGCAAGCCGAGTCTGCGACAAATACACGGTATTATATGGTGGGGCTCCGTACGTGGTGACTATCTACCACAACGCGACAGGAGTCACTACTCCCCCAGCTACACCAACCGGAATTCCGGCACTAGCACTAGACACAGTAAACAAAAACATCTTGTTCAACATGACCTTCAAAGCTTGGTCTGGAACTCCAAGCTCTACCGCTTACTGCAACGTAACGATACCCAAGAATCTTCTATGGCTACAGAATGCAAGCGACAATTGGGTGATTGTGGTAGGAGGCTCATTCCCTGACTACAACGCGACAACGAGTGATGCTTCATACAACTACGTATACTTCACAACAACATACACTGCACAGGCAACCAAAAATGCTGTAATCACAGGCACAGGAGTCGTACCGGAACTACAGCCCATGCTAGCATTGCTCCTAGTAACAGTAGGGCTTGCAGCCTCAATGCTATTGGCAAAAAGAAAGCTACACAGAAGCAAAGCGCAGTTGCAGACACAAATCCTCAAGAAACTCTAGCCGAAAAGATCAAACAAATAACACAAAAAACCCAAATCCCTATTTTTTCCTCGATCCACTAATCATTCTACACATCCTTAACCCGATCCCGTTCCAATTCCTCTGGAAAACCACCGAAAGCAGGACAAGCAAGTTTCAAGCTAATTGAAAGCTTTCAAACTGGAAAACTGGCAAGGTCCAATCCATGGATAAACATGTTATTGCACTGCCAGAATAGAAGTTAATTCCATAACCCTTATATGCAAAACCAGCTCATTATTAGTTTGCTTAAGGGGAAAGGAGATTCGAATATGAAAAAGAAAGGAATAATAGGACTTTCTATTCCAACCCTAATAATCATATTATGCCTTTCAATGACATTACCGGCTTTCGCACACCTCGAACCCGACGTAAATAGCTTTTGGGCCACAACCACACCAGCAATCAACGGAATCATGGCTGGCGGAGAATGGACAGATGCTGCAACTCGTACCTTTACGCTCTATATGAGAAGCCGAGCTGATGGAACGCTGATGAAGACTCTCGATGGCAAGCTCTGGGTGAAGAACAACTGGAACACCCTCTACTTCGCAATACAGATCTACAATGACGACTATGAAGCTACAGACTTCCTGAACCTCTGGAACGGTCTCGCCATACTGTTCGAAGATAACCATGATGGCGTTCTGGCCGTAGGAGACCAAGGCGAAGGAGTAACAACTTGGGTAGGCTCGCCTTTCTTCCTGTACAATGACCTTTACTATACCGGTGCCAGTTGGAGTGCAGACTTCTATGCTGGCAAGGTCAATGACGGAAGCTTGGCGTGGTCCCACACTAACCCTGTGCAAGGGAATGTCGGCGATTGGACATTTGAAATGGCAATTCCGCTCGCAGGAACTGACGGAGACGCATACGATTTCGCACTCGCAAATCTACCGAAGACCGTAGGATTCAAGGTATGGTTCCAAGAACCAGGCAAGGGAACAGACGGCGTATATCCTGACGATCCAGCCACACCTATAAACATACAAGAAACATTGAACGCATCGACTTTCGGCACTCTGATCATTCACCCACTATACTATCTAACAATACAGACAACCGCTGGAGGAACAACAAGCCCGGTCCCAGGCGTCTATGCGTACGGATACGGAACAGTTGTCCCTGTCACGGCAATGCCAGACCCCGGCTATACCTTGGACCACTGGGAACTAGACACTGTTAACGTAGGTACAGCCAATCCCTACTCGGTCACAATGAACCAAAACCACACGCTGAAAGCCTTTTTTGCAAAGCTTCCGGGAGGCCCTGTAGGAGGAGTGTCATTCTCGCTGAAGCCAACGGGAGGAGCTATCTCGTTACCAACGCTTGCAATCTACGGCGCAGTCTTCGCAGTCTTCGGAGTCACAGCCAGAAAACTCAGACGCAGAAAAACATAACCCCCACTCTTTTTATTATTGATGACAAGTCCCCAGCTTAGAGCCTCGTTCAGATGGGAATTCTCGTCCGCATCTGGTCTACCTACATGTGAGCAGGATTGCGGTAGCGAGCAGTTGCTCAAGTCCGAAGATCTTGACCAAAAGCCCGAGATTTTGCACCGAGATTAATATGTTTGGGCAGGTCTTGGTGCGCAAAAAGCAACAGCAAGGGCAGAAACCGAAGTTGGCAAGGTTCCTTTCAACCCGCAAAGATGCGCAAGTAGGATTGGAAACAGAGCATGTCTGCAAAAACCAAGTCAACTAGCCACTGGCTTCTTTCTTTCCCAACCTTTTCCAAGGCTCCAACCAAGCCAAAACCAAAACTGCAACGCCAGACATAAAAACCACAGCCCCAACTGGCAGAACATAGTCTGGATACGCTTTCACATACTGCACGTTCAGCTTTGTCAGCTGAAATGCGCCAGGCGGTGACTGTGAACTCAGGGCGGGAATGAACTGCCATAATGCAATCGTATAGTTGCCACTCATCGTGACGTTAGCCGAATATCCAAGTGTTCCTGGAGAAGTTGTCCGCACAGTCGTGAAATCTGTCGAGTTAAGAAGACTGATCTGATACAGGGCGAAACTCGAACCAGAAGCCCCAAAAGCGAATTCCAATATCGTCAAGTTGCCTTCAGGGTTCGTGATGTTGATCCAAACGAACCGAGTTGGGTATGGTATTTCCTCTGATTCTGGTTCAAGTTGGCCCTGACTCCACGTTGCCCCAGGAGACATGTAGAGATTGAGTATTTCGCCAATCGTGAAATTTGCTGACACCCTAGGATAGATCCCTGTGCCTGTATCGAGAGGAGGAGATTCTGGAACATAGCTTTGCTTTGTGGCATTGAAAAATGACATGATGATAATGCCCAAGAACAGCAGGATAAGACCAAGTGCAACAAGACTTTTTCGCAAAGACCTCAGCTCACCTTAAAGCATCAAACGTAAAATGAAAACCCCCGTATTAAAGTTATTTTATTTCCTTTCGAGAAAGCATTCATTTCAAAGCCGAATTCTCGTAATTCCACCCTTCAGATCTCGATTCTGAGCAAAGAAGGCATATGCAGTTCCAAGGTTGAAAGCTTGCAAATCCGAACATAGCCGCCATTCTTGTGAATCGAATTATAATTGAGGTCGCAGGTTATAGAAGTTAATTCCATAACCCTTAAAAAGCCTGAAGACGTTAACTTAGTTGCTGAGGGAGAAGGGACAGGTATGAAACCACGTCTACTCATTGCATTAGCAGTGTGCATTTTTCTAGCTCTTCCTGTTCTTCTCGGGCAAGTTGTGAGCAACGCCAACCCTCCCGATCAGCCACCGATAGCTTCTTTCACTTACACCCCCAACATTCCCACACCGGGAGAAACCATAGTTTTTAACGCCTCAGCAAGCTACGATCCAGATGGCTGGATAGCATATTACACTTGGAATTTTGGCGATGGAAACGTAACAACCGTCACAAGTCCCACAGTGACTCATTCATACCATGTTGACGGAAGCTACACAGTTGAGTTGACAGTCACAGATGATGACTCAACCACAGGCGTAGCATCAGCCGTCATTGAAGTAAGCACTGTAGCCTTCTTCAGAGTAGTCAAACTGGGCACTTTAGACCCAGTATCAAGCGTAGAAGTAACAGCCTACTATTACAATGGTTCTGGATGGTCAAAAGCTCCAGTAGGACCCCAAGGCCTTGAGATAAAGTACGATTTCATGACCGCGCCAGACCTAGCTGACTCCAACTCGGAAAGATACAGAAACCCAGGCTACACGGCTCAAGCTCTTCGTAAAGACGCGAGCAACATTGGATTTGATCTTCATCCGTCCTGTTGGACTGTCTATTTCAAGTTCAAGTATGGTGATGCTGTAACTTATTGGCCGAACGACACTACTAGGGTGTACACGTATAAGGACGGGAGAGTCGAGGCGCATGATTACGGTTCAGGTCATAGGGCGTATTGGGATGCGAGTGCGTCAAGATACGTGATAAGAGTGGGAGATATCCCAGGGAACGGCGTGGCACCGACCGAGTCTCATCCCATAATAGTAGAGATTGCATGCCCACCTCCTACGCAGAAATACTATCTGACAGTTAGAACCGATCCAACTGGCATTACGACCATTCCTGGTGAAGGTTGGTACTTGAATGGAACAGACGTCACTTTGAACGCGACGCAATATGTAGACGGTTTATCGGGAAGCCGCTATAGGTTCAACTATTGGGATACTGATGGGGCGTCGCAAGGCATTGGAGTAAATCCGATCACCGTGCGTATGAGTGCAAACCACACGGCAACAGCCCACTATGTCAAGCAATACTCAGTTGTTTTCAATCAGACAGGGTTGACCTCTGACGCTACAGGAACAGTCGCGACGGTAAATGGTTCTTCTAAGTCCTACTTGGGCTTACCGTATACTCTATGGGTTGATTCTGGCTCCAGCGTTACCTACTCTTATAATTCCCCAGTTTCAAGCAGCGTTTCAGGCAAGCGTTATAGGCTCACCAGCGTTTCTGGGCCGACTTCGCCAATCACGGTTACCTCAGCATCAACTGTTATAGGCAATTATGTCACTCAGTATCTTGTTACCTTTGCTCAGACGGGTCTGGACTCGACTGCCATTGGCACAGTTGTGACGGTTAATGGAAGTGCCAAAGCCTACAGTGATCTTCAGTACGACTGGTGGGTTGACAGCGGCTCCACAGTCACCTATTCCTACAGCTCGACAATTTCAAGCTCTGTCACAGGCAAGCGCTTTAGACTTATTAGCGTGAATTGCCCACCTTCGCAGTTCATTGTCACAGGACCTGTGATTGTTACGGGAAACTATTGCGCACAATATCAAGTCACCTTTACCCACACGGGATTGAATTCCAACGCCACAGGAACAATCGTTGCTGTAAATGGCACTTCAAAAACGTACCCAGAACTTCCATATATGCCATGGGTTGACAACGGCAGCACCTTCACATACTCCTATAGTTCTACAGTTTCCAGTAGCTATGCAAATCAACAGTTCAGGCTCAACGGCATAACTGGGCCTACTTCACCGTTTGCCGTGACTGGACCGACGACCGTTACTGGTATCTATATCGTTCAGTATCGGCTAGTCTTCACACACACAGGGCTAGATTCAAACGCAACCGGGACAGTTGTAACAGTCAATGGGAGCGCAAAGACGTATGGAGGCTTGCCATACACCCTTTGGGCGGACAACGGTTCATCCATACCATATTCCTACAATTCCCCAGTTTCAAGCAGTGTTTCAGGCAAGCGTTATAGGCTCAGCAGTGTTAGTGGACCTAGTTCACCTATTACGGTGAATGGCGCCGCAACCATCTTAGGCAACTACGTTACTCAATATCAGCTAGTGTTCACCCATACAGGGCTTGATTCCGATTCCACAGGAACAGTCGTAACCGTGAACGGCACTGGCAAAGTCTTCGGCGACTTGCCATATAAGCCTTGGATTGATTGCGGAGACAGCGTCACGTATTCCTACAATTCTCCAGTTTCAAGTAGCGTCTCAGGCAAGCAATTCAAACTTACCACAGTCAGCGGACCTGCCTCCCCCATCACCGTAACTAATTCTGCGACTATTACTGGCAACTACGTGATTCAATACCTCGTAACTTTTGCTCAGAACGGGTTAGATTCAACTGCCACAGGAACAGTCGTAACAGTAAACGGAACCGCAAAAACCTACAATGATCTTTCATACGGTTGGTGGGTTGACAGCGGCTCAACAGTCGTATACTCCTACAACGATCCCGTCTTGAGCACGGTGGCAGGCAAGCAGTTCAAGCAAACTGGCATAAGCGGTCCAGCTTCCCCAATCACAGTAACCAACTCTGTGACAGTCACTGGCAATTACAAGATTCAATACCGGATCACTTTCGACCAAACCGGCGTTGGCAACGATTTCACGGGCACAATCGTGACCATAGACGGCAACAACTACAATTATTATGGTTTATCCGTTCAGTTCTGGTGGGACAAAGACTCCAGTCACAACTTCTCGTTTGCCTCACCGTTGACGGTGAACGCCAGCAAACAATATGTTTGGAGTAGCACCTCAGGTCTGTCAAACGGGCAAAACGGAGCATTAACGATCACAACGTCAGGAAGTGTTGTTGGGAACTATGTCATGCTGAATTGCGTTACATTCGATCAACTAGGCGTAGGCGGAGACTTTACTGGAATGATTCTTGTTGTTGACGGCACACCCTACAGTGTTCTACCTCAGCCCTTCATGTGGCAATTGGGTTCAAACCATACATTTGCCTTCCAATCACCTTTGGTCGTTACTGCAAACACTAAACAGTATGTTTGGACAAGCACAACTGGCTTGTCAAACGTTCGAAACGGATCAATAACCGTGAACGCGTTCGGGAGCATAATAGGCCACTACAAGACCCAATACTACTTGAGTCTGGCAACAAGCCCATCGGGCAAAGCTAATCCTTCAGGTTCAGGGTGGTATGACGACGGGACCTATGCTTCTATATCCACCGACCAATACGTGTATGGTGGTTCCAGATGGAGATTCGCCGGCTGGACAACAGATGACATGTCAGAGATAGCTGATCCTTCATCGCCTTCTACGACAGTTTTCGTTGACAAGGCCAAGATAGTCACTGCGAACTACATCCACCAATACTCGATTACTTTTGATCAGAATGGACTTGCTGATGATGCAAGTGGAACAGTCGTGACTGTTAACGGGACAACCAAAACGTACGGTCAATTGCGCTATGCCATTTGGGCAGATGAGGGCTGCACTCTCATCTATTCCTACGAGACCACTGTGTCAAGCACGGTGTCTGGCAAACGCTTCAGGCTTGACAGTATTAGTGGGCCTTCCTCGCCCATAACGGTAAACACAGACGCGAACATTACTGGCAACTACGTGACACAATACTACTTGACCGTCTCTTCTCCCTACAGCACAACAGGCGGCCAAGGTTGGTATGATAGTGGCGCAACAGCGTATGCCAATTTGACCGAGGGAGTTGTCAACCACGGAAACGGAACACGCCGAGTGTTCACGAACTGGAACGGCGACGCTTCAGGAACAAACTTTGCCCAAAGCAACCCGATAACGATGACGGGGCCTAAGACTGCAGTGGCAGTATGGAAGACTCAATACAGCGTCACCTTCGATCAACTAGGCCTAGATTCTTCAGCCTCCGGCACAGTAGTGACGGTCAACAGCGTACCCAGGACCTACAATGAATTGTCTTACACAATTTGGGTTGATAGTGGCGGCACGGCCACATATTCGTATAGCAACGTTTCGAGCTCAACTCCTGGCAAAAGATTCATACTGACTGGAGTGAGCGGCCCATCCTCGCCAATAACAGTAACGGCTCCTGTGACTGTGATAGGAGACTACAAGATGCAGTATCAGATAACCTTCAGCCAGACTGGCGTGGGTTCAGACTTTACCGGAACGGTCATGACTATTGACAGCACAGGCTACACTGTTGGCACGCTTCCATCAGCCCAATTCTGGTGGGACAGCGGATCTTCTCACATATTCTCATTCCATTCTCCACTAGTCGTGAATATCAGCAAGGAATACGTCTGGATTTCAACAACAGGGTTGTCAACGCTGCAGAGCGACACGTTGCTCATTTCGGGTTCTGGAAGCGTGACAGGCAACTATGTTGTCAAGATCAAGTATCAAATAACGTTCAGTCAGACTGGTGTAGGCTCAGACTTCCTAGGTACAGTTGTAATCATTGATGGCGTCAACTATACTGTTTCAAATCTACCATCAGCTTCGTTCTGGTGGGACGCAGGTTCTGTTCACACTTTCGCCTATCAATCACCGTTGGTAGTGAATTCAAACGGAAAGCAGTACGTTTGGACTTCGACAAGCGGTTTGTCGAGTTCGCAGAGTGGTTCTATAACGGTATCAGTCTCTGGAAGCGTAATAGGCAACTACAAGACGCAATACTATCTCAAGTTGGCAACCAATCCTCCAGCTGTCACCTCTCCCTCAGGTGAAGGATGGTACGATGCTAATTCCAACGCCACAATATCAACAAGCGCGTTCAAAGATATTGTGCCTGGTTCTTCACAATACCGATTCAACGGATGGACCACAGCCAACATGGCAGAAATAACTGATCCCACAAGGTCACCGACGACCGTCTTAATGGATGAAGCCAAAACTGTCACAGCAAACTATGTGACCCAATACTTCGTGACTCTCAGCCAGACCGGAGTGGGTCCAGACTTCCTTGGAGCAGTGGTGTCCATCGATGGAGTGAACTATACTGTCAGCCCTGCTAACCCACTTCCAGCTACCTTCTGGTGGGACAAAGACTCTGTCCACGCTTTCACCTTCTATTCACCATTAGTTGTTACAGCCAATGCCAAGCAGTATGTCTGGATGAACACAACTGGTTTATTAACGCTGCAAAGTGGTTCGATTACAGTTGCGGCAGCCGGAAGTGTGGTAGGGAACTATAAGACACAATACTACTTCACAGTCACCTCGCCTTACGGCTTACCTGCGCCGATCACAGGTTGGTCTGATGCTGGGGCATCGGTAACAGCGTCAGTCACCTCGCCAGTATCAGGGCCAACTGGCACGCACTACGTGTGCACGGGCTGGACTGGAACAGGAAGCGTTCCAGCTTCTGGAGCTAGCTCAACCGTGACCTTTGTAATGACTCAACCCTCAAGCATCACGTGGAACTGGAAGACCCAATACTATTTGACGGTGATAGTCAGTCCCTCAGGCATCGTTACGATTCCAGGTGAAAACTGGTATGACTCCTCAACCAGCACTCCTCTGACAGCCCCCACGGTTTCTGGGTATGACTTCAAATACTGGGACGTCGACGGCAACTCTCAAGGAAATGGCGTCTCATCCATAACCGTAAGCATGAACGGACCTCACACGGCCACAGTGCATTACCAAACCATTCCAAGCGGTGCAGCAGCCGTAGGAGGCTACTCAATCTCGCTAACAAGGCAAGCTTCGTTCCGTGTAATAGCCTACATTGCATTGGTCGCCCTGTTCGGCGCAGTTCTGAGCCGCTCAAAACGGAAAAGAAAATAGCTGCATATCACACAGTATTTTCAATGCATTCCGAAAGGTATTTTGGAGACTATTTGATAGTGGCTAAGAAAAGAAGCGAGACTTAGGAGAAGAAAACAGGATTGCCGTCCAAAAAGCTGTTTGCAGTAGTTTCCATCATTCTCGCCTTTGTTGTGGTTCTAAGCCTTGTGGTTTTCCTCCGGACTCCACAACCAACAAACACTAGATTCTCTCTCAAAGCAGCGATTATTGACCAGCTAGGCGGAGAATTCCCCAACCCTACGTTTGTAAGCAACGCGACAGACCTTCTGAAAAATCGCGGTTTCAACGTGTCGTACTTTAACGATAGCCTAAACGTAGATTTCTACAGAGGACTTGCCAAAGGCAACTATGGCATCATAATCTTAAGAGTTCACATGGCCTTGAGGGAAGATCGATCAACAGTGGACCTGTTCACTTCGGAAGAGTTTGCAGAAGACAAGTATCTTTCGGAAAGAGAAGATGGACTCTTGACTAAGGGAGAATACCTATACCGTCCGGGAAGATTCTATTTTGCTCTGACAACGAAATTCATAGGGACCTTGGAGAACAGGTTCCCGAAAAGCATTATTTTCGCCATGGGCTGCTGGAGTCTGAAGCCAACCGAGGATATGATGGCATATCCATTCATTTTCAAAGGAGCCAAAGCTTACATTGGATGGAACGAAACAGTAACAGTCAGTGACACAGATCACGAAACCCTCCAAGTCCTAGAAAAGATAGCAGGCCAGAACATGACCCTTGGCTCTGCAGTAGCGCAAACGAACTTCCACATATACGAGGATCCTGACACTCATGAAAGAGTCATCACCCAATTGGATCTTTATCCGCGACCGCTAGCTGTCAATCTAACCTTGTCTCAGCTGATTGCAGAAGCCGAAACCTCAAAGAGCCAGTTACTGCTCAATAACCAAGAGAGCTTTCCCTCTCTAATAACCAATCCCAGTTACAAGCCGAAAGTTTTCTCAACGGGGCAAACCCGTAAAACCTACTAGCTGCTGATAGCGCCTAGAAACCAACGCCCGAAGCTGACTGCGCAAAAGGTCGCCTGACAAACTGGTTTTCTGAAGCTTGGCGATGTCTTCAGCTAGTCCCTTGTCCTCCAAGATCTCGGTTATCCACCTTTCAAAGTCGCCTCGGCTAAGGTGGAACTCCAAGGACTTCACATTGACCGCATTTATCTTTTCCATAAACTCTTTGAGAGAGGCTGCACTTTCGCCCGTATAGTTTCCGATAGAAGTGAAGAAGTAGAATGCTTTCTCTCTCGGGAGCGTTTTTAGGGTTTTGGAGCTAGTTTCATCTTTCAAGGCATCTTTCTCCCATTTTTACCTACCTTTATCTCTTCTAGGAGTTAACTTTTTCGGGTTAGCAACTATTGAAAAATGGGTTTCCTTAAACTTCTTCGTGATTATTGAAGTGCGAATCCTCAATACTCCAGACAAGGGGGCGACACAGTTTGCGATAAAATCGTGGAGCTTCTCCTGATTGTCGGCGATGACCTTCGCAATTATCAGAAGCTCTTCGGAGAGGGATGTGTAGACTTCGAGCACTTCGGTTGCCTTAGATAGTTTTTCTGCAACTTTCTCGCTTTCCTTCGGATCCGTAAAGACCGTCATCAGGGCCATGATCTTTTCGCCACCGATTTTCTCATCGTTTATCAGTGCAGTATATTTCTTGATGACTCCGTGCTGCTCCATCCTTCTTATTCTGTCGTAAACCGTTGAGTGTGCTATCCCTAAACGCTTTCCTATGGCTGCGTATGTCTGGCGGGCGTCTTCTTGCAGTGCTTCCAGAATTCCCAGGTCAGTTTCATCAAGAGACAAAACCCTATTCTTGACCTGCAACGCCACTTCCTTCTCACTATTAAGTAATTCTGTTCAGATTTAGCTCTTGCTGTCGGAAAAATGTAGCCATTCTTGGTTTTTTCCGTCATTTTTCCTTTGAGTCTCATTCGTAAATTCTTCGGCATTGGCTCTCTTTGGCTACAATTTGTCGGCAGTAGGCATCATGGCGCTACATTTTTGCTGGAAACATGGCAAATACCTTTAAATTTGTCACTAGCATATAGAATATTGTTCTAGAAGATTGTCACATTAGGAGTCTCTGATGCGAATGAGAATGACTAGAATTTGGGAAATCCTGACCGAATTTAAGGATTCATGCAGGTGTCGAGGGTGGAAAACTTCTGAAAGCGAGGATTGGGTTGAGATTGATGACAATTTTCACAACTTCTTGTGGGCTAAAGGTGTTCATATTTCCTCATTCAAAAGAATAACCTCAAAGAGAAAGTGCGTGGTCAGGGAGGGCATATCCTATCGGGTTGTTGAAGCCTCTTGCACTGCTTGGCTGTTCTCGGAGAAACCTTCAGAGGATTTGCTCAAGACAGTCTTAGAGAATCCAGACTTCGCGAGCAGAACAGCTCTTTACGATCTAAGCCCAATGCTGGAAGGAAAGAATTCGTGCGTAAGGCTGAACCTTACCGATAGTCCCGTCTTTCAGGAGTTCGAGAGTTTCCTCGAGAAAGAGTTGAAAGTCAAAATCGAACCTCTCTCTCCTATTCACGACTCAGGAATTAACCCTGATAACTATACGGTTCTAGAGTTGGCTTAATCCTTTTTGCGTCCTTTCAAAGGTTTGATAAAGGCGAAGCCATCTAAGATATTTGCTTGTGAAGAGAGATGCCCGAAGAATCTGAAAAAGTGAAGAGGCTTGTCGAGTTCAAAGAAAAACTTGCAGAAAAAGTCATAGAGCTGGAAAGTGAGCTCAAAGACCTCCAAGCCATGGCTGAAACATTAGATTCGATATTGCTTGAAAAGGGATTCAGGCGCGTGGAGATGCCCAAAGAGCCGATTGCGGCAAAACCTTTGCCTCAAAAAACAGAGACTCCAATCGAGCCTGAACCATCCATTCTCGAACCCCCACCTGCCTCAGAAAACGTCATTCCACTGAAAACCGGCGCGGGCGAGCTTCTCGCGATTCTTCACATAACTGAAAATTCGGTACGTGTACTTCCTGCAGGAGATAAGAGCTTTAACGTCAATACACCGCCCTTCACTCAATTCCTCGTAGAAAGAGTCTTGGCAAAAATGCAGGAGAGAGACAGCGAAATGGCTAGAGCTGGCCAATTAACAACGGACAGGATTTTCTCCTACAACATCGTCAGAGAAGGCGACATAATCCAAGAAATAGCAGTTAGGAATGTTGATGCTGATCGTTTGAGAGAGCTTAAATCGAGTGTCCGCTGGACTCTTGAGAAGATGTACGAGAAAATGCAGAGTGAAGATTGACTCGTATGCTGAGGAATGTCTATCCTCGGTGGCGTGCACGAGCTATTTGTGCGATACTTTGAAAACAGCATCCGTCCTTGTTGAACCACATGCATTTTTCCATCATACAGCCGATCGCCATTCCGCCAAGTACTATCAGTGGGCATTTCTTACGCACTTGCGTTTCAGGGTCTATGTACACTTCGAAAACCCTTTTCATGCCTTCCGGGGCTCCGTTCAGTGAGAGCTTCTTTCTCGTGCCGCCTGCTCTCAAGAGCGGGATTAGGTCCGTGAGGCTCAACATGCCTACTAGGCGGTCAGAGTTCACTACTGGCAGTTTCTTAATCTTCCGTTTCACCATCATTCTTGCGGCGCTTGTTGCTGTGATGTTGGGCTTCACTGTGGCAAGCGGTTTTGACATGGCTTCATGCAATTTCGTGTTACCCGGGTCTTTCCTTTTGAAAACTACCCTTTTCAGTATGTCTCTTTCGGTTACGACCCCAACAGGTTGTCCGTTATCAGTAACCACTATGCAACCGATTTCGTATCGATTCATTATTTCTGCAGCCCTTAGGATGGTCTCTTCCAAGTCTGCAGTTTTGACATCTCGAACCATGACATCTTTTACTTTGGTAGCCATATGCAAAACCTGTTCTGTATGAAACGTGTACTCTTCTTGAGACATTACAAATAGATTATGAATGCAAAATCTTGACGCGTGATATTCATCAGAAGTCCCTCGTACGTTGTGCTTCTACTCGTTTACTCTCATGCCTGAAAGCTAAACAAAACCTTATGATTCTCGCGAACTTCCGGTTGCCTAGTTTTCAGCTTAAATGCTCATGGCAAGGAGAAATCCTTCACGGAAATCCTTATGTCTTCACAGGCCTGTCGAAGTAGATGCTCTTGCCCTTCGCTGAGATAGGGATTCCCATGGCAGCTGTTGCTTCTGGCAGCATCTTCAGCTTCAATGCGGCTGTGCCAACTCTATACATTATTCGGTTGTCGACGTTTAGCATGCTTGCAGTTTTTCCAGCTGAACCCAAAGCTATTCCAAGATCCAACGCTTTAAACAAGCAAGTTGGACCAGCAAAATCCTCGCCAGCTTTCTTGTTTGCTTTCTCGAATTCTTTGCACGTATGATAGCCGCACGCTCCGCAGTTTAGTCCAAAGCTCTTGTTTCCTCTTACTCCAATCAGAACAACTGCTTCCGAGTCTCTAGTGTTCTTTGCGTCTCGCCTAAATCCTTCCAGCTTGCGTTCCTCTCCAATACGGTCCATTTCATCTGCGATAGCATCTTTTTCTTTTCCATGAACGATTAAAGTCAGAATATCGTCTATGCCAGCAGATTTAGGGGCGGTCCTTGCTGATACGAGCATGAATTTTGCTGCTTGTAAGACTGCTTCGCGTTCTCCACTTTCGCTGTTGATGATCGGTGGGCACATCTGCGCATCGCTGCTCCAAGCTAGGATTTACTCTGCGTGACTCTATTTGAAGTTTTCATTCTATGACTGTTTGTCTTCGGAACCGATCAGGTAGCCGCCGAAGCCTATGACCCAAAGCACTATGGGATACGCGATCATGCGCTCCATTCCGCCTTGTCCAAGCCCGAGAAAGTTCTGAGTCACAAAGAGACCTAGAGCGATCAAACCTATCAATCCCATAATCACAGAGACAAAGTTCATAGGAAATTTCGTCAACTTGTAAGCTGATATTGCAGAAAGTCCTCCGAAAAGAAAAGCAATCAACGACACTATTCCATGTATTGCGCCTGCGTCTTCTGTGAATATTCCGACTCCCATTGCGCCTATTCCAGCAAGGACAAACAATATCATGATCAGTCTGCTTCCGAAAGCACGCCAAATGTAGTATGCTCCGCCGACAACCATTAAGCCGAATAGGAAAACTGAAAAATTGAAGATGATTGCCGAAGGACCTACGCCTAAGTCACTTATGTATTTGTCTGCTGCGCTGTAGCCATTGTACAAGACTTCTGCAAGAATCATACCAACGATGAACTGCGTGGCTCCGATTAGGATTAATAGTCCAGCTTCTTTTTTCAACAAGGCACCTAGGTCTCACCTATGGTTGATAGATTTCTTAAAGATTTCCATAATCTCATTGCACGAAGGTAGCACGAATCATAACTTGGAACCTATATATAGGAGGGTCAAAATCGCGTCCGAGCGCAACAGAGCAAGCCATGATGCCTGCAGTCAATAGAAAAAATGAAGGGTTTGAGATTATGGCGTTATGCCAAGTTTCTGGTAAATCCGCTGCTTGTTCTCCTCAACGGTCTTTGCAACATCAGCGAACAGGTTGTTTCCATGCGAGTCAATAGCCACAGCCAAAGAACCAAAATCCTCAGCCTCAAAAACCCACATAGCTTCTATACTCCCCAATAGTCTTCCCAGAACTTGCCCCAGTTAGCGCTTAGTATAGAATAGTCCGCAGAGTTTACGTATCCATCTTCGTTCAAGTCTGCGTGCGGGTCCCAGCTGGGGTCTCCAAGCTTGGTGCCATTGGCCGCCTGCCACATGCACAAATCTGTAATGTCGACTACTCCATCATGGTTGATGTCGCCGGGAAACCATGGGATCATAAGTGGTCTGTAATCAACCTTATACCAAGGTCTGTAGTCGTCTCCAATGCCAATGCTGCAACGGGTTTGGTTCCAATCGGTTCCATTGTAATCGCTCCAGTAGTTCCCTTCGGTCCCCCATTGCCCAACCCACTGATTATATGAGGCAGAGTTGTTCAACAAGTGCTTTCTGTCAGGGAACAGGAGGTCTAGGAAACTATTATGATAAATGATGCAACAGCCGGCACTTTCTAGAACAATAGAACTGTTGATGTTATCTGATAAGAAATTGCCAACGATAAGGTTGCTTGGAGATCCTATTGTTCGATATAAAGTGATGCCCCTTGTGTTCCGTGTAAGTATGTTGCCGGTTACTGTATTGTTCCTGCAGAACAGAGATAACTGTATCCCACTAACGACATCGCGCTCGCTATCCACAGCCGTATTGACAGTCATGTTGTTGCCGAGTATTCTACAATGGCCTGTGCAGTAAAGAAGAATACCCGCGTGCATCGTTGAACGATCAGGTCTCACTCCCGCAGTCAAAACGTTTCTGACGGTGAAATTCGTCACTTGGACAGCTTGCACGCCCGATAATATGATGCCCCAAGTGTCCTGCCTGCCTAAGCAATCGATGATCGTGGTTCTATTATCATTACCTACGAGCTTCAGTGCATTCTTGTAGATGTTAACCACTTCGCAGTATGTTCCGCTCCCTACGCGTATTTCATCATAGAGGTTGGCTGCGTCTATCGCTTTCTGGATTGTGTTGAATCGGTAGGACTGGGGGGAGACTCTTATGATTCCGGGTTCTTTTGTCTGTAGAATGGTCCATACCTTGTTGTCTTTGGTGTCTTGTTCTCCTGAAACTGGGACTACACGGCAGGACATATTCCAGTCCTTCTGGGCCCAAGGGAGCCATGAAAGGTTAACACCCACAGTTTGGCCGCTAGCCAGTGAGCTGATGGTTGTGGAATTCACGCACCACGTATCGTTGACCCACAACTCAACTCTCACATTGGATTCGATGCTTGTCCCATAGTTATGCACGTTAGCTGTGATGACTGCAGGAGTGTCGACTTTCCCATATGGCGGACATTTCCAATTTAAGACCAGAACGTCGTGGTCTGGTGGACTTTGCATTGAGTTGTTCGCGTTGACTCTTCCATATCCAAAGTATTGGTCGAAGCCTGGATCGCCCAAATCATTTGCGGTCTTGCGCAAGTGAACACGTACTTGATCTCGTGTCATGTTCGGAAAACGACTCCATATCAAAGCTGCAACTCCAACAACATGCGGACATGCAAAAGATGTTCCGCTTGCTTCACCGTAGTTTGACGGAGGGACCGTTGAATATATACCTTCACCTGCACCATATTCCCCTCCAGGTGCCGCCAACTCAACCCACTCTCCATAGTTGCTGAATGAACTCTTGACGTCTTGAGAACTCGTGGAGGTCACGGCGATTACTTCGTCAAAAGCAGCGGGATATGCACGCGCGCCCCAATTATCATTTCCTGCTGCGGCGACTAACAATACTCCATGATCATAGGCGTACTTTATGGCATTATAAACGGTGCTGCTACGATAGTGGCTTCCTAAACTCATGGATATAATCTTTGCACCGGCATCTGTAGCGTTAATGATACCGTTGGAAAGGTCTGCAAATGTTGCATATCCACCAGCATCAACGACCTTTTCAGCCATAATTCGCACTTGGGCCAACCCAGCAATACCCTTATTGTTGTTGATTGCCGCCGCGATTATGCCAGCACAGCGGGTTCCATGCCCATAATCATCTAGAGGGTCATTGTCCTTGTTAACCCAGTCATAGCCTGTTGTGTTGCAGTAGTTTTTGGACAGATCCTCATGGAAATAGTAGATTCCTGAATCTACGACTGCTACGAGTACTGTCGAGCTTCCCAATGTCGAGTTCCATGCCCAGTTTGCCACTATTTTCTTAGGTCCCCAAGACTCACGTGGATCACTCCAAGCAGGATCGTTAGGCTCAAACAGAACAACCTTTACCTTTGCATTCGGTTCGACATAACTTGCGAGTCCAGATGCTCTTATTTCGTCAATCAGTGGAGACGTTGCGGTAGCAACAGGAATTGCTGCAACAACGCCGAGTAACCGGTTCTGCGCTGAAATATTTCCAGCTATTCCACCGTGATATTCGGTGAGCAGATTCTCTAGATTCTGATAGCTTCTCGGCACATCATTCAGACCTATTATTAACTCGCATGAATTATCTTGGTTTAATGGTTGTTGAGGAGATGACAGGTTTGTGAAACTCGCAAACACTGTCACACCAAGAGTAACGATAGCGGTCAAAAGCTGCACGTGTTTCATAATATTCTCACCTTCGGATCACTGTTTGTTATGTCTAGACATTTAACCGTTTTCATATATCTTCTTGTACATCATGCGTGATTGTGATCAGTCACCAAATCATTTCCCTGAAGATGAAACTCGCGTTCCACAATATCTAAATAACCCTATATGTCACATGATTAGATAGGGATATGACCATGGCGAATAAGTATGGTCTTTTGCTTATCGTAGGACTGCTGCTATCCGTTGTTTGCGGGTCAGTGCGTTTAGAGCATGCATGGATTTCGAGTGGCAAGATATCGAGAGATGATGCAGCGGGATCCGGTGTGATTTGGGTTCCGGACAACTACACGAGTATTCAAGCTGCCATCAATGCCGCCAACTCCGGAGACACGATTTATGTTGGAAATGGATCATATTACGAAAATATCATCGTGAACCAGACAGTAAGACTCGCAGGAATCGACTTTCCGACAATTGATGGGCAACATTATTCGATGTTTGGGTTGCCAACCTTAAGGGTTCGAGCTAACAATGTCACGGTGAACGGGTTCATAATACAGCATGGTTCCAGCCTACAATACGTAAAGGAATTTGACTGGGGAATTGATTTGGGATGTAACGGAAGCAACATCAGCGGCAACATAATACGATTCAATGAACGGGGGATCGATTCTTTTGGGAGCAATGCTGTGGAGAACAACTTGATCATCTATAATTATGGTGGTATTGCATGTGATGGTTCTTACAACATCATCAAGGAAAACAATGTAACAAAAAACTATTCAGGAATCTTTTTTGCACAACCATCAAACACTGCATTCAATAACACAATCTTAGACAACGATGCTGGCATTATCTTGTACTGTAACGATACTTATCTTCGTGGCAATAACATAACTGGAAGCCTTCGAGGCTTCGATTTCGATGGAGGCTACGATCTTGACCAATACGTTCAAGACATTGACACTTCGAACCTGATTGATGGCAGACCCATGTATTATTGGACAAACCAATGTGACAAGACTGTTCCACCAGATGCCGGATACGTAGCCCTTGTCAATTGCACGAGCATCATTGTCAACGGTTTGAATTTGGAAAGGAACGGACATGGAGTTTTGATGGCTGGCACGTCAAACTCTACGATAGTCAACTGCAACTTTACTGACAACGTTTTCGGGCTTTTTGCGTGGGCTTCAGAAAACAACACCATCTACCACAACAATTTTGTCAACAACACATTTCAGGTGGGCAACACGTATTCATGGTGGCCACCCGCTCCAGAGCTCCTACCAAGCACTTGGGACAATGGCTATCCGTCTGGAGGAAACTACTGGAGCAACTGCTCAATCACAGACGCAAAAAACGGCGTTTATCAGAGCATCATTGGAAGCGACGGCATAAATGACACGTCTTACACGATAGACTCTAGCAATGAGGACAGCTATCCTTTTGCAGCCCCATTTCACAGTTTTGACGTTGGAACGTGGAACAATACTCATCGCGAAGTAAGCGTGGTTAGTAACTCGTCTTTATCCAGCTTTCAACTAAACCAAACTGAGAAGACAATAGGCTTCAATGTTACTGGCTCCAACGATGCTGTGGGCTTCTGCAGAGTCACAGTTCCAAACCCAATAGTCCAAGAGATGTGGCAGGGCAACTACACCATACTAGTCAACAATCAACCAGTTTCATTTGAAAACTGGACAGACACGGAAAACACCTACATATACCTCACATACCAACACTCAGAGCGAAAGATAACAATAATCCCAGAATTCCCACCTACCACCGTCCTGCCACTCGTCATCATCCTGGCCCCAACCACCCTACTCACCCGACGAAGAAAATCGCGGGAAAAACCTAAATCCTAGGGCAAAATCAACTCAAACGCCCTACTCCTGCCACACGTTAAAGAAGCGAAAAAAACCCCAAAAATGGCACAATGACTACATAGAACCACACGAAACTGACAATTGCGCCATTCGATAGTTGTCCCATAACTGGTCGTCTTCAGTCACATCTGCCTCCATGGAAGAAGCTTCCAAATAACCACATTTTCAACCTATATATTCGCAATCGCCGAACTGGATTGTTTAGGCGCCACTCGCCGCTTGCTCGACCCCCCCATTCTATATAAGCACGTATTCGCGCGCGTGGAGTCCTGCACGCTCATTATCTAGTTAGGGTCTTAGTGGGGGTTTTTTTGTAGCCCGAAGCTTGATCGCTTATGGAGTAGTAATCCAACGACACCTCAAAGGTATTCGCCACTTTTTTTCAGTATTGGAAGTATCCGGCTTCTCTTCATCTTCTTCTCATCAACGCTGAACATTAAGTGATAGAATGATGCCCAAATTATCGCGGCATCGCCAAAAGAGACTTTCTTGATTGGTCCGATTATTGAGTAGCACTTAGATGATGGTATTATCGCACTGGCGCGCGCGTCCTGAGTAGTAGTGTCGTGGCGGGCACAACTATTACACATCATGCGGGCTTCCATATACATGGCACAGAAGAATCTTACTGAAAAAACCGATTTCTCTTGAAGCAGTCTACTGTCTGTACCTACTGTTCCGCCTTCCCTTACGACGCGCAATGTAGCGCACCTGCGACGAAACAGGTGACATGAATGATTGCACCACGATTTGGAGCGGTAGGAAGCACATGTAACACTCCAATCATCACACACGCAGCGACCAGACTAACCCACAGCGCCGACAACCAAGCGTACGCCACCGTTAACGCGTTCGCCGACAAACGCAGCGCCAACCCTTCTAAACTTGTCGACGAGAGTTTCGCCCGCGCGTGATACACCCGATGGAACGACACCCACCCGTCCAGAAACGTTAGCAGCGACACACACGAGATTAATATCTCACATATCAATTTCGACCCACCGAGCTAATTGGCATACCTCTATATAGAGGGGGTCAAAATCAACTCCGACAGCAAATCTCTTCTGCCATCTGCGCTAACATCAGATATCAACAATCTAATTCCTTCAGAAGAAATGACATGCCTCGGTTTCATCTGCGTTTTCGTTAAGGATTATCACGTACGAAAAGCTGTTTTCAGCAGCTCTATCAAATAGTTGATCTGACCTGTATAGACGCCTACAGCCAAGCAGGAAACACCTAGAAGCAGGAGCAGTGCGCCGATTACTCTACGTTCTGGAATATCCATACGCTTCGCCTATCCTAAATGCTTCTTCAAGGCAGTCACGATATAATCTTTTGGGACACATCCCACAATCCTGTCCACTTCCTTGCCATCCTTCATCAAGAGCACAGTTGGGATGCTGTAAACTTGGAAACGTTCAGCCATCCTAGGATTTTCATCAACGTTAAGCTTCCCAACAAAGACCTTTCCAGCATAGTCCTTAGCCAGATCTTCAATTCTTGGCTCCAAAGCGCGGCAAGGACCACACCACGCTGCCCAAAAATCAATCAGAGCCAGCTGATGCTTGCTTACTATCTCATCGAAGCTTGCGTCAGTCACATGAACGGGTTCCGGACTCATTTCCTGCTTTCTCTCCGCAACTCCCATAAGCTCTGTCATTTTCCTTTCTCTGATACGCTTGAGTTCATCATTCTCCTCTGATATAAACCGTTCGCGCTTGCTTGTCAAGCGAGAGCCTTCCTAACTATTTTAGCTCAAGCATTCTCTCCAAAGCCTTTCTAGCCTGTTTCGCAATTGGCTCTGGGACAGTGATCAGATGCTTCTCTTCTTTCAAGGCTGAGTACAGCCTATCGAGTGTGTTCAGCTTCATGTTGGGACATACAGCACCCTCATATGCGAGGATGAACTTCTTGCTGGGGTTGTCTTTTCTCAAGCGGTGCAGCATTCCTTCTTCAGTGCCCACGATGAGCGTCTTAGCATTCGTTTCTTTTGCATAGCGGCACATCTGAGAAGTGCTCCCAACGAAATCAGCCACGTTCTGCATTTCAATATTACACTCAGGATGAGCTATAACGACGGCGTCTGGATACTGCATTCTAAGCATGAGCACATCTTCTGGCTGGAAAAGCAAATGCGTGGGACAAAAGCCCCACTCAGGAACAGGAATAACCGTTTTTCCAGTCTTTCTCTGAACGTATTCAGCCAAGTTGCGGTCAGGTCCGAAAAGCACCGTTTCAGCCTTCAAAGACTCTATGACTTCCACCGCATTTGCAGACGTGCAACATATATCGCAATAAGCTTTGGCTGACGCTAAGGTGTTAACGTACAGAACTAAAGGAACACCTGGGTAATGTGCCTTCGCTCTCTTAATCTCATCAACCGTCAGCATCTGAGCCATCGGACAACGCGCGCCAAGCGTAGGCAGCAAAACCTTTTTGTCAGGGTTTAAGATTGCGGCGGACTCAGCCATGAAGTCCACGGCAGAAAAGACAATTATCTCAGCATTTTTTTCAAGCATGGCTTTCCTGCTCAGTTCGATACTATCACCAACATAGTCTGCGATGTCTTGGACTTCTGGACGCTGATAATTGTGAGCCAAGATTATCGCGTTCTTCTCTCTCTTCAGCTTTCTTATCTCATCAACTAGTAGCACTCAAACTCGCCTGTTCATTCCAATACGTTACGATTTTTTCCCTAGCACATCCATCGATATATTCTTTGCTCGAGCATGTCTCCCTATTCTACGTTTCAAAAACAAGAGTCCAACAATAGCAGCCATGCTTCAGTTTCGCCGTTTTTGATTCGTTCAAGGTTAGCTCTTAAGCCCTCTCCATCCTAAGTACACGGATGCTAGTTCCTCATATTTCTCGCATGTCTTGTCATCGTGTTTCTTGCATTCATAGCAAAACTCCAATCCCTTTCTTCTCAAGCCTTGAACGATTTTGCAGTCGTAACCCCAGCTTTCTGGCGTTAGCGCCATGCAGCCTTCGCATCTGACTTTTTCCTGCAAGCACTTGAAGTTTTCAACAAGCAATTTCAGATATTCTCCATCGTCCTTGTAGGCTCGGTAGATGGAGCATGCTCCGCAATAGAGTCCGCATCTTCCCACGAGATTCTTGTTGACCAAGGTGTTTAACCTTCCTTGCAGGTTAATGCCTACTTGTTATCGTGATGTTTCTTAAAAATTTGGGTTTGGGATTGCGGTTTAATGTGGTTGCGATTTAGTCATCAATCCCTGGCTTGGCCATTCACGTAGCGAGTTGCGCCGCGAATCATTAGGTTGCTCTTCTGTGGGCTATGGACTCATAAACGAGAAGGTCGTCAACAATTACTCTAAATTCAATGTTGTATTTTTCTTTGCTTGCGATTGTATCTAGTTTCTTTTTCATGCTATCATCC
This sequence comes from Bathyarchaeia archaeon, assembly GCA_041500425.1. GTDB lineage: Archaea > Thermoproteota > Bathyarchaeia > Bathyarchaeales > Bathycorpusculaceae > JBGQME01. Next base: position 44,214 of record JBGQME010000005.1, on the reverse strand, counting down.
ACCTGAAAGCGAAACCTATCACCCCATAAGTCACAATATAAAGGTTCTTGATCAATCGTTCAACTAGACTACAACAAGAAAAACGACCCAGCATTATTGAAAGGATGCCGAGTCTTACGACATCAAAACTACACTATTTCCCAGGCTCAGTCAAAGGATAGTCGTGACTGCATTCTTGAAGCTGTGCTAGGCAAGGCTGACATCATGAGGTCCTTGCGCCAAAGCTTAACTAAAACATTCTCGCTTAACATTATTGGTCAAAATGAGGCTTTATGAAGGACTTCGGGTTTCTGCGAGCGTCTTGTGTTGGGTCGTCGCAGTGGCATCTGTTCTCTTGCAGAATCTGTATGTGCGTCCTACTTTAGATTATGTTGGCGTAGCTCTCGTGCTTCTGGCAAGCTTCTTTGCAGGAATTGTGATAATGGACCTCAAAGAAGTTTTCCTTGGTTGGGTCGCGTTTCTGATCTTGCTTCTAGTCATAGCTTTTAGCGTTTTGAGCCTGCCTCTTCTTCTAGGACGTGTGCCACATCCTGACCTTCTTAGTCAGCAATTCTACTCTGGCATATTCGTAGTAATGCTTAGAGCGACCTTTCCCTTTCTCTTGCTTGAAACTCTTATTGCAAGCCTTCTCGGAGCCGTGTTTGGCGCACGCGTTTTGGACTACGCTAGAATAGAGAAAATCAAGATTTTCAGTTTTGTTGTTATCGCGGTTATCTCGATAGTGACGTTATGGGCACCGACAAACAACTACGCGTATTTCTACGAGGCAATGGAAAAGGTCGACATGACGGCGTCGAGGGGGCTTATGACCTTCAATCAGTCCGACTACATGGTTGTCATTCCGATAAACGCAACATTTCACAATCCGACTGGATACGACGGTATAGCGATAGTCACAGCTATATATCGGCTTTACTATGTTGGAAAAGATGGTTCGGTGGTGGAATTGTGCATGGACAGGTTGCGTGTTAAGGATGCCTACCTTGCTGAAAGCGGGTCACCTATCAGTGTAGGTGGAGAACCAGTTCCACCCTATTCAAGCGTCAGCAGAAGTTTCAATCTAACAATAGGCTTAAGGGCAAAAGCCCAGACGTTTGAGGAGATTAGAGCGCTGCAGGAGACAGGTCAGGATATTGAGCTGATTCTGGGTAATTCCTCTCTTGATGTTTGCGTGGCAGCGCAGGCACTTGTATTTGTAGGCAGAACAATGATTCCTATAGAGGACGTGCCGCTTACATACTCATAAACTCGGAAGAAACCAGCTTCGGCTGCGTTATCGCTTTAGATCAAAATTGACCAGGCAAGACAACCACGTCTATTGGCGCAACTCTGACAAGGCAAAAACAAGATCATTATCTTGGTATCTTTCGCTGATTGTAAAGCACGCTGAAGAATGGTTCTGTGAGAGGCTTGCTCTGGGAGCGGATTTTAACCCCCCTATATATAGCTTGAACCACCGCTTCAACAGGTGAGCGATAAGAATGGTGCAGCGGGCCAGATTTGAACCGGCGAACCCCTACGGGAAAGGATGGCTCATAGAGGCTTTCCATGCCAGAAGCTCAGATCTTGAGTATGTGTCACCGGCAATCATTCTGCACTGAGAGATTTTTTCAGGTCGTCATATTTTTTAAGTAAGGAGTTTACATAATTAATCTCAGTGTTTAGCTCTTGGAGTGCTAGTTTCTTTACCCATGGAATTTTGGCGATTTTCAAAAAGTCGTTTTCACTATCGGCAAATTCAACACATCGCAAATCCTCCTTAAGTCGTTCATCGAACCAATCATGAACAATTTGATCCAATTTTAGTTGTGGATATTTGTCTGGAAATTCTGACTGCAACAAGACCCATCTAATCGTATCGTGCGCTACCTCGTCTGCATCGAATTTGCGACTTACTATGTCACGGAATATTATGGAGTTTTCAGAAAACATAGCATATAGTCTCTTTTTGTTTCTCGTACGTAAACAGTAAAAAGTCTCCCCAAGCAAAGTCAATTTGTATTGCCTCTTGCTGCGTATGCCCGCAGTCTCCGTAGTCGTTACGATTTCTTTTTTCTCCAAGGTTTTAAGGGAACGTAGAATAGTGGGGTAGTGTTTCAACTCCGATTTTTTCCAGATATGATAAGCATTTCCACTGCCAATTTCGGCAAGAGTCTCCAGTATTTTGCATTCTGTGTTGTTTAGGTCTGGCCGTGATAAGTCCATCCAGAGTTCATCTTCATGCATATATACCACACATAATCGTAACAATGCACACAAAACGCATATATACTTTGCGTTTACAATGCAAGGTTGGTGCAGGGGGTGAGATTTGAACTCACGTACTCCTGAGAGACGGGATCTTGAGTCCCGCGCATAAAGCCCCTTTTCTATGCTTGTGCGGGATTGGCCATGCTCTGCTACCCCTGCACCGCGTCTTAAGAACTAGCTTTTCCTTCTATTAATTATTTCGCGAAGTTTCCATCGCTATCGTCTTGTATGCTTGGACGAATTCTTTGGCGAATTCGTCCGCGTATCTTTCGGTTCCCTTGTGTTTCTTATCTAGACCTGTTCGTGTATGGTGGTAGAATTCGTGTAGGATGATGAATGGTTCTTTGATTGCGTCACTGTTGAGAACGGAAATGGTTTTGTTTCTTGCGTTGTAGCATCCTAGAGTCCTTACCTTTCGACCTTTTGGTAAGCCCACTCTTAGCCTTGGTGTCTGAACGCCATAATGCTCAGCGAGTCTTTGCAGAGCCTCTTCTGCCTTTCCGTTCGCGATAAGCCAGACAATCATGGCTTTGAATCTCTGTTCTTCCACGATTTATCGCCAGAATCTCTTTGTTGACGAGTAACAAATAGTTTATGCGTCAACTAGCTCAAATACAACCGCAAAACCTGCCAAATACACAGAAACCTGTGATACGGTACAATAAAGTTTATTAGCTAGCTGTGTAGTTTACGTTTCTAACCTCTAATATTGGAGACCATTTTTCAGTCGGAGGAAATACAAGATTTGAGAAAACCCGCATCACATAACATTATCCAAACACGTCTAATGGTCAGATTGCGGGAGTTGGTTGGAATTGACTGAAATTTCGAAAGAAGATACACATCTCATGCTCAAGGCATTCTTTAGAGAAAAAGGTCTAGTTCGCCAGCATTTGGACTCTTTCAACGAGTTCATCGATCACGGCTTGCAGGAAGTCATAGACGAAGTTGGCGAAATCCCCATAGAAGTCCCGGAAAGCCCGTACAAGGTGAAGCTGGGACAGATTTGGATAATCGATCCGCAAACAAGGATAACTGGTCCGTATGCGACGGAAGTAGATGGCACTAAACACGAAATCTATCCCATGGAGGCAAGGCTTAGAAACCTAACATATGCGGCGCCAATAGCGCTTGAAATGACGCCGGTAATTGATGGTAGAGAACAGGACACTGAGCTTGTCTACGTTGGGAATATTCCTGTTATGCTGAAGTCGAAGCTTTGCTTCTTGTCACAGCTTTCGAGAGAAGAACTGATCGCTTGCGGTGAAGATCCAGATGACCCAGGCGGCTATTTTGTCGTGAACGGTTCAGAACGTGTGATAGTTGCCATGGAAGACTTGGCGCCGAACCGCGTTATTATGGATATTGACGAGAAGGGAGCAACGCCTGTATATCAGGCGAAAATATTCTCGACAACCGTGGGCTTCAGAGCAAGAATAGAATTGAAACTCAAATCTGACGGAGCCATATACGTTTCGATTCCTGGCGTACCCACTGAAATCCCATTCGTCGTTCTGATGCGCGCTTTAGGTTTAGAATCAGACAAGGAAATCGCCGAGGCCGTTTCTCTTGAGAAGGAATTACAGGCTGAGCTTGATCCTTCATTTGAAAAATCCGTAGGCGTAGACACACCAAGAGATGCTATACTCTTTATCGGAAACCGCGTTGCCCACGGGCAAGTTGAAGAATACCGTTTGCAGAAAGCTGAAATGGCAATTGACAAGAACTTCCTCCCACACGTGGGCAGGACAACACAGCACAGAAAAGACAAAGCCATGTTCCTAGGAGAGATGGCTTCCAAGGCCGTAGAACTGAAGCTTGGAAGAAGACAACCAGATGACAAAGATCACTTCAAGAACAAAAGGCTGAGGCTTGCAGGTCCGTTGCTCGCAGATCTTTTCAGAATCGCCTTCAGAAACCTTACAAGAGACATAAAGTATCAGCTTGAACGCATAGGCGTAAAGGGTCCAATAATAACCGTTTCCGCGGCTGTCCGCCCGGGAATAATAAGTGAGAGATTCCAGCATTCGCTTGCAACGGGAAACTGGGGAAGAGGAAGAGTTGGCATAACTCAGCTTCTGGATCGAACAAACCACATTTCAACCTTAAGCCACCTGCGCAGACTGCAATCGCCCTTGAGCAGAAGTCAGCCAAACTTCGAAGCAAGAGACTTGCACGCAACACATTGGGGTCGTCTGTGCCCAAATGAAACTCCAGAAGGCTCGAACTGTGGGCTAGTCAAGAACTTGGCCTTATCCGCATGCATTTCTGTAGGAGTAAACCCTGACAAAATTAGGCAGCTTCTTTTCAGCATGGGCGTTGTGCCAGTTTATGATGCGAACGAAACTTTGAAGCTTTCGGGCGCGAAATCCTTCATCGATGGAGACCTTGTTGGATACTGCAATTCTCCCCAAGAACTTGCCCAAGAGTTCCGAGAAAGACGCAGGAGAGGGGAAATATCAACCGAAGTCAACATAACCTATTTCTCGAAAATCCATGGTGAAAGGGACGAGCTATACGTCAGCTGCGATGAAGGCAGAGTCAGACGACCTCTCATAATCGTTGACAAAGGCGTTCCGAGGCTCCAACCAGAACATGTTGAGAGACTGGTTTCAGGAGAATGGTCCTGGGAAGACCTGGTCAAGAACGGTATTATTGAGTACTTGGATGCTGAGGAGGAAGAAAACGGTTACATTGCTCTGAACCTAGAAGAGATCAATCAGAATCACAACTACCTGGAGATTGCAACATACACCATTCTCGGAATCTGTGCCTCTACGATACCTTATGCTGAACATAACCAGTCGCCACGCAACTCATACCAAGCTGCAATGGCAAAACAAGCCCTTGGAGTATACGCAACAAACTTCCAACAACGCGTGGACTCTAGATCACACGTTCTACATTACCCGCAGGTACCCATAGTGGAGACGGCGCTAATGGAAACCATGGGCTACAAGCTTCGCCCCTCAGGCCAGAACTGCTTGGTAGCCGTGCTCTCTTTTGAGGGCTACAACATGGAAGACGCCTTGGTTTTCAACAAAGCGTCGATCGAAAGAGGTCTTGGTCGTTCAACTTTTTTCAGAATATATGAGGCAGAATGTCGCCAATACTTGGGCGGATTGAAAGACAAGTTCATACTACCAGAGCCTGGAACGCGCGGATTCCGTGGAGAACAATATTATCGGTTGCTGGAGCCCGACGGAATAATAAGTCTGGAATCAGGCGTAACTGGTGGAGACGTTTTAATCGGCAGGATCAGCCCCCCGAGATTCTTGGAAGAGTACAAGGAATTTGAAGTTAAAGGTCCATCGATGAGAGATACCTCAGTGGACATGCGGCCGTCAGAAACAGGAATCGTTGACGCAATCTTCATAACTCAATCTGGAGAAGGAAGCAAGCTAGTGAAGGTCAGAGTCCGTGACCAACGCGTCCCTGAACTGGGAGACAAGTTCGCTTCGCGACATGGACAGAAAGGGGTCATAGGCTTGGTTGTGCCGGCAGAGGATTTGCCTTTCACGGAGGATGGCATCGTCCCTGACATCATAATCAACCCTCATGCTATTCCTTCAAGAATGACGATTGGCCAGTTCATCGAGTCACTGGCTGGAAAAGTTGCAGCGGCGAGAGGAAAGCCTGTTGATGGAACGCCCTTCTCGAATGAGACTTCAGGAGAGCTGAGAAAAGCCTTAGTCAAACTTGGATTCAGCCATACCGGCGCGGAAGTCTTTTACAACGGTGTGACAGGCGAGAAGTTTGTCGCCGACATATACATTGGAGTTGTTTACTATCAGAAGCTGCATCATATGGTGGCTGACAAGATCCACGCCAGAGCCCGTGGACAAGTGCAAATGCTTACAAGACAGCCTACTGAAGGAAGAGCCAGAGGTGGAGGTCTGAGATTCGGCGAAATGGAACGCGACTGCCTAATCGGACACGGCGCCGCCATGCTTCTCAGAGACAGGCTGCTGGAAGAGTCCGACAAGTACACGCTTTACATCTGTGAATCTTGTGGTCACATAGCATACTATGACATGAAGCAGAGAAAATACGTCTGCAAGCTTTGCGAAGACAAATCCAAGATTTCCCCAGTCATAGTGTCATATGCGTTTAAGCTTCTTCTGCAGGAATTGATGAGCCTTTGTATATCTCCTAAGCTGAAACTCAAGGAGAAAGCCTAGTATGGCAGTTGAAGAAATAATCCATAAAGTTGTTGATGAAATTCACTTCGGCTTATTCTCGCCACAAGATGTACGAAAGCTTTCCGTCGTTGAAATCCAAACACCAGACACTTATGACGAAGATGGTGCACCGATCACAGCTGGCCTGATGGACGGTAGACTCGGAACACTCGAACCTAGACAAAGATGCAGAACCTGCGGAAACACAGCCATCCGATGTCCAGGCCACTTCGGCCACATCGAGCTTGCTGTTCCAATAGTACATATTGAATTCACAAAAATAATCTACGATTTGCTAAGAGCAACATGTCGAACCTGCGGACGCATTTTGCTCCCCGATGAAACCGCAAAGAAGGTTCGATCAAGAATCGACAAGACTCGCCAACTTCTGGGTCTTGTTCCAGATGATGTTTACAAGCTGATTTTGATTGAAACAAAAACCAAGCAGTGTCCTCACTGTGGGGCAGTTCAAAACAAGATAATCTTTGAAAAACCGACAAAGTTCAGTGAGCAAATCCCTGAAAGCGGTTCAGAATCCATGATCCCAAGCATGATTCGAGAAAAACTAGGACGGATACCTGACGAAGACCTTGAACTGCTAGGATTCAATCCAAAAACTGCAAGACCTGAATGGATGGTTCTGCAGGTTCTGCCCGTTCCGCCAGTTTATGTTCGTCCTTCAATAACCCTAGAATCAGGAATCCGCTCGGAAGACGACCTGACCCACAAGCTAGTGGACATAATCCGGATTAACCAAAGACTGGAGGAAAACATGGATGCTGGAGCGCCAACACTCATCATTCAAGACCTTTCAGAGCTTTTGCAGTATCACGTGACAACTTATTTTAACAATGAGGCATCTGGGATACCGCCAGCCAGACATCGTTCTGGAAGAGCGCTTAAAACGCTTTCACAGAGATTGAAGGGAAAGGAGGGCAGATTTAGAAGCAACCTTTCAGGAAAGCGAGTCGACTTTTCAGCTCGAACTGTTGTTTCTCCAGACCCCAACCTTGACATAGGCGAGGTTGGTGTGCCGCTGGAAATAGCCATGCGCTTATCAGTGCCTGAAAAAGCAACCGAGTGGAACATTCAGGAAATGCGTGATTTCGTCAAAAATGGACCTGAAAACTACCCTGGTGCTCTCTACATCATTAGACCTGATGGCAAGCGGATAAGGCTTGAGTTTGTTGTTGACAGAGAGAAGATCGCTGAAGCCGTGGAGCCTGGATTTATCATAGAACGTCATCTTAAGAATGGTGACATAGCCATCTTCAACCGTCAGCCTTCGCTTCACCGCATGTCAATAATGGCACACTACGTGCGTGTCTTGCCTTTCAAGACGTTCCGTCTGCATCTGTGTGTGTGTCCGCCTTACAACGCGGACTTTGATGGGGACGAGATGAACCTGCACGTGCCCCAGAGTGAGGAGGCGCGTACAGAGGCGCTTTTGCTGATGCAGGTTCAGGACCAGATACTCTCGCCTAGGTTTGGCGGTCCGATAATAGGTGCAATCCGTGATTTCATAACTTCTGCATATCTGTTTACGAGAAAGAGCAACTATGTGACCGAGGGCGAAGTTAACAGGCTCGTTCTAGGGGCAGGGTATGACGGGCCACTGCCTGAACCCAAAGTCAAGAAACCGCAACCATTGTGGACTGGCAAGCAGATTTTCAGTCTGTTCTTGCCGAAAGACATGAATTACGTTTTGAAAGCAAGCATTTGCCAAGGCTGCACCAAATGCGAGGAGGATAAATGCCCCTTCGACGCCTACGTGGTTGTTAAGAACGGCGAGCTTGTTAGTGGTGTGATAGACAGACGCTCGATAGGGGCTGAGCAATCTGAAAGCCTGTTTCACAGAATAATAAAGGACTATGGGACACAGGCTGGACGGGAATTCCTGAACAGGATAACTCACTTGTTGAAGCTTTTCATAACCATGCGCGGCTTCTCGTACTCGTATGATCAGCTGGTCTTGTCTCCGAAAGCCGAAGACAGGATAAGGAAGACTATGGATCGGATTGAGAAGAAAATCCTCGAGCTGATTGAGAGCTTCAATAAGGGCACGCTTCCTAGACTTCCAGGGCAGACTCTTGAGGAGTCTTTTGAGATTTACGTTATGAATGAGTTGGCAAAGGCGAGAGATGAGTCTGGAAAGATAGCTGATGAGGACTTCAGTCTGGAAAACGCGGGTATTGTAATGACGCGAACTGGCGCAAGAGGCTCGAGCCTAAATATTGGGCAGATCAGCGCTTGTGTCGGTCAGCAGTCTGTTCGTGGAAAGCGAATATTGCGCGGATACGTGGGGCGTGCCTTGCCGCATTTCATGCCTGGCGACGCTACGCCAAAGGCCCGAGGATTCGTTTATTCATCATATCAGAAGGGACTTGACGTCGTAGAATTCTTCTTCCACTCTATGGGTGGCAGAGAAGGGCTGGTTGACACTGCTGTTAGGACGCAGCAAAGCGGTTACATGCAGAGAAGGCTGATCAATGCTCTTGAACACGTACGCTTGGAGTATGACGGAACCGTCAGGAATTCTACTGGAGACATAATTCAATTCAGCTATGGAGAGGATGGAGTTGACCCAGCCAAGAGCGATCATGGCAAGGCCGTAAATGTCAGCCGATTGGTTGATCAACTGAAAATAGCTAAGGAAAAGGGCAGACCAGCAACAGCTGAGCACCTCAAGGAACAACTGAAGGAAGCTGAGGATAAGCTAACGCCCATTTTGGTCGACGAACTAAGACAAAGTCTGGCTAAAGCGAATCTTGCCACAGCAGGCGTCGACAAGGCAATCAACTCAACAATTGACCATTACAAGCGGGCGCTAATGGAACCAGGCGAGGCGGTCGGAACCGTTGCCGCTCAGTCAATCGGAGAGCCAGGGACACAGATGACTCTGAGGACGTTCCACTATGCTGGAGTCAGGGAACAGAACGTAACCTTAGGCTTGCCAAGGCTGATCGAGATCGTGGATGCTAGGAAAATCCCGTCCACTCCGATCATGACAATCTACTTGGATGAAGTGCATCGAAAAAGCAAGGAAGCTTCAGTGAAGATTGCTCGCAATATAATCTACACGACATTAGAGAATCTGGCTCAGGCGATATATTTGGATCCGGTGCATGAGGAGGTTGTTGTCGAGCTTAGCAGGACTATGATGGAAGATAGAGAAGTCAGCATGGATGAGCTTAAGGAAGCTTTGGAGATACAGAATTGCACCATCAAGACGAAAGGGAACAGCCTACACATTTCGCCTAAAAAGGTGGACGCTCTCAAGAAACTGCATGACAAAGTCCCCTCCTTCTACGTCAAAGGTGTGCCCGGCATAAAGCGTGTGCTCGTCACGGAAGAGCATGGCGAGTGGGTCATAAGGACTGATGGCTCAAACTTGTCAAAGGTTCTGGATATTCCGGGAATCGATTTTTCACGGACGACAACGAACAATGTTCATGAGATCGCCAAAGCCATTGGAATAGAAGCTGCCAGAAACGCGTTGACTAACGAGGCAAAAGGCGTGTTGGAGGATCAGGGCTTGGATGTTGATGTTCGCCATGTCATGCTCGTTTCTGACATGATGACTTCTACTGGCGAGGTGCAGCAGATTGGCAGGCATGGCATCAGCGGCAAGAAATCGAGCGTCTTGGCTAGAGCAGCGTTTGAGATTACCGTGCCTAACATCGTTGAGGCAGCGGTAAAAGGAGAGAGTGACCCGTTGGCGGGCGTGACCGAAAACGTAATAGTCGGGCAGTCCATACCAATTGGCACTGGAATGGTCGAGTTGTACATGTCCACATTTGAGAAAAAGGGAGAGAAGAAGAAATGATAGACATAGACAAGGCAATCGCTGCGGCGGTAAAAACTGGGAAGGTGACTTTTGGAGCTGACTCTGCCATACAGAATGCCAAGACTGGAAAAGCCAAAATGATCGTTATAGCCTCCAACTGTCCCAAGAATCTGCGTGAAGACATTGAGCACTATTGTAAGCTTTCTAATGTTCCCTACATTACTTTTAGAAGTTCAGCGATCGATTTGGCTGGGGTCTGTGGCAAACCATTCATCGTCTCAGCGTTAAGTATAAGAGAGCCGGGTGATTCTGAAATCCTTAAATTGATGGAAAAGGCGGAGCCAGAGGAATCCTTTGGAGGGAATGAATGACAAGCGGGATCAAATTCACGAGCACTGAAATGCGGTATATCGCCTTGTTTGAGAGCATAACCAACGCAAGCGCGAAGGACTGCATCATTGACGAGGAGCAGGGTCGTGTTATTTTCATCATTAATGAAGGACAGATTGGTGTAGCCATCGGTAGAGGTGGCAGGAATATTCATACTCTTGAGAGAATGACTGGGAAGAAGCATGAGATAATCGAGTATTCGGAAGATCCTGTAAGGTTTATCAAGAATGCTTTGAAGCCTGCTCTTGTCAAGGAGGTTCGCGTGAGTGAAAGGCCTGACGGGAAGAAGATAGCTGTCGTGGCTGTCAATCCTAAAGACAAGGGCGTTGCAATCGGGAAGAACGGGAAGAACGCTGAGCGCCTTAGGTTTCTTGCCAAGAGATATTTTCAAATACAGAATGTTAGCATAACCTAGTCTCTGAGAGAGTGGTTCCATTTGAAAAGTAGTATTGCTTTGATTTCATTCTTACTGTTTTTCTTGTCTTCCTTAGTCAATCACGTTAATGCTGAGGACCAATCTTTTGCAGACCAGTTTCTTGGCAGTCCATTGCTGATTCTTGCGGTAGTATTCGCTGTTGTCCTAATAGCCTTCGTTTACCACAAATTGAGAAAATGAGGAGGATTCTATTTTCAGCCTTCAGCAGCACTTTTTCTTAATGACGAATGATTTTCCGTTGCCCACGATTGCAACTTCATCCGGAGTTTTCAGAATCGCTTCGTTTCTATTCAAGACAAAGACTCTTCCGAGCGATTTGTAAACAAGTTTTGAACCTTTGGCAACGAGAATGTCCAGCTTGTCTGATTTGTTTGGGAAAGCAAAGACGAAGCCATCGTTTTCATCGTAGCACCTGTGATTGTGAATTCCTGTTCTGCCAAAAAACCGATTGCACAAGTCTCCTGCTTTGGTCAAGAGATCTTGCTCGTTTTCATAGCCGACTTTCATTAGGTCTTCCTTGTTTGCTTCTGTGAGACGATTCTGCATTTCTTCAGTGCCCCCTAACATTAAAAAGGGTTCGCTTATTTCCTCTTCTACAGATTTGTCAATCGCGCCTTCTTCAGTTTCCACGATCGCGTCTAGAAGAAGCTTGCCTTTTCCATGAAAGACGAATCCTTTTCGCTGATCATCTAGTTTCACTGGCACAGCCAATGTGTTTTCACCGATTTTCACAACACCTTTTTCCGTCCTCAATAATGTGAGACGTTCGTCTGATTTCAGAACAGTTCTGTCCAGTTGACAGTGTTGCCATATCATTCTTGATCCCCCTCTTTCAATGAATGCTGTGATGCGGGTTGCCATCTTGTATGCCGTTCTGCCTGGCATGGTTATCAGATACCGTCCTCTAACTTTCTCTTGAACAACTAGTCCTGCTTCTTCAAGCACTTTGAGGTGGCTTGAGAGCGTGCTTGCTGTGATTTCTGAAAGCGTTTCAAGCTCGTCGATGTATTTTCCGCCGCTTAAAAGCGCATTCAATATTTTGAGTCTATGCTCCTCGCCTAAGGCGCTTATGATTTGAGCTGCTTTTGGCAGATTGACTTTGGCTTCTTCTTCCGCAAACGGTCTTTCTTTTCCTCTGATGATTCTGACGCCTCCGGGTCCGATGAAAATGGATTTTTCAAGTTCTCCGTGGATGTTTTCGGCGACGCTTTCCATGACGTCTCCCATGTAATCGTGTACGTGGTTGCCTATGTCAATGTATATGCCTCGGCCTCTTCTTCGCTTTTCTTCTGTTATGTCTCCGAGTTGCTCTTTTAGTCGGGCGATTTCCTCTCGGAGTTTCTTCATTTCTTCTTTTATTTCGTCTGACAATTTGACTTTCACATTCCACAATTTCATGTTGATCTATCTTAATTCGACAAATATCAAATAGAAAACGAAAAATAGAAACTTTGCGACGTAGAACACCGTCAAATAACTTGAAAAGCTCTGGCTTCTATTTTGACAAGATCAGATCTATGAGTGCCTTTTGATCCACTTCTGCTCGTGTTCTCCAATCCAAATACAGTTGTCCACTTTCGTCTTCCGTCAGATAGCCATAACGAATATAGCGGTCAATGTTTGACCCAACCTTCCATCCTGGAAGCTTGTCGCGCAACAGTTCTTCAGCTTCCTTTCGCGGGACTTTTCCTTTCTGGGAGATTATATAGGAGATTGTTGTTGCCAGTCCTGCAAGGTCGTCTATTCGCCAACCAATCATCTTTGCCTCTTTTGGCGTTATGTCTCCTCTCAGTGTTATGAGGAATCTGGCTTTGTCCATCTGCTCTAGGCTTGGCTTTTCAACGGTTTTCTCATCTTCGAAAACGGTTTTGACCTGCAAGTCAAGTCCTTTCAAGTAGTCGTCCAGAATCTTCAGAACTTTAGGATAGTCTGAACCTAGGGCTTTTCGAAGCTCCCAGCCCTTCACTCCAGGCTTAGCATGTCTCTTGTAGAAGAGGAGGTGGGTTGCTCGTTTGAGTTTGCTTGCGTAGAGGGCTTTTCTCTTGCTCACTCTTGCTCACCGTTTTTCCATCTCATCCATTCTTCAACGGAGACGGCTATCGGGATGGAGACTAGTTGTTTCTTGCTGATTTTGGTTTCCGGTTTTTCGTGTGGTTTGATGAACATTTCCTCTTCAAGCGGGTAGATTTCCAACGTTGCGTAGCCGTATGTTATGAGAAAGCTTGTCATAAAGGCTCTTTGCACGGTTTCCTCGTAGGTTTCTGCTCCCACAAAATCCCAATACAGGATCTTTCCATCTTTGCCCTTTTCCTGAACGCAGTTCTGGAGCTCGTGCCAGAAGTTTTCCATTTCTTCGGAGAAGGCTTTTTCGCGCAAGATCCTCTCTTGCACCAGCTCCTCTCGCGTAGCGGAACCCATCTGAACTTCGGTTGGCGAAGCCTCCTTCCATCTTTCGTTCATGGGTAGCAGGTTTATCCAGTAGGCGGTGGCTTCTGCTAGGCTGTGGAGGGAGATTTGTTCTAGTTCGATTATTGGGTGCCAGGCTTGGGTGAATGTTTCTACGATCTCTTCTTTTGATAGGCGCGTGAGCTTTTCTTCTAGTAGGAAGGGGTCGGTGTAGAGTGATGTTGAGCGGTGTTTGACCCAATCGCCTTGGAGCTTTATGACCGATGCTAGGTGGTGTATAGTCTGGGCGTCTAGGCACAGGTCTTCTGGTATTGTCCATTCTGGGAAATACTCCTTGACCTCGTTGATGCTGCTGCTTACGTCTATGAGGAACGGGTCAAGTGAGCGTTCTTCAGCTGATCTGCACGTGTCGATTATTCGTGCGAGCTTCTCTCTGCCCAACTTCTCTCTTTCCCTTTTTGACTGCATTAGGCAACCTCTCTGATTATGGATTTTCCTTCGATGTTTTGAACAGTGATTATATTTGCTTCTTCCTTTGCGAATGTTATTTGACTTGGCGTGATCACCATGTATTGGGCGTTCTTGTCTTTGACGGTTGAGATGAGCATTTTGGCGATTAATTCACGGTTTTTGGGGTCCATGTGGATGTCATATTCATCAACTGCTCGGAATGGTGAACGGACGTGTTGTTGTAGAGCTAGTAGGAAGCTCATGGTTGCGGTTGTTCTTTCTCCTCCGCTTTGAGTGTAAGCGTCCAGCGGGACTGGTCTGCCGCCTTTGAAGCCCACGAGAATCTCCAGTCCGGCGGCTTCAATGTCGTGCTCGTTTGCTAGTTTGACTTCGCCGACTGCTTGGGTCTGTGTGAGGATTTTTTGGTATTCTAGGTTTGCGCGGTCTAGGAGGCTTTGGATTACGGTTCTCCATGCTTGCGTTCGCGTCTTGACTTCTTCCAAGGCTTTTTCTCGGTTCTCAGTCACTAGCTGCGCTTTTTCCTTCAGTTCTAGGTAGAGTTTTGAGTAGGATTCGTACATTTTTTCTATGTCTTCTGAGACGTCGGCAAGTGCTGCCAAGTGTCCTTCTGTGGTTCGCATTTCGTCAAGAATCTCATCGGTATCCTTTAGGACTACGATTCGGGGTCCAATCTGCTCTGCCTTTTCACTGGTCTCGGCTAGGCGTCCTTTTGCGCTTTTTTGTTCCTTTTCTAATGCTTCCACGTTGGCTATGGCGTTTTCTCTCCGATACTGTAGTAGTGCCAGCTTTACGCGGATTTCTAGGACTTGGTTGCCGACTTTTTCAACTTGTTCTTCCAGACTTTTGGTTTTCGTTTGATTTGCGTTTATTTCAGGGTTGAGTTTTGATAGATGTTGGTTCGAGTTTTGGATCAGTTCTTTTAGGTTGTCGCTTCTCAGGAGCTTGACTTGTGCTGGGTTTCTGTTGTTTCGTGCAGCTATTTCCAGCGTTGGCATTTCTTCTAGGAATTGCTCGCACAGTGAGATGGTTGACTCGTTTGCAGCTTTTCCGCGTTCGAGGCTTAGGCGGTTGTCGAAGAGTGTTTTCCATTCGTCTTTGAGTTTTTCGCGTTCGTTCCGCTGAGTCTGCAGATTGTCGTTTGCTGTCGTTGTTTCTTCTTCTATTTGGGTTAGGAGGTCCTGTTCCTTTTTTCTGTTGGCTTCCAGTTCTTTGATGATGTTTTCTCTTCGGATGACTTCTGCCCACGCAAGCTCTCTTTCCAAGAATCTTCTTTTGGCTAGGAGCTGCTTCTTCTCTTGGAATCTGTCGTATTGTTCGCGCCAATAGTTGAGCGTCTGCTCAGCTGATTCCAAAAGCTTGCTCATGGATTCTTCTTGGCTTAGCGTGCGGCTTAGCTTCTTCTGGGCTTGCAGAACGTTTTCGCGGTAGGCTTCTAACCCCACAGCAGCCTCGACCATGCGCAATTTTTCTTGTGTAGAAAGCATGGTGAACTGTTCGACCATGTTCTGGTGCATGATTATGAGTATGTTGTCTGGGTCGACGCCAAACTTGGATAAAAGTCTGTCCACGTCCCTTTTTGTGGCTGCCCTATTTTCAAGTTCAGACCAGTATTGTCCGTCTTTTCGCAGGGCGCGTGTGAGGAAGAGTTGGTCTTTGTTGTATTTTGGGGCTGGTCTGTTGTTGCCTCTTTTGGCGTTGTTTAGGATGAGTGTGATGCGGGCTTGCTCTTTTCCCCAACGGATCAAATCACTAAGCTTTCTTGAGCGTTCTGTGTAAGACTGGCCCAGTGCCACAGAAATAGCTAGCAGAAGTGAGGATTTTCCTGAGCCGTTGGGTCCGCAGATGACGTTTACGCCTGATTTGAAAGGTACCCTAGCGTATTCGTAGCTCATGAAATTCTCTAGGATGACCTCTTGAATCAGCATTAGGTATGTATCCTCATTTTTCGGGTAGTAATATGAGGTAAAAGTCTCTTATTAAAGCGCTTAGGCAGAGTTCGTGCCTAAAAAATGCTGGTTCTTCCATCGAGTCTAAGGATAATGGATACATGAAATCTTAAATCTGTTTGAAGAGATAACGGGACGGATGATTGGGAATGTCAAGGACGCATAAGCCTTTAATAGAACGATTGTTCGATGGACAACCCTTTTCAATATCCTGGATTGCGTGTCCTTAAGCTGTTCTTCGATGAGCCTTATCGGAATTTCTATCTTAGGGAGATAGCGAAGCTTGTGGATGTGAGTCCGAGTAGGGCGAAAGGGTTTCTTGATTTCTATGAGAATAGGGGTTTGCTGCTTAAGAGTGGGAGGGCGAATCTTGTTCTTTTTAAGGCAAATATGGAGAACCCTAGCTTTAGGTCGATGAAGGTTGGCTTGTTCTTGCTGAAGGCTGAGCCTTTGATAGCTTTTCTGAGGGAGAAATATGCTGATTCCTCGATTGTGTTGTATGGTAGTTGCGCTAGAGGTGAAGATGATTCTGAGAGTGATGTGGACCTGCTAGCCGTTGGGAGGAGAACTGATCACGTTGATGTGAGTGCGTACGAAAAGCAATTAAGCAGGAGGATTACACTGCTGGTTTATGCTTCGAGGGAATGGGAAGAGAAAGCGAAGGAGGACAAGGCTTTTTATGAGAGAATACTTGTTGATGGTGTCGTGTTGCATGGTAGTCTTCCTGTGGTGAAAGGATGAGGTTGAATGAATGTTTTGAGAAGAGACTACTAAGGAAGGAGAGGCCTGATCCTGAAAAGAGCAGGAGATCGATTGAGGTTGCTCAGACCAAGATTGATGAGGCTGAAAAGGCTCTTGGGGTTGACTTGACCGACACTGCGGTAATCCTTGCTTATACTGCCATGTTTCATGCTGCGCGAGCGGTATTGTTCAAAGATGGGGTCATAGAGAAAAGCCATGTTTGCTTGATCGAGTATCTCAGGGAAAAATATGTTAAAACTCGGCGTTTAAGTGAGGCTTTGACAAATACTCTGGGTCGCATGAGAATAGATAGACATGAAACACTTTATGGATTGGAGACTGAACGCAGCAAGAAGGATGCTGAGTGCAGTCTGCAGAAAGCAGAGGAGTTTCTGTCAACGGTTAAAGCAATGATAGCTTGAGGGGCAATTGAAGGGCAAAATCTCTTAAGTCGGAATGTCAGTTTCAGAATGTGGTGTTAAACATGGTTGTTGCTGGCAAAGTCTTCAAGCTTTCCGAGTCTTTGAGCATTGCAGATATCGCTGAGAGGCTTCAGGATCATCGTGTTGAGGAGGAGTTTGAGGAGGGTGATTACAAGTTTGCGTTGGTGACTGAGGTGGTTGGGCTTGTGCCTAAGAAGGATATGCTTAGGGGTGTTTATTCGCATGATTTTGTGACTCGAGTCTTTCATAGGGGTAAGGTGATTTCTCAGCCGAGGACGGTTGAAGCTGTTTTCAGTTTTGCTCAGTTCAAGGACACAACCTTTCTGACGGTTGTTGAAAAGAAGCGTGTGGCTAATTTTATTGCGAATAAGCTTAGTGAGTTGTTGTTTGAGAAGGTTGGCGGGGTTGTTGAGGCTAGGATTTCGCCTGAAACGCTTCAGGAGTTTCATTTGAGGAATCCTGAGGATACGAAGATTACGTTTTTTGATAATGTGGATATTCCGAATGTGAATAAGTTGTCGTTGTATGGCCCTGATTTGGTTAATACGAGTTTGTTTGAGGATTATGGTCGGCATGGGGACTTGTGGTACGTGGTGACGAGAAGCAAAGAATACGGCTACGTAGTAGGCATAACAAGAGATGCTTCGGTGACGATATTTAACCTGCCAGAAACGGAGAAGGAGAAATACCTAGAATACACAACCAAACAAATACACCCACTAACAACATAAAACGAGAGAAAGCGATTTTTGTCGATCAGCTTGGAAAACAGCAAACGATTTAGATCTTAAGAAGACTTAGAGAACGCGAAGCTAGGCAAGTTGGCTTCTGGTCATTCTTGGTTTGAGATAAAACTTTACCCCAAACCCGAGACAAGATTATATCTACTTGCAAGCTCTATTTTTTGTGATGACTGATGCGGGTTTTCATTAGCTATTCATCAAAAGACGGCACAAAGATATGCCTGATCGGACATTACATTATCCAACCGTAAGGCTAGATGGAGATCGGTGCTGCATTGCTTCCCAGCAAGATGGGCAAGGGCTACAGAACCGAAGCTGCTGAAATAATGGTTGACTACCTGTTCCTATCAAAGGATGTCATGCGAATCCAAGCGACCACAGACACGAGAAACAAGGCATCTCAGCGAGTCTTAGAAAAGAGCGGCTTCAAAAGAGAAGGAACCATCCGCAAAGCAGGTTTCGTTAGAGGCCAGTGGCAAGACGACTACCTATGCAGCATGCTTAGAGAAGAATGGAAACAACCAAAAACACTAACAAAAGCATAGAAAACTCGCAAAAACCATGTTGGACCTATATATAGGGAGTCAAAATTCCCCAGACTGCATCAGATCAGCCCACACTCTTTTAAACATAGAAACTCCTCACACTAGCAGACATCTCTCTTTAGGTCTATTAAGAAAATGGCCAGCACTATCAAAGGCATATGGAACATCGTTCTCTCCGGCTATCCAAAATCAGGGAAAACCGTTCTTGCAAGAAGGCTAGTAGCCGACTATGAGAATCTTACAAGAATAGGCGTCGATGAACTCAGAGACATGCTTTTCGGCGAGACTCCCCCATGCCGCGACGAGTTCCTAATCTATTCCACCATTGCAGAGATGCGAGATGCCCTACTGAAAAAGGGATACAGCGTAGTAATAGACTCAACAGCACCCGACAACGTCACACGCGACTTCCTACTAACAACAAAAACAAAACGCCTAAACCAGCTACTCATCATCTTCGCCGTAAACAGAGAAATCCTGAAGAAGAGGAATATCGAGATTTTCGGTAATGACAGCCCTGTAGTTGCATGGGACAAGCGATGGCAAGAACCCACAAAAGAATGCTGCTTGTTCAAGCTCAAAAGCAACAACATGAAAGAGTTCGAAGACTACTATGCACGACTCACCGAGCTGTTGGAAAGCGAAATGCACCCCTTCAGACCAGAATTCCGCCACCCGCTATTGCCGTTGAAAGAGATTCGGAAATCACTTAGGAATTTCCTAAGAAAACGCTAGCTCTCAACTCAGTTGAACAGCGCGAAGCTAGAACAATTAAGCTAATGTTCTATCCCCTTTCTTGCAGGAAAACCCCTGCTAAACGGATGCTTAACCTCTCGCATCTCAGTAACCAAATCCGCAAGCTCGATAATCTCTTTTGGTGCATTCCGTCCAGTCAACACCAGTTCAACATGTTCAGGCTTACTTCCAATCACCTGCAACACATCTTCAAGGCTAATCAGCTTCAAATCCAAAGCCACATTAACCTCATCCAGAATAACCACATCATACTCGCCACCCGCAATAACCTTCTTGGCAAGTTGAAATGCCTCCTCAGCAAGCCTGACGTCCTCCTTGTCCGCTGGCTTCTTCGTGATGAATTTTCCTCTGCCGAAGGCCTTCAATGTCAAGTTTGGAATCTTGTCCACAACGTACAGTTCGCCATAATCAAAGCCGCCTTTAATAAACTGGATCATGTAGACCTTTAATCCTCTGCCAGCAGCCCTCAGTGCAAGTCCGAAAGCTGCCGAAGTCTTGCCTTTTCCATTCCCAGTGTAAACCTGAACCAACCCTTTCTCAAGCTTCATCATTCAAGACCTTTCTCTTTCAAAAGCTCCTCAGCCGCAGAAGCAGGATCCATCTCCTTCCTCAAAACCTTCTGCAAAAACTCATCCAACTTCCCTTCAATCTTCAAATCCTCAACAATCAAGCCAACAGCCTTTTCCTTTATCGCTTCAATAAGCTCAGCCTCAGCCTTAGCCCTCAAAACCCTAATCCTGCACTCCGGATCTTTTTCCAAGAAACACTTATGCTCTTCCAACTTCTCAACAAGCTCAGGCACACCTTCGCCCGTCAAAGCCACAGTCTTCACAACAGGTGGCTTCCATCCGCTCTCCTTACCGCCCATCTGCAGAATTGCCTGAATATCCATCACCGTCTTATTCGCACTCTCACGATCGGCCTTATTCACAACAAAAACATCAGCAATTTCCATCAATCCAGCCTTTATCGCCTGAATCTCATCCCCTAAACCGGGAGCATGAATTACCACAACAGTCTGAGCCACCTTGACAATCTCAACCTCAGACTGCCCAGCTCCCACTGTTTCAACAAGAACAACATCCTTGCCAGCCGCATCCAAAACCTTAACCGCATCCTTCGTAGCCTTAGCCAATCCGCCAGGATAGTTGCGCGACGCCATGCTCCTTATGAAAACGCCCTCGTCTGTACTCAGTTCTTGCATGCGAATTCTATCGCCCAGAAAAGCGCCACCCGTGAAAGGGCTAGTAGGATCAACAGCCACAACTCCGACAGTCTTCCCCTTTCGCCTATATTCACGGATAATCTTCTCAGCCAATGTGCTTTTTCCAGCGCCGCCTGGACCCGTTAAACCTATCACATGCGCTCTTCCAGCGTGAGGATAGATCTGAGCAACTATTTTTTGGGCGTCAGTTGCATTGTTCTCTATTATGGTTATTGCTCTCGCTATGCTCCCGCGGTCTCCAGCAAGTATGCCATGGATTATTTCTTCGGTCTTTGTCAACAGTCAAGCCCATCTACTGGTTTAGGTTCTCTTTGGCACGTGATCAAAAACGTATTGAATTATGGATTCCGTTGTCGTTCCAGGTCCGAAGATCTCCTTTACTCCCAGCTTTTTCAGTTCCGGTATGTCCTCTTCCGGGATTATCCCGCCAGCAAAAACCATGACGTCTGTCAAACCTTTCTGCTTGAGCAGTTCCATTATCCTTGGAAAAAGCGTTTTGTGAGCACCTGAGAGGATGCTTAAGCCTATAACATCAACGTCTTCCTGCAAGGCTGTCTCGGCTATCTGTTCAGGCGTTTGTCTCAAGCCCGTGTAGATTACCTCCATTCCCGCGTCTCTTAATGCTCTGGCTACTACTTTGGCTCCTCGGTCGTGACTGTCCAAACCTGGCTTTGCGATCAATACTCTAATTTTTCTCGTGCTTTGCATACTATTCTTCCCTCACTATACTATGATTAGCTCTTTATATTCTCCATAAACCTGACGCAGCACTTCAGTAATCTCGCCTATAGTAGCGTAGGCTTTTACCGCATCGATCATTACGGGCATGAGGTTCTCATCTTTTTGTGCTGCGTAATGGAGTTTTTCAAGGGCTTCGTTCACCTTTCTATTGTCTCTTTCTCTTTTTAGTTTTTGCAGACTAGCGACCTGTTCACGCTCAACTTTCGGGTCAACCCGCAGAAGTTCCACTGGACATTCCTCCTTCTCGACGGCAAAATCGTTCACCCCTACTATTGTGCGCTTTTTCTCGTCGATTTCCCTTTGATATTCATAGGCGCTGTCTGCAATTTCTCTCTGGAAGAATCCCCTCTCGATGGCGGCTATGGCTCCGCCCATATCATCTACTTTCTGAATGTACTCCGTTGCCTCTTCTTCCATTTCGTTTGTCAAGGCTTCCACGTAATATGATCCTGCCATCGGGTCTATCGTGTGTGTTGCGCCGCTTTCATAAGCTATGATCTGTTGCGTTCTAAGCGCAACCGTCACAGCCGCCTCAGTCGGCAAACACAAGGCTTCATCAAAAGAGTTCGTGTGCAACGACTGGGTTCCGCCCAAGACCGCTGCCAAAGCTTGGATTGTCGTGCGTGTGATGTTGTTTAGTGGTTGCTGCGGTGTTAAAGTGCAGCCTGAAGTTTGAACATGCATGCGCATCCACATTGACCTTGGGTTCTTGGCGTGGAATCTCTCCTTCATCACTCGTGCCCATATTCTCCGCGCAGCTCTGAACTTGGCTATCTCTTCAAAAAAGTCGTTATGTGATGCAAAGAAAAATGAGAGGCGATGCGCAAAATCGTCAACCTTCAAACCCCTTTCAAGGGTCGATTCAACATAACTTATTCCATCGTAAAGCGTAAAAGCCAGCTCCTGCACAGCGTTTGCCCCCGCTTCTCTTATGTGATAACCGCTTATGCTCACAGGATTCCACCTGGGTAAGTGCTTAGCACAGTACTCGATCACGTCTGTTGTCAACTTAACTGCAGGCTTCGGCGGAAAAATGCAAAGCTTCTGAGCAAAGTACTCCTTCAAATTATCGTTCTGTGTTGTCCCCCCAAGCTTCTCTCGTGCCACGCCTTGTTCGTCGCCCGCGGCAACGTACATGGCTAGAAACATCGGCGCAGGCCCGTTTATGGTCATTGACGTCGTGACCTTATTCAGTGGTATGCCGTTGAACAAAGTCTCCATGTCTCGTAGCGAGGATATGGCTACGCCGCATATGCCTACTTCTCCCCTTGCCATGGGATGATCAGAATCATAGCCCATTATTGTCGGATAGTCAAAAGCCGTACTGAGTCCCGATTCACCTTCTTTCAGCAGGTACTTGAAGCGTTTGTTCGTATCCTTTGCTGTGCCGAATCCCGCAAACATCCGCATAGTCCACAAGCGGCCACGATACATTGTTGCATGTACTCCGCGAAGGAAAGGATACTCGCCTGGAAAGCCCAAATCCCTGACATAATCCAAATCCTTGATGTCTTCTGGCGTGTAGAGCCGCTTTATGAGCATGCCTGAATGGTTTCGAAACTCGCTCTTCCTCTCGCAACTCTGCTTCAACCAGTTGGGCAGGGTCGTCTGCTCCCAACGTTCCCGCTCTTTCTGTATCTTCTTCAACTTCTCTTCATCAAACATCGTTTTCGCCTTGCCTCTATGGTCTTGGACTGATTAGTGTATAGACTACCAGCGACTATAAGACCTAAAACTTATTTTCTTATCGGTTCAAAAACAATAGCCTGAACGTTGAGAACAAGGCATCTTTGCGTGTTGAGAGCTTGACATTAGGAAAAAGCTGTCGACGAAAAGAATCGAAGACGAAGCTTCATTTGAGATGCATTCGTTTGCCCAACCATGTTTTGGAGCTATACGATAACCTAATCTTCAACTCAAAGAGCATTATCGTTGGCAAGTCTGAGATCACATCTTCTCATTCAGTTACCTTCAACGGTGAGGTTGTTTTGGCGAAGGGTTTTCAGATAGTGTATTTCGATCTGATAGGCAAGTGGTTTACTGTTGGCAAGATAAGAGACTTGCAGGGAAGGCACACGGGATACTACTGTGACGTAGTTACTCCTCCAAAACTGCTGGAGGATGGCGGTGTTGAGCTCACTGATCTATTTCTGGATCTTTGGGTTTCGCCTGACCTTAGACATGAAGTGCTTGATGAAGAGGAATTAGAGGACGCATTTAGCAGAGGTTGGATGACGAAACAGCTCTATGATGCGGCAAAAAGAGAAATGCGAAAATTGATCAATATGGTTAGGCGAGGAAAGTTTCCCCCTCATCAAGTCAAACGGTTAGAAGCACGCTTAGGTCTTTAACATTGACGCAAGGCAACGAACCTTCAGACAGGCCTGACCAGTTCTTAGCATATCAGAGATAAGCCTAGCATCTATGCTTTCTTGTATACCGTGTCAGTTTCCCTTACGCGCTGTAATACCTTCAGTCCTATACTTTGTCCCTTTTCAGCTCTCTGAATATTATTGTGCTCGATTTGCATGGAATCGACAACTTGTTCAAAATCTGTGTTCGGGCCTTTTATGACTATGGTGTCGCCCACGTTCAAAGGCGCTTTAAGCTCGATGACGGCAACGCTTATTTTTGAGAAGAAATGCGTTATCTTCCCGATTTCAACGATTTCTTCGCCCAAGCATAACATCTCCTACAAGCACCATATTCAGCGGATCTACATAAATAACTTATTCAACTATCTCTGCTTCCAGATGTGTTGGAAAGGCTTTGACAACTTTCACCTGCAATGTTTTGCCAAGCAGCTTGTCTGCGCTCTTCACTGCTATGGGTTTGTACGCGAAATTTC
Organism: Bathyarchaeia archaeon; assembly: GCA_041500425.1. Taxonomy (GTDB): domain Archaea; phylum Thermoproteota; class Bathyarchaeia; order Bathyarchaeales; family Bathycorpusculaceae; genus JBGQME01. The sequence goes on along the minus strand of JBGQME010000005.1, from coordinate 20,305 downwards.
GTCCAATCCACGATCCGGAAACCTTGCCAGTCTCATCGACAAGGATTTCACCAGCCCAGCCGATCCAGCGCTGATTCCTTGCAAAAGCGATTCTCTTAGCTAATACAGACATGGAACGGCTTCTTTGCCTGATTCCTTCGATGGACACAAAATCATCCTCCATTTCGGCCGCAGTCGTTCTCGGTCTCACGAAGAATTTTGAAACATTAACAATGTCAGGCCTAACTTCTTCAATCAGCTGCAAGGTTTTCTGGAAAGCTTTTTCATCTTCGCTGGGGAAGCCGCAGATTACGTCTGTGGAAAGAGTGGCTTCAGGAAAGCTAGCCCTAAAAGCGTTGACCACTCTCAGGAAGTCGTTGACAGAATAGAGTCGCCGCATGCGCTTCAGAATGTGGTTGTCGCCGCTCTGTACTGGTAGGTGAATGAACTTGAAGATATGCTCATTTCTGAAACCTTCGACTAGTTCCTCGAGGATTTCGCTTGCTGCATTTGGATTCATCATGCCAACGCGAATCCTGAAATCGCCTCCGACAATGCTTAGAGCGTTAAGCAGTTCTGCAAGGTTTGTGCCCCTGTCTTTTCCGTAGCATGCAGTATCCTGTGAAGTGATCCAAAGCTCACGCGCACCAGACGCTACATCTCTCTTCGCTCTCTCGACAACCTCCTCAATACTATAGCTTCTTAGACGTCCCCTCGCAAAAGTCACGCAACAATAGGCACACGAGCCTAAACAACCATAACTTACTGGAATGATGCTAATCACAGGACTCAACCGTGCGCGGGGAAGATCCAAGCTGGGCTTGGCGTCTTCAGAGTCTTCCAAAGCAACAACTTTTCCACCATCTGAGACGCGTCCTGCAACTTCAACGATTCGAGCACCAGCCGCTGGGCCAACAACTCCGTTATAATGCACTTCTTTGCTCAATCTTTCAAAGTTAATCAGAGGCAAGCAACCCGCTACTATGAGTTTCTTGTTCGAAGGCGCTCGTCTCAGGATTTCGATCATCCGGTTCTCCGTTGGCCCCTTAACCGCGCAAGTGTTGTAAACAATCATGTCTGCTTCTGAAGGGTGATCTACCAAGGAGTATCCAGCTTCCTCTAGGCATCCTGCCAAAACCTCTCCATCAGCCAAGCTTGTGGAACATCCGAAACTCTTTACGAAGACCCGCATGACGCTCCATCGCAGTACATTAAATGATCTCACAAGCAATAAAAACGTAAGGGTTTCATGTGGCGAGAATTTACAGAAATCTGAAATGGACTTTGGGCAAGCTTTAAAAAGGCAGCATCAAGCATATTTGCCTCATATTTGTATCATGATATGAAGAGATATAGTGCCACCTGATGCCTCTGTAGCTTACCCAGAGGGAGAGAAACTATGAAGTTGATCACACTGTATCTTCCTGAAACTTACATAAAAGCGTTAGACCAGCTTGTGACTGAACGGTTTTATCCGAACAGGGCTGAAGCCATTCGCGTAGCCATCCGTGACATGATTAGTGAAGAGGTTTGGAGGAGGCAGAGAGTTGACTAAAATGCGTACGGCAGAGCACGCTCTCAAGTACACGTGGCACAATGCTGTAAGTGACGGCATTGGGCAGCCTTTTTCTTGTCGCACGGTTGTAATTGGCGTCGGCGGGTCTGGCAATAACACTGTAACGCGGTTGATGGAGATGGGTGCTGCTGGTGCTGAGTGCATTGCTGTTAATACTGATGCTGTTCATCTGCGAGCTTCGAAGGCTAATCAGAAGGTTTTGATTGGTGAGAAGCTGACTAAGGGGCTTGGTGTTGGCGGTGACCCGAAGCTTGGCCGAGTAGCGGTTGAGGAGTCGAGGAAGCGTGTTGAGGATTTGCTGTCAGATGCAGGCATTGTTTTCATAACGGCTGGTTTGGGCGGTGGAACTGGGACTGGTGCGGCTCCCGTTGTTGCGGAGATTGCCAGGCGAAAGGGCGCGATAACTGTTGGCGTAGTGACCACTCCTTTTCGGATTGAGAAGGGCCGGATGGAGTATGCGGTTGCGGCTTTGACTGAGATGCGCAGGCAATGTGACACGGTCGTGGTGATTGATAACAATAAGCTTATGCAGCTTGTTCCGCAGTTGCCTATCAGCGAGGCTTTTCGTGTTGCCGATCAGGTTTTGGCTAACATGATTAAGGGCATTGTGGAAACGATTTCGGCTCCGAGCTTGATTAACCTTGATTTTGCCGACTTTAGAACCATCGTTAAGAAAGGCGGAATTGCCGTGGTTGGTGTTGGCGAGTCAGATGCGCCTAACCGTGCTGAAGAGGCTGTGCGGAATGCTTTGACGAGCCCATTGCTGGATGTGGACTATGTTGGGGCAACTGGCGCGTTGATTCACGTTACTGGCGACAATCAGATGACGATTGAAGAGGCTAACCGTGTAGGTGAAATTGTGACAGAGATGATGGATAGCAATGCCTTGGTCATTTGGGGTGCGAGAGTCAATCCAGAACAGGCTGGCAAGCTGAAAGTCACATTGGTCATGACAGGCGTCAATTCCCCGCACATTCTGAGTGGATTCGGAGCGATTGCACCACAGCTTTTCAACATGGAACCACATGCAGAACCAGAAAAACAGCTGAACCTAAAGCTGGATCTTTACCAACTAGAAAGCTTCTAATGCTCACGTCTTTTGCGCCTCTCTTTTGATTTGACCCCCCTATTTATACCTGACTTGACTCTCTCAAGTTGAGTCCCGTTCTGTTATACATTGATGTCTGATCGTTAGAATAGATAGCAACGTCCAAGTCTTGGTTCATGATTTGCTAGTGTGACTGATGTTCTCCTAGGATAAAGCGGTCGTTCGGTTGTTTGTTGCTTAGAAGATTGCTTCACAAAACATATCTAGTGGATGGACGATAGACTGTCAGTAGAAGAGCTATTGCAGATGATTTTCTTTAAAATGCCGTGTTGATCGCGCTGAAGACTGCCTCTGGATGCTCTTTCAGAAAACTCTCAGAAGCGTCCCTTTTATCCTCACCGTTAACGGTATTTCTTTGCCAAAGGGTTCACATAATCCGTTACTTATGGCCTTGACTACCTCTTCAACTTTAGGCTCAGTCCAAAGAAGCGTGTATGCGAAGCCGATTTCTGGTCCATAATGGGCGTCGGTGCCCGCAACCCGCGCGATTCCAAGGCGTGATGCTGTTCGTTCAGCACATCTTACTGAGTGGTTGAATGGTATGGCTGAGGAGTTTATCACTTCTACTGCGTCAAGCTTTGAGTTAACGTGCTTTCCTAGGCTTCCTTTGAAAAAGGTGAATGGGTGACAGGCTACCGCCAAACCTCCAGCTTCGTGAATCCTGTCCACAGTCTCATCTGCACTCAGATTTCTTGGAATTGGCTCCTTAACATCGAGCGCCACAATATGTCCATCTAGGCTGGTGATCTCCATCCCAGGAATGATGAAGAAGTCTGTTTCTTTGGCTATTTTTAGTGCGCTGTCAAGTCTGTCATGGTCTACCACGGCGACGCCGTCGAGTCCACGTTTCTTGGCGTAGGAAACCAGTTCTTTCGGCGTGATGAGAGAATCATATGAGTAACAGCTGTGTACGTGGAGGTCTATTTTGAGCGGCAATCTCTCACAAGGTCACAAACATTAGTCACGTAGTCTTTGCTAGGCTTTTTCTTGCTTTCTCCAGCCTTTCTTTCAACTCTTCTTCGGTGTCCTCGACTTTTCGGAACAGAGGCTTAGGCTTGGCTATCTTGTGGTTTGCTGGCAACGGTTCCAGGGCTTCGGTCCATTTTTGTTCGTGAACGCTTCCTTTAAGATTGAGGGTCTTCCAGATCTCTTCTGAGGCGAATGGAATGAACGGAGCCGACACTACTGCTAGGGCTTTCACGATCTGTGTTGCCACATACAAAATGTTTGCTGCTTTGGCTTTGTCTTTCTTGATCAGTTTCCAAGGTTCCTTCTCGTTCAAGTACTGGTTTCCGATGCGGCTTATGCCTATGACCGTGTTTGTGGCAGCTTGTAGCTTGCAGTCTTCGATTTCCTCTGCAACAGCTTCCACTTTTTCTTTGAGTGTGGCTAGGACTTGCTTTGCGTCTTCATCCAAAGCTTCAGGGCGTGGAATTTCGCCGTTGAATTGCGTGTTTATGAATGTGAGGGTTCTGTGAATAAAGTTTCCGAAGGTGTCGTTTAGATCTGCGTTGATCTTTTCTATGAATAGTTCCCATGAGAAATTCGTATCTTTCGTTTCAGGTCTTGTTGCCGTTAGGAAGAAACGCCAATAGTCTGCTGGGAAGAGCTCTAGGGCGTCGTCTATGAATATGCCTTTTCTGTGGCTCTTCGATGCCTTTTCACCTTCGAATTGGAGAAATTCTGTTACAGACACGTTCCAGGGCAGATTGTAGTCTTCGCCAGAAGCCAAAAGCAAAGCTGGAAGAACTATTGTGTGGAATGGTATGTTGTCTTTTCCAATGCAGTAAAGCGTTTTTGTGTCTTTGTTGAACCAGAATTCCTTCCACTTTTCAGGTTCTTCACCCTTCTTGAAATACTCAATCGTTGCCGACACGTAACCCAGCACGGCTTCAACCCAAACATATATCGTCTTGTCCTTTGCTCCTGGGAAGGGCGCTGGAATTCCCCAAGAGGCATCTCTCGCGACATCTCTGGTCACAGCTCTAGGTTTCAATCCTTCCTTTATCCAGTTTAGGCTAAAGTTTTTCGTGCTTGTTGAAAACTCTTTGTTATCCCTAATGTAGTCTGCAAGCTTCTGAGAGAGTTTTGGAAGGTCAAAGTACCAGTGCTTACTCGTCTTCGCGACGGGTTTGCCCTTGCAGACGACGCAGTAGGGCTCGACCAGAAGCGTTGGTTCTAATAGTCTCCCGCAGGATTCGCATTGGTCTCCTCTTGCTCCTTCATGGCCGCAATATGGACACTTTCCCTCAACGAACCTGTCAGGCAGAAAACGACCGCAGTGTTCACAGTATGGCATCTCGGTTTCCTGTGTGAAGATGTAGCCGTTGTCGTAAATCCTCATCAGGTGTTTTTGCACGAATTCCTTGTGCACGGGGTTCTCCGTCCGAGTGTAGTTACTGAATGAGCAGCCCCATTTCTTGAACAGCTCAGCAACTTTGGCATGATTCCTGTCAGTCAATTGCTTTGGCGAAATACCTTCTTTAACGGCTTCAACTTCGGTAGGCGTTCCATGCTCATCTGAACCACTAACCATAACAACGTCTTCGCCTTTCAATCGATAGTATCTGGCGAGAACGTCAGCTGATAAAACCTGAATTAGCGTGCCTAAGTGTGGCATGTAGTTGATGTATGGCCATGCGCATGTGGCTAAGACCTTTCCGAATTCTAGCACCTCCAACATTAATTAATCGACTGCTAACAAGTTGCATGGTCTATTACTTAAGCAAAATGGAAAAAATTGTGGAAGGAAATATTCTGCTATTGTATTTTTTCTTCCTTACTCCACATTGCTGCTGGTCTACGCGCTGAGAGGAATATCGTTGCAGCTATGATCACCGTGCAGATGATTACGAGAACCACGAGTACCGTGAACAGCATCACTATCTTATCCATATCTTCCAATGATCCATAGCTTGGGGCACCTGCCACATTGATTGGGATATATTCTGGCGCGAAGGGCGTATGCTTGTCAGTGACGGCTTTGACTTGGATGTATCCTCCCATTGCTCGGCCGTCACTTGGCACTGTGAACGATGAGGAAAAGCTTGCGTTTCCGTTTACAGTTATTGTTTGGTCCAAGCTCTTCATTGTTTCGTTGCCTCCCCAGATCGGGCTGTACCATGGATATTGGATGGTGATGTTCTTCAGTATGAGGTCTTGGTCGCCGTCGTTGTATATCCAGAACTTCAGCGTTCCCGCTTCGCCTCGCTTGTAATAGGTTTTATCAGTATAACCATAAATGCTGAAGTCTGCAGAAGCATTGGCTAGTGGTGTTAAGACTAATGCTATCAGCGCGGTTACCATAAGGAGTGGCAAAATTTTCTTTTTCAAGGGAAATCACCTTAGCTCAGTGTATTATCGTGATCAACATTTAAAACTTATCATGATTGACCTTCAGCCTATCCTGCTCGGGTTCAGAATTCTTTGAAGGAGTTCCTGCACTTTTGCAGCTGAAGCATCTGTCCTTATCCCTTTGGGGTTGAAACTGGTCAGGTAAGCCTGAAAGCCGTTTTCCTTCAGGATTTGAGCAAGTTTCTTGATTGATGGCACTGGCATGGTTAGCTTATCGCATACTTTGTCATGAACGTAGTAGGTTATCGGCGCATCAGCCTCGTTCATGGCTAGAGCCAGAATTCTCAATATTCTTTCTTTCAGTCTGAGTCCTCCCTGCCTTGCTTCTTCTTCCATGAGTTCGCAAAATCTCTTGTCAAATAGTTTCCCAAGCCACAACGGTCCTGCAACGCTGAGCTTTGAGCCGCACTCGTTGCATTTTTCAGAATGCGCAATCGTTGAAAGCCCTCCTACGCTTTCTCGGTGGAAGCATTTGAAGCAGTGCAACACGTATCCCATGTTGCGGAGTGTTTCGTCAGTCTTCGTTGCTCCATATTCTATTGTTGTGTAGAGTCTGACGTAGTGGTCAGCGTTCTGGCTGAATAGCACGTTTATGCCGATCTCGTGTTTTGCTGCTACAGTTGCTAGGCATCCTGCAAGAAGCCTTGCAGCTAGTTCATGGCAGTATTCTGTGCGCAGAGGTTTTCCACCATATTTTCTGATGCACGCTTTCGGGTGAACTCCACATAGCGGAGCCATGTCCGTGGCGGTCAAAGCCAGAAAACCTTGATTGCGTAAGGCTCTGACAGCAGAGTCAATGTACGGCACAGGAGACCCGAAGGGGTCTAGGTCTATTGCGTCGAATCTTTTGTGTGGTGCGCCGTGGCCGCTTAGGAGAAGGTTTGCGTCTATGTTTTTGACGATGACTTTTCTGTCAAGTTTGTTCATGTGCACGTTGTGTCTTGCGATTCGGTAGGCTTTTTCGCTGATGTCATTTATCACGATTTTTTTTACTCCATTCACTTCAGTTGCGAATCTTACTCCTCTGATGCCAAGGCTTGCTAGAGGCTCGCAAACAGTGATTTTGCGGCTAACGGTTTTTTGATAAGCCTGCAGAGCTAGAACAGCTATGTCGCGGTTTAGTTCCATGATTGGGTTGTAGAAGACGGGAGCTTTTGACGGAGCATAGTCTGAAGGAGACTTTCTGAATGCTTCAAGTCTAGGAACCAGCAGTCGGGCTTTGCCTTCTGTTATCGTTTCTGTTGGAAAACCAGCTTTGAACTGTGTTCTAGGCATGTTTCTATTTTTCTCCGAGAATGTTTGTGACAGGCCGTTTTGGGTTAGTGTTAGATTTCGCGTTTGTTAATATTCTTTTCTTGCTTCAGTGTTAGGCTGCTCTTTTGGTTGGTTCGTGCACGAGGAACAGGATAGTCACTAGTGTTGGGATCAAGAATGCGAGCGCAATGTAGAATGGTAGTCGCGGGTTGAAGCTAACATAGAGGTAGTTGCCAACAAGCATGCCGAATCCCATCACAATGTAACCCATGAAATTCGTAAATCCGTTCACTTTGCCTCGGTTCTCTGCCTCTACGAGGTCGGTTGAAAGCGCCATCATGGCGGTGAAGAACAGTAGCTGGCCAATGCCAAAAAGGATCATTGCGACCATGACAATGTAGAGGTCTCCGATCATGAAGATTACGGTGCCTAGGCCAAAGGTGATCAGGCCAAGGATTAGCGGGATTTTTCTTCCTATCTTGTCGACTAGTTTGCCAATCGGGATTGAGACTATGATCATTGTAACCAAGAGCGGGATGAAGACAAGCCACCATTGCTCCTGCGGTATCAGAAGCACGTCTCTCGCGTAGAGCGCGTTAATCACGTTGATTAGAGATGAACAGAACATAACTAGAATTTGGCTGATCAGTAGCCACAGCATGGATCGCGGGAGGACTTTCCAGACGCTGAAGCTTTCTTTGACGGCTTTGGGGTATGTCGAGATGAAATATCTGAAGCGTATCGGTTCTGTGTTGGTCATCGTTTCTTTTAGTCTGGTTCTCCATATTGCTGCTATGACGAAGAGCGTTGTTATGATCAGGTAGATGATTCGCATGCTCCATTCTAAACCGAATTGCAGCAGCAGTAAGCCTGCGATTGCTGGCCCTGGAGTGTTGAAGGTGCTGTGGATGAGTTGGATGATTGATGAGCCCATTCCTCTGCGTTCAGGCGGAAGTGAGTCTTGAACCATTGAGAACAGCGCTGGCTGGTAGATTAGGCATAGGCTGGTGACTGTTATTCCTAGCAGGATGAAGTGCCATGTTGGAGCGAACGCAAAGAACAGGTATGATAGTGCCATTCCAAAGGTCATGGTAGTTATTAGCCAGCGTCTTCCGTACTTGTCCGCTAGGTAGCCGCCTGGGAAGGCTACAGCTGCCATTCCAAGGAAGCCAGCCAGCCCTATAAGCCCTAGAGCCAACCCTTTTCCGCCTAAGACATCCTGAACGTAGTATTGGAAGTTCGGGGACGGCATTTCGCTCGCGAGGTCCATTAGGATCCAGCTTATTACGAGAATTCGGTAGTTACCTGTGATAAAGGAGAATTCCTCTTTGATAGATTCGACTATGCCCATAGGCTTCGATTTTCTCCGCCTGCGACTATCGTGGAATCCTCACAACTAATGGAGCGCATTACTTAAGCCTTCACTTCGTCTTTGAGGATTCGTTGGGGTCTTTCATCCACACATTCCTTGAAACACAGTGTTCTGATCTGTAGAACTAAATCTGGGTTCACCTAAAGAGCATAATAAGAGAAAGCAGTCGTGAATGCGCACTATCTCGGTGAAAAGCTTGAAGCAGGTTGAAGTAGTCATTGTGGGGCTCTTGATAGCCTTGGCGCTTTGGGAAGGTCTGTTCTGCTGGAGTTGGAGCAAATACCGCAAGTACGTGGACGAATATCTTGAGTATTGTGAAAGCGAAAGACGCAGGTATCTTGAGGAATATGGAGTATACGTGGATTTCACTCCACCCAAGGCTTATGTCAGCTGGGATAATAGAGGCATAATCATAGGGACTGGGGTTGCTCTATTTGTCTCGCTTATCGTGGTCGTTGTACTGCTACAGATGAGAAAGAAGCAGACTGTCTCAAACCTAAAATCCTCATGAACGGATGTGACAAGTACATTCATGCAATGATTTTAAAGCTCTTGTCGACTCTCATATAAAGCTAGGCGAGAGTGCTTGAGCAAGCGTTTGTTGCTCTTGACGGGTTGTCCGGGTGTGGGTAAGACTACGGTCTTGCTGCGGGTCATTGAGGGTTTGAAGGCCAAGGGCTACAGCGTAGGCGGGATGATCAGCCGCGAGGTTCGTTCATGTGGTGATCGTGTTGGATTCGAGATCTTGGACTTAGGTGAGGGAACAGTTGGGTGGTTGGCTCATGTTAACCAGAAAACTGGTCCTAAGCTTGGCAGATACCGTGTGAATATGAAAGACCTTGAGACCATAGGTGTTAAAGCCATTGAGAAGGCTATTGCAGACTCGGATGTAATTGCGATTGATGAAGTTGGTCCGATGGAGTTATTTTCGTCAAAGTTCAAGGAAACGGTCAAGATGGCTGTTGAAAGCGGAAGGCTTGTGGTCGGAGTCATTCATTGGAAAGCAAGGGATAGGCTGATAGACGAGGTGAAAGCAAGAAGAGATACCGAAGTAATCGTTGTCACCAAAGAGAACAGAAGCGAACTCCATGAAACCATCATAGAAAGAGCTGTGCAGTCTCTGGAACCGAAGAGTGGAGACCTGCAAAAAATGTGAAAGTTGTGACCGAGCATCTTGGCGATTGTGTGTTTGGAATTGAACCGAGGATTATCTCAAAAAGCATAAAAACTGAAACCACAAAATAGCTTATGAGAATATATGATGAAACTTAAACCTTTGGATTATCAGCTTTTGTACGAGCTGATGAAGGATGCCAAGAGAAGTGACAGACAGTTAGCCAAAGTTCTAGGCGTGTCTCAACCTACCGTGACCAGAAAGAGAGCTTTTCTTGAAAAAGAGCTAATCGACGGCTATACCGCTATTCCGAAATGGGACAAGCTTGGATATGAGATATTCGCAATAACGCTTGTGAAGATCAAGTCGGCCATTGCGGCAAGAGACGAGTATGAAGCTACTCGGAAGAAGGGAACTGAATGGCTAATGAACCAACCTAATATCATTATGTCTGGCGCATGTCGAGGAATGGGCGTGGATTCCTTCATGATTTCTCTTCATAAGACCTACGCGGATTATGACGATTTCATGCGTGACTCTAGGCTTGGATTGGGAGAGTTCATAGATGATGTTCAATCTGTCCTAGTGAATCTTGGCGGAAAAGAGCTTCTGAAGCCTTTCCACCTTAAATACTTGGCAAGGGCAAAATAGGCTCTCTCAAGTCTTTGCCAGAAACCGGCGAGAGTAATGAAATTACAGTATTGAAGAGACAAGGCAGCTGAATGCTAATGCATCTTCTAGGGTTCTGGGTGAACAGACTGGCCTAATGCAAACACGAAGAGGCAGGATGGTTGAGCTAGTCGACCATATCGGAAGCTGATACTGTTCGTCGGAGCCAAAGGATGGGCTAATAGGCGAGATGGAAGCCAGATATAACGGGAAGTTTAGAAATCCCGATAGGTCAATCCTTCAAAAAACGCAGGACCATCATAAGTTGAAAACTTGTGCTTCAAATAGAAAAAGGGGTTGGTTTAGTAGTTTTCGCACCAAACCTCAAAGAAGCTTCTCGGGTGGTCGCACACTGGGCATTTGTCAGGCGCTTCAGCGCCTTCGAAAACGTGTCCGCAGTTTCTGCACTTCCACTTTGTGACTGAATCTTTCTTGAACACCTTGCCCTGCTCCACGTTCGCCAACAGTTTTCGATATCGGCGCTCATGGTAAGCCTCAACCTTCGCAATCATACGAAAAGTCCTAGCCGCATCTGCAAAACCTTCCTCATCGGCTACTTCGGCGAAGCCCGGATAAAGTGTTCCCCACTCAAGTTTTTCGCCATCTGCCGCTGCTTCCAAGTTCTGCGCTGTAGTTTCAATGATGCCTGCTGGGTACGTAGCTGTTATCGTTGCTTCCCCGCCTCTGAGAAGCTTGAAGTACAGTTTGGCATGCTCCTTCTCGTTGTCAGCCGTCTCCGTAAAGATGGCTGATATCTGCTCGAAACCTTCATCTCTTGCAACGCTCGCAAAAAAGGTGTATCTATTCCTAGCCTGAGACTCGCCTGCAAACGCCGCCAGCAAATTCTTCTCGGTCTTGCTTCCCTTCAAATCCATAACACCAACATCCTCTTTAGCCATCATATTTGCCACAAGAAACATAAAAACCATTCCAAAAGAGATTTCAAACCAAGGATTCAAGGTATATGTAAGGGGGGTAGGGTCTGCGCTGAGCAAGCCTGTTTCTCCTCACGAGACTATCAACCTCAAGTTCAACCTATATACAGGGAAGGAGGTAGAGCTCTCTAAGCAGCCTCTTTTGCGCGATATTGATCGTTTCAACTGGTAGAGCTTTGCCTTTTATCGAACGAATAGTGTTATAGCTTCGAATCCCCCGAATAGCCTTCCTGACAGTGAACCCACTATGCTTATTGCAGGCGTAGATGACGCGGGACGCGGCTCCGCAATCGGTCCGCTCGTAATTGCAGGTGTCCTGATGAGAGAAGAGGACTTGCCAAGACTTGCCGAACTGGGTGTACGAGACTCAAAACTGCTTACGCCGCATAGAAGGGAAGTCCTTGCCCCGCAAATAAAGCAAATCGCACAAAACTACACCGTAGCCAAGCTTTCTCCAATGGAAATCGATGACGTCGTCATCAACGGTAGAAAACTCCGCAAGCTAAACTGGCTTGAAGCCAAAACCATGGCAAAAGTCATCCAAACACTAAAACCAGACAAAGCCTACGTAGACGCATCCGACATCCTCGAAGACAGGTTCAAACAGGACATCCTAAGCTTCCTAACGTTCAACATCCCCATAGTCTCTGAACACAAGGCTGATCGAACCTACCCAATAGTCTCAGCCGCCTCGATAATCGCCAAAGTCGAAAGAGACAACGAAATCGCCCTGCTCGCAAGCGTGCATGGCAATTTCGGCTCAGGCTACCCCTCAGACCCCAGAACCATAGAATTCCTCCCTCGATGCCTAGAAAAAATGGAAGAATATCCCGAGTTCGTCAGAAAATCGTGGAAACCAGTCCAAAAAGCCAAAGCCGACAGAGAATCGCGCCAAACCAAGCTCATAGGACGCTGACAATAAGGTCCTCAGTATTCTTGAACCTAGAAAGCTCCTCTTTCTGGATGAAGGGAATATCTCTATTCGGCAACGTTTGACCCTCAGTGATCAGTAATGGATGCGCCTGCACAACTCTGCTCACGCTCAAAATCTCGTCCACTCGCTTGTCCAAATCAAACTCCCTGTTACCTGCAACTCCACCTATGACTCGCATCTTCTTTTCAGGCACGGTGATCACAAAGTCAAAAGGAGCTCTCTTAACCGTCGTGACCCTGCAACTTCTCGGCTTTCCGAAAATCCGCGTCAAAAGCGTGTTCTTGGCAAGCACGCGTTTGGCTGTCGCCAAGATCGCGCACTTGCGATGGCGTCTTAGCTTCTCAAAAACGTTGATAGGCTTAGCAACAGGAATCCCCAACGTGTAAATCAGATTGTATGCAGCCGAAACCGAAGCCTTAGCCATCCCCCGCTCATAACCATAAAGCGTCCTACGAGAAATGCCCAACATCTTAGCAGTCTCACCCATCGACAAGCCAAGTTCCTGCCTTCTGCGCCGAATCGCCGCACCATCAATCTCAACGTGATAACCACCAGGACCAGCCTGAATCAGCGGATGAGCGTGACCGAACATAATGCTCTCCAGAGTCTTCAAGGTGACGGCTGAGACGTAATATCTTGAATATACCGTGTCATCTTCTAGGGGGCGTTCGCGTGCTTTTTCGCTTATCAGTAAGGAAGTCGCTGAGACACTTCTGGAGATGCTTTGAAGCTCCATTGAATCGTACGGGGAAAGATTTTCCATGTCTGATTGGACCTTGATGAAGATGAGGTCATCGCTTTTCCGTGCCGCGAAATCGAAACAGCTTGGCCGTGAACAGCAAACCTGTGAGACCGTGAACCCTGCTTCTTTGAGCAGTGCCTCAGCGGTTTCCACTCTCTCCCTTCCCCCCGGACTCATCGAAACGTCACATACGGACTCCAGCACAACGTGAGATATAAACTGTGCTTATCTTCTAGAACACAATAGTCAAACCTGAGCTAATATCATTGCGTGTGCCTTGTCGTACGGTTCTAGGTGAACAACCTCTTTCACATGGAAACCTCGCTTTTCCAGAACGTTAGCCTCGCTTCTATAGACTTCCGAGGGCTCCTTCGTGACGTCTATGCTTTGGGCCTTAACCGCAAGCATAACCCAACCCCGCTTTGCAAGAAACAAATCCGCATTGTCCGCCAGAACTTTAGCTTGCTCAGGCTGGGCAATATCACAGTAGATGTCATCAACCTTACCGCGAACAAACATCGAGTATTTCTCTGGCAACCGTGCATCTTCCAATATAGGTGACATGTTAATCCTATAGGCACAAACGTTTTCAACCAGATCCCTTATCGATCTCGAAGCAAACTCTACGCAGTAAACATGTCCTTTCTCGCTGACAATGTCTGAAACATGGCTTGCCGTCGTTCCAGAAGCTGCACCCAGATAGAGAACCTGATGGCTTGGTTTTATTGGAACATTGCTCAAACCCTTCAGAATAGCCGCAGCAAGCTTACTCCGAAAAGCGTCCCAAACACGATACTCCACACCTTCAAAACGGATGAGCCGCTCAGCATAAACGTTTCTTCCAGGAGCCAGATTCTTCGTTCCAAGCCGTTTAGAGCCATCTTCCAGCATTATCTGGTATATGGCAGAAAACTGTGGGTGAGGCTTGACCTTAACGTTCACGCCTATGCTTTCTCCACTTCTTGTCGTTTCGCGGTCTTTCTTGCCTTTGCATTGGTTGTGGTCTTTCGACTTCAATTGGCGGCGGCTCAGCGTACTTCTCACGAATCTCATCAATCCGTCTGTCCAAGCCAGCCTTCAAAAAACTACCAATGTCTCTCTGACCAAACGCGTCAGCCCTTGCAGCTATAGCCAGCTTTCCAGCCAACGCCCGAGCAATCTTACCCCGTTGCCATTTCTTAGCCTCATGCAAAAGTGTATGCTGGAAAATAATGCCATGCTTCGGTGGTCTCGTCCCGCTCTTGAGCGAACGGAACAAGGCTTTCTCCGCGCCTAACACCTGAATCGTGCTTGCAGGCCGCTTAGCGAGGTTGGTCAATCCTCCGGAAATGGCGATCAACCGCGCTCCCAAGAGCGAACCAGCTAATGCCTTCATGTTCGGCGCAACCTCCACCATCGTCTTATCCAGATAGTTTTCCAACCTCTGTCTTTGATCATACAGCATGAGCATATCCTTACACAGTGCTTGAATCTGCTTCAGGTCAGTTTCTGAAAGGTCTGCGCCCATGGATTTCTCGGCAATCTTTGCGATTCCCTCAGCTTTCGCTTCTGGAATGTCTTCTTTCCTGAGGTTTTCAAACGTGAAGTTGTCTCTGCTTCCAAGATCCACAACTAAGCGTGCGAAGGTTTCCTGCTTCTCCATTAAACGGTCTAACTCTGGAAAATGAACACCATACCACTCTCTCACTCGGCTCATGAGCAGGTTAATCGTCTTATCCAAGTCATCAAGCGTTTGAATTGCCTGAGCAACAATAAGGTCTCTTTTTTCGACTGCACCTTTGACTCTGAGCTTGGCAATCTCCATCGTAACATTATGCGTCCACAAGCTAAACTCTTCAGCGTCCTTCACAAAGCCCGTTTCAACCGCAAACCGCTCAATCCTTGAACGAACCAGCTCGCCAGTAGCAGAGGGCTTCAAAACCTCCGTGTCAGCGCCCAGCTTCGTTTCAACGTCTTTGGCTAGCCCCGCATTCTCAGAAACAAAAGTGTCGTAGCCTTCCTTCTGAAGGTTCTTGACAAGCTCAGCTATTTCATCTGTTAGCTTTCCACTCTCAATCTTCAAGAGAGCTTTTGCTGCAACCTGCGGCTTTTTTGGAAACAACGCCTTTGCAATGAGCTTAGTTTCTTCGTTAAAAGCCAGTATTCCGAATGAGCATTCAACTATTGACACCTTCAACTGTAACTCGCCTCACCGTCTAGCACTATTCCTAAGCTTTATCTTATATAAGGTGATAACCTTTACTGAAAACTGTTCGCGGTGAACAATGTTTGAGGATTAATCGTCTAAGCATCAGTCTAGCTGGATTGAAGCTTGCTAATCCAACTATGTTGGCTTCAGGCATATTGGGCTATGCCACAGAAACCTTTGAAAGTCTTGTGGAAGGCGGTGCAGGTGCGATAGTCACGAAATCGGTGGGTTTGAAACCGCGAAAAGGCTACGCAAACCCGACAGTTGTCCAAGCAAGCTACGGATTGATCAATGCTATGGGGCTTCCCAATTCAGGCATAGATGAATTCGTCAATGAAATACGCGAAGCCAAGACGGTTTTGGAAGTTCCTTTAATAGTTAGCGTTTACGGCTATTCTGCGGAAGAATACGCTTCTGTGGCAAGAAAGGCGGAAGCTGCGGGTGCTGATGCGGTGGAGCTTAATGTTTCGTGTCCTCATGTTAAGGAGACTGGCTCAGAAATCGGACAAAACCCCGAGATTCTGACAGAAGTTGTCAAGAGAGTCAAAGCCGTTGTGTCTAAGCCCGTGATTGCCAAATTGTCTCCAAACGTAACAAACATCGAAGACATTGCAGAAGCTGCTGAAAAAGCTGGTGCAGACGCCTTGACAGCCATAAACACAGTTAAGGCTATGGCAATAGACACGGAAACAGCTAAGCCTATTCTGGCCAACAAGGTCGGCGGGCTGTCAGGACTAGCTGTGAAACCCATAGCCCTGAGATGCGTGTACGACATTTACGAGCGAGTCAAAATCCCAATAATAGGATGCGGAGGCATAACAAACTGGACTGATGCAGTCGAGTTTCTGCTTGCTGGGGCTTCAGCGGTTCAGATAGGCACAGCTATAGCTACAAAAGGCACAAGCGTTTTCAAGTCGGTCACACGAGGGCTAGACGCCTATTTGGAAAGAAAAGGCTTCGAGAGCGTGAATGAAATTGTCGGCCTATCACATCGCAGATAACCAGATCAGAACGACCCGAATTCTAAGCGTGAAAGCCGAAAGCCTCACAGTGAAGGCCTTCACCTTCAAAGATAGACAATGCGGCAAAGCAAAGCCCGGTCAATTTCTGATGCTTTGGATTCCAGACGTGGACGAAATCCCCCTGAGCATAATGAGCGCTGAAGATGATGAAATAGTCGGAGTGGCTGTTAAGAGGGTAGGCGAAGCAACTGAAGCTTTGCACAAGATGAAAGCTGGAGAAATTATAGGCTTACGGGGTCCTTTCGGCAACAGTTTTAGTCTCAAAAAAGGCAAGATATTAATGGTTGGCGGTGGAACAGGCATAGCCCCATTACTATTTTTGACCAAGAAACTGCGCTCTAAAACCACGAAGGTGACTTTTATCATGGGAGCGAAGACAAAAGAGGAATTGCTGTTTATCAACGAGTTGGAACAGCTTTGTAGCAAAAAGAGCTTAGCTGCAACAACTGAAGACGGCAGTTACGGCATCAAATGTCTTGCAACTGCACCCTTGGAGTCTCTTTTGGCTAAGGAGAAGTTTGATATGATCTACACTTGCGGGCCGGAACCGATGCTGCGAAAGGTTTTCGGCTTGGCTGAAGAGCATGGAATAGGTTTGGAAGCAAGTTTGGAGCGCTTAATGCGGTGTGCAGTTGGCATATGTGGAAGCTGCGTCATTGGTAGATACCGCGTGTGCAGAGACGGACCAATATTCACAGCAAGACAGCTGAGAGAAGTCAGAAAGGAATTCGGGTTTTCAAAACGCGACTTTGACGGAAAGAGAATACCGCTTTGACAGGCATCATGGGCCATTATGTCATTAGCATACTCACCAGCTTGCTTGTCCTTTTGTATGTTGGAACGTCGAGTGTAAAGGCGTTCTTTTCATGCGGAACGAAACGGTGAACGGCATCTATAAAAGGCGATCCTGCTATTCTAAGCTATTGTAAAAGCTTGGAATACCATGACTGAAGAACCTAGCAAAAGCGAATCGGGTGCCCCTGAAAAGCTCTTGATCGACAATCCATCGGATTTTCAGTTTCATGCCGCTTATCTCACTTATTCTGACTTGTTTGACAAAGCTTCAAATCCTGAAATCAAGAAACTGCTGAACCAGAACATCACAGCTCTTCAGCAAAAGGAAATAGACGTTCAAACGTTCTATGAAAACATAAATCAATACCGCGAAACAGACGGCTCTCAAATCCGCTACGGCAGAACCCTCATAAAAGGACAGAAGAAACGCGAATGGCGCAGAAAAACCCAAAAACACGAAAGAATTGAGCGACACAGAAGATAGTTGGCAATTCCCATCCTGCAACCCGAAAGTCCTCTGAAGGTTGTCACAACTGTTAAACCTATATAAGCAGGCGGGGTACTGCAAAGAGAGCCTTCTCGCGACTGTCAGCCATACTTGTGATTCAAAAGGTTATTTCGGGCAGAAATGGCGAAATCTCCCGCGATACCCCCCTTTTTTCGTTTAAGAGGTATTCTTAGTCAGTTAGTCACCTATTTCCGGTCCTTTGAGCTTTGCGACGCCGACAAAAAGACTTGGAAGTAGTAGTAGTCGCCGTCAGGTTCTGCCGGACTACTACTTCTATTTCCGTAGGATGAAAAAGAGCCGGCTTTGTGGACGCGAGTTTTCGAATTGATCTTTCAATTCCCTTTGATGGAACTTTGCCTCTTCATCCTAGAAGTTGTTGTGAGTGAAAAAAATCAACTAACAACTACTACTTTCAACTCCCCTTATCGGTATTTTGCCTCTGCATCTAGCGTTGTCCAGTTTGGCGATGGAGAAACTCACGACTCTGTCGCCGACTCTTCTTAGCATGAGGACAATCATCCCGCCGAGCCCTGTGGCCATTCCTGCAATAAGGCTTAGAAGAAACGGTTCAAATATCGAGTCCATACCGCAGACCACTACCTAGGAAGGCTTAATATTGATAATGCGTCCACGAAATTTAAGCATAGCCAAAGCCAAACCGGCAGCGTGCGCTATAACCCATGCCTTCCGTATATGACTTTTGGTAAAAACCTCAAACTTTCCAACATAGCCTCATACTGTTCGAATGTGCGTTTCTGGATTTTGTTGTTCCATGCGTGAACAGATGATTAGTTTTAAATAGCAACTGCATGATACAATGGTTGGGGAAAATATTTGACTGGAGAAGTTGAAAAAGGACTGAAGAGAATTGGTGTCACAGTGTCTAAACCAGTGCTGGCCTTAATTGCAATTGTCTTCGGTTTGCTTGTCATAGCGTTTCCTGACTTGCTTCAATGGATTGTTGGGCTGTATTTCATAATACAAGGAATACTGTTCCTTTTGGACTACTACGAACTAAGAGGACGATAGCAGGAAGAACTACCAACTTCCACTCCTTTTTCTTCCGTCTTAAATGCAAGGTCGGAAAGGGACAACTGGCACGCTTTTGCTCGACAAGGCTTTTCCTAATTTAGCACACGCAGACCAAATATCAGAAGAATCAAACAGGAGGGATGAGGATGGCCTTTTTCTCACTATTCGAGCTCTACAATTTTGGCTATAGCGCGCGCTATAGGTTTCATGGCTTATTCAGGGTTGTTGGGGCAGATGGGACCACTAGATTGGTTCGTCGACATCTTGGTTCCAGTGATTACCATACTTAGCAGAGCGCGGTCGTAGATCGGAGAATAGCAGAGTTCAAAATTAGCGCGCTAAAGTGGAGTGCTTAAACGTTGACGGATGGAAATTGATAAATAGAAGTTTTCATAAACCAGAAACCAAGAACTAAGGAGGTGAGAAATTGGCAGGAGAACGTTTTGAAATATTCAAAGATTCGGTTGGAAAATTCAGGTTCAGACTTAGAGCTCAAAATGGGGAGATTATAGCAGAAAGCGGAGCTTACGACTCAAAAGAGGGATGCGAAAAGGGAATAGCATCGGTTAAGGAAAACGCTTCCAAAGCAGAAATAAAAGACTACACATCTTAGAAACCCACACTTTCTCTTTTTTCTAATTTCTGCATCTGCACGAGTTCCTTTGGTCCAGCCATTATCAGGAGTACCTAGGCCAAAAAGCTTAAAGCTAGTGCTTCAAATAATACGTACCCAAGAAGGAGGGAAAAATGAGGATGAAAAGTAGGGATTTTTTGGATAAGGACGTTTATGCTGAAGACGAGAAAATAGGCCAAGTCAAAGAAATGGAAATAGACCCCATAGATTGGAAAGTAACTCATCTTGAAGTCGAATTGACCAAGGATGTAGCTGAATCCGTGCTTGGCGCAAAGAAAGGCGGAGTACGAAACATGTTGGCCATTTCAGCCCTAGAGAAAGGGGTTGCACGCTGGACTGCTAAGGGTCTTAATCTCAAGGTCTCAAAAGCACAACTTCACATGTACCTAAAACCAGTAGTTGAAACTTAGTTGGGAAGTTGGCAATGGACACATTTTGGACAATTGCTGCTATTCTCGTGATACTGTGGTTAGTGGGATTCTTTGCTCTACCTGGCGTAGGTGAATTGATACATCTACTGCTTGTGATTGCCGTGATTGTAGTAGTCTATCGGCTTTTGACTGGAAGACATATCTTGACTGGAGACAAAAGATAGCGTTCACAGACTGTAATTTATACCAAAACCCTCTTTTTGTCTTAGTCTTCGGCTTCAGATAACCCATCGGCTTTGCAGTCTCAACAGAATGGAGATATCTCCCGTATTCCCGATTGACATAGATATCTCCTAGAATAGATGGGTCAAACTGGCTTAAAAAGCGTGATAGAGAATTGTTCTATTACCTTTTCTCTATTCTTAGCCTACGCAACAGTATTCCATATTGACGCCGTAAGCGTTGTGTGGTCTATCATTTTGTGGAATTCTGTGTCAATCTCCTTCATCTCTTTGTGTTTCATTAATCCTGTAATAACCTTCTCCATCTCTTCTTTGCTTGTGAATTCCCACATTTCAACGTATGAGCCAGCTACTCCACCGTATTCTTGCTGGAAAAGTCGAAACGATTTCAGTCCTTCAAAAGCCTTCGGGTTTGCCTTCTTGAATTTGAGGAATTGTTTGACCAAAGCCTGAAATTCTGTTCGCTTTTCATATTT
>JBGQME010000004.1:0-139636 GCA_041500425.1 Bathyarchaeia archaeon | reverse complement strand
ATTCTGGTATTGCCCTAAATGTGATGGAAAGCCAGTAGCATTGATGAAGAGGCGATTGAATGAAAAAGGTGACAAAATTACCACAACCAAATGATTTTTCTTGCGATATGTATAACACAGAAGAGGATTATTTCTACGGAAAAGATTGCATGAAAAAAACCGACAAAAGAGCAAGAAATTGAGATAACTCAATATGCGGAGAAAATTCTTCAACTGAACGAAAAGTTGCTCAAGATTGGCGATAAACTAACAGATGAAAGAGCAGTAATAGACGATGAAATAAAGAAAACTGATTCGGAAATTGATGAGCTGGTTTACAAGATTTACGGATTGACGGAAGACGAAAAAGCAATTGTTGAGAGTAGTCTCAAATAAAACCAGACCTTTGAACCAGTTTTTGGTTTTGCGGAAAAGTTATAGCCGAATCAAGTCGATTGACTGAAACGTGTGTGACGCTGTTTGACTCATCATTGGGGCTACGTGAGTGCTGTTGCTTCGGCACTCTTGTTTGGGACAAGTTCGACTCTGAACAAAATCGCATTGGGAAATGTTCATCCAACTGTAATCGCTGGGATGATTTACTTCATTGGCGGAGTTTTCTTATTTGGGATTCACTTTTCTCCACTCTCCAAGAAGATTCTCGCTTTGTTTGAAAGCCCAGAAATCGAACCCAAAATAACGGCGAAAGACTTCAGGGTTTTGGCTTTCGTCATTCTTTGTGGCTCAATAGTTGCACCCTTGTTGCTCTTGAATGGTCTGAATCAGACTACGGCGATTAATACATCTCTGCTCCTTAACGCAGAATCCCTGTTTACTGCTCTGATAGCGTTTGTATTTCTCAGCGAACGGGGAACTAAGAAAGAGTATTTGGGAATTGCTCTGTTGCTAATCGGAGTCGTGTTCGTGACCACAAACGGAGAATTCCAGAAACTTACACTAACAGAAAACATTGCTGGTAATCTACTGATAGTAGGGGCTTGCTTGTTTTGGGGAATAGATAACAACCTAAGCAAATTCTTGAGCAAAAAGCGGGACATAATACTGATAACTGGGCTAAAATGCTTCATTGGTGGTCTGGCTCTACTGGCATTAGCCTTTGTGGTTGGCGTTCCATTTAGCATTCCTCTGACCTCAATACCTTATCTGTTGTCTGTTGGAGCGTTCAGTATCGCATTCTCAATTCTATTGTTTCTTTTTGCACTTAGAAAAATAGGTTCAATGCGAACGGGGGTCATCTATTCAATGTCTTCACTCTTTGGGGCTGTTCTCGCCTTCCTGATACTGAACGAACCATTTACCTTCATACAACTGGTTTCTGGAACAATCATGCTACTGGGGGTCTACGTCCTCATCCTTTATGGAAAACGAAGATAGTCTGTCAAGGATGCATAAAGAGCATCCAAAACGACTAGACCTTTTTCTACTGTCTCGTTGTCTGTTTTTGACGTTTTTTCCATACCTTTAAGCACGTAACACAGACCGAGGGTTTCCTTGAACTTCACTTTTTCTGGGTTCTCTTCCGCATCAATCTCAAAATCATGAATAAACTTGCCTATCTTCAGCGCAATCGGGTCTTGTATGTTGTATTTTTCCATCAAAATACCATATGTTGTTTTTTCCTTTTCAACTGGTTTGATTTCTGCCTTCGGTAGTGTGAAGGCTATTGCTCCTTTTGGTATTGAGTCATCTTTAGAAATAAATGCGAATCTGGCTTTCTTGTCAATGAATCTTTTGATTAGCCAAGCAGAAGCGCATCGGTCAACGTGAGGATTATGCCGAGTAACCCACAGCATCCGAATCACCTTCTTATCAAAAAAGATATGGAACTTACTCTGTTAGTTTCTTCTTTAGGAATTCCCTTCGCTGTTTTCTGTCCATCTTTTCGATTTCGTCTTTGTGTTTGTCACGGACGAGTTTCAATTTGCAGTTAGTGTATAGAGCATCGTAGACTGTTCTGGCTTTTTCTATGGCTTCGTGGTCGTCCTTAGCCACTATACCAATTCCCGTCATGATTGCTTCCAGCCCTGCGGCTTCGGGAACGGTTTCCATCTTATCTGTGTCTGCCGCTCGGACGATTTTGGCAAGTTCCAGAATCGCTGGGTCTTTTATTTTGTATTTTTCAACTATGGAGTCAAAACTGCATTTTTCGCCGTGATGACCTAACTCCACGTTGGGGGCATCATAGGGTATTGCTTTCTCCTTCTTCACGATTTCCTCAATCTTCTCTACTGGAACGAAGATGAATTCAGCCTTGGGGTCAACGAATCTTTTTATCAACCATGGACATGCTGTTCTGTCAACGTGCACGTATTGTCTTGTCACCCATTTCATTGCTTTCACCTAGTGACAACTAAGGATAATGGACTAATAAGATGTGCCCTCTTCAAGTTATGGCTAGAACTATTCTCTATCACTCTTTTTAAGCGTCTTTCTCCATGTTTCTAATTGGCGATATCTATGTCAAACGGGATAACGGGAGACATCTCCATTTGTCCTTGGGTTCAAATCCTATCGGCGAGAGCTATTTTCTTTTTCTGAACAGTCTGATGTTATCTATTTCTGTCGCGTATTCAAACCTGCTCTCAATGAGCTTTCTCGCTTTATCAATGGTATCGGCGACAGCTGAATGGTATTCGTCGCTCTCGAGGCTTACAAGGTGTGTATAAACCAAAGTGTTTTCCAGTCGCTTGTGTCCTAAGAACCATTTGACGTAAAGAATGTCCTTGGTTTGATGGTAGACCATCGTAGCCTTCCAATGTCTGAAACTCTTGAACGCGATTTCATGAATTCTTGGGTTCTCAAGCTTGACAGCTAGAAGGTTCCTTGCGCGTTCGTACAACCATCTCATCTTGTCCAGATTCTTGCTCGCGAACACTCTCTCATTCTTTCTCGAGAGTTTCAACAGCCTCGACAGGAGATTTGCACTAATCGACAATGTCCGTGAATTATGGTTCTTCGTAGGCGTGATGGCAACGGTCTTCCTTTCTGGGTCAATGTCAATCCACCTTAGCTTCCATGCTTCTCCGCTGTCGGCGCCAGTCTCCTTCAAGAACTGGAGAAAGACTGACATCTTCTCTCTAGTGTTCGCTATCAACGCGTCCAATTCACTCTCTAATGGCAGGAAGATGGGCATTTGCTCTCTGGTGAATTTCGGTTTGTCCCATGCGTAACCCTTGAACTCACAGTAGTATGAATAGGCATTAGCAAGCAGTTGTTTCCTAGCTTCGCTGACAGGGTAGGCACAGATGACCGCTCTAGCTTTGTTTGAATCGTCAATGTTCGCAAGCTTGCTCAGAAGCCGAACTCGTTTCACATAACTCTCTGCAGTGACCGTCTTCACTCTTCCTTCACAAAGCCAACGTGTAAACTCTGAAAATGGAGGCGGGTTCACTTCGTGGCGGGCGGGGTGGGATTTGAACCCACGACCGCCAACTTAGGAGGCTGGTGCTCTATCCGTACTGAGCTACCCGCCCTCAAATTCTTTTCATTTAAGCTACTTGAATTTAAGAGATTTGCGTCTATGTTTTTTAGGTCAATTGGGTCAATGCTAGAGGTCTTGTTTTGCCTTAGAATGCCTTGCACATACTGAAGACTCTGCATTCTAACTGCAGAGAGAAACAGACCATTGATCGTGGATGAGATCATGCAGGAGATTCATTGCTGCAAGAGTCATGCCTATAACTACAAGAGGGCTCTTAAGATACTGTTCCCACCAGAATCATTTGACCCAAATAGACCAAGGAGTATGGCTCAGGAATGTTTGATAACATAACTGAGACTTGGAATCCAGTTGTTGGATGTCTTCATGGTTGTACATACTGCTGGGCAAGGAGACTGGCAGTAACAAAACTGAAGAACATTGAACGATATAAGGATGGCTTCAGACCAAAGCTGGTTGAGAAGGAACTGAATAGGAGATTCTACAAGCAGTATGTCTTTGTCTCTGACATGGGAGATCTATTTGGAGACTGGGTTCCAGCAAAGTGGATCATAGAAGTCATAGATGCTATAAAGAAGAGTCCTACGAGCAACTTTCTCTTTCTGACAAAGAACCCTAAGAGATACCTTGAATTCCTGGATCTCTACCCTAAGAATGTAGTTCTTGGAGCTACGATAGAAACAAACAGAGAATACACTGTTACCAAGGCTCCTTCTACTGTTGAAAGACACAAGTACATGAAAGATCTATCCTACAAGAACAAGATTGTCTCCATAGAGCCAATAATGGACTTTGACCTGGAAATCTTTACACAATGGCTTAGAGAAATAGAACCAGTCCTGGTACATGTTGGATATGACAACTACAACTGTAAACTACCAGAACCTCAGCTATCCAAGACTGAGGAGCTGATTGCAGACTTGGAGCCCTTCACAAGAGTAAAGATCATGACATTGAGAGAAAGCAGATAGTAGGCACTAACAAGAGCTTCTTTTCAATTTCCCTTTTTTATAGATAACTCTCTCTCGATCTACATTCACTAACTACACTACGTTCACTTTGCTCTTCTAAGAAACCTACTCAGATAGACTGTTCTAGCATAAGTATCATACTATAGGCTATTATCAAGTAGATCATCAAGATCAGAGCCTGATTCTTTGAGATCAGTCTTTCAGTTGGTCTTATCAGAGATTGTCTAAGTGAGACTTAACCATAATGTAGAGAAAACTGTCCTAGACAGGTATGGGGATTCTAATCTTCTCTAAGCTGCCAACTGAGTTGGAAATTCAACAAAGGTACCAAAATGCTCGGTATGTTATTCTTTTGAGTCTGGGCTTTCCATTCTGAATTCAATGTCAAACTTTCTGATGAATTCTTCTTCCTTCTGGTTGAAACCAAAATACTCTGCAAATATGTCGTCAATTTCATCAATGATTGCTTTTGACTTTGAAGGAATTATCTCCTTTATCTTGATTGCATATCCACCCATTCTCTCATTGACTTTGATGTTGGAGTTCTTGTCATAGCTCTTCATCAGTTCTTCAACAAGCTTCTTCAATCTGTCTTTCATGGTTTGACTGAAAGCTTCAAGGCTGATTGGGAAGCTCTTTATGTGGTCTGCTAGAAGGTCTCTACCATCAGACCAAACCACAAACCACCAATAGAACAAAGAGCTGTTCAACAAACCATTGATGATAGCTGCATCATCTTTTTCAAGAGTCACTGGCTTATAGTGAGATGACACTTTTGTCTCTTTCAAGCCATAGGGCAATTTCTCTCCAGTCACCTTGTTCTCTTCGAGCTTATTGTAATACTCAACTTTTGGAAGATAGTCTTCTGTGTGAGCATGTATCCAGTATCTGGGTGCATTGTGATACCATATCCTTGTTCCAGAATCCTTTAAGCAATCTTGAACACTCTTCCCACCAGATTTCTGCTGGAGCCTTTGGAGAATATCCTCTTCTATTTTTGTGCCTATTTTTGGTATGGGGTCTGTTGAATTAGGAAGTTTCCATTTGTGAGTTTGTAGAGATTTCAGAAGCTTTGACCTATCTTCACTCTTCCATCTGTTGTACTTGCTTGTAACTACGTAGCTTAATCCAGCTCCTTTCTCTGTCACTAAAATCGTCTGTCTGCAGTCTTCTATGCCATTGAATATCTTTCCAGGTCTGTCATCAAAGTTGTAGTATTCTGCCTCTGATGAATTAACGTGAATGAATTTTCTTATGCGACTCATTCTATCAGTGGACACAAGAGCAATTGGCACAATGAATCCAAATCTGCCTCCATTTCTCAGAAATTTGATTGACCTCTCAATGAAATAGGCATGTGTGTTTCCACAGTCTTTAGAAGCATAGAGAAATGGCTCTTCAACCTTCTTCTTTTTTCCCTTTTTGGTTTTCTTTGTGCTTTGCACAATCCTGAGGTCATAGGCGTTATTGTTTCTATCTTCTATGTATGGTGGATTTCCAGTGACTACATCAAAGCCTTCATTCAAGAAGACGTCTGCAAAGTCAGCTCTCCAATGGAAAGGAGTTCTGCTTGCCAGGTTCTTGGCTAGTTCATTAAGGTCATTCTTGGACAGATTGCTCTTCTCATGCAGCAGATCAAGGTAGGAGCTGTTTATCACTTCATACAGTCTTTTCCTGATATGCTCAAGTGTCTCTCTGAGTCTGACTGCATTCTCTCCAGATTCTGATGAGTATATTTCAACTAATGCCTCATAGGCTTTGATTGTGTCTTCTATTCTCATCTTCTGCATAAGGTCTCTGATGCTGTCAATTCTGTCTTTGTATGATACCCTCAGATTAGCCAGAGTTTCTTTTATGTATGAATCATCCAACAGATTGGTTAAAGGATGTGTTTGAAGGTTCTCATCTAACCAGCCAAGAAGAGAATTGCCAGTAATGATGTTGAAATCTATGTTAGGCAATGTTTCAATATGTTCTGTGTCTGCAACTTCCTCTATCAATGAGAGCCAGAGTCTCAATCTTGCTATCTCAACAGCATTAGGGTCAATGTCAAGCCCAAACAAGTTGTGAGATATGATGTCTCTCTTGAGCTTGTATCTATCAACCTTCTCTCCTATCGCATTCATCAAGCTTTCTTTGACTCTGAGTATCAAAGATAGCATAGCAGTGAGAAAGTGTCCAGAGCCACAAGCTGGGTCTAATACTTTTACAGAGTCTATTGAATCAATCATTCTGTGAACATGGGTTGGATTCTTTGGCATGTTCTCTTGAATCAAGATGTCTTCAATTGAATCATATCCTTTAAGATCTTTTTCAGACCAACCAGATTCCTTCAACCCTTCAATCATTTTTCTAAGGATGACTGGGGTCAATGCTCTCTCTACAATGAATTCAACTACATCATCTGGAGTGTAGTATGCACCTTCCATCTTCTGCTGGTTTGTTCCAGTTCCAGAGATGAAGTTGATTGTCTTCTCAAAAATGTAGCCCAGGATATCTGGGTTGATTCCAGATTCCATACCATAGCTGTATGTCTTATTCTCCAAGAGATTCTCCAGAACCAGTTGTATGCCTTCATTCTCCACATTGTAGTTCTTTTCATTCTTGATGACCTCTCTGAATAAGCCACCATTGAGATAGGGTATTTGGCTGTAGAGTGAATTGGTTCTCACATCAGAGATTCTGCTGTTCTTGCTTTTGTTGAAGACCTCATAGAACAGAAGTTTCAAGTATGTTTCATAGAAGGTTCCAGGAGTTGGAGAGGATTTGTATCTTTCAAGCAGTTTCTTCAATAAATCCTTTGGAACTATTCCCTTCTCTTCAAGAAACTTGATGAAAATCAGTCTGTTCATGAATACTACTGAAAATAGATTGGCTTCATTATTGATTGGTTCAGAAGGAGTTATGATATTGCTGAGCAAGCACGTGCCTTTGATGGTGTTTCCTTTTTCATCATATCCAAATACAAGTCTTACATAATCATTATAGAACCTCTTTGAAATCTCCTCTTTTGCCTCTTCAATTCTTTCCAGATAGCTATCCAAGAATATTGAAACATATTCCTTGTCAAGCTTGAGGAAGTCTTCCTCTATCTTTTCCACTTCTTTCTTATCAACAAAAATGCCAGGGTTGAGAGTTCTGAGGAATATTGGCTTTAGGTCAACTTTGAAGAATTCCTTGCTTTTTGTGGAAGCAGTGTCAAATTTAAGGAGTATCCATTGGAATCCATCAGTAGCAATGCCATAATCAGTCTTTGAGGCTCTGGACAACAGCCAGTTTCTCACTTGCCAAAGACCACTGCCATCAGCATGAAGGTCTTTGTTGAATGGTTCAGCTTCAACATAGAAGATAGGTTCATCTTGATTCTTGGGTCTGATTGTATAGTCTGGTTTCTTTCTGCCAACTGGAGAAGAAAGAACAGTTTCTGGAACAATCTCATATCCCATGATTTCAATAAGTGGTTCAATCAACTGCCTCTTTGCAAACTCCTCTGGCTCTTGCTCATCTTTCAAATCTGCTGAGGAATAGCCAGATGCCTTGGTTAACACATCTTGGAAAGTTCCAAAAAACTTGAACCTACTCTTTATGTTGTCATAAATCTCTGAAAGCTTTTGGTCTAATTTTTCTCTTTTTTCTGGTGAGCATTTGTGGAAAGTGAATCTGGTCTGAGCCACAAAAGAGAGTTATCGTGTGATTGTATAAGATTTGCCATGCTCCCTCAATCACCATATGCTCTATTCTTCCCATCCAAGGTGACAATTCCTCAGCTCTTGGAGTATAGCTGGGCTGTTTATTCTTTCTTCTGCAAAGGGATTTGCCAACAGATAGAAACCATTGTTATGGTGTGCCATAACTGCTGAGACATTCCTCATGAGAGGCTCAGAGAAGAATAAACCTCTCTCTTCTTCTGGAATTATACACCTATTGTTGGGTAATATACACATCCTCTTCAAGTAATCAGTCCAACCATTCTTCATTGCCTTCCCAATTTCTGGAGTTATGTTAGCATCTGGAACAATCAGAGGAGGACTATAACCCACAGATTTGCCAAAGAGATCCATGTTATATCTATCTATGTAGAAGAACATGGTATCATCGTCAATGGCAACTATGTAGAACTTATTAAGCTCATTGCCAACCCATTCCTCTCTTTTCTTGCTTTTTTCCTTGATATCAAGTCTCACTTTCTCTCTGTATCCTGTTGGTTCAGAGATGGCTTGTTCCATTGTATTGATTCCTAGATAGGACTTGCTCATTTTGGTTGGATGCAATTCCACCTCAGCAATGGTTGTGTGAACAGTGATTGTAGAAAAGCTCAATGGCAATTTCTTCAGAGCATCCCTAAACTCATCAAGAGACTTCTTGCAGAGCAGTTCCTTCTGTTCTCTTGTTTTATACTCATAAGTTGGAGTAGCCAGAAGCTCAAAAGACTTGATTACTACCACAAAGCATAGACCAAGGGAATTCAGGATTTCAGCAACTCCTTTTCCAAAATTGTAGTCTTCATCATCAAGCTGAATGTTTTTCACTTCAACAAAAAACTCTCTTGCATTGTTCTTGGCATAAATGTCTGGGACCTTTCTTCCTTGGAAAACATTGTTAGACAGAAGTTCAACATGCATATTGTTTCTCACAAAATATCTGGCAAATTTCAGTTCAGATACAGTGGATTGAAATCTGAACAAATCTGGAGAAGTCTCATGCAATTTGACTTCAATGCCTTCACAGGCATTGCTGTATAATTCCTCAACTAGCATATCAAGAATCTTCAGGTATCTTTCTTTGTAGTTAAAGAAGACTAGTTCCCTTAATTCTGGGTTGCTGGAGAGTGCTTTCTCCAAGAATGCAAAACCAGCTTTCAACTTACTCCACTCCCATACAAATAGAGCATTCCTCTATAAATAACATAGAATAAGCTTATGTGAGTGGCTGGTTTCTTTCTAACTGGATATATTAGAATCTCCACAAAGCCAACTTTTTTTCTTTTTTCTATAGAAGATGCTTTCATAGAAAGATAGAGAGAGGATGGTTTTCGTTCTATCTCAATTTTAGTTGATTGCTTGTTCTAGCTCTGTGATTGCTTTGAGTGTTCTGTCTAAGCTCTTCAAATAATGGGTTATGAGAATTTCAAGGGCACCTGCTCATAGCTTTACTTTGTAGTGCAAAAGTGTTATAGCTGAACCTAAAGAACTAATCAGAATTGAAAAGACATAACGAAGTCAGATAAGAATGGTGGAATATGTTAAGGGAAGCGAAATTGACACGTGGCATTGGTGCAAGAATTGCACGCAATACCCCATGTATATCTACCAAAGACGCTCTGATAGACCACATTCTGACCTTTGTAACCAATGCAAAACAAAAGAAGACAACAAAGATTGCACAACATAAAGACCTGACTTCCTGTAATCGCTTAGAAGACTAGGTTTTTCTGAGGTCACACCCCAACTCAAATCCTTATAGTTATTGGGGTATGCTTTCAATCCCTATCAGTCTTGTATCAAGCAAGAAAAGTCTTTCATCCATTAATGCCCTATAAGAAAAAGAAAGAAAAGTATATTGAAGAGGAAGTGATGGGAAAAGAATTTCATAAGGTAATCAAACAGAGAGAAAAGGATTGGTTCTGGACACTGTTCTTGTTTTTTATAGGCTTAGTTTTTCAGGGATTGGCTGAGTTTGCTAGATAAACTAAGCAATGTGTATGGTATATGGTAGAGACCATTATAGTTCTCTACCTTAATGACTAAAAGGTTTGGTCTAGCACAACTAGGAATAACCCAAATATGATGAGCAGGAACCAGACTGGTCCTTTGAATTTGCCAATTTCTCTCTTTTCTTTCTATGAAGTCCTTGGAATGTTTGTGATGTAGAAAAACAGAAAAAGAACTTTGGTTGATTGCTCTTATTGAGAATTGGACTGGTGAAATGAAAGCAGAAAAAGATCCCGAGTTGATTTCACCCTGTGGAATGAACTGTGCAATTTGCTCTGGCTATTTGTCATATAAGAATGATGTGAAAAACAAGGGCATTAGAATGCCTTATTGCATGGGCTGCAGACCACGAAACAAGAAATGTGCTTTTCTGAAAAAACAGTGTTCCAAATTGGCAAATGACGAGGTCACTTTCTGTTTTGAGTGCAATAGCTTTCCATGTGATAGGCTGAGAACCATTGACAGCAGGTACAAATCTCGTTACAGAATGAGCATGATAGAGAATTTGAATTTCATCAAGGAGAATGGAATTGAGAAGTTCCTTGATAGCCAGGAAAAGTCTTGGAAATGTGGGAGTTGTGGTGAACTGGTTTGTTGCCATAACGGGATTTGTTTCAATTGTAGTTTAGAGAAGCTGAGAAACAAGAAGCAGAAGTATCGTTGGAATGAATGAACAAAAATCATAAGAACTGAAACAAGAAGACAGAATTAACGGTGAAAGAGGTTGCTTGAAGGTAAGCTGGTAAACTTGAGGGTTGTGGAGAAAGAGGATCTGCCATTACTTCTTGGGTGGTTCAACACCCTTGAGTTTGGAGGCAGGTACAATCCTCTTGATGTTCAGCAATCCAGGGCAGAGATTGAGAAGAAATGATCTTGATCTGGCTTGACATATATGTTTGAGAATTATGCTACATGAAGTCTAGGTCTTCTTCAGCTTCCCAAGCTTCCTCACAGTCATCACACAGACTCAGTGTTTCTGAGTAGCATGAGTCACAGACAAGCCTTCCACATTCAGAACACTCATTCAGTTCTTCTGCCTCGTCTCCACAGATTGCACATTTTCTCAAGATGCCATCCTTCAGTAAGGTGTTAGAGATGAAAAGTTGATTCCAACTGCCCAACAGCTTTCAAAGTTCTCTCTTCAAGCTCTCCAAATGATGGACTCCAGTGATGTTGCGTGGAAACAATTGAGCATTTTCTATGGGTAGAAACTTCCATGCTTCACAATGGTTTTAGGGAGTCCATAGAAGTATTTTGGTCTCTTACTTCTGCTCATAGATGAAAGTAGTCTTTGATTTTTTGTGTCTGGAAATATGCCAGACAGCCTATACTGTACGCTAAGGGAAGCAATGTAACTATTATCGTTTCATACTGCCAACTATACACTAATTGCCAAGTGGAACTTCCATCTTCATTATATGATAATCCAACATTTCTCCAAATATTGTATCCCCACCAAGAAAAGAATACTAGACTCACTAGCCAAAATAATATCGAAGCATACCATACATATTTCGTTGTCAGTTTAAACATGCCAATTGAAAGGAAGAATGCATAGACTAGCAATATGAAAGAAATAGGTATAGCAGGGTAATTTATCATCACATATAACCAATCAATACTTCCTCCACCATAAGGTCCTCCAACAACAAGAAGAAGATTACTCATCACCCAGAGCATAAACAATGCGCCAGAACTCAACAATGTCAATATTGCTACTAACGTAACACCTGAAGGTCTTTCACTCATTTCCCGTCACCATTTTACCTTTCTCAGTGTCCCCAACCAACTATAGCGAAAACCCAAAGATGACTCTTCCATTTCTGACCAAAACCAAACCATTAATCAACAACTGTTGACAATGCTGTTCTGGTCTCTGCACAATAACTTGCAAGCATGCAGATTTTAACTTAATGCCCTCTGCCTCGACTGCAAAAAACTTAAGCTGAACAACAACATTCAACAGTCATGAAGCGGCGAGGGTACCCGAGCCAGGTCTAAATAGGCAAGGGCCAGAAAACAGCCTAAGACAAGGGGGAGGACTTAAGATCCTCTGGCGAAGGCCTACGTGGGTTCGAATCCCACCCCTCGCACCACCACGTTGAAAATAGCGAGGGGTTTATCCGGGCAATAGCCTAGTACTTTTTCTTTCTGAAGATTCTGGCGTTGTCGAAGTCGCAGACGTATTCGAACCCTGCGTCTATTAGGGCGCATGCGTCGACTTCGGTTTTGGCCACTTTTGAGACGTATTCTTGTTGGTCTCTGAATAGTTCTTCGGCGAGTTGGACGTATAGCAGTGTGTTTTTGATGTTCTTGTGTCCGAGTGTTTGCATGACGTGTAGGATGTCTTTGGTTCGGTGGTATTCCATTGTGCCTTTGAAGTGTCTGAGTGTATGGAATGTTATTCTTAGGAGTCTTGGGTAGCTGTCAAAAGGTCAGTAAATCAGGCCTGGAAACTGCTCAGGTTCATAAATTACATTACGCAGATGCTTCCCCACTGATTGGACCAAGGAGCAAGAGCAGACACTCATACAGCTCATCCAGAAAGGGAAAGACGTTGATGTTATCGCAAAGGCTCTCGGTAAGACTGAGGAAGCGATCTTTATGAAGCTGAAAAGATTAGGGTTAGAAGTAGGCAGTGAAAAAAATCAACCGCCTACTTCTTCTCGCTCGAAACTGCCTAGCGAGTTGCCGAGCATTGAGAACGTTATGAAGCGTTTGAGTGCTGCCCTGAAAGCCTTGGAGCAGCCGGGCATCGAGAAAAAGGAGATCATCAGGCTCAGATGCTTCATTCAGGGCGTGAAGATCTACAAGGAGCTTTTCGCTGACTACGTACATTATCGAGAGATCGAGACTGAACTGGTGGATCTGAGGCAGAAGTATGAGGAAATCGCCAAAAAGCCAAGGACGATGGATCCAGAGCAGCTGGCGACGTTGATTAAGACGTGCGGCTTTCTGCTGCAGACAAAAGTTTACCTGTTCTGGCAGAAGCCGTGAATTCAGCACGTGTTCGAGGCTATTCGGTTTCGCCCCAGTGAGCGCCCATAATACCCAAGTCCGATGAGTCTACTACGCCGTCGTCGTTGATGTCCGCTTCTGGAAGGTAGTTTGGATCGCCTATGAATGAACCCCAAGCACCGCCGAGTATGCCCAGATCTGTCGAATCAACAACACCGTCTCGATTTACGTCACCTAGAATGCGAATCTCTACATTGTCACTGGCGTAAGTCATTTCCACATTACCAACAGAGTTCATTCCTCTGGCCTCAATGGTGTGGTTACCCACAGAGAGAGGCGGGGTGGTGAAGGAAAAGCTTTCTTCAGATTCATCGAAGGCGCCATCATCTGTGGTTGCGTCCATCCATGGTCCACCGTCGATTCTGAATTCAACTCTATCAATTGTGTTGATGGTTATGTCTCTGCCTGTTCCATAAGGATTGGTGTTGGGATATGGAATCTCTGTGACCGTGCCAGTATATGTGATGGTTGAGTTGGTCGTAGGATCAGGTGAATACGGATTCAAGACAGTGTTTGGAAATGTGTCCACTATGTCTTGGATTCCGTCGCTGTCAGAGTCACGCCAGCCAACCTGTCCCCAAGTGCCAGCCGAAAGAGACCAATTATTATTGTCCATAACGCATCCTGAACCTTCAATGTCTGAGACGTTCAAATAACCACTATATTCAGTTACCCCATCATACTCGTCAGTGGCATAGAATACGTGCCCAACTTCATGGGCGATTGTTCTATTAAGGTTCACGGTTCCCCAATCGTCGTTGGTATATGTCGTAACGATGAACGGGCCTCCGAGACCATAGGCATATGCGGAAAGCCCATCTACAAAACATCCATCACCATTAGGGTCATTGGAGCTTTCGACTGCAAATATGGCGAATGCCCAATCATACTTCAACACTCCATCTTGGTTTCGTAGGTTGTTGAGATAAGCATATGTTTGGCCAACATAATCTGCCCCTGAATATCCAAGTTGAGTCATCGCCTCACTTATCCACAAACCATCATCGGTGCTTGGGCGAGTTATAGGCTCATAGCTTGTACTAGCCACAATATAGGACTGCACAACTCCTGCCCGAGGGTCTGCATCACATATGAAACTTACCGCTGCATTAGGATTTTGGCTTCCCCACCAGTTAAGGGCTTGATTCCTCGCAGTGACCACGTTTTGTATCTTAGCCAAGTTCCAGTTCTCCGTTGAAGGATCAATAGTACCATTACTTTCCAAGAAAATAGTTGCGACAACTATACTTCCAATCAGATATTCGCTGGTGTCATAGTAGCCCGGTGATCCTTGAGTCATTAATGGATAGCGGTCTCTATTGTCTGCATCAACGACATATGGAGTATCACCTATTCCATCGCTTCCCGTCTCATTTTGAGAGGGACCTCTGTACGAATCGGTGCCGCTGTAGTCGCTCCAGTAGTTTCCGCCAGAAGGATAGCCATCATCCCAAACATTGTAGTTAGGAACTGCGTGGTTAAGTTGCGAGGTGTTATTGAAGTTATTGTGGTAGATTTTGTTCTCAGATGAGTAATAGACTCTCATGCCACAACCGTTGTTTGCTATCATGTTTTCTGCAATAATGT
Source organism: Bathyarchaeia archaeon (assembly GCA_041500425.1). Lineage (GTDB taxonomy): Archaea > Thermoproteota > Bathyarchaeia > Bathyarchaeales > Bathycorpusculaceae > JBGQME01. Next base: position 124,910 of record JBGQME010000004.1, on the reverse strand, counting down.
TGTAGCTACAGCTATATTCGAGCCCGATGCCATAAGCCGTGTTGTCACTTATGTTGTTATCGACAATAGTGTTGTTGTTAGATGAGTAGGTAAGAGACACTCCGACACTCCGAACGCCTGGACCAGGGCCTGTGTTTGTTACGTCGTTTTCACAAATATAGTTAAAACATGCATAAAGAAGTAGGACACCTTGACGGACGCAATATGCTATGCTGTTGTCAGTGACAAGATTGTCGAATGATGTGTCAAGGCGAATGCCGCAGCCAAAATTCTTGATGTTTGTGTTTGTGATTGTTGAGTAATTTATATTAGTCAGACTAATCCCAATTCCGCTTCCAGAACCTTGGAGCGTGTATCCGTTTCCATCTATGATTATGCTGCTTCTCTCCACTACGATTGAGTCATAAATGTTGCCAGTAAAGGTGTAGGTGTCTGCGTTTCGTTGTATTGGTGCTGTTGATGGGTCTATTGAGCCGTCAGCCCTAATGTAAATGGTTCCAGACGCTCTAACTGGCTCAATCTTTAAAGCAGGAACAACCGAGCTTAATCCCAAAACTACCAGCAAAATCAACGAGAATGATTTCCTCATTTCTCCTCTCTCTCGGGTATTACGTCTCAGTTACATGGCTTAAAGTTTGTGCAAACGATCTATAGAAGGAAGTTCTATCTCTTACGTGAGAAAAAAGGAGGAGGTGCGGGAGACATCTCCACTGTATGGTGCAAATGGGAATTCGTATTACACATTTGACAGTTTGCACCATGTTTTTACCATCAGCTACTTTCTCTTCCTGAATAACATTAAGTCGTCTAGCGCGCGCTGCGAACTCGCACAAACTATTTACAAAAGATATGCCTAGCATCTGATAAGATGTGTACCGGTTTTATCATTTCCGTACTAGGTTTGGTTGGAATCATACCTTTCTATTTTCTGTCAGTTGAACACCAGAAGCTCCAAAGAAAATATGGAAAAGAAAAAGGAAACCACATTGGCGAGATTCTTGGCATCATTTCAGGGTGGGGCTTCTTCACGTTTTGGATCGGGATCTGGATCTCCCCTCAACCCAGATTTACCATTTCTGTTTTCCAAGATTTTCTGATCATGATTCCGGTGAATAACTTCGCGATTCCCTTGTTTAATCTCGCAGCTTGTTTGCTCCTCGTCCTACCTGGTTCTTGGCTCGCAATAAATGGCGTAGAAGAGACAACTCTAAAGGTGGCAGAAACACATAGGCCGAAGACCGTTGTGACGACAGGAGTCTACTCTATCGTGAGGCATCCGCAGTATCTGGGGGGACTACTAGCTCACTTGGGAATTTCCATTCTATTATCCGCTCTCTACTCTCTACTTCTCACTCCCATGATAATTGCGCTCGTCTATCTCATTTCAAGGAAAGAGGAGAAGGAGATTCTCAGGGAATTTGGCAAGGAGTACGAAGACTATAGAGATAAGGTGCCAATGCTAATACCAAAACTCGAGAGCTAGCGTTCGAGTGCGCGCGGTTGATTCAGAAAAAGGGGGATTTGCGGGAGATTTCGCCACAGTGGTGAGGGTTCGAATCCCACCCCTCGCACTTGCATACGCATTCTGATTGGCATGAGGTGAGAGATTGAAGATAAGAAGAGTGGCATCAAAGAATCTGCTCGTAGCCTGCAGAAGGTTTCTGGGAAAAGATCCTATTACGAATGTCTTGCCTCTAGGTGACCTCTATTCTCCTTTACTCATGGTAAGCAACATCTACGAGGCCATTGAAAACAACAGAATCGTTGGAGTCTGCTCCATCTACCGCGCATACGCCACTCCCAGCATAGTTTTAGGAAACGCCGAACTAAACGTGCAGCAGGCTCTCGTCAAGAAAGCGGTGGCCGAAGTCTCGGACCACTTCATCACGCTTTGTTCACCAAAAGACGCCAGCCTATTTGAGAAGCATGCAACTGCTTTGCATTCTCATCCTGAGCAACAAATGATTGCCAACCCTCCAAGACAAATCAGGCATGATAACATCAAAGTATCAAGAGTAGCCAAAGACGAGTTGGAATCATTGAACAAGTTTTACGTTGAACACCGTTCTGAAGTGTGGACGCCTTTGCAGTTCAAGGTTGGACCGTATTACTGTGTGAAGCATGATGGCAAGATAGCCAGTGCGGCGGGAGTGCACTTGGTTACGCCTCAGATTGCTCAGCTTGGCAACATAATCACTGACGAAGCTTGGAGAGGTCGCGGCTTTGGAACAGCATGCACCGCCGCGCTGGCCACGGACTTGGCTTCTGAAGCCCGAATCATAAGTCTATTCGTGAGAACTGACAATGCGCCAGCGATTCACATGTATGAGAAACTAGGGTTTGTCAAAAGACGAAATATCTCATTCCTCGTTATGCAGAAGAGACGTGGCTAGACGTTCATTCTTTGATTTCTTTCATTCGAAAGGTTAATTTCACCAAGAGGAAGCATAATCTGCCAGTGGAGCAAAGTGCAAGGCAATGGATCCTGATACTAGACGGATCGCGATGCAGCGTATTCGGACGCTTTTTCGTTTGGCAAACGAAACCTTCACTGAAGACCCTTTATTGGCTCAGCGTTATGTGGATCTGGCAAGAAAGATAGCTATGGCTACTCGGATTCATCTGCCCAGAGAATACAGAATCCAAGTTTGCAGGCACTGTAAAAGCTTTATCTTGTCGGGTGTGAATTGTCGTGTGCGCGTAAGACAACGGAGAGAACCTCACTTGGTGATTACCTGCCTAAACTGCGGCAAGCAAATGCGGATTCCTTTGAAAAAGAAGAAGGAGAAGCTATTAGCATGAGCGGGCTAACGGATGGGAAGAAACGTTTTGTCAAGCGCCAACTAAGAGACAAGAGACCAACCATTTTGATAGGCAAGAGCGGTGCTTCAGAGGAGTTGTTGGGGGAGATCGGGAAGCAGTTGGATAGGAACAAGATGGTCAAGGTCAAGATCTTGAAAACTGCCCTCTCAGGAGACGAAACCAAGCAGCTAACTCAGAAAATTGCTGCCCAGACGGAGTCAGCGTTGATTGAGGTTAGAGGGCATACTTTCATGCTTTACAAGAGTCGCAAAAAGTGAAAGCCTTTATATTAGGCTTCATGATTTTACAGAAGGAAAACCCAGAGGACAAAGAGTCTTGACGACCCCCTACGATGTGCCAGCCTCCAAACTCATCAAAAAACTAGCCAAATACCTAAAAGAAAACGTGGATGCCGCGACGCCACCCCCATGGGCGAGCATGGCGAAGACTGGTTCACATGTTGAGAGGCACCCTCAAGACCCTGACTGGTGGTATACCCGCTGTGCTTCAATTTTGCGCAAGGTTTATGTTCACGGCCCAATAGGCATGGAAAAACTAAGATCCGAGTACGGGGGAGGAAAAAGCTTTAGGGGAACGCCTAAACATGCGGCAAAGGCTGGCGGTTCCATCATAAGGAAGGCTTTGCAGCAGTTGCAGGTTGCAGGTTTTATTGAAGTATCTGGAACTCACGGAAGGAAAATGACGAAAGAAGGCAGAAAGCTTCTGCAGGAACTTGCTGAAGAGCTTGGCAAGGAATTGGTGAAGGAGCTTCCGGAGTTAGAGAAGTACCAGAAAGGGTGAGTGAGATGTCTGACGAGGAGCTGGAAGATCTTCGGAGAAGGAAGCTTGCAGCCTTACAGCGGCAAGTGTCTGATGAGCAGCGGGATGGTCAGTTGCAGCAGCAGCTTGAAGCTCAGAAACAGGCCTTGCTGAGGAACATTCTAACCCAAGAAGCGAGACAGAGGCTGACAAACCTTAAAATGGTCAGACCCGAATTTACTGATCAGCTGGAGCTGCAGTTGATTCAGCTTGCGCAGCAAGGAAAGATTGCCATTCCCCTGTCAGATGAACGGTTAAGGCAGATACTTGTGCAGTTGCAGTCGCGTAAGCGAGAGCCAAAGATAATGAGGAAATGAAAGATGACGCGAAACAAGCCTACGGCGAAGAAGCGAAGATTGGCGAAAGCTGGAAAACAGAAGAAAGCGGTGCCAACATGGGTTATAGCCAAAACAGGCGGGAAATTCAGGACGCATCCTAAGAGAAGACAGTGGCGAAGAAGGAAGATAAGAGCCTAGGGAGGAATGGCCAATTAAGAAAGAGGAAGAGAAGGAAGGAAAGGAACTGGAAACTAAAGAAGAACCCATTGAAGAAGAGCCGGAGCAACCTGCTGAAGCTGTTGAAGAACCTGTAGCTGAAGAGGCTCCTAAAGAGGAAACCGGCGAGGAAGTTGAAGAGGAAAAGGTTGAAGCCGTAAAAGAGGCGTTTGCAAAAGCTGAAGAAGCTAAGCCGTCGGAAGAGAAAGAGGAGAAGGAAGAGAAGAAAGAGAAGAGGGAAAAGAAAGAAGAGGAAGAGGAAATCGTTGAAGAAAGAATCTACACAGTTCCTCTAGGTAAAGCGTGGATCATGCCTGCTAACAAGAGAGCTCCGAGGGCCATGCGAATGCTTAGGAGTTTCATAACTAAGCATATGAAGTTGGAGGCTCGCAAGGAAACTGAGGGCGAGGAGGAAGAGGAGCCTGCTAGGCTCGTTATAGATAATGAGGTTAACCTCAAAGTTTGGAGTAGGGGTATTGAGAAGCCTCCGCGGAAGATTCGGGTTAGGGCTGCGAAGGATAAAGAGGGGAATGTGACTGTTTATTTGGCTGAAGGAGATTAGTCCTTGGCCATTTACCTGTCCAGCCTTGAAGGAAGCGTAAGCATAGGTGTATACTCGCTTGCTACAGATGACATCGTCATAATTCCGAAATACGTTCCGCTCAAGAAAGCCGAGAAACTGGCAGGATGGCTGAAAGCCAAGCTGATTCATACGATGATAGGCGGATCGGTCCTTATTGGCGCTCTTGCATGTGCGAATTCGAACGGGATTCTGCTTCCCAATTTTGTGCACCAAGAAGAGCTTGATGCCTTAAAGGTCGCCTTCAAAGGAAACATCACAGTGATGGAAACTAGAAAGACCGCGTATGGAAATTTGGTCTTGGCGAATAATCATGGAGCACTCGTTGACCCGCGACTAAAACAATCAGATGTTGACGTGATTTCAGAGACTTTGGGCGTTGAGGCAGTGGCTGGCGAGATTGCCCGCTTGCCCTATGTTGGAGCGTTGGCTGTGGCTACGAACAAGGGTGTCTTGGCTCATCCTCTTTTGACAGATCCTGAGCGAAAACTCTTGGAAGACACGTTTAAGGTTCCAGTTGACGTGGGCACCATTAACTGCGGAGTGCCGTTCGTTGGATCGGGTTTGATCTGTAGTCGGCATGCGGCTATTGCTGGGTCGATGACGACTGGACCTGAACTGTTCATAATCGGAAACGCACTAGACGTAGTGCAGGAAGAAGAAAGCGTAGTAACGTAGCTTTATTCCAAGAAACCTCTTCGAAACGCTTTATATTACAGAGTGCTTTGATGTTGTGAAAGGAAGTTGACCAAAGTTGAAAGTCTTCAAGGTAACAGGCGAAATCCACAAGCCCAATCTGAAAACGTCTTTCAATCAGGAGATAATGGCTGTTAAGCCTGAGCATGCCGTAGAAAAGGTTTATGCAGAACTGGGTAGCAGACATCGTGTGAAACGTTGTCACATAAAGATAATCAATGTTGAAGAGGTTCCGCCTGACCAAATAACCAATCCAATATTGAAGAAACTGGTTGTTGGAGAAGAGAAAGTTGGCGAGTAAAAGCGAGGAAGAACTCCGTAGATTATCCGTCGAACTGCGTCTTCTTGAACAGACGGCTGAAGCCGTGCAATCTAGGGTTAATATGGTAAATGCCGTGATGACTGATTTGACTTACGCGAACATGGCGTTGGAGGGGTTGGAGAAAGAAAAGGAGAACGCGGAGCTTCTTGTCCCTATAGGCGGCAACTCTTACGTCAAGGCGAGGCTCGAAAGCAAAGACAAGCTAGTTGTTGGAATCGGCGCAGGGGTTTCAATTGAGAAAACATTGCCCGAAACGAAGGAAGTAGTGAAGAAAAGGGTGGAAGAGCTCGAGAAAACGAGGACCTCCCTTCAGATGCAGTTCAGCCAAGTCGTCGACAGAATCAACGAGAAAAGAGGCAAGTTTGAGGCTCTGGTAGCCCAAGTGCAAGAGGGGAAAACCCCGTAGATGTTCGAGAAACTCAAATCTGGCCTGAAGGGTCTTGTTAGCAAGGTCACCACGACCAACCTCAAGGCTGAAGACCTTCGACCCGTGCTTTCTGAGTTCAAGATAAGCCTTGCGGAAAATGATGTTGCCTTTCCCGTGGCAGAGCGCATATGTGATGAAATGGAAAAACGCTTGGATGGAGTGCAGGTCAAACGCCTTGAAGACCGCAAGAAAATCGTGGAAAATAGCCTTCGAGACGTGCTGTTAGAGGTCATGCTTACTAACAACAAGCTTGACCTGTTGAAGGCTGTTGAAGAAAAACGCAAGAAAGGCGAACCATTCCTCATAGTTTTTGTCGGGATAAATGGCACCGGAAAAACCACGACGATAGCCAAGGTGACTCGATTCTTCAACAAGAAGGGCTATTCTGTGGTTCTGGCTTGCAGCGACACCTATCGAGCAGGCGCTATCGAACAGCTGGAAATACATGCCAAACGACTCGGTGTAAAGATGATCACGCACAAGTACGGCGCCGACCCGGCGGCTGTTGCCTTTGACGCAATAAGCCACGCCAAAGCCCATGGAATAAATATTGTTCTGATCGACACTGCAGGAAGAATGCAGACAAACCGAAACTTGATGAGCGAACTTGAAAAGATCAAACGCATCGTCAAACCCGATTTGACAATCTTGACCGTGGACTCGCTTACGGGCAATGATGCCGTTATGCAGGCAGAGGAATTTCACAAGAGTGTTGGCATCGATGCAACGATACTAACCAAGGTGGATGCAGACATCAAGGGCGGTTCGGCCCTAAGCGTGACCTACGTAACCCAAAAACCAATACTGTTCATAGGAACAGGACAGAAGTACGACGACTTGGAAGAGTTTAACCCAGAAAAATTCGTACAAATGATATTGAAATAGCCTGATATTCTCTAACTTAGCTTTTTCCCATCAGCTTTAGGTAGATTGTCTTTGCCGAGTACAGTCGGTTCTCGCTCTGTTCGTAGATCACGGATTTCGGGCCTTTGATGACATCACCTGTTATTTCGTATCCTCTGTGTATTGGCATGTCGTGCATTACGTAAGCGTTGCTTCCTTTCAGAAGCTCCTTGTTTATTTGATAGGGCATCATGAGCTTGAGGCGTTTCTCCTTTTCCGCGGCGTATTTTGGATCTGTGAAGGATTCCATGTCCACCCACGTGTCTGTGTAAACGAAATCTGCATCTTTGACAGCTGCTTTTATGTCTAATGTGGTTTTCCACAATTCCGTCTTCTTAGCTTCTTTCAAAAGCTCTTCATCTCTTGTGGGCTCATTGAAGATTGGTGTCACCGTGGTGATCTTCACTCCTGTCTTCGTGCATCCTTCGACAAGCGAGTTGCAGACATTGTTGTGTATACCTACATAGACGAGCTTAGCACCTTTCAGCTTGCCTATTTTCTCTTTGACCGTTATTAGATCAGCTATTGCTTGGCTTGGGTGATACTTCTCGTCGCATCCATTGATCACAGGAACACGCGAGGCCTCAGCCATCTTCAATAGATCTTCGTTCTTCATCAGTCTTGCCAATATGCAATCAACGTTGCGACACAGATACTGTACCTCGTCAGAGATGTCCGCCAAGGCAAAGTTGGTTGTTCTCCAATCAATAAAGAGACCGTGACCTCCTAGCTGGGTCATGGCGACCTCAAATGCAACCCGAGTCCGCGTAGAGGTCTTCTGGAAAATCAGCGCAGCAGACTTGCCGTCCAAGGCTGTTCGGTATTTTTCAGGATTATGCTTGATCTCAATGCCTTTGTCAATCATTTCAGTAAGCTGTTGACCTGTCAGATCTTTGAAGTTGAGTAGGTGCATGATCTCACCGTTTTCAGACAAACCTAACCTTTTGAGTTATAAAGCTTTTCCGCGCACGTGCTAGACTTCACGATGGGTCTGGTCTAGTTCTATTTCGCTGTTGTTATGAACCACATGTCATTGTGCACATCTTCATTAAATTTCTTTTTTAAGAGTCCAGAATACACTGTTACGATTTCAAAGCTATTTTCAATCAATATTCTCTTCAGCGTTTCAAGGTCTGACCATCGCAGTTTGTGTTCCCGTATCTGCAAGTCAACCTTGCCGTCTTTTTTATCAAGTAAATCGGTTTCCACACTATAGTGTTTGGATCCCGTGGGTCTCTGTGGTTATGGGTTAGCATTAAAAGCTGCAGATCTTTATCGTTCACCATATGATCCAGAAGGAGCTTATTCAGGTACTCCGCGCTGATTTTCTTCGCGTTCCTCGTACTGAACACGAATAGCCCATTCTTCCTTAATGCTCTATGAACTCCTTTGATGAAAACTCGTACTTCCTTGTCAGTGTAAAGATGTGAGAAAACCTGTCCAAGCGAGATTGCCGCGTCATATCTTGTTTTCGAAACAATGGTCTTGAGTTCTTTCATATCGCCTTTTCTAAACCACACTTTTCTCTTTTTGTCTTTTCTTTTGGCTATTTTCAGCATGGTTGAGCTTATGTCAACTCCTGTCACTTCATATCCTAGTCGGCTCAATCTTAGAGCATGGTTTCCTGTTCCGCATCCAATATCAAGGATGCTGCTACAACCGTGTTTCCTGAACAACCTATCGAGGAACTTTATGTCAGTCTCATAATCATGTCTTCCCCAAATCCTATCGTAGATTTCTGCTTCCAAGGCGAATTCGTCTTCCATTTTTCATTTTCCCCAGTTTCCCTTTAGAGTTAACAGCAACTTCATTACCAGCATGACGATATTTATCATTTATCAACCAATCGCTGAAGAGGGCACAAGCATGATTCTGCTCGTTTCCTCAAACAAAGACATTGCAAGCCTAAACATAGCAAAACAAATCCTTGACCATTACCCCTTAGTAAAGGCAGGTGAAAACTTTCAAGAACGCTCAGTCTACGAGACCGAAATTGACGGCAGAAAAGTCAAGCTCGTGACTCTGGAAGAGGAGTCTATTTATGCACAGACTCTGACAGCCTCTTTCAACAATCTGGAGCTTGTAGTTTTCATCTCAAGACACAGCAGCGAAAGCGGGAAACCAACACTCTCAGTGCACACGCCAGGAAACCTAGCTGAGGCAGAGCTAGGAGGAATCCCAAGGAAGGTTTCAATTTCTCCTGCAAATGCTATGAGAACCGCGCTGAAGGTTATGGCGCGATTCAAAGGGGAGATGAAGCTCGACTATGAGGTTTCCTACGAAGGTACTCATCACGGACCATCTCTGGACGTGCCCACCATGTTCGTAGAGTTGGGAAGCTCACTGAAGCAGTGGAATGATCTGAAAGCAGCTGAGGTCGTCGCTCATTCTGCAATGGAGGCGGTCTCCAAGTTCGACCATTGCCTAGGCAAAGCAGTGCTTGGCATAGGCGGTCTTCATTATAATGCCAAATTTACTCAAATGGCGTTGGAAAGCGAGGTGGCTTTTGGCCACATGATTCCTAAATACGCCATTCCAAAGATAGATGTGCCGATTCTTAGACATTGTATTGAAAGGACGTTGGAGCAGATTGATCATGTGGTTTTGGATTGGAAGGGAATCAGGGGCGAAGACAAGCTGCCCCTCGTTGAAATGCTCAAGGAGATAGGCTTGCTATTCGAGAAGGCTTGACGTTCGTGAGGAGAAAGGTTAATAGAAATGTCTTGGTTTATCTTTCAAAGCTTACGCTACAGCAACGTTTATATCCGATCTGAAATGTTGAGTGTGCGATAAACCATGGGTCTAAGATCATTCCTAGATCAAGCGGCGAGAACCTTGAAGCTTGCAGTAAAGCCAGGAAGAGACGAGCTTTGGCTATCAATAAAAATATGCTTCTTGGGCGTGTGCGCAATCGGGCTAGTTGGGTTCATGATCAAACTACTATCCTCCGTTCTGCAGCCAGGCTACCCAGCGAGCAGTTAAAAGGGAAGAAACCGCATGGAGAAAAGTGAAGAGCCTACCACCAAAATCTTTGCCATAAAAACAACGACAGGCCAAGAGAAAAACGTGGCTAGACTCGTTTCGGCAAAGATTGAGATGACCAAGATCCCAATAAAGGCTATTCTTGTGCCAGAAGCCCTCAGAGGATACGTTTTCATGGAGGCCGAGGGACCGCATTTTGTGGAAGAAGCTATAGCGGGCATAAAGCACGTGCGGTCAAGGGTTCCCGGAATTGTGAGCTTTTCAGAGATTGAAAGATACGTTGTTAGAAAGCCAATAATTGAAGAGCTAAATGAAGAAGACATCGTAGAAATAATAGGCGGCCCCTTCAAGGGCATGCGGGCAAAGATAACACGCATTGACAAAGCTAAGGCCGAGGTCACGTTGGAGTTGTTGGAGGCAAGCTTCACCTTGCCAATAACTGTTAATTCTGACTATGTCAAAATAGTGGAAAAATCAAGAACTGCAAGTGGTGAAACGTAGATGGCTGATAAGAAAATCGTGGAACTGCTCATAAGCGGAGGTCAAGCAAACGCAGGACCGCCCTTAGGTCCAGCCCTAGGTCCGCTAGGCGTCAACGTAATGATGATCGTGAACAAGATAAACGAGCTCACCAAGGATTATGCTGGAATGAAGGTTCCAGTGAAAGTTGCCGTGGATCCCGACACCAAAGACTTCGAAGTCACGGTTGGAACACCTACTACACCTGCTTTAATCGTCAGCGAGTTGAAAATTGAGAAAGGCTCAGCAACGCCGCACACTGCGAAAGTTGGAAACCTTACCATTGACCAAGTGGTGCGTATTGCTAAGATGAAGCGTCCAGAGCTGTTGGCTAAGGATCTTAAGGGTGCGGCTAAGGAGATCTTGGGTGCTTGTGTGAGCATGGGTGTCACGGCTGAAGGCAAGGATCCACGCGAAGTGCAGAAAGAGATTGATGAAGGCAAGCATGACGAAATATTTAGTAAGAGCTAGAACATAAGAGAATACTTTTATAACCGCGTTCCATTCCCTCATTGGCACGAGGCCTCAAAGATGCCCTTAGACCAAAAGACCATCTTGGCAGCGGTTAAAGAAGCCAAGGAGAAGTCTGAGAAGAGAAAATTCGATCAATCCGTAGAGCTGGTTCTGCTTCTTAAGGATGTTGATATGAAATCGGCTGAGGGCAAAATCCAGGAAATCGTAGAACTTCCATATTCTCCTGCAAAGCAGAACAAGATTTGTGTTATTGGCTCGGGAGAATTGGCTCTGAAAGCAAGAAAGGCGAATGCGGATCATGTTATTGAAAAGGCTGAGCTTGATGGCTTGGCTGGTAAGAAGCGGGATTTGCGGAAATTAGCTAATGATTACGATGTTTTCATAGCTGAAGCCCCTTTGATGATGTCTGTGGGCAAGATTCTGGGCCCTACGTTGGGACCTAAAGGAAAAATGCCTACACCTGTTCCACCTTCAGCAGACATGGCTGCCTTGATAACAAAGCATCGCAAGACAGTTGTTGTTAGGACGCGTGGCCAACCGTTGGTGCAATGCCGTATCGGAACTGAAAGCATGAAAGAGGAGGAGCTTGCGGAGAATATTCAAACTGTTTTGAGGGTTTTGGAAGGAAAGCTTAAGAAAGGAATGAAGAACATCAAGTTCGCCACCATAAAAACGTCCATGGGCACGCCTGTCAAGGTTAAACCGTGAGAGAGGAGAGCCGATGCCGTCTGAACAAGTCCTGCAAGAAAAAAAGAACGCGGTTGAAGAGATAGCCAAGCTGGTGGGCCAGCACAAGGTTGTTGGGATTGCCAGTTTGCAGAAGCTTAGGGCGCCTCAACTTCAGGCTTTCAAGAAGAACCTCGCGGGCAAAGTGTACATGAGAGTCATAAAGAACACGTTGATGAAGCTGGCAATCGAGGATTGCAAAGACAAGCCAGACTTGAAGAAGCTTGAGGAACACCTGACGGGACCTAATGTTTTCCTATTCACCGACTTAAACCCGTTCAATCTGGCCTTGACTCTGGAAAGAGGAAAAGTGAAAACAACAGCCAAATCAGGCGACATTGCGGCTTTTGACGTTGTGGTTCCGGCGGGAAACACTGGACAACCGCCAGGCCCAATAATCAGTCAGCTTAACGCCGCTGGGTTGCCCACAAGAATCGAGTCTGGAAGCGTCTGGGTGAGCAAAGATACGTTGGTGGTCAGAAAGGGTGAGGTTATTGATGAGAGATTGGCAAGTGTTCTGTCGAAGCTTGGGATAAAGCCAGTTGAAAGCGGACTTGCCATGAATTTCGTTTACGATGATGGCTTGATAATAACACAGGAACAGCTCAAGATAGACGTTGATAAGACCAAGCAAACCATTCAAGCCGCCCAAGCAGATGCCTTTGCGTTGACGCTGAGCATTGCTTATCCGGCGAAGGAAAGCACTTTCGCGCTTTTGCAGATTGCTCATAGAGAGGCGTATGTGCTTTCCTTGAATGCGGCGTTTCCGACAAAAGAGACAATAGAAGACTTGATCAGAAAGGCGCATGCTGAAATGCTAGGTTTAAGTAGTCGATTGCCTACCTTAGAGGAAAAGACTGAGCAAGTTGAACAGAAAGCTGAAAAAAGTTAAAATAGATGATTTGAGAGGTGAAAAGGTATGGAATACGTTTACGCTGCGATGCTCCTTCACAAAGCAGGAAAAGAAATCAACGAACAAAACCTATCACAAGTTCTGACGGCCGCAGGCATAAACGCGGACGTAGTACGAGTCAAGGCGCTAGTAGCTTCTTTAGCTGAAGTCAAAATCGACGAGGCGATAAAGTCTGCCCCGACAATGATGGCAGCACCAGCAACGGCGGCACCCGCGGCAACAGCACCAGCAGCTGAAGCCAAGCCCAAAGAAGACGAAAAGAAGAAGAAAGAAGAAGAGAAGGCAAAGGAAGAAGCAGCACTCGAAGGACTAGGTGCACTATTCGGATAAACCCGCAGTCTCTCATTTTTACTCTTTTGTTTGCCTAAATGTTAAGAATTCTTCGCTTAATATTTATCTGCTTGTTGAGTGGTAACTGTTGAAAGCTACTGTAGTTGCGCATCCGATTCAAGGGTTGGTAAAATATCATGGACTGAAGAATCCCAAGCTGAGAATCCCTTACCATGACAGCATATCCGTCTGTATTCAAGCCTTAAGCACCACGACAACTGTGAAACCGTCAACATCACCAAAGAAGGATGAAATCATTGTTAATGGGAAAGAGCTATCTGGAACAGACAAGGAACGAGTTGAGGTTGTTCTTGGCGAGTTGAAGGGGTTGGCAGGTTTTTCTGGTGGCTTTAGGGTAGTTTCGGAAAACAGTCTTGGAGCTGGCAAGGGTTTGGGTTTTTCTGCTTCTGGTTTTGCGGCTTTGGGGTTAGCGGCTGCTAATGCGCTAGGTCTTAGCATTGATATGCTTTCTCTTTCCGAAGCTGTGCGGTTGGGCGCCGGTTCGTCAACCCGAAGTCTTGCCGGAGGATTTGCCATCTGGTATGCTGACAAGAAGGGCAGGTCTTATGCTGAGCAATTGCCTACAGCAGAAGGTATGGATTTTTCGATGATTGTTGTGCCTATTCAGTCTAACGTGAAGACTGATGAAGCTCACGCTGAAGTACTCAGTTCTCCCTTGTTTGAGGCAAGGTTAAGCAACATAGGCAACTTGCTTAGGGAAATGGAGAACGCCGTGAAGCATGGAGACGTTACCACGATAGGAAGGCTCGCTGAAGAAGATACCTTGAGCCTTCATGCGATAACGATGACTGGAAAATCGCATATGGTACTCTGGGAGCCAGACACTGTTCGAATCATTAAGGAAGTTGTTCAAATGAGGGCAGAGGGAATTCCTGCATGGTACTCAATGGACACTGGGCCTTCAGTCTTCATAAACACGCGCAAGAAAGATTCCAAGACTGTCTTTCAGCGGCTTCATGAAATAGGAATAGAAAATGCCATCGTTAGCGCTGTTGGAGATAAACCCTCACTGATAAATGATCACCTTTTCTGAAAGGTTCTTCAGCGCTTGGATTTCCTGATGAAGCTGAGAAAGGCTATGGGTAGCCACCCTATTATTATCATCACCGTACCTGGAAAGGCCGACACTTCATAGTAGATTAGCAGTATCTCAAAAATCCCGAAAGACAAAGCCATTGTAATAATTGCACAGACACCATAAAGCCTGCCGTACTTTTTCATGGTTTGTGTTGCTAGTAGTCCTGCGAAGAAGAAGTCTCCGAGGCCCAAGGACATGTACTGTAAGCCCCTCTCCGTAACTATCAACGGTAGTACTGGCAGCGAGACCAGAACGGGGAGCCTAAGAGCTTGAACGCTCATTGCTGCCGAAACCATTGTACGAGTGACTAGGACCAAGATTGTGTCGACGATGGTTAGGAGTCCTGTGAAGATCAGGGTGGTTTTCCATGTGAATAGGGTTCCCATGTAGAGGATAATCAGGACTGCGAAGGCTATTCCGTATAGGTTTAGTATGTACGGAAACCATAGAGATGTTCTGTTGTAGAAAGCGTATAGGCATATGAAAAGTGCAGGGGGCAAGACAGCCAGATACCATCTTTCTCCTGTGGCGGTTCTTCTATGTTCGTAGATCAGAGCTGAGAGCGTGAAAAGGGACAAGCCGTAGAAGGCTATCGGTCCAAGGATGCCCAACGTGTTTGTTACGAGGTTGAGTTGGAGGGCTAGGGCTGCGGCGATGGTTATGACAAGAAAAGCTAGGCAGAATATGCTTGCTCTAGTCTTGTTGAAGTCTGAGAAGATATGTGTGAATATGAATAGGAGCATGGAATAGGCGAATAGAAATATTGCCATAAGAGCCAATTCCGGGATTAGCACGACAACAGAGATTGTGATGCCCATCGTGGCGACAAGCAAGATGGTGTCTCGCGTGCGGAACTCTCTGTTCTCTAGAGCACCCTTGAGCTTGCTTTCAACTTTCTTGTTGAGAAACATAGCCAACAGCGCTACCAGAAACAGGACTGTCGGCATCGTAAGATCAAGATTCATACCCGCACATAAGCGATACGAGCATTTAATCCTTTATCCTCAAGAAGAAAGGCAAAAGCAAAAGAACCTTTTTCGTCTTTTTCGCTATAGTATGTACGTGGATTAAGGTTCTAGTGATGAAAATGTGTATTCAGAATCGCTAATGATGCGATGAGCGCTTCTTCAGTCCGAACGGTTTCGGTTCCCTGCAACGGGATGGTGTTAATAACGAAATCTACGATATCATCCAAGTTGAATCCTTCGCGTCGGGCTATCTCGTGTAGTCCTTTTGTAGGGGCTCCAAAGGCCACAAGGATGGTTTTTGCACGTTTCCATTTTTCTGCTATTTTATCAGCAACTTCTGCAAGAGGGAGGCCGTATCTGGATGTGGCGATAACTAGGTTGAAACCTCTGCCTCTTGCGACTTTTTCGAAAGAACGTTTTTCCACAATAACCGTGTAGCCCCAGTATGCTGGTATCTCCTCGCGGTTTGCCAGCTCAGCTTCAACACGTTTCTCAGCATTTGTGATTTTCACTGTAACCCTTTTGTTCACGGGCAATTGTTCATTCAGGACTAATGCTGGTTGTTCAACACCGATATCTACGAGCATGCCTTCATTGGTTTTGGACAGCGTCACCCCCTCGCGGTATTCGCCGATTCCAAGGTTTTTGACCTTGTTGTTTAATGGGTGATGAGGCGTCCGTAGAGGTGGAAGTATGCCAGCAAACTGCAGTTCTGGTTGAAGCTTGAAAAGCCTCTTGCGCAAATACTGCGGGGTTTCCATGTAGGAAAGCAGAAGCGCAATCAAGCTCATTTCTGCTGTTTGGTCTGCTTTCGGATTGTCTGGGTAGACTATTATTTCGCCGACCCTGAAGATGGCAGCGGCTCTTCCGATTAGCCCGATTTTTGAGGTTTTCTCGCGTAGGTGTGGCGTGTCAGAGACGACAGAAGCGGGTATGGCTATGGAGATTTCTTTGTCGGGCACTTTCTCTTCTCCGTTTATTGTCTTGAAATGGCTCTTAATGGCTTTTGGCTTAAAAGCTGAACGTGCCATATAAAACTTGCAAAAGAAACGAAGAGGCTGAAGCATTTGCCGAAGATGGCTATTTTGGATGATCTTGACAAGATCAAGAAGATTGATAAGGGTAACATGCTTTCCTTCTGCGTTGACGCGCCTAAGCATTATGAGAAAGCGGCAAAACTCGCTCGAACTGTTTCAATTGGTTATCGCGAACCACGGACAATCATTGTGGCTGGTATGGGTGGTTCTGCGATTGGCGGGGAGTTGCTGAAAGACTGGGCAAGAGACAGAGTAGCTGTTCCAATTGATGTTTGTAGAGAATACTCACTGCCAGAATATGCAGACAAGGATACGCTCGTGTTTGTCGTGAGCTATTCGGGGGAGACTGAGGAATCTCTAAGCGTGCTTCTTGACGCCGTTAAGCGAAAGTGCATGATCGTTGGCTTGAGTTCTGGTGGGAAGCTTTTCGAGTTTGCTGAGAAGCTGAATGTTCCACATTTACGTGTTCCTTCGGGGATGGCTCCAAGAGCGACTCTTCCGTATTTGTTTGTGCCTCTGCCTATATTTTTGGAGAAGATTGCGCTGGTTTCAGGTGTTGGGTCTGAGGTTTCTGAGGCTGTGAGGGTTCTGAAGCAGGTTAGTGATGAGAATTCGTCTAGCAAGCCGCTGGCTGACAACTTTTCCAAGACATTGGCTTCAGGCATCTTTGGAGCTGTTCCAGTGGTTTATGGTTTTGGCGTTTATCGTGCTGTGGCGCAGCGTTTTAAGACTCAGTTTAATGAGAACAGCAAGGTTCCTGCTAAGTGGGAGACTTTTCCAGAGCTTAATCATAATGAGATTGTTGGGTGGGAAGGGGTTCGGGAACTTGCAAAAAGCTTTTCGATTATCCTCATTCGAGATGAGAGTGAAGCGCCGGCGATAAGGCGGAGGATTGAAGTCACCAAAGAGTTGATGATTAGAGAATTGTTGAGGGTTTCTGAGGTTTGGGGCAAGGGCAAAACCACACTAGTAAAGATGTCTTCTGTGATTTGCGTTGGAGACTTTACAAGCGTGTATTTGGCTGTTTTGCGGGGAATAGACCCTACTCCGGTCAGAACCATAACTATTCTGAAAGAGAAGCTTGAGCAAACCAAGGTAAAAGAGAAGGTAATACGCGAATTGCAGAGACTCGTCTAGGTTATGAAGTCAGCGAACATTTTTTCTGCAGTTTCAATTGAGACCTGCTGCGGTGGATGTTTGAAAGCGTGGGCGCAAATGGGCTGTATGGCACCTTTTAGTCCCCTGTCTAGGGCGATTTTCATGGCCCTGATTACGTCGAATAGGACGGAGCCGGCGTTTGGTGCGTCGATGGTTGATAGTTTTAGGTCTATTTGCATGGGTACGTTGCAGAAGTGTACTCCTTTGATCCAGAAGTAGCTGTCGCGTCTGTTTTGCAGAAAGTCCACGTAGTCTGTAGAGCCCGCGACCACTTCAGCCTTGTAGGGCAAGGCAGATTCAACCGACTCTGTTTTTACGGTTCTTTTGATGTCTCTTGTGCGTCCCAATGTGTCTAGGGATTCCGTGCCGCCTCCTACGTCGAGCTGGTAGGTTTGGGTTATGCGGACACCGTTCATTGATAGCAGTTTGAGCAGCGTTTTGTGGAGTGTGGTTGCTCCCACTTGGTCGATTAGGTCGTCTCCTGCTAAGGGGATTTCTGCTGTTTCGAAGCGCCTAGCCCATGTTTCGTTGCTGGCGATGAAGTTGGGTGTGGCGTTTATGAAGGCGCATCCTGCCGTTAGTGCTTGTTCTGCATAGTATTGTGCAGCTTTTGCGGCTCCACTTGGGAGCAGGTTGAGCGCGATTTCTGTGTCGTTTTCTTTAAGTGCTCCAACGATGTTGTCTTCTGGTTCGCTGCTTATGTGTATGATGTTCTTTGTGTATTCGCCTACGCCGTCTAGAGTTGATCCTTTGCGGACGATGACGTTAGATGATTGGATGTCGACTAGTTTTGGAGTGTTGTTTGGGGTTGCGAATATGGCTTCTGATAGATCTTTTCCGACTTTTCGGTTGTCTACGTCGAACGCTGCGACTATTTGTATGTCTCTCGGATGATAGCCGCCTAGAAGCAGATTGCGCAGTCCGACGCATTCTTCTTGTTTGTCGCAGTTGCTGTAGTGCTGTAAGCCTTGGACAAGCGCTGAAGCGCAGTTTCCGACGCCCACGAGACCCACTTTGATTTTTGGCAAGTTTCGGGCACCTTGTTGGCTTTTCACTATTTTATTAGTGTCTTATTAAGTGCGTGCTTCTCGGAGTTTATATTTGGTTTCTAGTCCGATTGACGTCAATGGGAATGTTTTTCATCTCTGGCGCTTTTGCTTTAGCTAGAGGCTTGGGGCGCATCTAAGATGGCTGAAAATGGAATCACGTGGGAAGAGCGAGAGAACCTGTACAAGAAATCAGCCGTAGCCTTCATCGTCGTCTTCGCTGTGATCATGGTTTATTTCGTCCATCTGATGCAAACTGATCGTTTGAGGACCTTTTGGGAGTTTTATATCCAAGTACTATTGCCTATGGTTATTGGCGCAACGACGGCTTGGTTCTTAACCTTTGAAGTCTTGTATTATGGAAAAGTCAAGAGAGGGGCTAGGTTTCACATAAAAAGATTCGCAAACAACGTGCTAGTCACTCTTGGAGGCTTATCGACTGCGTTCCTGTTTCAAAGTATTTCCCTTGCTGTTGTTTCTGGAATCTTGGGTGAGTTGAGGGCGTTTCTTCTAGGTACCGCTCTGTGGCTTGTCTTCTTTTTCATAGTTGTCACGAAGTTCAGAAACCGTCAACTGCGGAAGATTCTCGAATAGACAAGGCGAAAGCAGTTAGCAACCACCTTGCCTTTCAACACCATTTTTATCGGTCACAAGAGATTCCCTATGAACGTCAGAACAACGGTAAAGAAAAGCAGAAGATCACAAGCATGGGAGCCAGACTCTTGTCTGCGTCAAAGATTCGACAAATTCAACCTCTTGACTCGAGTGCAGGTCCAGGTGCTGTAAAGTCTTTATCGGATTTCTTACGCTGTAAAAATTCGTCGGAGATTAGCAAGTTTTCATAATGAGTTTATTTCTTGTGTATTTCCAATTTCTGAAGAAGCTCAGTATATCCATACCTAATAGACTAACTGATTGCATTGGAAATGGGTTGGCTGTTGGTTGTGGTGATGTTGGTGGATTGCACTGGATATGATTTAGACGGAATGTAGTAAGTCTCACTTGTCGCCCAAAAAAGCCATGTTGTATCGGAAGTATTACGTCAACTTGTGGCAATAGATAAGGATTAACAGTGCCATTTGCAGTATTACACGATGTCTTTTGCAAACCATGACAGTTTATAGATAATCTAGTTACATCGTCGCCTAGTAAAGTTGTTATGGAACACCCAGTGTCGATAACGAAGTGTACAGGTTTAGGTTGTTGGAATTGAGAGCAATGAACTAATCCAATAACATGAGCGTGACGATTTGGACCTAAGTCGGTTGTCAATCGCAAAAAAGGGCATCCTAAAAAAGAAAATTCACCGGTTGTTCGCCAATATATTCAATGGTGAAATCTTCAACTTGTCGACCAGCAGCATGAATCTCGAATAATATTCCTTCCATAGTTGTATCGGTGAATTTGACAGTTTTGTTTTCGACAGCAATGTACCTATTCGCATAGACTAGTCGCAATTTCTCCTTACTAGCGAGAATCCATAAGAGGTCTTGTCGCAATCTACGGTATCTATTCAAAAGTTCCTTATTGAGAATAGAGTCTACTCGCTTTCTAATTATGACAACTGACATATCCGTTCTCTCCTATATTCCCCTTATACTATTTTATCCTTTCTCCGATAATAGAATAGGGAAAATGTCTATTTATGGATTGTTGTGTAACTGCTGTACACAACTACAAGAAAAGAATCACTTGTTTATTTTCGCTGTTTGCTAGAATTTTGAATCAATGTTAGCCATTTGTTGTTTCCTTCAATCTTTATTCCGCAAGCTTCTGCAGGTGTCTTTCCGTCTAGCCCTTCATGAGCTCTGATATAATTGTGAAAAAGCTGGTAGCCCATGAGTATTGGCGTTTCTTTTGTTTTTAAGCCTCTCATTGTCTTTTCTCTGTCTCGGATTTCTCCGTTGAACCTTTCCATCTTGTTATTGTTGTGATCTCCCTGAATTCGAATATGGCGAATATGCGTTGTTTCATCGAATACTTGCCTGCAGGCAACTGAGTATGTTTGGAGTCCATCAGTTATGAGTGTCTTAGGCTTTTTGTCCATGAGCCTTTTGCCGATATGAAATAGTGTTCTTGCGTCATGCTTGTGCTTCGTCTCTGCAACTTCTTGAGCTATCCAGAACCTTGTGTCATCATCCATTAATGCAAATAGGTATTTCATATCGCCTTTTACTTTGATGAATAATTCGTCTGCTCTCCAAGTGTCACTTACATTAGGTCTGAAGTTCTCAACGTACGTCTTCATCAGTTTGACGTATTTTCTAATCCAATTGTAAACCGTCTGATGCGATACTTCAACGCCTAACAGCTTCAGAGATTTCATTGTGTTTCTTAAGGATTCTCCACTAAAGTATAGTTGCATAGCTGACGTAATGGCGTGAGGGTTATGCTTCATCCTTTCAAACCCGATGTTGAAAGTGAAGTATCGCAAACAATCTTTGCAATAGAAGATTTGGATGTCGCCACGCTTATTGCGTCTTACTCCATCCTTCACGATGTTAAATGAACCACAATAGATGCACTCTGTAAGATTCTCAATGGGCTCTATTCTTGTGATGGCGACTTCCGCTCTGAATGATGCAGAAAACTCCACTGCAAAAATGTGTTTGCACTTCATGTGACGGTAAGCATGATCTGGGCATTCGCATCTCCATTCATCCTCGCTTTTACAGATACAGTATTCACCATTGCCAGATTGTGACTTTACCATATAGGTTTTGGCGTCTATTCTTCTGATTTGGTCTTGCATTCTTGCTATGATTTCGCCGCGTTCTTCTCTTGTTGACAGTTCTTTGCTCATCCTTGTTCGCCACATATCTCTATATCTCTCTACACATATAAAGCTTTCGACATATAGAGAAAACCTTTTATAGTCTTATCTCCCTATATACCTACGACCAATATGGGTAAAATGAACGTAGTATTGAAAGATGAAATTGAAACAAAGTTTAGGAAAGCGGTGTTCGAAAGAAAAGGCATGAAGAAAGGGAATATTAGTGAGGCTCTAGAAGAAGCGATCGAGCAATGGATTAGGACAACCTACCATAAAGAGGAAAAACAAAATGCAAGGCAACAATAAAGACGCAGATGAAAAGCAAACTCTGAATGCCACAAGTCCTGATCAACAACTGCCACACTCGATTTTTTCGAAAGACGAGATTAGAGACACTGTAAAAGGATTCGTGTTGGCTTGGCTAAGAGGAGATATCAATTTGAAATTTCTTAATGCTAATGAAATAATGGAGAGAGCAAAATTAACAAACGAGAGAAAGGATTTCAACCAAGCACTTAAAGAGGAGCTAACAGCCAAGGATGCTTTTAATAGTTTAGTTTCAATATGCGTTGGAACGAAAGAAGCTTCCTCTGAAGAGCAGAAAAAAGCGATTTCAGAATTGTTTTCATGGATTCTAACTTTTAGGTCAGGACATAGATTAGAGGGGACATTCATGAGAGGCGTAGATTTTGAGGAAAGACTTCACAAGATTGAAGAAGAACTTGAATCCACAAAAAATCTGGTCTATGAGTTAGCGATGTCCGTCAGGCAATGGGGACCCAAACATGAATGAATGCCCACATTGCGGTCAAATCATGTGTAACTATACAGAAGAAGGGATCAGCATAAGGATTTGTTGGCAGTGTGGACACTATGAATCTGACTCAGAAGCCTATAAGGCTCTATCATCAGTGTTCGAAAACATTGTGCGAGAAAGACCTATCCATTTCTTGAAGAAATATCTCAAATTCAAGCTATCCGACGAATTTTTACAGCGTAAGAAATCCGATAAAGACTTTACAGCACCCAGGTCCAAGGTATATATAGGGGGTTAATTTGCTTGCCGAGCAAAGCATCAGACAGATAACGAAAGCCTATGGCGTGAGTCTAAACTTGTCTCTCGGATAAAGCGTGACCTCTCTTATGTTCTTCTTCCCAGTCAACAGCATCGTCAATCTTTCCAAACCTATCGCCCAGCCTGCATGTGGAGGCATTCCATAATCAAAAGACTGCAAATGATGCTTGAAAGCTTCAGGCTTCAAACCCTTCTCCTCTAAACGTTTCACCAAAAGCTCCTTATCAGCTATCCTCGTCCCACCCGAGACTAGTTCCAGAAAACGCCACATTAAGTCAAAGCCCTCACACAGGTCAGGATTGTCATCGCGCGGCTTAATGTAAAAGGCTTTAGAATGAGTAGGCCAGTCAGTTATGAAGTAAAAGCCAGAATGAATCTTGCCCAACGATCGAAGAGCAGGTGTCGGTATGTCCTCACCCCATGGAACGTCCACGCCTTCACGCTTCAAATCTTTGAGAGCATCATCATACGTCAAACGCTTGAAAGGAGTCTCTGGCACTCTAACAACGTGCTTCAGAATTGCCAACTCTTTCTTACACTTCTCATTCACACATCTGCAAATGCGTTGCATAAGCTGCTCAAGCAACTGCATCACATCTTCGGCATCAGCAAAAGCCTGCTCAACATCTACAGACACAAACTCGCTCAAATGTCGACGCGTATGCGACTCCTCAGCCCTGAAGAAAGGCCCAACCTCAAAAACCCGCTCCAAACTCATTACAAGCTGCTCCTTATACAACTGCGGACTTTGAGCAAGAAACGCCTTCCGATCATAATAATCAATAGAAAACAAGGCCGCTCCACCTTCGGTCGCTGAACCGATGATGCGTGGCGTATGCACCTCTAGAAAGCCTCTTTCAAAAAGAAAATCCCGAATCACTTCCAAGGCTACGTGTTGAATCTTGAAAGTAGCAACATTCTCCACTTGGCACAGATCCAATGCTCGCGCATCCAATCGAACTTCCAGATTCGCAGGCGTCTTCCCGGTAACGTCAATGGGCAATTGAGATTCCGCTGTGCTGAAAACCTTGATCTCCTTCGGGATTACTTCGATGCCTCTAGGAGTCATGTCAGTCTTTTTCACAAACCCTTTCACGCCTACGCTGTATCGCTTCTGCAGAATATCAGACTTCGAAAGAACTTCGCCGCTTGCCTTTTTCTTCAAGACCGTGACCTGAACGGTGCCTTCGCGATCCTGCAATATTATGAAACGCAGCGAACCCAGATCCCGAATCTCTTGAACCCACCCAAAAAGCGTAACCTCTTGACCATCCATTTCAGGCTTAACATCAACCGAATAATGAGACCTACGCCATTCACCAATTAAATCCAGATTCAACCGAGCTCACCGTTCAGTCTAGTCTGCAAACTCCACTCGCAACGTCATGCCTCGAACCTTAAGGGCAATCTCCTTTAAAGCATTTACATCAAAAGGCGGTTTCATTCCACGCCTCTTCTTCAAAATCGCCCTCGTCTCAGTGCTTCCATCAGGCAACCAAATCTGATTAATAGTCACAATACTCAAAGGAGCAAACAAATCCTCCAAAAACTTCCTCTCATCAACCCCATACTCCAAAACCCGAATGCCTCTTCCAGTTTCCTCACCCAAAGCTCGCATAACCTTACCGCCATAACCCAAAAGCCTAGGAACATCCCCAGGCCCAACGATTACCGCCAGAGTTCTTCCAGCATCAACAGCTTTACGGAAATTAACGTTCTGAAGCGAAGGGTACTTCTCTTCTAGAGACATCAGTAGACGTGCAACTTTCAAATCTAATTCGCTTATTTCTCCAGACTTCACCCTAGCTGAACACTTCGGGCATAGTATGCCACTCTTCAGACAGAAGCTGCAAAGTACTGTTTTCACCTGTCGAAACGCCCTCCACGACAAATAAAGGAGGGGCGGCAGAGCTCTGGAAATTCATGCGCAAACTCTACTCTAACGTTCTAGGGATATTTCGATCGTGCTAACGTTTGAAGGCGAGCCACCCTCTCCTCTGGGTGCCATCTGCTGTGTTCCAATGCCAACTCGTTTGATCTTCACATCTAGTAGAAACCGGCGTCTGACAACTTCGACCACGTCAACTGCTCTGCTTATGGATCTCCCTCGCGCCTTAACATTTACTTCTTTTGCTCCGCCGTGAAAGAGGGTTATGCATGCCAGTACGTAGTTCATTACTGGCTTGTTTCCGATCAGCACTGAATTGCTTTCAGACATTTTTGTACCGCCTCACTCCCATTTTCCATGTTCTCTATAGGCTTCATAACCAGTTTTTATCGATAAATAAATACATTACGGTGGTTTGGCTTCCATTCAATAAAATTTCTAGGCAAAAGATCGTTAATATTCCTCATTTTCCCTTTGCTAAATGTTTAAATAACTCACACTATCGTAAAGCTAATCCTTAACAAAATATCACACGGAGAAAAACATATTGGAACCTCTCACGAAACGCTCAATGCAACTACTGAGAATGCTCTATGACAAAGGTAAACCCACAAACACGTATAGCCTGCACGTGAAGCAAGATGAACTGGCAAAAGAGATAGGCATAAGCAGACAAGCCTTGAATGTTCACCTGCGAAAACTCAGAGACCTAAACTTCATACGCACGGGCAGAGGTTTCATCGACGTGACAGAGAAAGGACTGAACGGGCTCGGAGTCTCGTCAGCTCCAGCATTCATACTTATGAAAATATCGCCAGTAAAAAGAATCCATGTTTACGACAAAATAAAGGATCTCACTGTCCAAAGAGCCTTTAGAATAACAGGCGACGTTGACGCTCTTTTGATCGTTGAACGAGAAAGGCTCGACGAAATTTTGAAGAAGTTATATTCGGTCGAAGGGATACAGGACACAAGATCTTACGTTACTATAGAAGCCATTAAGTAAGGAGAAAACAGCAATGAAGCTCTTTGAGTATGAAGCAAAAACCATACTGGCAAAGCACGGAATCTCCACGCCTCCAGGGGGACTTGCGACAAGCACGAGCCAAGCCCTTGAAACTGCAGCTAAGCTAAAGCCACCGTTTGCAGTCAAAGCGCAAGTGCTAGTCGCGGGAAGAGGAAAGGCCGGGGGAATACTCTTCGCAGACTCGGTTGAGGAAGTTGGAAAAGCCGCAGACAAGCTTTTGAATATGCAGATTAAGGGCATACCTGTCAAAAGCATTTGGATAGAAGAGAAAATACAGGTAAAGAGAGAACTTTATTTTGGCATAACAACCGACAGATTCAGACAAAGTTATGTTGCAGTTGCCTCCGCGGTTGGCGGAATGGAAATAGAAGAAATAGCCACAAAAACCCCTGAGAAAGTCATAAAAACTCCAATAAACTCTCAGCTTGGTCTTCGCCCATTCCAAGCGCGAGAGATCGCCAGAAAAATGGGCTACTCGGACAACCAGATTTCTGAGCTTGGGAGAATCTTCGAAAAGCTGTACAATGTTGGCATGGATTATGATGCGGAACTGATCGAAATGAACCCCCTTGTTGAAACTGTTGACGGAAAGTTCATGGCTGCAGACGCTCGAATAATAATAGACGACAACTCATTGTTCCGGCATCAAGAGTACAAGAAAAGACTGTTGGAAGGCGAAAGTGAACTCACTCCGCAGGAATTGGAGGCCATGAAAAACGATTTGGCATACGTGAAGTTGGATGGAAACATAGGTGTCATAGGCAACGGGGCAGGCCTCGTAATGGCAACCCTAGACACGATCCAATACTATGGCGGAAAACCTGCAAACTTTCTAGATGTGGGTGGCGGAGCTCCCTCAGAAAAAACAGCCCTATCCCTTAAGATAGTACTTTCAGACCCGAAGGTAAAAGCCCTCTTCATAAACATCCTCGGCGGGATAACACGCTGTGATGAAGTCGCCCGTGGAATACTGGAAGCGAAAGAAAAAGTTGGCGTCACGAAACCCATGGTTATTAGGTTGGTGGGCACGAACGAGGAAGAGGGAAAGAGAATACTCACAGAAGCAGGAATATACGTGCTGGAAAGCATGGAGGAAGCGGCACAAAGAGTTGTGGAAATCTCTAAGAAAGGAGGTTCCTGAGATTGGGAATAGTTATTGGAAAGAATACGCGTGCAATCGTTCAGGGCATAACAGGGACTCAAGGAAGCTTCCACACTAGGCTGATGTTGGAATACGGGACGAGAATCGTTGCAGGTACTACGCCAGGAAAAGGAGGCACAAAACTGGACAATATTCCAATCTACGACACAGTGGAAGAAGCCCAAGAAAAACATACGGCAAATGCCTCCATAATATTCGTGCCCGCACCTTTTGCGGCTGATGCAGCTCTGGAAGCTGTAGAAAATGGGATAAAAACAGTTGTAGTAATAACCGAGCACATTCCCATCAAAGATGCCATCAACTTAATGGCATACGCAAAACAGAAAAACGCAACGATAATCGGACCAAATACTCCCGGAATAATAACACCAGGTGAATGCAAGCTAGGCATAATGCCAGCCCATATCTTCAAGCAAGGCGAAGTGGGCATGGTTTCAAGAAGCGGAACCCTCACTTACGAAATAGCCGCAGCACTGACAAGAAAGCATCTTGGACAATCAACATGCCTGGGTCTTGGAGGAGACCCAATAACAGGGTTAAACTTCATTGACGCATTGAGGATGTTCGAGAAAGACCCGCTCACAAAAGCCGTTGCCATAATAGGCGAAATCGGCGGAAACCTAGAAGAGCTGACAGCCAAATACGTAGCAGAAGAAAAATATCCAAAATCCATTGTAGCCTTCATTGCCGGACGATCCGCTCCTTCTGGAAAGCGCATGGGCCATGCAGGCGCGATTGTCATGGGCAAGGCAGGAACGGCTGAAAACAAAATCGATGCTTTCCACGATGCTGGCGTGAAAGTCGCTGAGAAACCTGGCGACGTAGCAGATCTATTGTCGAGACTTGGCAACACGTAGACCCGAACGTCCGATGCGTCTCTTGCTCTTGAGACGAATTGTGTCGCATCTATATATAGGCCTTAAGGAAGTTCATGTGGGTCTTCATACGGGCAGTGTTGATGATCACGGCAGTTGCGTAGGAGATTGGCAAGACTTTAGACATATACGTAAATCCAAGCCCAATCTACTTCAACTATCCTATGAATTCATTGAAGGATATGATTTCGGGCGCAGGAATTGGAGCCGCTCTGTCAGGTTAGATTTACGAACGACTGGTGATGGAATTGGGTGAACAGCGAGAAAGCCAAAAATAGAGCAAGCTTAATGAGATGATTTTGAGCATGGAAAACTCCTAGGCTTGGGGATGATAGATGCTATGATGTATCATGTGAGGCGGAAGGACAAGGAGTTAACTGACGTAAAGGCAATGAAGAATGTGCTTAAGTCCACGAAGTATGTGACCCTTGCCCTCTGCATGGACAACCAACCATATCTTGTCACTCTCAGTCACGGCTACGACGAAAACCGAAACTGCATCTACTTTCACTGTGCAAAAGAAGGCAAGAAGATCGACTACATGAAGGCAACCAATAAGGTTTGGGGACAAGCGTTCTTTGATCATGGCTATCTGGAGGGCAAATGCAACCACCTTTACACTTCCGTACATTTCTCGGGCAAAGTAACCTTCATTGACGACCTTGGACAGAAAAGGCGGGCTATTGAATGTATGATGAGGCAGCTTGAAAAAGACCCGGACCCCATGATAGCTAGGCTTAAACCCGAAAGACTGAGTAACACAATGATCGGCAGAATCGACATAGACTACATGAGCGGCAAAAAGCCCGAAGAAACAGCCAAACAAGCCTAGACCCACAAGTGCAAGAAGAAATCGCCCAAGTTTTTTTTATCACTTTTCAACAATAGATTAGACATTGCAAGAGGAGAAATCATGAGCGCCTATGACAATCCGTTGTATTACGAGATTGCTTTCAGCTATCAGGAAGTGAAAAGCCAGGTTGATTTTTTCGAAGAAGTGATCAAGAAGTTCTGCAAGAGAAAGGCAAAAAGATTCTTGGACCTAGGATGTGGCCCAAGTTTTCAGCTTCGGGAAATTGCCAGAAGAGGATATGAAGCAGTTGGATTGGACATAAACCCGAACATGCTTCAATATCTCAACAAGAAAGCGGCAAAAGAAGGGCTGAAGATAGAAACTGTTCATGCTAACATGAAAGATTTCAAGCTCGAAAAGAAATGCGATTTAACCGTGCGGCTAAGAACGCATCTCACGCGCCAGAGCGCGTAGTGGTACTTGAACTCCTTTTATGGGTAGAATCTCCTTATTGTTCTTGGGAACGGTATGGAATCTATTATGTTCTCTAAGTCAAGCATCCACGTCAGCAGTCTCTCTAAGCCCATGCCGAAGCCAACATGCGGAACAGTGCCATACCGCCTCAAATCCAAATACCAATCATAGTCCTTCTCGCTCATTCCCATCTCCCTGATTCGCCTAATCAGCGTCTCTTTATCATCTTCTCTGGCTCCACCCGTCGAAATCTCGCCAATCCTCGGAACAAGCATGTCGACAGACATCGCCACCTCTGGTTTATCCCTGTAAGTCTTGCAGTAGAACGCCTTGATCGCTGTCGGATAGTCATAGACAAAGAAAGGCTTGCCAATCTCTTCAGCCAAAGCCTTCTCATCATCATAACCCAAATCACCACCCCACTTTATCTTAGAACCCTTAGCCGTCAGCCTCTCAACAGCTTCAGTATAGGTTATCTTTGGAAAGGGGGTTTTGACTGAAGCCACTTTCGAAAGGTCCGCTCCTAACTCTTGAAACTCTTTCTGGCAACTCTCAGCAATCCTCTGACAAACGTGAGCCATGAGTCCCTCCTCGAATCGCATCAAATCATGCATGTCTGCAAAAGGCCATTCGCCCTCAATGTGCCAATACTCAGTCAAGTGCCTAATTGTCCTGCTTTTCTCAGCGCGGAAAGATGGAGCCAAACAGTAAACCTTCTCCAGCGAGTAAATCAAGATCTCAAGGTAAAGCTGAGAACTCTGAGTCAAATACAAGTCTTGGTCAAAGTACCTTAAACCAAACAGGGTTGATCCGCCTTCGACTGCGGCTGAGATGAACATGGGCGGAGAAACTTCTACGAAGCCTTGTTCTTTGAAGAATTCACGAGTAAACTGCATCACAGCATCGCGCACTTTCATTACAAGATTCATTTTTCGACTGCGAAGCCACAAATGGCGAAGGTCTCGCAAAAACTCCTCACTCTTATCCTTACTTATCGGAAAAAGCTCAGCCAAGCCAATAACCGAAATCTTCTCAATCGATATCTCGTACCCGCCAGGAGCCCGTTTATCCTGCTTAGCCACACCTTCAAGCGACAAGGAAGACTCAATCGTTAGCTTCTCTGCATCACTCCACGCAACACTATCAGCCTTGACAGTACATTGAATAACCCCAGTCGAATCGCGCATCAAAACAAAAATCGTCTGTTTTCCTTCCCGTTTGCGGTAAACCCAGCCTCGAATGGCGACTTTTTTGCCTTCATGGCTTCCTTCCAACACTTCTCGTATGGGCACGAACGACATGAGGTCCAACCTTTCAATTCACTATTGCCTTCAAACCTAAATGTCTATCCATTCTCAAGCTTTGAACCTCTCTAGCGTCCGATTCAAACACTGAAAGAAGAAAAAAAGCCCATAATTCTTAAATCCCCCATGCAGAGATTATATGAAGACTAGTTATGCAAGGCGTTGCCGAAAGCGACAGTAAGCTGAAGGCGCTGAAACGCTCTGCTATCGCCATATCAACCGTGATTTTTGTGGAACTGATTTTGGGCCTAGCTGCGGGCAGTTTAGCTATCGTAAGCGATGGCTTGCACGCAACGCTTGACGCAGTGACAACGCTGGCACTATTTATTGCCACTCGTGCTTCTCTCAAGCCACCAGATGAGGAGCACATGTACGGGCATGAGAAATTCGAATCAATAGGCGGCTTTGTAGGCGGAATCGCTCTCATAGGCGTGGCTTTAGTAATCATGTATGAGGCCATATTGAAAGCGGTGAGCAATGAACCTATTAACTTCGGATTAGTTTATGTTGGCTGGGTCGCAATCGGCTATACGTTCTGCATAGACTTTTTCAGAGTTGGCACCTTCCTCAAAACAAGAAAAAGCGAAAGCTCCACCATGAAAGCGGGTTTCTACCACGCCATCGCCGACCTGAGCTCAACAGTCATCGCCCTTCTAGGATACGGACTTGCTGTCGTAGGATTCTATTACGGGGACTCAATAGCCTCAATGATCCTAAGCCTCATGCTAACCTACTTAAGCATCAAACTTGTCTGGAGCAGCGGAATGGAACTAAGCGATACCATATCAAGAGACATCGCAGACAGAGTCAGAAAAGAGATACTCGGCACAAAAGGAGTCAGAGCATGCGAGGATTTGAAAATCAGAAAGGCAGGCGACAAGACCTTTGTCCGAGCCACGGTCCAGGTGCCAGATTATTTGGATGTTGAAGAAGCCCACGATTTGACATCGAAGATCGAAGCAAACATAAAGAAAGCACTAGGAAACGTCGAAGTCATAATTCGCACAAAGCCAAGCGAAGCAGAAATGCCCACGGAGAGGCTGGTTGAGAAGTTGGCCATAGAAACTGAAGGCGTAAAAGGTGTTCATGAAATCGATACGGCTTACGCTGATGGCAAACTGTACATAACCTTGCATATCTGTGTAGAATCGAAACTGATGGTTGAAGAAGCCGACAGCATAGCTGGAAAAATCGAAGACAAGATAGAAGAAAGAATAAGGGATGTTGAAAACGTCACAGTTCACATAGAACCTTACAGCCTCAAAAGACGAAAAGGTCCAATGGTGGCTGAAGATGAGATAAGCAAAGCAATCCACGAAGCAACGCAGTCAAAGCGAGAAGTTTTCCGAATCAAAAGAGTCGTAACTTATGTTGCGGATGAAAAACGTTACATAAACATAGACTGCTCTTTCACGAGGCAAATCTCGATAGAAGATGCACACAGGATTGCTTCAGAAATCGAGGAAAAAGTAAGAACACATTTCGCAGAAACCATTGTCACTGTTCACACAGAACCAAGATAACACATTCTCAGAGGGTGTTCATAATCGTTAAAGACTATAAGATTAGAAGAAGCCGTACTAAGAGCGAAAAAGCTAGCCGATGACAAACTTGCCAAAGGCGAAAACGCCGACGAATTCGTGCTAATCGGCGAAGCTGATGGCTTCAGGCTTTACATCACGGCAGGAAAAACCGTTAAAGAAACTTATCCCGAAGGTCTCCACGAAAATCCGAGAGACGTTTTCATGCTGATACTCGAAGGACAGTTGGAACTTGCGTTCAAAAACGGAGCGAAGCAGATTTTCAAGACTAGAGAATGCTTTGTTCTGCCAAAACACACGAAGCATAAATGCGTATTCAAGAAGATGACAGTTGCGCTAGAAGGAGTTTACGAAGAAGGACTGTGGCACGAAATAAAAAAATGAGGGGATTTAGAGTTCGATGCTGGAAATCAAGGTCAGATCGTCTAGGCTGTTCATCTTAACCTTCTTGTCAGACACGGTGTAAAGCACGTTCTCAATGTAAAGAGCCCTCGTGACCCAGTAGTTGCTTGGAGGTACACCTTCGCCTTCGTTGCCATGAGTAATGCGCCCTCTCAATACAAAGCCGTCAGTCAATGTTAGGTTGAAAACGTAAGCTCCTTGCCAAACCGTGGTTCCGTAGGCGTTGGATGGAACGCCGTAGGGATATTGGGATTCGTCAACTTCTGCCACTGAGACGGGTATGACAAGTAGATTCCTTGGTCTGTCAAACAGAAACGCTTTGTGGTCACTCAAAACTAGTGAGTCAGTTCCTCTGTCGCCTATTATGTACTTCGCGGTCTGCACTGGATTGCTCACATTGCCAACGTCAAAGAGGGATATTTTCACCCCCTGATACCAAGCGAAATCTCCGCCTTCAGCCTCTACAGTTTCCTTGCCTACACCGATAATGTGATCTTCATCGTAGGGATGCAGATAGTCCGAATAGCCAGGGATCTTTAGCTCGCCAAGAACTGTCGGATTGGTAGGTTCAGTCACATTTACGACGAACAAAGGATCGGTCTTCTTGAACGTCACAAGATAGCATCTGTTGCCCATGAATCGAACTGAATGCAAATTCTCCCTGACGCCAAGATTCTCCAATCGGCCCACTGTAGTTAGGTTCATGCCCAAAACGTACACGTTGGTTTGGGAAGTCCAGTTCACCCACGATGTTGTGACTATTCTGAAGTGATCATTGTATTCGTCCATTGAGAACTGGTTGAGTTCACGACCAATCACTTCACCACGGGCTTCGCAAGTCATGTTTTTGCCTTGAATGTGCACACGATAGATCGTCGTATTACCGCTCATTTCTGGGTAGGTCACGTACACATTGTTCAGCGAAACGTACATGGTGCCCGTTCCACCAAGCATGACCGTTAAGTAAGTCGGAGTATCTGACACGTTCTGGATGTTCATAGCAACAAACGTCGAGTACTGATAGTACTCATCAGAACCATTAGAATAGCGGATTTCAGTCGGAGCTATCTCCTGAGTGTGGCCTTCTGCATAGATTTTTGGGAGAATGACAGTGTCGTAGACCACGCATGCTGCTTGACTGACTACGAAGTAGACGTATTCTCCAACCATTCTGGAATTGAAGTAGCTTCCGGTGAAAGTTAGCGTACGTAGAAGCAGAGGATCAGCCCTATTAGTAATGTCATAGGCGTTGATAAAGGTCTCAGGGTCACCCTCATAATATCCGTAGTAGCTTTCTGTCAGATACTTGCTACCTAGAACAGCCAGACGATCTCCATTCAGGTAGATTCCCACAGGATGCATATTCTCAGCGAAAGATATTCGAGAAAGCACCCTTGCCATTTGAGGCGGATAAGCCCCCAGAATGGAAACAATGTTATTCGATAGTATGTAGATGTATTGGCCATCAGTTTTCACAGTGTCAGCTTCGTCAACACCAGCAACTTGGACATTCGTTGTCGAATATTCAAAATTGAACCCTTCTGCCTTTGTCATTGTACCAGGGCCCATCAACGTAGGATTCATTGTTCTCGTGTCAAAAGGCCCGTATATTCGAAATAGTCCTTGAGTTCTCGAATTCTGTTTCAGGAAGCTTTTGAGGTCTTCACCAGATGAAAAAGTCGCCAAAAACGCCGAAGGCGCGGCTGAAGAAGGCGGTTCCAGCGGCGAAAACACGGGGATGTAAAACCCAGCTTCATAGCACAACGCACCTATGATCACAGCCAGAAGGACTGCAACAACTCCGTAAAGCACTGCCTTGTTCTTCACTTTTTTTTCCATCGAACAATCACCTGCTGACAATACAATGAACCCGCTATACTTTATCCTAAGCCCTAGTACAACCCTATTCCAGAGATTAGAACGGTTTCAAAGACCATACGCGGATTGCTTCATACCAGAGAATTGCCGAGATTATCGCGCCGAACAGAATGATGAAGATGCTCTCTCGCGAGAACTCTTGCATGAACACCAAAAGATAAGTCAGGAAGGCGGCTGTGGAAAAGACTGCATAGAAGAAGTATCTCGGAAAGAGAAGCCTTCCCAATTTGACAAAATGACGAAGCACTCCAATCTTAACCTCGCTAGTCAGAAAATAGCTGCCGCCTACATCTTGCTTCTGCACCAATCCCAGTCCACGCAACTGTTCAAGATGATGTTGCGCAACGCTTGGACTGCTAAAACGCAAGGCTCGCTGAACCTCACGAACACTCATCGGACGCCCATTCTTCAAAAGAATCCAATAAACACTCCAATCTTTCCCCCGAAGAGCATAATCAAACTCGGTCTCTCCTTCCGCTTTCAAACGTTCACACTCTTCTGCCAATATCTATCAGTCAAGTGCCTTATAATCCCAAGTTTTAGAACGATACCAAGAACGGCTTACCACATCAGAATTATTAACAACTAATCTTTAAGGGTCTGTTTGTGGAGAAACAAAATGGGTAAAACTTCGTGGCCCCTTTGTGGAATGGACTGAGATACTGAGTGAAAAGGACTTGGAGAAACTGAGAGTTCACGAGCAAGTCGTAATCGGTGATGATGCAATGGTAACATGGAAGCCATCTCCAAAGTCGAAATCTTCAGTTCTCTTCTCAAGCCGCATTCGTTTTCAATCAACGGAGACAAGATCCGCGGTATCCTTGCTGAAAATAGGAACGGGGAATACTTCTATCACGCATTGTTTAAGAATGTGCATGCTGGAGAAGAAAAGGCGCTGAGCGTCATCATCGAAGGAGAGTGCACCATAGACACCCTGAAAGAAGATGGCTACTACGGCAATTTCGCTTGGAACACGCCCCACATACAACGAATTGTCTTTCCGAAAAGATGGAGAATTCTATCAGCAACGCCAAACGGCTACGTTCTCAAAACCTTCGAAGGGCTTCCCGCCGTTAAGTGGGTCAGAAATGGAGAATTCTGGGACGAAGTTCAAGTCAAAGCGGTTAGGGATTAACGAGATGTTGTTGAGAGTTACGTCAAGCATCTTGCTCACCCTAGAGCGCCAGCAACAAAAGCCAGCAACGCCACAGTAAACCACAAAAGAACCGTATTCTTGATCTTCCTCGCACTGTCTCTCGAATAATTCCGAAGCAACGTTACCGAAGAAAGAGCAAGGCCAAAATCAGTTATCGCTACTAGAGGGATAAACCAGAAGGAGACAAGGGTCAGGATCCAAGGTATGGGACTCAGGAGAACTGCAGAAAGATAGAAGACTGCTGCTACTATAGCGGCTGTCCTCTCTCCAAATCGCACAGCCAAAGTCTTCACATTTTGTGTCTTGTCGCCTTGAACGTCAACGATTCCCTTTGTTACTTCCCTACCAGTGTTTGAAAGAAAAGAGATAGAAGCAGATACCAAAACATTCAGCATTATTACACTGGCAATGACAAGGCTTCCATAGATGAACGGTATTGCTACACACGTGCTGACGAGAAGATTGCCAGGTAATCCGCTTCGTTTTCCAATCGTGGTGTAAGTCACGAAGACTAGCCATGCGAATATGGCTGTCACAAAACAGAGCATGTTCGTTAGATACGCAAATGAGAAACCTACGATTGTTAGGATGGACGCAAAAACCAAAGCTTCTCTTGGCTTGATGATGCCGCTTGGAATCGGACGTTTTGGCTCGTTTACAACATCGATTCGCCGATCATAATAGTCATTTATTGTCATGGAAGCAGCCGTTAGCGTAAATCCTGTAATGAAGCCGTAAACCAAACTCAGCCATAGTGTGTTCAGGTCTCTTGGGCTTGCGAGAGCAGCTCCTGTTATGACGGCGATTCCCATCATTGCACAATTTATTGGACGCATCAAGCGCAAGTAGCCGACTATTTTGCTCATTGCCATTCAAGCCTTGAAGTTGTTTGCTTAAAGCTTTCAGCAAAGTAAGTTATAAAATTCACGTTTATACTCGAAAGTTTAATACGCTTCATTTGAATAAATCGTTAAGAAGTTTGTTGGTGACAACGTTTTGAATGCCAACTATGCGCCAGAAAGGTTGAGAGTAATAATCCCAGTCGGTGGCAAAGCCAAGCGTTTGCTTCCGCTAACGGCAGAGACAAGCAAGGCGTGCATTCGTCTCGTTAATAGACCCATGATTGAGTTTTCGCTATTGTCTCTTGCACGTCAAGGCGTTAGAAACTTCATTTTCGGGGTGAAAGGCTACACAAACTACAGGGATCTGCACGACTATTTTGAGTCAGGATACGGGTTCTCCGCAAGATATCAGATAAAACCGCGGGTTCACATAAAATATCAACCAAACGTGGAAGACCTCGGAAGTGCAGACTCTGCGAGAATAAGCATGGACTACTATGACGTTAAAGACCCTGTGTTCGCGGTGCAGGGGGACAACATTTTCGACGTTGATGTAAAGGAGATTGTGGAGTTTCATGAGAAGAAAGGAGCTGTCATGACCATAGCCTTGAGAGAAGTTGAAAACGTCGAAGGCTACGGGATTGCTGACATAAACAAGGAAAGACGGATAGCTAGATTCGTTGAAAAACCGTCGCCAAAAGAGGCACCATCGAATCTTGCCAACACGGGCTTGTACGTGGTTTCTCCAGGGATAAGGAAAATATTCAAAGAAGAAGGGGTGAAGCAGATAATCAAAGAGGAAAAGCGGCTAGATTTTGGTTTCGACTTCATTCCGTACCTGATCAAGACAGGAAGACCAGTGTACGGCTATACACTGAAAGGAAGCTGGTATGATGTGGGCACTCCAAAGCACTATTTGGAAGCCATGCACGACATGCTAAATGGACGATTCTCATCACTGACAGATTTTGGTGGAAGAATAAGTGAAGAGGAAAGGATATGGGTTCAAGGCGAAAGCTCAGAATCCAAGAAAAGCAGAGCAGAAATCATACGGAAAATCAAACAAGGAAAAATCAAGATCGAAGGCTCAGTTCTCATAGGAAGACACTGCAAGATAAGCAACGGATCCAAAATAGTGAATTCGTGCATTGACAACTATACGCAAATCGGCAAAGGCGCGACAATAGTGAATTCTGCGATTATGGACAGGGTTATAATCGGAGAAAAAGCAGAAATAAAAGAAAGCATTATAGGCAGACACGTAACCATTCTTTCCACTCCCAGAAGACGGACAAAAATAGATTCTGTTTCAGTCGTCGCGGATGATGTTACAGTAGCAGAAGGGTGCAGACTAACGTCAGCCAAGATTTACCCACATCTAAACGTGAGAGGAGAAATAGTAGGTCAAACGCTGATGGCTGGTTAAAATCCCAAACCCTTTCTAGATGCTTTGTCTCAGGCTTCAGTTCAACGATCCCTAGACTAGAGGTCAGTTTTCATGAGCTTGAAGAAAGATTCGTTGAGCCTTATGAGACGATGGAGAGACTTACACTAACCGCTAAAAGTCCAAATTTTCGACATTAGAGTAGGAGTTCTGCGAAATCATTAAAAATCAACAATGGCATACTCCTTACCACGGTGCTACCTGTGGGCACATTTGAAAGATTTGCAGAGTATTTTGATTTAATCTCGCAGACTTTTGTCAACTACGAGAAAGAATGTGACACACTGGAAAAAATATGGAAGAACACATGCTGAAAGAGGCCGAAGAGCATCTTGGATGTTGCCTGTGGCACAGGGTCTCATGCGGTGATTCTGGCGAAGCTCGGATATGAGGTTACAGGCATAGATGTCTCAAAGCCTATGATTAAGAAGGCTGAGGAAAAGGCAAGGAAGAAGAGAATCAGGGCTGAGTTCCATGCGCAAGACATGCGGAAGATTAAGCTTGGCAGAAAATTTGATTGCACAATCTGCATGTTTGGAGGGCTCGGCTACATGCTCACGTATCAGGACTTGACCAATCTCTTCTCGGGCTTGAAACAGCATCTCATTAGAAACGGTCTGTTTGCTTTCCATTTCTGGAACATTAGAGGAGTCAGACCTTCACCGTACAGGTCTTGGATACGAGTACAGGATAAAGGCTTGACCGTGTATCGCCTTTCAGAGTCAAACTTTGATCCTCAAACGAACATCATAACGTTGGGCATGAACTTCATAGTCATAGAAAAAGACGGGCTCGTGGAAACTTTCAGCGAACTGCACAAGGTAAGATGCTTTACGCTGGCTGAGCTGCGGCAGTATCTCGCTGACAATGGGTTCAGTTTGGTTACAGCATATGATTGGGACGCAGAGGATAAGACTGAACTCAAGGTGCCGAGAAGGGAGACTTTTGGGATTCTCGCCGTAGCAAAGAGTGTTTAGGATTCAAGGCTTTTCCTGATAGAAAGCATTTATGCTCTGAACCATTTGAAGATGAGATAGTTTACCTTTTCTTTTTCTAGGTCTGGCACGGCGATTATGAATCTCTTTCGAACGGTTGTTGCCAGTCGTCCAGTCCTAACGATTTCTGTAGCGGTAATTTCAGACTTGGCTTTTTTGACGCAGACCATGTATGGGGCGTGTTCAACGCCTGGTCCTTGCTTGTAAACTGCGAAGTCGCATCCAAACTTTATTCCAGGCGTGACAACCAGACCTTTGTCGCGGAAGTCGCGGTAAACGACATATTTCCCGTCAAACTCTTCGTATAGCTGTTTGGCCATTTTTCGGAGTTTTTTGAGGTTTACCTTTTTCTTTTCTGGGCCTTCGTGGACGGTTATTATTCGTTTTTCAACTAGATACAAGCCTTCCATCAAGTCCAGTATCAGTGGGACGTTGAATTCAGGGATTTTTGGCTTGGCTATTCCGAGGGGTTTTCCGTAGTAGCCTTTTTTGTATAGTTCTGAGCCGTCAGATGAGTTCCACACAATTAGGAAGTTTTCGATGAACTCTACTGGGATTTTTCTGGGCATCGGCTTTCTTCGCCTTTTACATGATGAGGGATAGGATGCGTGCTGCGTCTGCGGCGTCTTCAGCCTTGTCTGCTGAATCCTCCAGTAGTTGCAGGACGTCTCTTAGTAGGATGATGGTCGGAAAGTCAAGTTTGCTGCTGAGAAGCTTTATTTCAAGTTCGCGGTAGATTTCGTCAACTGCTCGTTCTGCAATTTCGACGTCTTTGGCTTTTTCCATGGTTTTTCCTGGGCCGTATGTGAGAACCATCATTGTTTCTCTGAGTTTGAGCACGGTTTCCAATACTGCATCTGAGAGTTTCAGCAAGTCTTTTTTTATGTCGCTTGGGACGTTCCAGTTGTGTTGCATGATTTCAACGAGGCGGAAGGCGATGCCTTCGGAGAAGTCGGCGATTTCGCTTGTTAGGTTTGTGAATCTGAGGAAGTCTTCTCGGCTGGTCAGTATGGCTCCTATCTCTGCCAGTTCGGTTGAAACCAGTCGTCTTGCTTTGTCGACTTCGTCTTCGCCGGCTTTGATTTCGCTGAAGAGTTGTCTTGCTTTTTCCTTGTCGTTTTTGCTGAAAAAGTCTAGGATTTGGGGGACTTTTCTGGTTAGGTCTAGAACCCTGCGTAGGTGTTCTTGACAGACGCTTAGGGCTCGTCGTTTCACTCGTTCTTCGGTTTCTGCTGGAAGCACCAAATTTTTCCCACCCACAAAAATGGGCTATACTTTCCAGTATATGATATGCGGCAGTGTTAAAAAAGCTAACGAAAGCCTAGGTCTCGATTGGTGTTCCTAGGTCTTCGAAATTCGCTTTAAGCTGGAAATACTCGCGTAGAAGCCTTGGCAAGCCGTCTATTTTGGTTCGGACTTGCTTCCATGAATCGCGGTCGCGAATGGTGACTGTATTGTCTTTGAGAGTGTCATAGTCTACGGTTATGCCTAGGGGTATGCCGATTTCGTCCGCGCGGGCGTATCGCCTGCCGATTGAGCCAGCTTCATCATATTCGACTGTGAAGCCCTCGTCAATCAGAGTCTTGCGCATTTCGAGTGTTTTTTCTGGTTGGCCGTCTTTGCTTACGAGTGGGTAGACGCCGATTTGGATTGGGGCTATGTCTCTTGGGAAGGCTAGGATTACTCTGTCTTCTTTGACGTGGTATGCATATTCAAGTGCCACGTGGAAGAGTCGGTCTGAGCCGAAGCTGGGCTCGACGACATGTGGGATGAAGCGTCTTCCGCGTTCCACGGTTTTTTCTCGGTCGATGTATGCATGTTCGGGTTGGATCTCGTATTCGCCGAGTTTGAAGTGGCCTTTTTTCTTGAAGGCTTCTTCCATTTCTTGTGGGTTAGCTTTGGATAGTAGGTCTGCGACTTTTTGGGCTTCTTTTTTGAAGGCTGGTCCTAGCATGGCCATGTTTGGCTTTATTATGATTTGTTCTTTCTCTATGGGTTTATCGTGTTCTTTGAAGACGGCCATGTCGGTGCCCGTGGATTGCATGTGGCTCTTGAGGTCGTAGTCGCTTCTGTTTGCGTGTCCCGAAACCTCAGTCCAGCCCCAGCGGTCTAGTTGGATTTCTTGGTCGAAGCTTTGGAGTGAGTAGTGAGCTCTTTCCCATGGGAATTTTTCGATGAAGCGTTGTTTTTCGGCTGGGACGCCGAGGTCGACGAGTAGGTGTTTGGCTAGGGCCATGAACGTGGCTGCCCATTCGGATTTGATGTGGCCTTTTTTGAGTGCTTCTTTAACGGTGACTTCGGTTAGTTCTTCTGAGTCTTTCTGTCTTGTTTCGGTTAGGAGGAGTCTTATTTTTTCGTTTTCAATGTCTTTTAGGATGTGGCAGTCGGGTTGTTCGGGGTCGTAGAAGAATTCCAGGTCGGCTATGGTGAATTCTCTTAGTCTCATGAGGCCTTGTCTTGGTGAGATTTCGTTTCTGAGTGCGTGGCCTATTTGGAGGACGCCGAAGGGGAGTTTTTCTCTTGCTATGGTGTAGAGGCGGTTGAATTCTGTGAATATGCCTTGGGCGGCTTCGGGTCTGCCGTAGCCTGTGGCGTTTGAGTATGGACCTATTGTGGTTTGGAACATGGTGAAGAATTGTTTGGGTTCGCTGAACGTGCCCTTGCATTCGGGGCAGTGGACCTCGTGTTTTTCAAACGCTTCCTTCAGTTCTTTCAGACTTAGTTTTTCGGCTTCGGTTTCGCTGATGTTGGCTAGTTCTCTGAGCAAATGGTCTGCGCGGAATTTTTTGTTGCATTTTTTGCACTCGACCATGGGTTCTTTGAAGTGAGTAACGTGACCTGAGGCTTCGAAGACTTGGCTTGGGGCAATTATTGGGGATTCGATTTCTTGGATGTCTAGTTTCCCAACGAATATTCGGCGAAGTTTGTTTTCGATGTTTTGCTTGAGCTTGGCTCCTAAAGGGCCATAGGTGAAGAAGCCGCTTGCGCCACCGTAGATTTCATAGGATGGCCAGAAGAAGCCTCTTCTGCGTGCTAGCTCGTAGACTAGGGTCAGTTTGTCTGGGGTTTTTGTTTCGTTTGCCATTTTGTGGTTCAGCCTGTTTTTTTGATATGGGATGGTTCGAAGACTTTAGCTTTACCTAGGATAAAAGCCATTTCAAGGAGGGCTTGGTCTCGCACGCGCGCAATTGTTTTTGACCCCCTATATATAGATTAAGATGGGGTTGACGCGATTTCAAGGATAGAAAGGACTGTTCTGTTGCGCTCGGGGTCTGTTTTGACCCCCTATACATACCTTGAACCTGCTGTGGAAGCTTTTCCCTCGTATATAGTTTGATTCTCTTATTCTTTCATGTGGCGTTCTGCCAATTTTCTACCAGAAATTTCGGAATGTCAGACGAGTCCCGAGGCCCAACGAGCACTTGCCAGCCACTTTGCTTTTCAATCTCGCCGCTTAAGCGCGCCGCTTTTCCCGGAATTATGAGCTTCCTATGCTTGACCTTGCTCTCAACACCAGAAGCCTTCAGGGCATCAGCAACCCTTTCTGCGGTCAGTTTTCTTCCTGCGACAGCACTGTCCACGGCAATTCCCTCAGTATCGACAACCACAAGGTAGGCGTTTACTTTAGCCTTCTCAATGTCTGAAGCTACCGTGTAATACGTGAGAGCAAAGTTTGTCGTAAACATCACAGGAGAACCCGCATCAGGACTGCCAAACACTTTTAGGCCAGCTTCAACGGCCACAGGCTTCCTAGGATCAGTATAAATGCTCTGCCGCAGAAAAACATTCGGCAAAAGAGACCAACCATCAACACTGTGCATTATGAGAACGTCGGCAAAACGAACAATTAACATGCTCGCCAGATAGGCTTCTCTCCACTTCGCAATCTCATCTGGCGCCTCATCCTTCTCCAGCCAAGCAACCATCGGCACTCCAATCAACGGAAAGCCAAAAAGCTCATCGCCCCGTTTGCAAGCAGCCCTACGAACCATAGTAAAATTGTCCAAAGTGTCCGCCAAACCATTACCCGCGAACGTGCCCGGACCCAACACTAAATCCTCAACTCCAAATTTAAGCAACGTCTTTGCCAAAGACTTAAGCAGCTTCAAATCGTTTGGAGCAAAAACTGCCAGCGGACAACCATACGTCAGAGCAAGTTCAGCCATCTCCTTCCAATTGTCCTTTGTTGCCGCATAAATGAGCGGTCTATATTTTGGAACAGCCGTCAGTCCTGCTTTTACAACGCTTGGATCAAACGAACACAGAATCAAGGGCAAAAACGTGGCTTCAGCTACTTTTTTCACCGTTGTTTTGAATTTGTCAGGGTTGTTTGAAGTTGATCGGATAGCAATCATGTCAAGCTTTAGTGCTTGCCCGATATGTTCAAAACTGAACCTTTCAGTTCTCTTTATTCTATCTAATATTTCTTCGTCAGGCATTTCATCGGTTACGTCTATCGCTATTCCCGTTGGATTGGAATATGTGAATTCATGTCGATACATGACCAGTTTTCCGCCGATTTTGACGGCTCGTTCTCCAACGCCCACAACAACCTCTTTTATGGCTGGCTTTAGCATTTCCTTCAATCGGTCGTAGGCTTTCTCATTTCTCTTTTCCAAGAGCGGAGAACACTTCTCAAGGGAAACGTCACGGTTCACAAACTTTGTTGCGAAAGCCAGACAATTCCTTTCGCCACATTCCCTGCAGTTCGTCTTCGGAAGAAGCCTGTAAACGTCAATTGGACTCAGCTCCTTAATGCTGATTTTCCTCTTAGCTTCTCTTTTAGTCATAGGGCCCAACACTCCAACGCTAGACCTTTGCTGAAACCCATTCTGCAAGCTTGTCAGAACTGCCTGAACTTCTGCCCAACAGCTGGCTGGTTATGTCTTTAAGCGTTTTCACAGCTGCTGGATGCATCATCATAAACAAGTCCACGCCAACAAGAAGAAGCGTCAAAGCCGTGGTCAACTCCCAAAGAGGCCCCCTCAACTCGCGGGGTTCCCATTCATGAGCCATCTCCAACCACGCCTCCCGCGCCGCCCAAGCATTCGTCGTTCCAGAAGACATGGGATGCGCTAATTCCATGTCACCCATCAGAGCAGAAAGCCGAGCTCTCTCCATGTTCGTGAAAGCATAGTCCAGACCATAACCCAAGGCAGCTGTCGTCAAGTCCATAACAATGTCCTCTTTCCCCAAGAAGTCATAAAGTCTACGATTAAGCTCTCTGGCCAAATTCAAGTCCATCGGAGTGAACGACAACGCGACATGCCCATATTTCTTGACGAATCTAGCGCATCTCTCAACGTCCATGTCCCTTGTTATCGAGCTTATCAGAAACCTTTCTCCAGCAAAGGCTTCAGCAACCGCCTCAAAAACATTCGCATCCTTGACTGGATCGCCACATCCTCCAATAACAAGAGGCACATCAACCGCCTGAGCAACTTCCTCCATAGTTTTCACAGCTTCTTTCGGCGAAGCATCCTTCAGCAAAGGATCAGCGCTTATCAAGTGCACGGTCAAGAGGTCAGCCTCAAACTTTTCAACCGCAAGCTTGGCCCAAGCTGCAGGATCTTCCATGACTTCCTTCACATGCATCTTCACAGCCTTCGGCAAAGGAACCTTCATGTCAAAAATGTCCACCGCAATGACAGGCGGATGCGGCATACGCCCCTCAAAACTGTAAAAGGCAGGAACCGTTTCGCCTCCAATCATTAGAGACTTTCCTCGAGTCCCACCCTCACCCTTCGTAGCTCCAAGCTTCACCTCCGCAACCTTACCTGGATAAGTTCCAACTGGCGGAACAAACTCTGCTCGGATTATCTTGGCAGATTTAGCCTTCAAAGGCGGCGCAGGCTTTGGTCGAGTCGCACCCAGTGCCGTCTCAGCAACGCGTCCATGCTTAATGCTGGCAATTCTGCCGATCAAAAGCTCAAGATTCTTGATGACTGTCGTATCACTTTCCAATTCATCAAGCTTGATACGTAGTGCCTTATTGGTCAAACTGTCGTTCCTACCTAAATGCTTGGAGACTATAACGTTGTTAAGTGTTCTTTTAAGTTTTCCAAAAAACGCGTTTCTAGTTTTTGTAGACTTGCATTTGCAGGATTGCTCGGACAGGCTCGCCTAGATCCTGTTGAATCGAGTAGACAAAAACACTATGCCAAGCGTGCAACTCGTTGAAAACACAAACATTATATTCTATTCTGTGACATCGAGTTTGAAACGACGGATTATGGATGAGCTTCATGCCAAACAAAATCGGAGTTGCTATCGTTGGGGTTGGGTTTGTCGGAGGGGCAGCGCACGTGCCCAGTTTCAAGAAGATTGAAGGCTCCGAACTTGTAGTTCTATGCGCTGCCACCGAGAGACGGGTGAAGCCCCTCGCCGAGCAATTTAACGTGAAGTACTCCTTGGATTATGGCACGGTCCTAGAAGATCCAAAAGTGCAAGCTGTCGTCGTCTCGGTTCCCACTCCTTTCCATTTTGACTTCGCATTGAAAGCCATCAGGAAGGGAAAGCATGTGTTGTGCGAGATGCCCATGGCTCCCACGATAGAAGAGATAAGACAGCTCCAGAAGGCCGCTAAGGAAGCAGGAGTATTGTTGATGC
Source organism: Bathyarchaeia archaeon (assembly GCA_041500425.1). Classification (GTDB taxonomy): domain Archaea; phylum Thermoproteota; class Bathyarchaeia; order Bathyarchaeales; family Bathycorpusculaceae; genus JBGQME01. Next base: position 80,374 of record JBGQME010000004.1, on the reverse strand, counting down.
CTATTCTAAACTTCCGATTCGCACCAATATACCTCAAGACTCAGGAGATGATGGAATCTGGAACAATCGGGAAGCCAATAGCCTTCCACTTCAGGGAATTTGTACCTGCTGTGGCAATGGCGGAGCAGTGGCCGGCAGGATCGTGGGCGTGGGATGTCAAGAAAAGTGGAGGCTATCCCGACTTCACGCTTTCCGTATGGTCCATCGACATGTTTCGATGGCTCTTTGGAAGCGAAATAGCAGAGGTGGAATGGATGGCCAATTACCCCAAGTTTGAGAAGCACAAGGGTATAATAGGCTACAACACCATGGGCGTGATAAAGCTCTCAAACGGAATCGTAGGTTCACTGCACTACAGCGCTTCAGTCACCCCGTCAGCAAGCACAAGCAGACTAGAGGTCTACGGAGACAACACGAACGTTCTGCACGCCATCTGGAACAACAAAATCGTCCTCTTCGGACCTGAACAGCAACCGCAAGAAATCAACCTAGAAGTGAAAGGCACGAAAGTCTGGGGTCACCGCCAGATGGATGAGCACTTCATAGATTGCCTCCTTAACGCGAAACAACCGCAAGTAGGCGTAGAGGACGCAATAAAAGCACAAGAAGTCACACAGAAAATTGTCAACAGCATGAGACAGCTAAGGTAGCCAGTATTTCTCCGACGTGGCTTTGGGCATTCTTTTCTGTTTGAATTTCTCGACAGTCACCTTTTTGGCAATCTCATACGCTGTTTTGTAGTCGAAAATCCCCTTCGACTCTTCAGCTGCTATTCTGATCAGCTCAGCTTCCACCTTGATTTTAAGCTTACCTATGGCCAAAGCTCCTACGCCAAGAATACTAGAAAGTATTTCTTCGCCTTCAGCCTCCGGCTTTAAGCCTTCAACTCCTAGGGGCGGAATGGCGTTAGTGTCAGCAACTATCCTGCACTTTCCACCGTATTCCCTGAGAATGCTCAAAGGAAGAAGCCGGGTCCCCGCGGCTCCGGCTGAAAGAACTATTTCTGCACTCTTTATTGCTTCACCAATCTCCTGAGGTGTCTGGGCTTTAATACCATGAGCTCTTTCATTCTTAACATCTTCATTTATCTTTGCAGCTACTGCGGAAGCTCGTTGAAGTTCGCGAGAAGTAACGTTCACAACAGCCTTTTCGGATGCAAAGAGTCTCGCTGATATTTGTCCCACTGGTCCAGTACCAGCCAAAACCGTAACCTTCTTGTCTTCCAAGCTTCCCAATCCCTTTGCGAGTGAAAGCTCAAGCGACTTGGCAACCGCAGCCGCAGCTGTTGTATATGCCCCTCTCGGATCGACTATTATTGAAAGCTCAAAAGGTGGGAACATGCATTTTTTGGCTTTCTCCAATACACCATTTACGCTCTCAAGTTCACGTCCGTTAATGAAGATTTTTGTGTGTTTTGCCCCTTCTGGTCCTCTTGGAAACATGAGATCGTAAACGATTTTCTCGGCATCCGCGGCTGATACATCTTCGTATTTTAATATTTGAACGTCTGGAAAGACATCTATCGTTGCTAGCATGTCGAAGGGACTTGCATGCTTCTCGGTATCTAGAAAGATGAAAACTTTTCTAAACTTTTGTTTGGGCAAAGCTGTACCTTTTCGCTTGTTGATCATTATAGCATTTAAGAATTGTTGCTGTTTCAATAGAAAGAAATTGGGAATTGCAGGCCTTTGATTCCTACTCGATTCCCAAGAGCTTCAGCAGGTTATAGTTCACGATTAGTACAGCCAACAGCGAAGCAATCAGAGACATCATGGTAATCATGGTATTAAGCGAAGGCCCAGCAGTATCCTTGAACGGATCGCCAACAGTATCGCCAACCACAGCAGCCTTATGCGCGTCTGAACCTTTTCCACCATGTGCGCCTGATTCGATTAGCTTCTTAGCATTGTCCCATAGACCACCAGCATTAGACATCAACAGAGCCAACAGCAAGCTAGAGAATATAGAGCCCGCAAGGAATCCTCCAAGCGCCTTTATTCCACCGACGAAGCCAATGACCAAAGTTGCGACGATTGCCATGATGCTTGCTGGCATGAGTTCACGTAAAGCTCCAACTGTTGCGATGTTAACGCATTTTGCGTAGTCGGGTTTGACGCCTGGTTTTCCTTCTTTGAGTCCTGGAATTTCTCTGAATTGCCTTCTGATTTCAGTGATCATTCTTTCAGCGTTTCTGCCGACGCCGAGCATTACCATTGCTGAAAAAACTGCGGGAATCGCAACGCCTATGAGTGCGCCGAGCAGAACCATTGGATCCATGATGTCAAAGACAACCGGATGGCCAGCCCTTGCGGCTATTTCCTGAAACGCAGCCAGTAATGCAATCACAGTTAGTCCTGCAGCGCCTATTGCGAACCCTTTGGTTATGGCTTTCGCTGTGTTTCCAGCAGAATCAAGCTCATCTGTTATGGCAATTACCTCTTCGCTGAGCCCGGCCTGTTCAGCAATTCCCTTGGAGTTGTCCACGATTGGGCCATAGGCATCGTTTGAGACTGTCAAACCGACGATTGAAAGCATGCCGAGAGATGCAAGGGCTATTCCATAGACGGCGTATTCTGTGCCTAAGGGTTCACATATCTTGTATGAAACGGCTGCGGCTACGGCTATTCCAATTAAGGGAAAGATGATACTACGCAGACCATAAGAGAACCCGGTCAAAATGTTCAACGCAGGTCCAGTCTTAGATGCTTCTGCAGTCTTCAAGACCGGCGCTTTGTCTTCCGAAGTAAAGTAATCGCTTGTCACCCCAATTGTTATGCCAGCTGCAAGACCCACAATCGTTGCTCCCCACAGCGCCCATTCATATCCGAGATACCACGTTACTAAGGCGGTCAAAATCCCAAAGATTATGCATGTTACGTATGTGCCACTGTTCAATGCGGCTCCTGGATTGCCTTTTGGCCCGACTCTAACCGTCAAGGCGCCTATTACAGCAGCTAGAATGCCTAGCCCAGCGAACACAAGTGGTATCTGCACATACGCAGTGGTGTTGAGACCGAGCCCGACGCCCAAAATCATCACCACCACTACACTTGCCACATAGGAGTCGAACAGGTCCGCCCCCATGCCCGCAACATCACCAACGATGTCTCCGACATTATCAGCTATGACCGCTGGATTCCTTGGGTCATCCTCAGGAATTCCAAGCTCCACCTTACCGACTAAGTCTGCACTGATATCAGCAGTCTTCGTGAAGATGCCTCCGCCAGCCTTAGCGAAAAGCGAAAGCGAGCTGGCTCCAAAGCTGTAAGCTAGTACTGCTGGAAGAGTTCCGTCCATCCCTGTGAGCCAGTAGACTATGCTGACTCCGAGCAGTCCGATGCCGACCACTGACAACCCCATTACAGCGCCGCCACGGAAGCCGATTGGGAAGGCCTTGTTTAATCCGCTCTTTGCAGCATTCGCTACTTTGGCATTCGCTTTTGTTGCAATGCTTAAGCCCAAGTAGCCAGCCAATGCCGAGCAGAATGAACCAAACATGTAAACTATTGGCAACTGAAGGTTCAGCAGGAGGTCGTGGCTCCCATCCCATAGCGGTGCCGGCAAGAATATGCCGATTAGTATCGCCACGATAGTGACGAAGATTGCGAGTGCCGTGTACTCTCTTCTTAAGAAGGCTGCCGCTCCTTCCTTGATTGCGCCGGAACTCTCCTTCATCCTTTCAGTTCCGCTGTCTTGTTTGTTTACGTAATTATAGAAGTATAGTCCCACTAGAACTGAGACCAAAGCAGATAACGGTGCTAAAACCCATATTCCTGTTTCAATCATTCGTGTTTCCTTCCTTCTCCACCCGTTTTTTTAAAGAAGCTGTAGTTTGAATCGAAATCTCTTATAAACCTATTTGTCAAACTCCGCGATTGCTGGGAAAAGAATATAACTCTATTAAGTTTACACCATAGACTCTAAATTAATCGAAGAGAGAGGGAGAAAATGTCGAAATCTTGGCACGCGATGGAAATCGAAGAAACAATGAAGCAATTGGATTCCAAAGAAACTGGTTTGAGCCAAGAAGAGGTGCAGAAACGCCTTCAACAATACGGGACTAACGAACTGCAAAAGGAGAAAGGAACTTCACCGATCAAAATGTTTCTTCAGCAGTTCGAAGACCTACTCATCATAATATTGCTGGTCGCAACTGGCCTTTCGCTATTTCTGCAAGAGTATACAGACGCAATCGTTATCGTGGCAATAGTAATAGCATGTGCAGTCTTAGGGTTCGTAGAAGAATACCGATCGGAAAAGGCTCTCGAAGCTTTGAAGAAAATGACAGCACCCACTGCAGTTGTCTTGCGTGGGGGAAAGGAAGTCAAGATTCAAACAAGCGAGATTGTTCCGGGCGACATCATTCTTCTGTACACAGGTGATAAAGTTCCTGCAGATGCCAGACTCATAGAGGCTTTCAACCTGAAGGTGGATGAGGCTTCATTAACGGGTGAATCCTCGCCAGTGAGCAAAGACGTTGCAGCAATACTGGAGAGCGCTCCAGTTAATGATAGGCGAGACATGGTTTTCACCGGAACAGTGGTTGTCTACGGGCGTGGAAAGGCAATCGCCACCTCAACTGGAATGAACACCGAGTTTGGCAAAATAGCAAAGATGGTTCAAGTCACGGAAGAGGAAGCGACTCCGCTTGAAAAGAGAATGACCTCTGTCGGAAAATTGATTGGAATCCTATCTATAGCTGTATGCTTAGCTGTAGCGTTCATCGGCATTATCGAAGGACGAAACGTTCTGGACATGATACTCTGGGGAATAAGCTTGGCTGTGGCGGCAGTCCCAGAAGCTCTCCCAGCAATAGTAACAGGCGCATTGGCGGTCGGCATGTACCGAATGGCCAAAGTGAACACAATAGTCAGAAGACTTCCAGCCGTTGAAACGCTGGGATGCACGAGCGTCATATGCTCCGACAAAACAGGAACGATGACCAAAGGCGAAATGACCGTTCAAAGAATCTACGTCAACGACCAAGCAATCAAGGTTTCGGGAGTAGGCTACGAACCCGAGGGGGAATTCCTGCTGGAAGACAAAAAGCTTGACTCGAAAGATGAAGATCTCCAGACACTCTTGAAAATCGCAACATTGTGTAATGATTCAAGGCTGGAAAAAGAAACTGAAACGGAAAGATGGATAATCAAAGGCGATCCTACAGAAGGGGCACTGGTTGTCGCAGCAGCCAAAGCAGGACTATGGAAGGAGGAACTGGAAAAGGATGCACCGCGCATAGGCGAAATCCCCTTCTCATCAGAAAGAAAATGCATGACCACTGCACATCTTGCCTCAGGCAAGAAGAAGATAGCCTTCATGAAAGGCGCACCTGAAATCGTTCTTGACAAATGCACAAAGATCTACGCGGGCGGCAAGGTCCGAAAGATCACGGAAGAAGACAGGACTGAGATGCTGAAAGTCACTGAAGCAATGGCAATGCAAGCATTGAGAAACTTGGGCTTCGCATTCAGAGAGCTGCCGGAAGCCGCGTCAACGTTTGACGAGAAGATTGAGAAAGACATGATTTTCGTCGGCATAATGGGAATGATTGATCCGCCACGCGAAGAAGTCAAAGATGCAATCTACCTCTGCAAAAAAGCTGGAATCAAAGTTGTGATGGTGACTGGAGACCACAAGCTCACGGCAACTGCAGTAGCTAAGGAGCTCAACTTGCTGGGCGAAAACGAAACAGAGGGCAAAGTGCTTACAGGAGTGGAACTGGATCAGATAAGCGATGAGAAACTAACAGAAATGGTTGAAAACGTCGTGATTTATGCGCGAGTCTCACCAGAACACAAGATGAGGATTGTTAAGGCTTGGAAGGCTAAGGGGCAAGTGGTTGCAATGACTGGAGACGGAGTAAACGATGCACCAGCACTCAAGATGGCTGACATAGGTGTTTCAATGGGAATCACAGGCACAGAAGTGACCAAAGAAGCATCAGACATGGTCCTGGCAGACGACAACTTCGCATCAATCGTCAAGGCCGTCAAAGAAGGACGAGAAATCTACGGAAACATCAAGAAATACTTGACATATCTGCTGCGGTGCAATATTATGGAAATCATAGTTATGTTTGTGGCAATGATTGCCGTACCGTACTTAGCAGGTGCAAACGAGGCTGAAGCTGGTTCAGTAGTAGCTTTGACAGCAATCCAGCTGTTATGGGTGAACTTAACGACAGATGGTTTGCCAGCAATAGCTTTAGGAATAGACCCAGGGGATCCAGACTTAATGGAAAAGAAGCCAAGAGATCCGAATGAAAGCGTATGGACAACAGATGTCAAACTCTATCTAACATTGACCCCGATTATTATGAGCATAATGTTGCTGTATGGCTATTTCATGTATAGACCATGGGAAAACGCTTTCCAATTGACTGAAGCGCGAACGCAGCTGCTTACAGCCATGATCTTGATGGAGCTTGCCAACGCCATTTCAGCCCGATCATTGAAATTCCCTGTCTTCAAAGTGGGAGTCTTCAAAAACAAATTCCTGTGGTATGCAGTGCTTTCATCATTCGGTCTTCAACTACTCGTGCTCTACACGCCGGGGATTCAGACGGCTTTCGGCGTAACCTCACCAGAACCTATTGACTGGGCATTCGCAATACTGTTCACGGCAATAACCTTCGCCGCACTAGAAATTGGCAAGTACGTCGCAAGCAGAAGAAGAAAAGAAGAGCTCTAGAAAAATTTAAATTCAAAACAAGGTGAAAAGAGCCTCAAACAACAAAAATGAAAGGATTGAAGAGAAATGAGCGAAAAAACGGCAAATCCAGCACCACTCGGATTGCTTGGCTTCGGAATGACAACCGTTCTGCTGAACTTCGTACACAATGCTCGGTTAGGATCAGTTGATGGTGTGATTCTTGGAATGGGCCTAGCCTACGGTGGTTTGGCTCAAGTCATCGCTGGCATAATGCAATACAAGAAGGGCAACACCTTCGGAACAGTGGCCTTCACATCCTATGGTTTGTTCTGGTGGTCTTACGCATTCTTGAACATGCTGCCGCGAAGCACGCTCTTCTATGGGTATTCTCTGCCTTCAAACGAAGCGCTAATGGCGTATTTCTTCATGTGGGGACTCTTCACATTAGTCATGTTCTTCGGCACGCTGAAAACCAATCGCGCACTGCAATTTGTATTCATGAGCTTAGCAATACTGTTCTTCTTGCTCACAGCAAGATTCGGGCTTCTTGCATATACATCGACGACGACCACAGACTTGGAGCTGTTCACACGCATAATTGGAATTGAAGGCATCATCTGCGGATTCAGCGCGGTCTATCTCGCTTTAGCAGAAGTGCTGAACGAAGCCCACGGAAAAACTGTGCTGCCCATCTATCCAGTAAGCCAGTAACTGCCTTCACTCTCTTTATTTTTCGCTAAAAACGTTTATATTTTCGAAAGAAGGTCTTTCCACAAACTTTAGAAAGAAGGTTGAAGGATGTCAGAAACTAGCTTACCATTCAATGACAAAGTTTATCCTGGAAAAAAGCTAAAGGAAGAATGGGAAAAGTCAATAAAGAATCCGCATGAGTATTGGGCCGAGAAGGCAAAGGCCATTGACTGGTTCCGAACATGGGACACAGTGCTCGATGATTCAAACCCACCCTTCTACAAGTGGTTCAAAGGCGGTATCCTAAACATAACCTACAACGCACTGGACAGACACTTAAACACGCCTAGAAAGAATCAACTTGCGTACATTTGGGAAGGCGAAAACGGCGAGGTCAGAACCTACACCTACTATCAACTTTACAGAGAAGTGAACAAGCTTGCAAAAGTCTTCCAAAACATGGGCTTGAAGAAAGGCGACAGAATAGTAGTGTATCTGCCAATGATTCCTGAACTGCCAATAACGTTGCTTGCAGCCGTAAGACTCGGCGCAGTCCACACAGTGGTCTTCTCAGGCTTTAGCGCTGAAGCTCTAGCAGACAGAACCAACGATTGCGAAGCCAAAATCGTCGTGACAGCAGATGGAGCCTACAGACGCGGTAAGACAGTCACGTTGAAAGACACGACAGATCGCGCGCTAGCAAACTGTCCTACTGTCGAAAAGGTGGTTGTTGTCAAGAGAACTGGCCAAACTGTACCCATGAAGGAAGGACGCGACTTCTACTATCACGATACAATATCGAAAGTTGAAGCCAATGCTTATGTTCCGCCCGAGCCAATGGAGGCAACCGAACCTCTCTTCATACTCTACACATCGGGAACTACAGGCAAACCGAAAGGAGTCCAACACGGCATAGGCGGCTACTTAGTATGGGGATACTGGACCCTCAAATGGGGTTTCGACCCGAACGACAAGGACATCTGGTGGTGTACTGCAGACGTTGGCTGGATCACCGGGCACACGTACAACGTGTATGCGCCATTAGCCTTGGGAATAACATCATTCATCTTTGAAGGCACACCGGACTATCCTGCAAACGACCGCTGGTGGGAAATGATCGAAAGACACGGCGTAACAATCCTGTACACTACACCGACAGCGATCAGAATGTTCATGAAATTCGGCGAAGAATGGATCAACAAACACGACGTAAGCACACTCAGACTCCTAGGTACAGTAGGTGAACCAATAAACCCTGAAGCATGGAAATGGTACTATCGCGTCATTGGCAAGGAGAAGCTGGCAATCATAGACACTTGGTGGCAGACAGAAACAGGAGGATTCATGATAGCGCCGCTGGCAGGTTTGGAGCTTGTGCCGCTCAAGCCAGGCTCAGCTACTAATCCGTTGCCAAGCATCTACGCAGAAGTCTACGACGAGAAAGGACAGCCAACTCCAACGGCTACTAAAGGCTTTCTGGTGATCAAGACGCCTTGGCCAGGCATGCTTGAAACTCTATGGAAAGACCCAGACCGATACAAGCAAACGTACTTTGGAAGATGGCCAAACATCTACTATACTGGGGACTATGCAGTTAGGGATCCAGACGGATACTTCTGGCTCCTCGGAAGGGCTGACGAGGTTTTGAAAGTGGCCGGTCACAGAATTGGCACAGTTGAGCTTGAAAGCGCACTTGTCGCACACCCATCGGTCTCAGAAGCCGCAGTCATGGGCAAGGAAGACCCTGTTAAGGGTGAAGTGCCGGTAGCCTTCGTGACATTGAGAAGCGGGTTCTCGCCGTCAGAAGAACTACGCGCAGACTTGATAAAGCACGTCAGAAACACGATTGGCCCGATAGCTACTCCTGATGCAATCGTTATTGTCAACAAGCTTCCGAAGACACGCAGTGGCAAGATCATGCGTAGACTCTTGAAAGCAGTACTTGTCGGTGCGGCCTTAGGCGATGTTTCAACGCTGGAAGACGAAGCGTCGGTCGAAGACATCAAAACAACATACGAAGAGTTAAGAAAGCAATTAGAAAAGAAGTAGCCAAGACTCTTCTTTTCACTTTCATTTTTTCAAGAACCCAAATCCTCTCGCCATTTTGCGTTTTCAAGACGTAGTCTAGCCTACGTGCAGGGTGCTCAGCGCTGGGTTTACTCATCACTTTTTCAGCCAAACTCTTTCTCATCATCGACCCAAAGAGAAACAACTAGTCGAACGAGCTTGGACCAGAAGGCGCATCAATAACGCCTTCATGATGAATCAGCGCTTGTGCCAAAACACCAAAGATCCTCGGCAAAAACGTTGCAAGAGAACTATTTAAGATTGAAGTTGCTATGAATCTGAGCTTGGAAATCGGTGTTGAGAGCAGATCCAGTAAAATGGCTGTTGGAAGCCGATAATCCTTCAGTGCAGTTCTTTACTTTAAGAGACATATTGGAAAAGCCTGAGACCGACATTGAGGTTGGGAAAGCAAAAGAAGCAATTATGGAAATAGGAGTCGTGCCGAAGATTCTGGCGAAGGATACGACAGTTATGAGGCAATGATTAAAAGCCTTCATAAAACATCAAGAGAAGGTAGTCCAGAGGAACAAGCTGAGGCTCACGTCGTCTTAGACGAACTGTTGAAAAAAGCATTCCAATCAATTAAAAAAGGTCAGTCAGTCGAAGAACCAGACAAAATTAGTCCAGAACCAGATTTCCAAGCTAAACGAAAAAAGAGGTCGAGATAAATGGAAAAAGCAGAAATCAAAAATAACTTGAAGATGGAAGATGTTGTACTTAAGAAAGTGTTCAACGAAGATTCTCAAACGTTTGAATTTGTTCTTTTCCACGTTACTTTTGAGCTTGATTCTGAAGTATATATGAAGGCGAACCCTTGCCCTGTATGCGGAATGAACGCTGAGGCTCACGAATTCACTAAAGGAACGTCTGGAATAGTTGAGAAATGCAACACACAAGGCACGATTCAAGCTCCTGTTCCAATGTTTGAAAGAGGAAAAAATCTAGTGCGGTGTAAGGTCACTTCAAGCAAACGAGTTACGAAACAACAAGCATGGACTATCATCCAGAAACTCAAGCAAGTCCCTAAGCCAGATGTACACTTGTTCCTCTTAAGAGGAAAATAGAAAGTGATGGGTTTGGCGAAGGTTTCGAAGGTGGTTTGTGGTTATTCCACTGCTCCTATGGCTTTCGTCAAACCCAATATCCACCATTAGAAGCGTGAACCCATGATAAGCAAATCAATGCAGAGATTTCTTGAAACTGGACTTAAGACCAAACCACAAGGAATGAGAACGGACAGATGGAACGTTCAACGGTTTGTTTACATGAGTAGAATTCAAAAGCGAATCGACGTAGAACTTGGCGCTTTACTCTGGTTGTGTATCAATAGACCAGAAGTGTTTTTATATGAAGGCACTCAGAAAACTTCATACAACAAGAATGAGCGGTTTAAAAAATTGCTTCTGACTATCAAGGCGTTGCAAGGTGAAAAAATCGACGTTGAATTAGTTAAACCCATTGAGCCAGAACAGTCGAAACCTAAAATTTCCGAAAAGCAAGCAACTATAGCAAACCAGAAAAGACTTTTCGAGAGAATCAAAAGAAGCGTGAATTAAGATGTCAATGTATCATCCTAGTAACCGAAAAAAACGTAAATTCAAACGTAGAAATCCAAGAAAGAAGGAAAAGTAAATGAACAAGACTGAGTTTAAGCGATTCCTAGTATGGTGTCGTCGAATCAAACGCATGTATGGCGATGGAGAGCGTTACTTTCAATGACTATGACTTGTTGTTGATTTGGCAAAAAACTTGGAGACAGAGAGGAAAAAATAGACGGCATGTGTCCAGATTGCTATGCTAAAATGGTTGAAAGGAAGAAGGCGACAGCGTGAGCGAAGACTAGGTTTTTGTTTCTTCACTCGGTGGTTCTTCGCTTGGAAAGACTAACCTTTGAACGGATATAATGATGTAACCCGTTATCGTTCCTACCAAGAAAAGTAATGCATCGCCAGAGACTTTTTCACATATAGTCAGAACACTCATGAATGCAACGATGCCTGTAAGAAATGCAATAAGAAGATAAATCATCCTTCGATTATGAGTTGACACACTTTCAAAATAATGCCTCCTTGCTTCTGCATCATTTTTCTTATAAGTTAGGTATTTGTCCGCAAGATTTGTTCCCAGCCATTCCATACCCAGCCTTAAAAGAGTCTTAGCGCGCGCGCTATTGTATTGTTTGGGCTTTCGGTTTTGTTGTGATAGTGAATTTTGGGTCTTTTTAGATATTGATTATAGTAAATGATAAATGTGTGGTGGTTACACCTCAAGTCTGTGATGCCTCTTGGTTGAGCGTGGGCTTTTCGTTGGCAGATTCCAGCCCTTCCATCATGGTCATCTTGTCGCGATAAAGAATGTCTTGAAAGAGGTTGAGGAACTCGTCATAGTCATCGGAAGCGCTCAATACAGTCATAACCTCAACAATCCTTTCACGGCGGGTGAAAGACTGACTATGGTTCGATTGGCTATTGATGAAGCAGGAATTGACGGTAAACGCGTATGGATTGTGCCTGTGCCTGATGTGCACTTGCATATGATGTGGGTTTCTGCTTTGGAAGGCTATACCCCGCATTTTGACGTGGTCTACTCCAATGAGCCTCTTACGCGACGCCTCTTCATAGAAGCCGGATACAAGGTCAAAGCCATCCGCTTCCACGAACGCAAAATCTACTCCTCAACTGAAGTCAGAGAGAAAATGCTCCAGGATGATAGCTGGCAGAAGCTAATACCGAGAAGTGTAGCGGCTTTCATAAAAGAGATAGATGGAATCAATAGACTCAGAGACTTAACCAAGAGCGATAAGATGTGATAGTGCCTTAGAAGTCATAAGCACACGACAAAATCTAACCTGAATCGAGTCGAGTTCAAACGATTTATTTCTTGATCTCGTTTTCGAATATCTCTGAGACGAATTCGCCTATGGCTGGAGCCGCTGTCAAGCCAGGAGACTCCATACCTATCAGATTTATCAATCCAAACAACTCCCTGCCGGCTTCATGTCTTATGACAAAATCCTTGAAACTGTCATTTGGGCCTTGGAGCTTTGGCCTCACGCCAGCCGAATCAACCTGTACCTGGTACTTGTCAATGATCGGCAAAAATCTCCTCACATCCTCGCGAAACTCTTTTTCATTTGACCCAACTTCATAGTCAATGTTGTCCACATAGTAGGCGTTTGGCCCTAGCCTTATCATACCGTCCAAATCTGGGGTCAGATGGATTCCCAATCCAGGCCCTTTTGGAACAGGATAAACCAGCATCTTTACGGGAGGCTTTCCGCTTAATCTGAAATAGTCTCCCTTGCAGTAATGCAGCCTATAACCAAGCCTATCTACATCCAAATCAACCATTGTAGCCACCTTGTCGGAATGCAAACCAGCACAATTAATCACTGCTTTCGCTGTGACTGCAAACTTCTCGCCAACGCTGACGCCGCTTACTTCAAATCCATCATCTATTTTCTTCAAGCCTGTAACTTCTGTCTCTGTAGCCAAGACGGCATTGTTCTTGTGGGCTTTTGCGTAGAAATACCCCATCAACTCATCGGGCTCAACAATGCCAGTTGAAGGTGTAAGAAGAGCCTTCTCAACCTCAACGTTCGGCTCCAATCTCTTGACATCTTCTCTTCCCAAGAACTTCAGTCCTTCCACGCCATTGGCTTCTCCTTGTCGTATCAGCTTCTCCAACTCTTCCGTTTCCTCCTCCTCAATTGCCACTGTCAATTTTCCTAGCCTTTTGCAGGGAATCCTGTATTTCTCGCATATCTCGTAAATCATAGGATTACCTTCCACACACAACTTGGCTTTGAGTGAATCTTTCGGGTAATGAATACCTGAGTGAATCACGCCACTATTGTGGCTACTAGTCTCCTGTCCAAATCTTGCATTCTTCTCGAAAACGTATACTCCTTCATTTCTCTCTGAGATCTTTGCGGCGACGGCCAAGCCTACTATGCCTGCTCCTATAATCACGATGTTTGCTTTTTCCATTGTTAGCCATCAAAAAGAGTGCGCTAATAAATCTTTAGGCGCGCCAAAGCGACCGCGGCGCAAAGAAATCATCAAGAAAAATCAAGTACACGTTGTCCATTCGGTCTACTCTAGGAACTTGCCATTCTTATAGAACAGTTCATTGTCCGCATAGATTTCAGCATTCTTTTTCATGTCCTTCAGAATGTCCCAATGTATGGCTGAGTGATTTTTGCCTCCCGTTTCGCGATAAGCCATACCTAAGGCCATGTGTATCGTTCCGCCCATTTTCTCGTCAAGCAGCATATTCTTGGTGAACCGGTTTATGCCATAGTTCGTGCCGATAGCAGCTTCCCCGATTCGATCCGCACCCTTGATCTTTACTATTTCCTTAAGCAAGTCCTCACCCTTGGCAGCTGAAGCTTTGGCAATCTTGCCATTTTTGAATGCCAAGGATATATCCTCGACCTCTCTTCCCATGTGGATTCCTGGGAAAGTGAATCTTATTTTGCCGTTGACCGAATTTTCCAAGGGCGTGGTGAAGACTTCTCCGTCTGGCATGTTCTTTAATCCGTCACCGTTTATCCATTTTCGGCCCTTGGCATTGAACGTTAGGTCTGTGTCTTCACCAACTATGCGAATTTTCGCTGCTTTATCTAGGCTGAAGCAAACGTCAAGCGGACCATTGCATTTCTTCCTGTTTTTTCTGCAATAGCATTCTCCAATAGAGATCAGCTTCGCGTTTTTAAGAATCGTCTTCATTTCTGAAAGATCAAAAATTCGCTGTGCTCCTTCTATCCGCATGTGAACTGGGATGGTCACAGCGGTCATTGAACTGACTTGTTCTTCAAGCTCCTCCCGAGTCCAATCATTTTTATCTGGCATTCTGTGGTCAGCTTGCCTTGGGTTTACCTATCGGCGTTTAAATCGTTTTTGGATTAAGACCTGCCTGAAAAACGAGAATTCGCGCAATGCTCACTGATACTATCCTAAGAACGATAAAGCATAACTCTGTCGCCGTTCTCTATTTTGAATGTTCTTGCGGCGTTGCCTTGGTTTACCGAGATTTCTAAAAAATTGTGGCTTCCAATTATGGCGAGAGGTCTATGTTTCTTCTCTTCGGCATAGGCTTTGCAGAGCTTAAGCTTTAGCTTGGTGCTTTTGAGTTTGATGTTAACCCTTTTCTTTACGTTCATTGATTCAAGCTCATCTTCTCTGAAGTTTGTTACTATGTTTCCAAAGCCGTCTATGTGCAACACTTCGCCAACAAGCTCGCCTTTCTTCTCTGCAATCTTAGCGAAGCTTGGCCTTACTATTTCGCGGATCACCGGTCCAAATTCCGCTGGTTCCACTCCGTTTGCCAAATGTGCTGCGGCTGAGGCGAAGATGTCTCTTCCGTGAAACGTACTTGATATTCTTGGCAACATGAGCTTGCGGTTTGTTATTTCATAAATGCGTTCTATGCCACAGCTATCTGCAGCCAAGGCCAGAACACCGTTATCAGGCCCAACAAAGAACCCCTTTCTCGTTTGTATTAACAACGGACGTCTCGACGTTCCTACGGTTGGATCTACGATTGCCACGTGAACGGTGTCCTCTGGAAAATAGTGAGAAGCTGAAGCCAACACAAAAGCGCCCATCTTTACGTTAAACTTCTCTATTTCATTCGATACGTCGACAATCCTCACTTCTGGACATGTGCTTAAGATAACTGCTTTCATCTCAGCCACATAAGGATCTCTCAAACCAAAATCTGTCGTCAAAGTAATAATCGGACGAACCATAATACATCATTTATAAGCGGTTCCAGAATAATTAGCTTCCGCACTCAGAAAGAAGGGCAGCAACGATGGTTGTCAGCAAGAAACTCAGAGCGATAGAAGTCGCATTGATCGCTTGCTTCACGGCCTTGTACGTCGTCCTAGCTTTCTCGCCGATGTTCCAGGTAATTGGTTTCTTTGGCAAAACCATTACAGCGGCATCGGTCATAGCGCCAGTAATTGGCATAATCTTGGGTCCATACCTCGGAGTACTGTCCACGTTACTTGGTGGAATAGCAAGCTTGTCTTTCAGCCCTTTCTTCTTCCCGCCAAGTCTAGTAGCAGGGGTCGTCACTGCCGTGTGCGCTGGCTTGTTGTATAAGGGTAAGCGAATCTTCTGCATTCTGATCTACTTGATCCTTCTGTTATGCTTCGGCTTCTACCCTACTATCGGGCCTTTCTGGATCTATCCAGCCATGACTTGGTTTCAGGTAATCGGCTTCCTCGTCTTGATCTCTCCGTTGCAGTCTATGGCAATCAAAAACATCACCTCACACAACCCTGCGAAGTTCCTTTCATGCTTTTTTGTGGTTTGCTTGACGTCAACTCTGGCGGGTCAAATCGCTGGCTCCTTGGCGTTCGAACTCAGCTCGTCGACAGTCATTGCACCTGATCTGAATGCGTGGCGGTTTACGTGGCAAGTCCTCACGTTTCAATATCCACTGGAAAGAGTGACCATGGCGATCATCGGCGCTCTTGTTGGAGCGCCATTGCTTAGGGTTTTGAGGTCTGCAAACTTGACTCAAGTGATTAGTCCCGAGAGTTCGCGAGAAGAGTTCCCATGAAGATGCATTCTCTCAGCGGGATCATCATGTCTTTGCCGCCATAAACCCCATCATCAAAGTCCACTGGAGCATCTCTAATCAACACAATTGGCGTTTTCTCTTTAGCTTCACCCATCAGCAGATGCGCTGCGGAAGCTAAATCATCCGCGACCGCATGCCGCGTAATGGTCAGCGGCTTCCCATAGAAATCCTTCTTTCCCCTCACGTCATTTATCGGTTTAAAACCTGCCACGGCCAAAGCCAACCCGCTTGTGCCAATTCGTAGCGGAATCAAGCCACTGTCAACAATCAAAACGCCCAACAGTTTGCCCGTTCTAGTTTTGATTTTGTCTCTGATGTCCTTGGCAGTCTTTTTCGGGTCACTTGGCCACAGAACCACTGCCCCTTCAGGAGCATTCTTGCCGTCTATGCCCGCGTTCGGCGTCAAGATCCCATCCTTAAGCGTCAAAACCGCCTTCTCAACGCCCCCATACACCTTGTCAGCTTCTCGAAGAATTAGCTCGGCAAACGTAGGCTGCAAGTCAAACTGATCCGCAAGGTTTTTGGCCCTTTTAGAAGGTTTAATGTCGCTCAGCTTTGCAATGCGTCCTTCGGCTGTTGATATGATTTTTGAGGTGAAAGCTAGCACGTCATTTTCTTCCAATGATAGCTTCTGTCTTCTCAATGCTTTCAGCGCTACTTCAGCCAGATCGTCGCCAGCCTTCACAATACCTGTTTTGACCGCAAAAAGTCTCATCCGCTTTCATCCTCCATGTACCACTGGAACAAAAACCAGTTCATCCCCATCCTTCAGCATGGTGTCCAAACCATCCAAGACGCTAATGTCTTTGCCATTAACAAGGATAAGCGCATTTGTTCTTGGGTCATCAAGCTCAGGATCAATCAGCGCCTGTCTAAGCTTGGGCTGGTCCTCGACGATTCTTCTAACCACTTCTTTGAGCGAAGCAGTTTTTCCAAACTCCAGTTTGAGCTTGCTTTTCTTTGACGCGGCACGTAGAGACCCGACAAATCGAACAGTCACAGCCATCGTTAATCGCTTTCTCCTACTGCTACATGACTATTATCACGGAAACATCATTGACATTCGTGCCTGTGGGCCCTGTGAATATCAAGTCTTCAAGTCTTGAGAAGAAATGATACGAATCATTATCCGCCAGAAATTTTTCGGGAACCAAGCCCATTCCAGCTGATTTGTGCAACGTTTTTCTGTCAACTATTGCCCCTGCTGCATCTGTTGGCCCGTCGATGCCATCCGTGCTCAGCGAAGCAACTACGATGCCATCCAAACTGCCCAGCTTCAGCGTAGCGGCTAACGGAATTTCCTGATTTCTTCCGCCCAAGCCCTTTCCAGTAACGATGACGGTTGTTTCTCCACCTATGACTATGCCTGCTGGCTTAGAGATGGGGTTTCCAGAAACAGTGATTTCACGGGCTATCGACGCGAGCATGACTCCAACGTTTCTGGCTTCTCCTTCCAGTGTTGTAGTAAGCAAGAGCGTGTTCAATCCAGCTGACCTGAGATATTCGCATGCTGCCAAGCTTGCAGATCTGTTGTTTCCAACGACGACATTGTAAACTTTCATGAATGCTTCATCGTTCGCTTTGGGAGTTTCGGGAATTGCCCCTTTCTGGCCATCTGTCAAAACCTTTCTTATAGTTGCTGGAGTCTTTTCCCATAAACCGTATTTTCGCAAAACGCTGATGGCGTCGATGAAAGTGGTTGAGTCTGGAACCGTGGGTCCTGAAGCAATGAAGTCCAATGGATCTCCCACCACGTCTGAAAGAATAAGATTCAGAATTGTGGCTGGGTAAGCCTTTTTCGCGAGCCAGCCACCCTTGAAATCAGAAATGTGCTTTCTGACAGTGTTAATCTCGTTTATCGTAGCACCGCTCTTGAGCAAAGCACTCGTAAGCATCTTCTTGTCGGCAATAGATACTTCGCCTCGCGGCAAAGGCATAAGACTTGAGCCACCACCCGAGAGCAGACAAATAATCAAGTCGTCGTTTTCCGCTTGCTCGGCTACTTCGAGCATTGCACGTGTTCCTTTCACGCCTTGCTCGTCGGGAATGGGATGGCTTGCCTCGTGAAGCTTTATGATCTCAGTTTTGCCTTGATCCTTTTGCGGAACATTCACAAGTCCAGACGTTATCTGCCTGCCTAGAATCTGCTCTAGAGCTTCCGCCATTGATCCGCTGGCTTTGCCTCCGCCCACCACGTGCACATGCTTAAACTTTTTCAGATCAAAAGAATGCCCATCCACTTTGAGAACCAAATCTCTGACTGCAAGTTTTGACTTGATTATTTGTTTAGGATCAACTGCGTTGATCGCAGTTTCAAGGCTGTTTAAAGCTAGTTCTCGAGCTCTTCTGTCAAGTTGTGCCATGCCGTTCTTGATGAGTTGTTCTTTGTTCTTTATTGTTACCATTTTGTGTAGACCATTGAACCGTTTTCTGTGGGTGAATGCGTAAGTGTAATAAGTGTATGCTAATAAAGAATTCCGCAAATCAACTTGGCTGGTGAACGTTATGCCGAAACCAAAGATTTACGTTACGCGCGAGCTTCCTGAAAGAGGCTTGAACAAGATAAGGAAGTATTTTGATGCCGAAGTCTGGCCTGAATATGCGCCTCCACCTAAGAATACGATAGTTGAGAAGGCAAAGAACGTTGATGCTCTTGCTTCGCTTCTGTCGGACAAGATAGACGCTGAGGTCTTCAATGCTGCGCCTAAGCTGAAAATCGTGTCACAGTTGGCTGTGGGCTTCGACAACATCGACATAGCCGAAGCCACAAAACGGGGAATCTACGTAACAAACACTCCTGAAGTGCTAACTGACACGACGGCGGATTTTGCTTGGGCTTTGCTGACGGCAGTCGCAAGACGCGTTGTTGAAGCAGACAAGTACGTGAGGACTGGGCAATGGAAGGTCAGCTGGCATCCGGCTATGCTCACAGGGAGAGACGTTTATGGAACAACGATAGGCATAGTCGGTGCAGGCAGAATTGGCTATGCTGTTGCTAAGAGGGCTACAGGTTTTGGCATGAAGATCTTGTTCTACGATGTAATTCCGCGACCTGAAATGGAGAAGGACTTTGGAGCGAAGAAAGTGAATCTGGACACTTTGTTCAAGGAATCAGACTTCGTGAGCATTCACGTTCCATTGATGAAAGAGACGCATCATCTGGTGAATGCGGAGAAGCTCAAGTTAATGAAGAAAACCGCTTACTTAATCAACAATTCACGTGGACCCGTCGTTGACGAAAAAGCGCTATACGATGCCTTGAAGAATGGACAGATTGCAGGTGCTGGGCTTGACGTTTTCGAGCAAGAACCAACTTTGCTGGACAATCCATTGCTTAAACTTGACAACATCGTAGTGGCACCACACATTTCAAGTGCAAGTCTCGAAACACGGTCCAAAATGTCAGAGATGGTTGCTGATAATCTAGTCGCATTCTTTGAGGGAAAGAAGCCTCCGAACCTCGTTAATCCGGACGTGATGAACGTGAAGCCGCTGGCAAAGCTGTTTTAACCATTGATTTGCGCTTGGCAGAAGTGTAATGGTTAAATACTGATTTTCTTCTATCTTTATTTTCCTTTCAACTCTAGGTGATGTTGAGTGAACTCCATCTTTGCGAAAAGAATGGAAACTCTAGGAACTGAAACAGCCTTCGAAGTGCTTGCGAAAGCAAAGGCTCTTGAGAAACAAGGGAAAACCATTGTCCACTTGGAAATTGGTGAGCCTGACTTTGACACGCCAAAGAACATCAAAGACGCCGCTATAAAAGCCCTCAACGACGGCTATACTCATTACGGCCCATCTGCAGGGCTTCCCGAGTTTAGGGAAGTCATTGCACAGTACGTCTCTAAGACTAGAGGCATAAAAGCAGAAGCAGACGAGGTTGTCGTAACGCCTGGCGCCAAACCGATAATGTGCTTCAGCATACTGGCGCTGGTGAATCCTGGCGAAGAGGTTCTTTATCCGAACCCAGGCTTTCCGATCTACGAGTCTTTGATCAACTTCGTTGAAGCTAAGCCAGTGCCCATCCCGCTCTTGGAGGAAAACGATTTCAGGCTTGACCCCGAATATGTTAAGAAGAACATCACGAAAAAAACCAAGATGATTATTCTTAACTATCCCGAGAATCCGACAGGCGGCATTCTGACTAGAGAGGATTTGAAGATTATTGCCGATTGCATTGCAAACCGTGATGACGTGTTCGTGTTGGCGGATGAAATCTACAGCCGGATCATCTATGAGGGGAAACATGAAAGCATTGCCTCGCTGCCTGGGATGAAGGAGAAGACGATTCTGCTGGATGGCTTTTCGAAAACTTATGCGATGACTGGTTGGCGTCTCGGCTACGGCGTAATGCGGAAGGACATAGCTCAAAAGGTGGCGCAGCTGATGACTAACTCGAACTCATGCACGTGCACATTCACGCAGATTGCAGGCATAGAAGCCTTGAAAGGCCCACAGACAGATGCGGAAAAGATGGTTGCCGAGTTCAAGAAGCGCAGAGAAGTCATAGTTTCAGGACTGAACAGTATCAAGGGCATTACGTGTAAGAAGCCACGTGGGGCATTCTATGTGTTTCCAAACATAAAAGGCACGGGCATGGACTGTCGCAAGCTTGGCGACCACTTGCTTTACAATGCAGGCGTAGCTGTTCTGCCAGGGACATCCTTCGGAAAGCATGGCGAAGATCATCTGCGTTTGTCTTTTGCCAATTCGATCGAAAACATCAAAAAAGCTTTGGAACGCCTAGCTAAGGCTGTTGAGAAATAGCCTTCTCATTCCTCTATTTTTTCTTCGGTTAACGTTTCAACTATGTCTGTGGCCAGTTGGATTAGATTGTCGGCTTGTTTCATGGCTTTTTCGCCGTCAACTTCCTCTATCTGCGTGAGTTGCTGAATTATCTCTTCAATTTCAACCAGAAACTTCAAAACCGGATCGGTTATGGCTTGTGTTTGGGTTTTCTCCGCTGTTTCTCTTATGACGATTTCGATGAATGCAGGTTCGCCTAGGCTGTAGTATATGGCGTTTCGGGCTTTTCTGACGGATTCCAAAACCAAGCTTGGAGCCATGTAGGGCATTTTTCTTGCCGCTTCGAGCTCGGCTTTAGCTTCGCGCAGATAGCGCAGAGCCCAGCCTTTTCTGTACGGGTCCATCAACTTTCGGTGCCTTCTTCCTGCAGCGTTTCTTCGCCTTCTTCCGGAGCCTCTTCTGCTTCTTCTCCAGCTAGGATGCGTGTTATGTAGCCTGCAATTTGGTTTCTTATTTTCGTGGT
The DNA here is from genome assembly GCA_041500425.1 of Bathyarchaeia archaeon. Classification (GTDB taxonomy): domain Archaea; phylum Thermoproteota; class Bathyarchaeia; order Bathyarchaeales; family Bathycorpusculaceae; genus JBGQME01. Next base: position 59,100 of record JBGQME010000004.1, on the reverse strand, counting down.
TGCTCCTTGCAAGAGCTGGCTGACTAGAAGTTTGTTTTCATCAAAATTGCTGGTGAATCTGTCAGGAAAACGTCTAATAAGCGTCTTGGCAGTTCGTTTAATCTGGTCTGTCCGTACATTTCCCAAGTTTTCTGCTCCTTCGAATATGCATGATTTGCTTTGAGCTCCAGCGGTATGAATACGCTAAAGTTAGCTCTCATAAAAGCAGCCAACCTAATTTAACTTTGCTCCAAAAAAATCCTCGAAATTCTTTATAACTTGTTGCGCAACATCAGCATGCTCTAGTTTTTTGATCTCGGCAATTGCCTTAACAACCATCGGTACATAGGCGGGGGTAGTTCCTTTTCCTTCAAAGGGTGATTTGAAATATCTTACTGGTCCATCAGTCTCGGTTAGCAGATTGGTTAGTGGCACTCTTCTCACTACGTCACGTATGCCGTTTGAATAGACTGTGGGTGGTCCTTCTGTAATGTAGCACCCTTCTTCCACAGCTTTAGCCAAGGCGCTGATTGGGTTGCTGAACCAGTGCAACAACACTCTCTTAAGTCTGTAAGATGGAAGCATGTCCACAATCTGCGCCGTCGTGCCCCGCGAATGAATGATAGCAGGCAGGTCGAGCCTCTCAGCCAGATGCAACATCCCATCAAAAACCCTTAAGCTGCTTGTCCCAGATCTTCATGTACTTGAAGTCCAAACCAATCTCGCCAATCGCGACCACTGCCTTGTTCTGTTTATGCTCTTCGATTAGCCTAACTATCTTTTGTATTTCGCCATCGGTTATCGTTTGTACGCTCCACGGGTGAACCCCCAATGCAGCATAAACCAGATTGGGATACTGTTCAGTCAGCTTCAGATTTCCTTGGCACGTCTTTAAGTCCATTGAGCTTGAAACCATGGCCACAACGTTGGCGTTCTTAGCCTCAGCTATGACTTCGTCAATGCAGTTGGCGTATTCTTCGTCTGAAAGGTGAATGTGGGCATCTACGAATTTCATGCTTTTCACCGAGCTTTCTCCAGAATTTGAAAGGGTCTGCTTTTATGGTTTCTCTCCTTGTCTGAATAGTCTCAAGCATTGGCGTCAATTTTCGGCAACTAAACAACAATAACCGTTAAATATGGCTTTGAATACAAAAAGACGCTACGAGGAGTCTTTATGGTTGATTTAGATTTAGCCGTAGCACCCATGCACCGACTCTGCAAGAAAGCAGGAGCAGACCGAGTCAGCGAAGCAGCAGCAAAAGAACTCGCAAAAGCCCTAGAGGAAATCGGCGTAAAAATCGCCAAAGAAGCCCTTGATTTCGCAATGCATGCAGGAAGAAAAACCATAAAATCTGAAGACATCGAAATCGCCGCGAAGAAAGTCATGGGCAGATAACCTTTTTTCTTTCTCTCTTTTTGCTGAAACCTCCAATATGCTTAAAACGTAGAAAACCTAAAGAACCACGAAACAACCTTCACCGTATAGAAGCTGATGATCATGGGCGGAAAAAAGAAACTCAGCCTGAAACAAATGGAACGTTCGCAGGAAAAGAAGGACGAGGAAGAGAGAGAGAAGAAGAAAAAGGAAAAAGCAGGAGCACCAAAGGAAAAGAAGCCGCTTGGAATCTTGCCTCCGGACGTGAAAAGCGAAAAGATCATGGGCGAACTGAAGAAGATGAATGTCTTGACACCTTACGCCGTGGCTACACGTTTTAACGTGCGCATAAGCGCAGCAAAGGACTTTCTAGAACAGCTTGAAGGAAACGGAACCATCCATCTGGTTTCAGGAAGCCACAACATCAAAATTTACAAGGTAGACTAAGCCCTAAAGGCCCAAATCCTCATTTTCCCAATTCCATCAAACGTCAGGAGTCTTTCCTCAGTTGGAATTTCCAAACAGAATCTACACTGAAGAAGAAGTGAAAAGGGCAAAGGAGCTCATCGACAAGGGATACAAGCACAACATCATAACAAAAGGAAGCCCGTCTTTCCAGCAGAAAGTCAAGAAAGCACTTGACCTCATCAAAACCGCTGACTACTATGACTTCTTAAGAACCTACATCCGCACGATTGAAGGAATCGATGGCTTGACACAGCTTCGGAACGCCGATGCGTCAATATGGGCGAACAAGTACGCCGTGGAAAACCCAGTTGACGCCGCCAGCGTCTTCATACAGAAAGCCAACAGCATGCAGGAATACCTTGAGCTTAAGCATTACTATGGCGGACAAGCAGAAAAGCGCTCAGTTGAAAAGCGTATTGAGTTTCTTGAAACCCTAAAGAATAGAAGCCAAGAAAAAGAAGTAATAGCAGAGTGCGAGCGTCTTCTGAAGCTTTGGCGTGAAAGCTCACTGGTTTACTAGTGGCTCAACTCGAATCTTTGTTCCACTCTTCACTTGCTTGAACAATTCCGCGTTTTTGGTGATCTTGCCCAACACATTTACAGGACTGTAGGGTTGCGTACTTCCATAGAAAATGCATATAGCGCTCCCCATAGGCCAAAACGCGATGGTTCCAGTTTCCACATTGGGCTTCGCTTTTTCTTCTCCCATCTTGATAGGCGTCTCAAAGTAGACTTCCTCTTTCCACAGGGCTGCTCTGCCTTCAATGGGAAGCTTCCTAACAATCATGTCTACTGTTCTAGGCGCCAGAAAGCGTACAAACTCTCCTTCTGCCTCGCCCAAACCTTCAATAATGAACTTCACTTTTATCCGCGAAACATCCGCGGTTTCTTCACTCGCCATTATCTTCCACATCTTTTAAGAAACCCATCCAAAACCTGCTCAAGAGAAACCGGCCCCAACACTTTGAGCTCATAATTCACTCTGACGGTTGGCTTATTTATGGTAATGACTCTTCTTAAGTCTATGGGTGTTCCGATCACCACGACATCGCATGGCACACGGTCTATGGTTTCTCTAAGTTCAGCAACCTGTTTCCCGCTGTAACCCAAGGCAGGAAGAAGAGCGCCCAAGTGAGTATACTTCTTATAAGTTTCTTTTATTGAGCCAACAGCATATGGCTTCGGATCAACGATTTCACTTGCCCCAGAATTCTTTGCCAAGATCATGCCAGCTCCATAGGGCATGTTGCCATGAGTCAGCGTCGGTCCATCTTCGATGACCAGAGCCCGCTTTCCTTTGATCAACTCAGGCTTGTCTGCAGTAACAGGCGAAGCCGCATCCAAAACAATTGCGCCAGGATTAACCATCTTTATGTTTTCCTTTACCTGCTTCACCTTTTGCGGATCAGCCGTGTCAACCTTGTTTATGATCACAACATCTGCCATCCGCATATTGGCTTCTCCAGGGTGATAGGTTAATTCATGTCCGGTTCGGTGCGGGTCTGCCACGACAACGTGTAGGTCCGATTTGTAGAACGGTAGGTCATTGTTGCCCCCGTCCCAAACTATTACATCGGACTCTTTCTCTGCCTCTCTCAGGATCTTCTCGTAGTCAACACCAGCATAGACGATTATGCCATTATCGATGTGCGGCTCATACTCTTCTCTCTCTTCAATCGTGCACTCATGCTTATCCAGATCTGCATATGAAGCAAAGCGCTGCCAAACCTGTTTCCTCAGATCTCCATAGGGCATTGGATGCCTAATAGCTGCAACTCTCAAACCCTTGCCCTTTAGAATCTTTGCAACCATCCTTGAAGTCTGGCTTTTGCCTGAACCCGTTCTAACAGCGCACACGGACACAACAGGAACCTTCGACTTTACCATGGTGGTCTTGGGTCCCATCAACCGGAAGTCTGCACCGCTGGCTAGAACGATTGAAGCCTTGTGCATGACATACTCATGCGAAACATCGCTGTAAGCAAAAATAACCTGATCAATATCATGCTCCTTTATCAGCCTAGGCAGTTCCTCTTCAGGAAGGATCGGTATACCCTTAGGATAGTTTGGACCTGCAAGTTCTGTCGGGTAGTTTCTGCCTTCTATTCCAGGGATCTGCGTGGCTGTGAAGGCCACAACCTCATAAGCATCATTGTTTCTGAAGAAGACGTTGAAGTTGTGGAAATCTCTACCTGCCGCGCCCATTATGATAACTTTGACTTTTGGCAACATGGAATCCTCCGTCAAAACCTTGTTAGGGGTTTCAATACTATCTAGCTATTCTATTTAAACCTAACGTGAAGATACTACCGCAGTAGATGGAGAACGGTTTCTCCTATGAACTCTATTTGCTCGGTTGAAACGCCTGGGTGAACTGGCAACGAAAACACTTGTTCCGACGCTTTCTCTGTTATTGGAAGCTTGTTCTTCCCAAACTTGCGGTAATATGGCATTAGGTGTATCGGATGCACGTAGCAAACAAATGCGCCTATTCCCTTTTGCTTCAATGCTCCAACAAGCTTGTCTCTTTTCGCTCTGTTTGCGCTCTTCAACCTAGCAGTGTATAGGTAATAGCCGCACTTGAAGCCTTTCGGCTCGTTCGGCAACTGTAACTTCTTTGTTTTTTCAAGTATTTGAGACAGTCTTTTTGCGTTTTTGCGTCTTCGGGCGACAAACTTTGGCAGTTTCTTCAGCTGCTCACAACCTATTGCTGCTTGTATTTCTGGCATGTGGTAGTTATGCCCAAGTAGCAGAGACATGTATTTCTCCTTCTCTCCGTGGCTACGCATGTATCGTGGTGTTTCTGCCATTTCATCGTCATTTGTGGTCAGCATTCCACCTTCACCCGTGGTCATGTTCTTGCTTCCATAGAAGCTCCAGCATGCAGCATCGGCAAGGGCTCCTGGAGGTTTTCCGTGATAGGTGGCTCCGTGAGCTTGAGCTGCATCTTCAACGATCCTCAGTCCATGCTTGTCAGCGATCTCTCTTATCGGTCGCATGTCCGCTGGCAAGCCATAAAGATCTACTGGCATTAAGGCTTCAGTCTTCTTGGTTATGGCTTTCTCAATCGCCTTGGGCGAAACAGTGTAGGTATTTGGGTCTACGTCGACGAATACGGGTTTGGCTCCTATCATTACGACAACCTCGGCCGTAGCGACAAAGGTGAAACTTGGCAGAACTACCTCGTCACCTGCTTTTACACCAGCCGCTACCAGAGCCGAATGCAACGCTGCTGTTCCCGTGTTCATGGCTACTGCATACCTTGCCTTCACAAATCCTGCAAACGCCTTCTCAAACTCCGTAACCTTCGGGCCTGCCCCAAGTCCGTGAGTTAATCCGCCGCTCTTCATGACCTTGACAACAGCTTCGATCTCTTCTTCTCCGATTTGGGGTGCATTGATCTGAATCATATTGTCGCCTTTGGCTACTATCGTATTTCAGAATTAATAACTTCTACGATGCTGTCTATTACTATTAGAGTTTGGGTCGTCGGTAACCTTGAAAACTGTTGCCAAGGTTTTTGACGCGGTTTAGAAAATCCTCTTTTTCCTTTTCAACTTCCTCTTTTCTTTTTGCCAAGAACTCTAGCTCCTCAGACATTTCGTCCAGCCACTCTTTTATGATCAAGCTTCCCTCTTCTCTGCTTGTTCTTGCAAGATATTTCGAAACATCCTGTGGACCACGCTTTCTTAATAGGTGTAGCGGGTAATCGATTTGCTGAAACTTGGAAAAGGGGAAGAAATGGCGCGTTGAGCGAGGCTTCATCAATCGCCCAGTAAGCCCAGCAGAGATCACTCTTTCAATAGGAATTTCTTCTACTGGATTATTCACGTAACGGTGGATTCTCCTTTTTCCCACGCGGATTTTTGGATTTTGAAAAGCATCAGCAAACATGACAGGCATTAGTGTGTAACCAAGACTTTTCAATGCTAGCCAGCGGTGCATTCCGTCCAAGATGACATACGTCCTTTCGTCAGCTATTATCGGATGTTTCAGCATTCCATCTCTTACAAGCTCTTGCGTAAGAAGCTTCAGATAAAGCGGGGAGCCCATTTCGTGGGGCTTCAGATCGTCAATAGGCACTACTTCAATTCCTAGACTTGTCTTCTCAGCCTGAATTGTGGTTGTCATTTGTGCGTTTCCCTCTAATAGTTGAAAGTTGGAACAACAACCTTTTCAGGTTCGTAATCCACTAGTTTGCCAGCTAGGAATTGTTCATAGGCTGACAAGTCAAGCAGACCATGCCCACTGTAATTCATCGCAATTACTTTCTTCTCGCCAGTTTTCCTACAACTCAAAGCCTCGTCAATCACGAATCTTAGACTGTGCGCTGTTTCGGGTGCGATTATCAAGCCTTCCGTTTGGGCTAATGCCTTGGCTGCCTCGAAAATTTCAGTCTGATTGTAGCCTACAGAACGCATATAGCCCTTATGGATCAGATACGATATCGAGGGTGCCATTCCATGGTATCTTAGCCCTCCTGCGTGGACAGGTGGGCATGCGTATTCATGCCCGATGGTCAACATCTTCAGCAGCGGTGTCATTTTACCCGTGTCTCCATAGTCATAGGTGTAGACACCTTTGGTCGTGTGTGGGACAGCTTTTGATTCGCAACCGACAAATTCCGCTTCCTTCTTACCTTTGAGCTTGTCCACCATGAAGGGATAGCAAAAGCCGCCATAGTTGGAACCTCCGCCTATGCATCCGCAGATCACGTCAGGATATGTATCTATAAGTTCAAACTGCTTTTTCGCTTCTAAACCTATTATTGTCTGATGCATTAGTACGTGGTTCAGCACAGAACCTAGAGAATATCTTGTGTTTTCATGAGCAATCGTGTCTTCTATGGCCTCACTTATGGCTATTCCAAGCGTTCCTGGGTGATTGGGATTTTCGTTGAGCAACTTTCTGCCAAAATTAGTCTGGTCGCTTGGAGATGGAAACATTTCGGCTCCGTACAATTGTGCTATGATTTTTCGGCCTGGTTTTTGCTGATAGCTTGCTCGAACCATGTATATTCGGCATTTCAGCCCGAACAGTGTGCATGCCAAAGCCAAAGCAGTACCCCATTGTCCTGCGCCCGTTTCTGTAGCTAATCTATTGATTCCCTGCTTGCTATTGTAGTAGGCTTGAGCAATAGCGGTGTTGGTCTTGTGGCTGCCAGCTGGGCTGAAATTCTCACACTTGAAGTATATCTCTGCAGGCGTCTTCAAATGCTTTTCAAGTCTTCGTGCACGGTACAATGGTGTAGGTCGCGGCAATCTCAAGTAGGCATCAAACACTTCGTCGGGTATTTTGACGTAACGTTCTGTAGAAACTTCCTGCTTCACTAATTCCTTAGCGAATATTCTTTCGAGTAGGCTGGGGTTTATAGGTTTCAGCGTTGTTGGATCTAACGGGGGCGGAAGAGGTTCTGGAAGGTCTGCCTGTATGTTGTACCAAGATGTTGGCGTTTCATCAAGGTCTAATGTTGTCATATATTCTTTGGTTTTTGGAGTCATTTTCCCTTCTCCTATGTACATTTTAGTACGTTAAAGAACATTAATATACATGTGTATGCACGAACATATTTATACTTTATTGCACAAAAACGTACATGAGCGAACACGTAACATGTGGAGCAGCATCAAGAAATACTTGGAAGGGCACCCAGAACGGCTCGAAGTAGCTCGAGTCCTCGTTGAAAATGGCCTAAGCGTGAAAGACGGGAAAATCTTCCTTAATGAAATCGAGATTCCGCCTGTGCGTGTAGCCCGCGTGGCCGGAGTGGATAGACGGACTGTGGGAGAAACGCTAAACGCGATCAAAGCAAACCGAGAACTCCGACTGATATTTGAGGGCTTGCGATCCGCTGGGCATTCTTTGAAAGAAGTCGCGAAGCACCTTAGCCTTGGAGTGGTTGAAATAACGCCCGTGGATGCTAGAACTCCTGGGATACTGGCCAATTCTGCCATGATTCTCGCAAAGAGTGGATTAAGCATAAGGCAGGCAATTGTTGATGATCCTGAACTCTCGCCCGAGCCAAAGCTGACTTTGATTGCTGAAAAGAAGATTCCCGGAGAGTTGATCCCGAAGTTTCTGGCGATAAATGGAGTAGCCAAGGTTTCAGTATACTAAACAAATAATCAAAAACGCTTTGAAACTTCAACTGAAACTGCTCAGGCGTGCGCTACAGTTGGCATGCATTTTTCCAGCATCAAAATCTCATTTTTCTTGTCATAAAGGATAATAGAAGGGTTCAGCCCAAGAGCTATTCCAAACGAATTCGCGGCTGGCAATACTAATGACTAGGATAGGCGTCTACGTCTGCCATTGCGGCTTAAACATTGCTGGGGTTGTTGACGTTGAGAAGGTTGCTGAATATGCTGAAGGCTTGCCAGATGTCGCATTGGCAAAGCATTATACTTACATGTGTTCCGATCCAGGACAACGCTTGATCCAAGACGACATTGAGGCGCATAAGCTTGACAGAATAGTTATAGCTACATGTTCGCCTCGAATGCATGAAGAAACCTTTCGCAAGGCAGTCGCGGAAGCTGGGCTAAATCCATATCTGGTTGAGGTTGTTAATCTGCGGGAGCAGGTTTCTTGGCCTCATAGCCATGAGCCTGAAAAGGCCACGGAGAAAGCTAAAGCACTCGTGAGGATGGGTGTGGCTCGCGTTAAGCTCTTGGAACCACTTGAAAAGCGAAGGGTAAGCGTTGAAAAGGACGTTCTAGTTGTGGGTGGCGGCATCGCAGGCATACAAGCTTCATTGGATTTGGCTAATGCTGGCTTCAAGGTTCATCTTGTGGAGAAATCGCCTAGCATTGGCGGGCGCATGGCCCAACTGGACAAGACTTTTCCGACGCTTGACTGCAGTGCATGCATCTTGACGCCTAAAATGGTTGACGTTGCCAAAAATCCAAACATCACACTATTAACGAATTCCGAAGTGGCGAGTGTCAAGGGCTTTGTTGGGAACTACGAAGTCTCAATTCTGAGGAAGCCTAGATACGTTGATGAAGGCAAATGCGTAGGCTGTGAGCTTTGCGCGCAAGTCTGTCCCGTTAAGGTTCCCGACAAGTTTAACGAGAAACTGAGCCAGTCACGTGCAATATCAATTCACTCCTCGCATGCTGTGCCAAAGATTGCCACAATCAATCCTGATTACTGCCTCCGACTGAAGGCCAAAAAGGGCAAGAAAGACGTATGCGGCAAGTGTTTGGAAGCTTGCGAAGCCAAAGCAATAGATTTTGAACAGCAACCTGAAAACATCCAACTCAAAGTGGGCGGAATAGTCCTCGCCGTGGGTTCCGATGTTTTTGACGCTACCAAAATGCCTGAATTCGGTTATGGGCGCTTTCCGAATGTTATATCAAATATCAAATTTGAGAGAATTTCAGACGCTTCCGGCCCCACTGGCGGCAAAATCCTCTCGCCGAGAACTGGGAAGTTACCTAAGAGCATTGTTTTTGTTCAATGTGTCGGTTCTCGGGACAAGCGTTTTCATGAATATTGTTGCCGTGTCGGCTGCATGGTAAGTTTGAAGCAGGCGATTCTTGCTCGTGAGAAGCTGCGGGGAGATGTGAGTATCTATGTTTGTTTTAATGATCTTCGGTCTTTCGGCAAGGGTTATGAGGAGTTCTACAGACGAGCCAGAGACATGGATATCAACTTCGTAGCTGGCATACCTTCGGATATTCGAATGGCTTCGGATGGTTCGCTTTACTTTGACGTTTTCGACAGAGGAACGAACAAGCTTCTTGAAATGCATGCCGATTTGGTTGTGCTTGCGAATGGGCTTGTGCCAAGCGATGATATCAAGAGGATTAATGAACTGTTTCATGCTTCGAGAAGCGCAGACGGCTTCCTACTAGAGGCTCATCCGAAGCTGCGACCGCTTGAATGCTCGACGGCGGGCATCTTTCTTGCAGGAGCATGTCAGGGTCCTAAGGATATTCCTGACACGGTGGCGCAGGCAAGTGGGGCAGCCGCTAAAGTCATGGATTTGCTGTCGAGTGGTGAGATTGAGCTTGAGCCTTTGAAGGCGGTGGTCAATGAGGATTTGTGCAGTGGCTGTCGCGTTTGTGAGTCAATCTGCCCTTTTTTGGCGATTGAGATGAAAGAAGGAAGAGCTGATGGAGAGAAGCTTAGGGCTGAAGTTATTGAAGCCATGTGCCAAGGTTGTGGCCTGTGCAGTGCAGCCTGTCCGACTGGAGCTATCCAAATTCAGCAATATGGCAGTAAGCAAGTTTTGGCGCAGGTTGACGCCGCTCTCGCAGAAACACAAGCCAAAGGAGGAAGCCAATCATGAGCCTAGTTGACTCGATGTCAATGGCAAAGCCAAATCTAGAGTTGCGAGAAAAGCTTCTATCGAAGCTTAGAGGAAGAGATCTGGTAAACTGTTTTCAATGCATGAAATGCACGAGCGGATGTACGGCGTTGAAGCTTTTGGAGTTGAAGCCTCACGAAATCGAGAAACTGGTGAATCTGGGTCTTGTCGACGAGTTGGCCTCATCAGACATTATTTGGACATGTGTAACGTGTTTGAAGTGCGTGCAACGATGTCCTCAGAAAGCGTCACCATATCATGTTATTATGGCTTTGCGGAATTTGGCTGTGGAGCGCGAGGCCAAAGTGCCAGAGGCATATATGAAGGCTGTTTCACAGATTCTGGAAACAGGGTTGGCTGAGGCTTATCAAAAAATCACGACTAGAAAGATGGAAACCTATGATCGTGAAAGCCTGAAACTGCCAAAGATTTCTGGTCCAAAGGAAAGGTTCCAAACTGTCTTTTTGAAGGCTCTAGAGGAGAGACAAGCATGAAAGTCGCTGTCTTTTGGGGATGCCGAATACTAACAAGCCAGTGCGCTTATGAGATGTCCATTCGTGGGGTTCTGCCAAAGTTTGACCTTGAGCTTGTTGATCTGCGCGAGGCGCTATGTTGCGGCGATCCCATCAAGAGTGTGAACGACTTTGCGGCCAACTACTTGTCCGCAAGAGTCTTGGCGTTGGCTAACTTGACAGGAGCGAAGGATCTGCTTGTTCCCTGCAACCGCTGTCATTTCGCCGTTTCGGAAGCGAAGAGTATTATTGAAAAGGATGAGAGAGCACGTGCTAAGATTGTTGGTTTGTTGAAGGAAGAAGGTTTGCAGTACAATCCTGACACAAGAATTTGGCATGTGATTGATTCTCTGCACGATCTTATCGGTCTGGATAGAGTCAAGAAGGCTGTGGTCAAACCGCTTAAGGGTATAAAACTGGCAACTCACTATGGTTGCCAGATTCTGCGTTACGGTGATCTTGGAAGGGTCGATGACGCCGAAAATCCTCGAAAACTTGATGAATTGGTTGGTGTGCTTGGTGCTGAAAGCGTGGACTATGCAGAGAGACTGGACTGCTGCGGTTCAGCTTTAACGTACAGTCACGTTGATTCTGCACTTTCTCTCGCAGGTTCAAAACTTAAGGCTGTGCAGAATTCGGGTGTGGACGGCTTGATTGTTTCTTGTCCAGATTGCGGAATAATGTTTGATGCCAAACAGAAAGATGCTGCGGTCACAGTCGGCGCAAAGCTGAGCCTTCCCGTGGTATACTATACGCAGCTACTGGGGCTAGCCTTAAGCATCGAACAAGGCAAGCTGGGTCTAAACCTTAACCAAAGCTCTGTTGATCAGCTCTTGGCAAAGATTCCAGCTTGATCTCTAGGCAGCAATTCCGCGATGTCAAAGCTAAATATCTGCAGCTTTACATCAATGAATTGTTTGAGGCATTTCAAGTGGATTATGAGATCAAGTGTTCGACTTGTGGCAAACCTTCGCAGAGCCTACTTGGTTTCAAATGTCCATACTGTGGTGAACCTCTCAGCGTTCAGTGCCGAGGGGAATTTGAAACCGAGCAGATCCGAAAGAAAGATTACAGCCTTTGGCGCTACGCAAGATTCTTTCCTTATGTGAAGGAAACGGATGTCATTACTCTAGGCGAAGGGCGAACACCCTTGGTCAAGTTTTCAAGCCATGTGCGCTTTAAGCTTGAGAGTTTGAACCCAACGGGATCTTTCAAGGACAGGGGTTCGACCACGCTGATCTCGGCTTTGCACAGACTGATAAAGAAGGCTGGGGGTTACTTGTCTGAGGATTCTTCTGGCAATGCTGGAGCGTCTGTGGCTGCTTATGCGACGAGGATAGGGTTGAGGGCTAAGATATATGTTCCTGAAAATGTTTCTGGGCCCAAGTTTAACCAAATCCAGTTTTATGGTGCTGATGTTGTGAAAGTCAGGGGAAGTCGAAGTAAGGTTACGGAGGAAGCGCAGAAGCCTGAAACCGGAAAATTCTATGTTGGGCACATTCTGCATCCTCTCTTTAGAGACGGCATAAGGAGTCTTGCATACGAAATTGCTGAGCAGTCAGATTGGCGTGCCCCTGAGCGCATTTACTTGCCCGTTTCCGCAGGAACTCTGCTCTTAGGCGTAGTGAGCGGGTTCAATCACCTAGTTGAGTCTGGAATCCTTGATACAATGCCAAAAGTAGTAGCTTGCCAAACAGCTCAAGTGTCACCACTCTATCATTGTTTCAAAAACTTGAGTTACAGACCGCCAGAACAGATAGTTTCCATTGCTGACGCGCTAGTGAGCGTGAATCCGCCGTTGATGAACATTATGGTTGACAAGTTGAAGAGAGCGCAAGGCGACGTTGCCATGGTTGAGGAAGGAGGAATATTCGAGGGTTTCAAAGAGCTTGCAAGTTATGGTTTCTTTGTTGAGCCCAGCTCGGCTGTTGCATACGCAGCTTTCAAGAAGCAACTCGCGGAAAAGGAAACCTCGAGAAGCGACAATATTGTGATAATCTTGACTGGGGCGGGTCTGAAGACATCTCTCAAGCCTGACATGAGTCAAAACCTTGGAAACTAGCATTTGTGAATCTGGTTCTGCCGATTTTTTCAGAAAAACTTATATTGCAATGCTGTTTTTCTTGTTGACGCATTAAAGGAGGTTGTATAAGATTTGTCATCAGCGGGACAAGCTGGCGGAGTGCCAGTTCTGGTGTTAAAGGAAGGTTCAAATCGCTCCAGAGGAAAAGAAGCGCAGCACACGAACATAATGGCTGCAAAAATAGTCGCTGAAAGCGTGAGAAGCTCGCTAGGCCCAAAAGGCATGGATAAGATGCTTGTTGACAGCTTCGGCGATGTGACCATAACAAGCGACGGCCGCACTATACTTGACGAGATGGACATTCAGCATCCAGCCGCCAAAATGATGGTAGAGGTTGCAAAAACACAGGACAACGAGGCAGGCGACGGAACAACAACGGCTGTGATAATATGTGGGGAACTATTGAACAAGGCTGAAGAGCTTATTGAGAAAAACGTTCATCCTACAATAATAATCGACGGCTACAGGAAAGCTTCGGAAAAGGCATTGGAAGTTTTGGAGAAGATGGCCATACCTGTGGACATAAACTCTCAAGACTACGCGAAGAAGGCTGCAATGACTTCTATGGCGAGCAAGCTTGTAGCAGATTACAGAGAGTACCTTGCCGATTTGGCAGTTAAGGCAATCCTTGCCGTTGCGGAAAAGACAGGCGACAAGTACAAGGTGGACGTGGAAGACGTTAAGGTTGAAAAGAAACCAGGCGAATCAATGCAAGACACTAAACTCATTCAAGGCATAGTTTTGGACAAGGACGTTTCGCATTCGGGAATGCCTAAGCGCGTTGAGAAAGCCAAGATCGCATTGCTTGATGCTGCGCTAGAGATCGAAAAGACAGAGTTTGACGCCAAGATAAACATTGAAAGCCCTGAACAGATGGAGGCGTTCCTCAAGCAGGAGGAGGACATGCTTAGGGAAATGGTTGAAAAAATAGTGAAAGTAGGGGCAAACGTTGTTCTGTGCGAGAAAGGCGTTGACGACATGGTGCAGCACTTCCTAGCAAGAAAAGGAATCCTTGCAGTTAGAAGAATCAAGAAATCCGATATGGAGAAGCTTGCGAAAGCCACCGGTGGAAAAATAGTGACCAAGTTGGACGCGATAACTGCAGATGATCTGGGCTATGCAAACCTTGTCGAAGAACGCAAGATAGGTGAGGACAAGATGACGTTCATAGAGGGTTGCAAGCACCCGCGTGCAGTCACGATTCTGATACGAGGCGGAACGGAACGCATCGTAGACGAGGCAGAAAGATCAGTACATGACGCATTATGCGTGGTCAGAGACATCGTTGAAGAACCAAAAATCGTGGCTGGTGGAGGTTCACCCGAGCTTGAGGTTTCACGTCAGCTTAAGAAGTACGCGGAAACCCTTCCAGGGAGGGAGCAACTTGCGGTCAGAGGTTTCGCAGAGGCTCTTGAATCGATTCCTACGGCATTGACTGAGAATGCGGGCTTGGACCCAATTGACGTACTGTCCGAGCTAAGGGCGAGACACGAGAAAGGCGAAACTTGGGCTGGAATAGAAGTTGTCTCGGGCAAGGTTCAAGACATGTCAAAAGCAGGAGTCTTTGAACCCTTAGCCGTCAAGAAACAGATAATCAAGTCAGGAACCGAAGCTGCTACAATGCTACTGAAAATCGACGACGTAATCGCTGCTGGAAAGATGAAAGCTCCTCCAGGACCACCAGGAGGCATGCCTCCGGGCGGTGGGTATCCAGGCATGGGGGAGTACTAGCAAACGTCTGAAAAAGAGAAGGTTTTAATAGGGCCACCGAAGATTACTCGCTTCGAAAAAGCTAGAATAGTAGGTGCCAGAGCCCTTCAGATCTCGATGGGCGCCCCTATACTTGTTGAGGTCTCTGAGGGTTTTTCAGGTCCTATAGATATAGCGCTGAAAGAGCTTGGGGCAGGTATGCTGCCAATGACTATCAGGAGAACATTGCCCGATGGCGCATATCAAGACATTCCTCTGAAGTGGCTAACAGAAACACCTTGAACGTTCCTACCCGTTTTTCTCATTATTTTAGAATGGCGGAGGCGGTGGAGGGGGGATTCGCTGTTGCTCCTCTTTTTCTATCATGGAGTAGTAATAAACGGTTGTTGATATCGGGGCAATAGGTGCTACAAAAGCCGATATTATGCTGCTTGCTACCCAACTAAAATCGCCAAAGGGAGTCGCAATCAGACTTCCAATGTAGGATACTATTACAACTATTATGCCAATGATCAAGAGGAAGGCGAAGGTCTTCAGCCAGCGGCCGCTTACGAGTCTTCTGCTTCTGGAAAGACTGTCTAGGGCTCCAATGTCCTCGATTAGAATTGCTGGTTCAGTCAAGGAGAGCATTATGATAAGTATTATTCCGGGCACGACTAATGCGATGAGGCCCAGGACAACGAGTATGGCAACGATTATTGCTGACGCTAGAAGTGAAACAAGTCTATGCATTGTGAAATTGAAAGCATCATCAAGGCTTTGCTTTTTCTGCTCGATCAGTCCAGAAGCATATTTGATGCAGATTCCGTGTATTACTGTGTCTATTAGCCATGTGATCAGAAGGGACACTAATACGATAGCCAGCAAGTTCAAGATGATGCCCCAAAGCTGACTTGGCGAAATGTCTGATGGAAATGCGGTATCAATTTGGAACACATTCCTTGCATAATTGCTGATTATGGCGCCGAGACTTCCAGAGATCAGCGAACCTACTAGAAGTAGTATGAAAAACGTGACGACGTGGTTTGAGTAAAGGTCAAAAGTCCATGTCAGGGTTTCTTCAATGGACAGTTCGCGGGTGGGTTTCTGAATGGTCAGGTGGCAGTCACCTTTCTGTTCCTTCTTCCCCCTTTCATCTTTTAAAACTTGTGAAAACCGCAAGGATCATTGATTGTTCTCTATACCCAAATATTTCCTCGTCTTCTCAAGCGTTCTTTTGAGCCCTACCCAGTGGGCACCCTGCCAGTAAATCTGCCCACATTTAGGGCATTTCCAAAATTCGTTATAGTGGGCAAAAGTGTTCTTCTCCACGCTGTTCATTACTTTTTCTTTAGGGATCGGCTTTACTCTTGTGTTGCATTTTGGGCATCGTGAGGTTGCCATATCAATATTTAAATCAATATCGAACCTATCTGCAAGCCTTGCTAGTTTTTCTTCTCCTGTTTGTCCCTCTAGATAAAAAGTATCAATACCTTTCGCCGTTGCTTGTTTGTAAAGCTCCAAGTCTCTTGTGAGCAGTATTCTTCTTTCTTTCTTGGATATGGTGATGAGTTGGGCGTCATCCATTTTGCTCGAGTATTTCACGTCATGTCCGAGAATGCGAAGCCACCGTGTTAGTTTCCCAAGCATCCCGTCAGCAATAAGCTTCAAAGACTATTCTCTCCGAATTATCTCTCCGCTCCCTGCTTTGGCGATGATTTCTCCTTCATCCATGATCAGTTGACCATTAATGAATGTTTTGACGGGTTTTCCTTCGACCTGTCTTCCGTCAAATGGCGAGTATTTTGCTTTTGAATGGAATTTCGATGCGTCAATCTTGTGCTTTCTGTCTAGATCAATAACTGTCAAGTCCGCCTTGTTTCCCTCTTTCAGATGGCCTCTGCCTTTTAACTTGAAGATTCCAGCTGGCTTTTCCGAGATTAACCTGACCACATCAGCTATCGAGAACCGACCACGATTTACCTCAGTGAGCAAAAGCGGAAGAGTCGTTTCCAATCCTGGAATGCCGACTTTAACATCCCAAACCGTCTTCGCATTCTTTTCTTCTGGGGCGTGCGGGGCATGGTCTGAACCTATAATGTCAATCCACCCTGCTTTGATTCCCTTCCAAAGGGCTTGGATATGACGTTTTTCGCGAACTGGCGGCATAGTAATTGCGAGGTTTCCGATTCTCTCCAAATCCTCAGCAGACAAGAACAGGTTGTGTGGTGTCGTTTCGCAGGTTGTTGAATATCCGGATTTTTTCGCGTCAGTGATGGCCTTAAGTCCGCTTTCCGTCGTTATATGGCAAAAGTGTAGGTGTACATTGGCTTCTTGGGCGATATTGATCGAGCGTCTCACGGCTTTCAATTCGACTCTTTCAGAGTGTGCTTTGAGAAAAGCCTTAACATCATTATGTCCTGTATCCTTGAGTTCGTTCACTGCCTTCTCTAATTCTTGTCTGTCTTCGGCATGAACAGCCACGGGAACCTTCAATCGGCTGACTGTCTCAAACGCTTCCAGTAGCGCTTCATCATCATCGACGTTTAATCCGCCGATTTGTTCGACCATGAAGAGCTTGAAAGCCACTGCACCCTGCTTGACTATGTCCTTTATTTGCAGTATGCGGTGTGGGAATTCGGAGTAAAAACCGACATTGACTAATACTGTTTTCTCAGCTTTTTCCATTCTGTTCTTGAGAGTTTCCTTGCTCATCGTTACTGGATTGTTGTTAGGCATGTCAAGAACCGTTGTGAATCCGCCTGCAGCTGCAGCGGCTGTGCCGCTGTAGAAGTCTTCTTTGTAGGCTTTTCCTTCGTCTCTAAGATGCACATGAGCATCTATTAAACCAGGCAACACCAAAAGCCTTCCTAGGTCGATTGCTGTTGCGGCTTTTGGCATTGTCGTTTCTTTACCTATTTTGAAAATCTTGCCTTGCTCTATCGCAATGCTGCAGTCCAGTACCTCATTTTTCACATATGCTTTAGCGTTGTTCAGGACTAGGTCAACAGTCAAGTTGTCCGCTCTCTCTTTGATTGAATATCGTTGGGGTTGCGCGTTAAAAGGTTACTCTATTATTTTGAAGAAGTCTCTTTCAGTTATTATGCCTACAAGTTTCTCGTTCTTCACAACTGGGACAGCGCCTATGTCTCTGTCCCGCATTATCTTAGCCGCTTGACCAACGTCTGCATTTGGCTCAATCGTTGACACGTCTTTTGAAGCTATTTCAAGTGCTGGCGTGTTTAGAACTTGTATGATTGTTCCTGATCGGAGATACTTGAAGACGTCTCCTGAACCGAAAAACCGTATGACATCCATAGTTGTGATTATGCCCATCACCTTACCATCAGAGATTATGGGTAATCTTCTAAATCCCTGCGTTGCCATTGATCGTTCAGCTTCAAATATGGTTGTTTTTGGCAATGCAGTAACTACATCTTCTGACATTAGCTGAGCTACGCTTACCCCACTTAATCTATCGGCGAACATGATGGCAATGTCTCTCTCCGTGATTATTCCCTTCACACTGTTCTTTTCGTCAACCACAGGCAAGCCGCCGAGGTTTTTCTCAGTCATCAGGTCGATTGCTTCACTTATTTTTGCGGAAGTCTTTACTGAGACGACTTTCTGCGTCATAACGAGTCTTATGGGTTCATTAATAGCTTTGAAAATGTTACCATCAAATCTTTGATGAACTATCTCAAACTTCTCTCCACCGCCGAGATAATCAACTACGTCAGTGGCAGTCACGATTCCTTCCAAAACTTTAGTTCCTGGGTTGACTATTGGTATGCGGCGGAACCCTTCACGTGCCATTATCTGGATCGCATCGTAAATGGGTGTCGTGGGCGCCATTGTAACGACAGCGCCTTTTGCAATGCTCAGTATTTCGCCATCGCGTCTTTTCTTAGAAGGATGAACCTTCAAGGAAAGCTCGCCTTTTCCCCTCAACGTTCTTCTAAAACTTTCTCTACTCAATTGATTCCCTCTCATTTGAAGAGCATTTTGGCAACGTCTTCTCGGTCAACTATGCCGATCAGATTGCCTTTCTCGTCTTTAACTGGGACTCTTCCGATGTTTTTTGAAATCATCACTTTGGCTACTCTAATCATCTTTGTTGATGGTTCAACGGCTGCAACCTCGGTTTTCATTATTGAAGAAACCTTTGAAGAGGATCGAAAACGTCCCTTCTCCGACTCGAACGTTGGTCTACTTGCTCCGCTTTCAAGAAGGTCTTTCTGTGTGACAATTCCAACCAGCTTGCCATTTCTAACGACTGGAAGTCCAGCAAAGCGTGTCTCCTGCATCAGACGCCAAATGCTGTCAATCTCGTCTTCGGGAGAGCAGGTCACAACCTTCTTGGTCATTACTTCGGAAACTTCCTTCAGAAACTTTTCAGGATTTGTCCTGATAAGAGGTTCGATAAAACTCTCTATTCCAACAACTCCTCTGTAAGCTTTGTCTTGAGCTGAGGTTACAACGGGCGAATTCCACACGTCTGCTCGGAGCATAGCTTTGATGGTTGAGGTAGCATCATCGTCTACCGTTGCTACATGTCTTGCAGCTGTCATTATTCCCTTAACCCTTATCGCCGAGACAGATGATGAGATGGTCATAGCGTCGCGTCGAGACACTTTTCCTAACAATTTTCTGTTTTCATCGGTTACTGGAAGAACCCTTAACGAGAAATCCCGTATTATTGCGCGCGCCTTTGTTGCAAGCTCATCTTCATAAATAAACGGGTGCTTATCATTCATAATCTCTTTAATAAGCAAACGTGCTTTACTCCTCGCCCTCTTGTTCTGGCTCCACCCTGCAATCTTCGCATACGAATTCGCCATTGCGCTCTTTCAAATCGTCCGACCAGACTCCGCAGTGGTCACAATATCCGGCCAGCGGCACTCGGGCTTCCTCAGTTTCTTCTTGGGCTCTATTTTCGTTTTCTATGCGTGCCTTTTCTTGAATGATTTCTATTAGTTCAGGCATGACTCCTAGGACATCTTTGCTTGAGACTAGTCCTGTGATTTGTCCTTTGTATATGACTACTAGTCTTCTGATGTTTAGTCTGCTCATTCTTCGAGCTGCTTCGCTGATCGTGGCGTCCGGCTCTATAGTGATTAGCGGCGATGTCATGACTTCTTTGGCCTCGAGAGAATCTGGTCTAGCATTCTTAGCCAGTACTCTCACGACGAGGTCTCTTTCCGTTATTATTCCCAGAGGTTTTCCTTGTTTGTTCGCTACTATTATGCAGCCCAAGTCATCCTTGTCCATGAGTTCTGCGACACGGTTTGCCGGCGAATTTTCTTGTACAGTTACCACTGGGCTGCTCATGACATCTTTGACCAGCATCTTGGATCTTAGTCCCATTTCAGCCATGGTTTCATCCAGCTAATGAATGCCTACTATGCAGGCTTGACTTCACCCATTTGAGAATAGGCATCCCTAATTTAAGACTTATCATGTTCTGCTTGCTACACCAATTTTCCTAGTAGGCTCAAGCTTCGTTAGCATCCACCTATTTCGGTATTGACCTAGTCGTAAAGAACATTTATCTTGAGACCGAGTCGACTGGCCGAAAAATCTTTCGGAAGGTTGAATCCAGAGCCAATATTGCTGCTGTTTTGAAGCTGAGGACAGATATATAAAGCAGATTCTGCAATTAGTTGTTGATTAAAAAGCTAAGGGGTAATGAAAGGAATTGCCTTTTAAGCGTAAAAGTCGTGGGAGATCAAAAGGCAGCAAGGGTAGCAGCGGTGTGATTCAATGTGCCAGCTGTGGACGGCTGGTGCCTAGTGACAAGGCGAAGAGATCCACGCGAAGACTTTCGCTTGTTGATGCCCAATTGGCAAGGGAGCTTCGTCAGAAAGGAACTTACATTTCTTCTTCGTTTGACACCAAGTACTATTGCGTCTCGTGTGCTGTACATCGAGGCATCGTGAAGGTCAGGGCTGAAAAAGAGCGACGGATGCGTCCCAGAAGAAGATTCTAAGCTAAGTTGGCTTCCTTTTTCTCTAGTTTCCTGTAAGCGTAGATGCTTCTTTGCAGGACGGTTAGGTTTGTGAGTATTGCCAGTAATATGATAGCTGCGTTCATTGTTGTTGGTGGTTCCCAGTAGATGGCTATCATGCTGGCTATAACGAGGATTATGATGCGTTCAGCTCTTTCAGCAATGCCAACCATCTCCATTTTTACGTTTGCTGCTTCGGCTCTTGCTCGGCTGTAACTTACAAGCATTGATCCTACTAGGGCTGTCAACCCCCATATTGGGTCGCATAGTCCACTTATGATTATGCCCATATAGACTGCAGCGTCGGCATAGCGATCGAGTAGAGAGTCCATGAAGCCTCCGAAGGGTGTTTCCTGTCTGTATAGTCTTGCGACTATCCCGTCCAGGGCGTCACAGAAGCCAGACACTAAGAGTAGAGCAATGGCGAGCAGAAGATACAGCCTGTCTGCTTGCCACTGAGTGTATGCTATTGCGGAGAAGAACGCCAGAATTACGCCTATGATGCTTACGCTGTTTGGTGTTAAGCCTATCATGTGGGCTGCTTTCGCTTCGGCTGTGAGCACGGCTTGGACTCTTTGTTTTAGCTTTGTCAGCACGATGTCAGCTTTCTCCAGCAATTCTTATTTAAGCCAAAGTATGCTAAGAGTTATTGTTTATGGCTTAAAGGTGTTTGGAATGATTAATGTTACAAACTTGAAGCTTGATAGTAAGGGCTGTTTAGGTGTGCGAGTTGATCTGCCTGGCTGTTCATCGCCATTGCTTCTGATAATGGCTGAGAAAGGTTTTGTCATGTGCGGGTTCTTGAATGTTGAGGCGGCTGAAAGGCTAAATGTGGCTGCTGCGGTTGTGAGTGGAGTTAAAACGTTCGATGATGTGCTCAACGCGCAAATTAAGGCTGTAACCTCTAAGGCCAAAGGCATGGGTGTTGAGGTAGGAATGTTGGGCGTTGAAGCCTTAAGACGAATGATCTGAGCACGGTCTCAGAGAAAATTCGACCCCCTATATATAGCTTGAACCATTCTTTCAACCATCGGTGTTCGCTAGGATCGTTCTATACGGTTCTTGTTTTTCCGAGAAGTGTACAGCAATACGTTTACCCATGCGGAAGAAGAACTTCGACCTCGCGAAAGAGGTACCATGCTGTTACGACTATTATGAAGGTCACGATACCTAAGGCGATCAGTATTCTGTTTTGTCTTTTGACCTTCTTCATCAGTTCTTCCTTTTCGTTTCTTTCTATTTTCATCGAGTTTCAACCGAGCACATGCTAGCCACTATTCCCACTCTATTGTTGTTAGTTAGTGGTACTCAGACTCTTGGAGTACTTAGGAAAAGATATGGAGTCAGAAGCCAGATTTTAGGGGGTTTCGTGGTTTCATGAGTTCTCTCAGGATTATTGTTGCGTAGGAGCTACGATGTAGCGTGAAGCTGACTTTGGCATTATGTTTCGATGGATTAGCCAGATCGTTTCCGATTTCAGACAAAGAAAAGTTGCTCAGTTGAGCTATGATGGTTCGCAGTTCTCCCTCTAGGCTGATTTCGGGCATTGCGTTGATTTTGAAATTTTCTGGCGAAACTCGCTCTTCCTCCAGAATCTGTCTTTCGATTTCTCCTTGAGCGCCTTGCGATGAGCGTTGTCTGAAACCGACTAGTGGAAGGGCTAGACGCATTTTTCCAGCTTCTATCGCCTTGTTGATTTCTGATACTGTGTCAGCATTTGACATCTTTTGCATTGTAACCATTGGTAGTCCAGAACGATCCATATTTACAGCATAGTCTCCAACTTCGGCTCTGCACAGTGGAAGCCTGTTTGCGATTCTTTTGCTTAGAAATCTGTTGAAAAGATAGGATTGACATGCTTGTGGAAACAATTCACGTAGTTTTATTGGAAGTTTCCTGAAAGCCCCAACATAATCATCAGGTTTTTCAGCCAAGTGTTCGATCATTAAACGTTCGTAGCGTAGCTGCTTTGGAAATCGACTCAAAGCCTTTCTAAAATCGTGTGTTGCCTTAAGTTCTTCTCGTGCCTGTCTGGAGTCTGGATGTTCGTGAGGGCTTGGTTTGGCTAGGAAAAGCATTGCCGCCTTCCTGAAATTCCTCTCAACAACTGCTTTTCCGACCAGATGCGTTATTGGACGGGTTGTGCCGAAGCGTTGATGACCGAAGAAGTTTGGAGTGCCCCCGATTGAGTCAAGCTCTTCACATGTCTGTGCCAATCGCTTTCTGATAGCAGATTCTGGGTGAGCTATTGATTTGATGGAGATCTTGAAACTGTTTCCAAGAAGATAGTATGATGAAAGCTTGTTGCGAAAATAGCCTACAGGACGGAGATTTATGTCTTTAACATGCACTTTTTCAATATCTTCGATGGATATGCCTTCAATGGTGATGTGTTGGGCTGTGACGGCTTTTGCGTCTTTTATGCCGCATATGTGGATTCGTCCCATGCTTATGTCAAGCTGATCAGCAACAGCCTTCACGGCCGAAAGGGTGTCCCAGTTTCGCTTAACCAACATGCAAAGCAAATAGTGATTCCTAAGATTGGTACAACCCAGCGTCCTATGCGAGACAAGGCTTGAGCTTACCTCAGCCTTGGAGCCGTCCACCAACACTTCCTCAACAACGAAATCCTCGATATGCTGCCGAATGACTCCGCCAATCCCCAAAGAGTGTGTTGCATAAATCTCGATGCCGATCTGTTTTTCCAATTTTGGGACAAGCAAGATCCGTACGCCTATCTAAAGAAGAGTAAGACGACCAGTTATCTTATCTACCTTTTCTGAAGGTGCAGGTCCGATTCCCAAGCAGGTTACCGTGTCCGGAGGGATTTCCGTCAAACCTCTGTCAACGATTAACGCACAGGGCAAGGCCAAATCCTTTGCTTGCCTCTCCAAAGCCAGAAGTTCTTTTTCGCTCTTCACCTTGACGGCTATCTTTCGCTGCCCTTCTTCTATCCAATCTTCCCACCATTCTCTCCTGTGCTTACGCGCTTCTTCCGCAGCGGAAACTGCCGCATGCCCAGCCTGAACCGCAGCCTTACCCTTGCTCAACCTCAAATCAGAGCGAAAGGCAATAACCTGTTTATAACGGAATTCGCTCATGCGTTTTCCAACCGTTTATTATGCGTTTTGTTTGTTCACAGATTTTAAGGATTCGCAGAAAGATAAATATAAAAGAAGTAACCGAGCGCCGTCAATATTCGCGGGTCATGCATGGCATGCAAGAGCGACCGCCCCTGAAAGTCAAAGTCGTCAAGATTCTGTAGGCTTTTGTCTAAACCGAATCTGGAGCAGAAGTCGATTGCACCATTAATCTGTCGATCAGACAACGCATTAAGCATTTTCCTCATCCTAAGCATGATCTTCATATCAAAACTCAAAGTCTCTTCGCATCGCCTTTGATATGAAGCCAAGAAATCGTCTGAGCAATTGTTCCTCTGCAAGGCCTCGAAGGCAATCTCAGCTGCAGTATCCGCACAAGTCAACCCCAAAACTAGCCCACCCCCAGTCGTAGGCTTCACGTGCGAGGCAGCATCACCAACAACCAAGAATCCGTTTGAATAGGTCTTCGCAACCGATCCCCCAAGGGTTAAGGGATGAAACGAAATGTGACGAATCCTTGCCTTTTGCAGCCTCTTGGACGCAGATGGGTGTTCGACTATAAGCCTTTGCAGAAACTCCTTTGGATTTCCAGTCTTCGTGCCTAACCCAACCTTCACTTGTCCATCGCGTTTAGGAATCAGCCAAGCAAAAAAACCCGGAGAGTAGTCTCTGCTTAGAAAGACTTCAACCATGTCTGACTTCATGTTTTTGACGTTTTCGGCTTCTGCGGACATACCGTTTATGAGCCAATGCCGATTGAGTGTATGCAGCCCAGCTTGTCTTAAGAGCTTTGAGGAAATACCTTCAGCGTCCACCACGATCTTGGCAAAGTGTTCTTCTACTTTCCCGCTTTCGTTTACGATTACGCCTTTGACAATCCCGTTCTCAATGATCAGGGATTCGGCATGCGAGTTCATGCAGAAGCGTACACCCGCGGCTTCCGCCAAACTGGTAAGATATTTGTCGAAGGAAACTCGATTAACAGTGCATGTTACTGGCGAAGGAAAACGAACCGAGAATGCTTTGCCGCTAGGTGAATGAAACGTCGCTCCACAGAAAGTGTTTTCAACGACCCCTGCTGGGAGCGGATACAGTCCTAAGTGTTTCAGACCGTCGATGCTTACGTGGCCGGGACAATGCGATGGAACCCCTGTCTCCTTATGTTCTTCGAAAACCGTCACGTTGGCGCCGCGTTTTGCCAGTTTTAGAGCTGTGAAGGAGCCGCATGGACCGCCTCCGATAACCATGACGTCTGAAACGGAGTTCATCTACTAGCACTCTTGTGCTCGCCGGACCCTGATTGCCTATGCCACAAGCTCGATGCGTCTTTTTCCGCGAGCCGTAGAAGATGTTCGTATTTTCCCGCTTACTTCCAATCGCATTAGCAGGTCATTGAAGTCCATGAAGCCTAGATCCTCAAATTGCTCAGTCAATACTTCGAAAAGATCTGTGTCTGTCATGGCGCCTTTTTTCATTAGCGTCTCTAGTAGAACAAGGTAGGCGGGATGAGTTTTCCAGGTTTTCATAGGCACTGTTTTGGTCTCCTAGGCGACTGGTGTCGCGGGTTTTTGCACTTGACGAACTTGTTGCATGAAGCTCTTGTACCACTTCTCCATGTCAAGCGTGACGGACGGCCCTGTTCTCTTTATTGCTTCTTCGAAATCCTTCATCACGACTTCCGTGGCGTTCAAATTCTTTCTTAATGCATGCATGGCGGTTTCTCTGCAAAGAGCTTCTATGTCTGCGCCTGTATAGTTCTTTGTCGCTGTGGCTAGTTGTTCAAGATTGACGTCTTTCGCCAGCGGCATGCCTTTGGTATAAATCTTGAATATCTGCAACCTACTCTTTTCATCAGGCTCAGGCGTATATATTAGTCTATCAAATCTGCCTGGACGAAGCACAGCCGGGTCCACCATGTCAGGTCTGTTTGTAGCAGCTATAACAACAATATCCTCCAAAGTCACAAGTCCGTCCATTTCAGTCAAAAGCTGGCTGATAACTCGTTCAGATACTCCGCTATCCGAGAAGCCCAAGCCTCTGCGGGGTGCAAGGGAATCAATTTCGTCGAAGAATACCACTGCAGGAGCAGCCATTCTGGCTTTTCTAAACACTTCCCTTATGGCTTTTTCTGACTCTCCAACCCACTTCGAGAAGACTTCAGGACCCTTAATTGTGATGAAGTTGGCTTCACTCTCAGTTGCGACAGCCCTACCGAGCAGCGTTTTGCCGCATCCAGGAGGGCCATAGATGAGAATGCCCTTGGGCGGTTTGATGCCCAGCCTTGTGAAAATTTCAGGAGTCTTAAGCGGCCATTCTACCGCCTCTTTAAGCTCCTGTTTAACATCATCTAAGCCTCCGATATCGTCCCAATGAATCGTGGGGACTTCAATGTAGACCTCACGCATGGCCGTAGGCGTTATCTCCTTGTAACCATTAACGAAATCGTCCATGGTAACTTCCATCTTCTCCAATACACTCGGGGGAATGCGCTCGTCTTCAAGGTTTATCTGGGGGAGGTATCTACGCAAGGCCTTCATGGCCGTTTCTCTACCAAGAGCTGACAGGTCTGCACCTGTATATCCATGGGTCATTTCAGCCAGTTTTTTGAGGTCAACGTCCTCTGCCAACGGCATTCCACGAGTGTGGATCTGAAGGATTTCATGTCTTCCTTGCTTGTCTGGAACACCTATCTCGATCTCTCTGTCAAACCTTCCCGGTCTGCGCAATGCGGGGTCTAACGCGCTGGGTCGGTTCGTGGCGCCGATTACTATCACGTTTCCTCTGCTTGACAACCCATCCATCAGGGCAAGGAGTTGGGCAACCACGCGTCTTTCGACTTCACCAGTAACTTCCTCACGTTTCGGCGCAATGGCATCCAGTTCATCAATGAATATTATGCTTGGAGCATTCTGCTGGGCCTGCTGAAAGATTTCTCTGAGTCTGGCTTCCGATTCGCCGTAGAATTTGCTCATGATTTCTGGTCCGTTTATTGAGAAGAAGTTCGCTTCAGACTCGTTCGCGACTGCTCTGGCCAAGAGAGTTTTGCCACAGCCTGGGGGACCGTGAAGCAACACTCCTTTAGGAGGGTCTATGCCAAGCCTCTGGAACAGTTCAGGATGCCTTAACGGAAGCTCAACCATCTCCCTTACTCTTTGAATTTCATCATGCAAGCCTCCAACGTCCTCATACATTGTGCGTAGCAATCCTTTGCCTTCAGGTGCTGGCTCATTAAGGATTGTAAGCTTGGTTTCTGCTGTGACCTTTATTATGCCGTGTGGACGAGTCTTGGTCACGGTGAATGGAATGGCGTGGCCAAGCATCATAACAAGCGTCGTGTCACCCTCAACCAGGGTTCTTTCCATTAGGCGATTCTTCACAAAGTTCGTAAAGTCTTCATCAACATTCAATCGCATATCCACAGGTGCAAAAGTAAGGCTTAAGGCACTCTTGACCTTCGCAGGCCTAATCACCACGTACTCGTTGATTGCCACGCCCGCATTTTTGCGTGAAAAACCATCAATTCGGAGCAAGTCTCGGTTCTGGTCTTCGCTATAGGCTGGCCAAGCTATGGCGGATGTGGTTCTCTTGCCAACTATTTCTATAACGTCGCCGGCACTTATGCCCAGTTTCTGCATCGTTATCTGGTCAAGGCGGGCTATTCCTCTTCCGACATCTCTCTGTCTTGCATCTCCAACACGTAATTGAACTTCACTCAAACAGAATCTCTCCCACAACTACTTAAATGATATATTTCAAGATTAGCTTTCATTCCCATATAAACCTTTGAGCCAACCCTTTATCTGCTCGTTCTACGCACCATCAGCGTCTGCAATTGACTAATGTCACCGATTCCTTCGAGCTTTTTCTCAACTTCCTCAAGCAAACCCGTTTTGTCTTCAGGAAATCTGATTTGCGCCAGTAGGGCTTTCAAGCCGAAGGCTATGGGTTCTTCGCCATATCCGTCCACGGAAGTGAAGTTTGGCAGACTTGCCTCAATCTTCTTTTTCAGATCATCAAAGTTGACTTCTATGCCTATTGGAAATATTTTGTATGTGATTATGACGCTACCCATGCTCGGTCAATTCTCCTTCATCTTAAGGTCCGATGAACCCGCATTTTGGGCACTTGTAGGGGCGGCCGAACTTTCTGCATTTTCTGCAACGTCTTATCTGGATTTCTCCACAGTTTGGGCACAGAAATTTCGTAGCTTGTGCAGCTGGAGGAATGGGTTTGCCGCAGCTTGTGCATGCCACTAGGGTTATCGTTGCCGTTTTTTCAGCCATGATGATCCCTTTTGCGAGTGGATTCTGTAAACACAAGACTTCCTTATAAATCGTTTGAGACCCAGCTGCAAGGTAATTATCATAGCCTTAGTGCTCGTTGAGAGGATTCGTGAAGACGAAAACCCAAGCCAATATCATAGTGAAGTCATTCAAATACATAGACTGATGAGCATTGAGGAATTGGAAGTCATAGGCGCCAACAATCAGAGTTAGGAGCATTAAAAGCATCAGATTGCCAGTCCTTGTTTTCATGGCATGTTCCACATACACTTATTGACTTAAACAAACAATTGATTCTTTTAGGCTGTTCGAAGATTAAAAACTTTATATAACTGTTATATCGTTATTGTTTGGTAGCAATATAGTTACCGTACAATCCAGAGGAATGTTTTACATCCCTCTGGAGAAGTTGACAACCCGTGGGATCGAGCCGCAACTCCAGTATGCCCAGTCAAGTTCAGACAGATAAAGATCTTTCGTTAGAGTTCTTGTTCGATAATATTGATTTCATGTTTGTCTGGAAAATTGTTATGATGAAGTATCACCTTCGAGGGAGACCTCACGATCCCATAGCCATGTTTAAGGCTTTACTTTTGAAGGAGATGCGGCAACTTTCTTCACGGCGAAAACTGGTTAAATTTCTTAAGCGAGATTCATTTTGGTTGAGAAAATGCGGTTTTCAGAATCCGCCAAGCCACAACAGTTTTTCTGATTTCGTTGACAGAGTTGGGGCGGATGTTGCTGAGCAACTTTACTATTGCTTGGTTGGACGAATAATGCGGTTTAAGGGCGTCGGTGAGTTGATTGCTGTGGACTCTACATCTTTGAAGGGGTATGCGCATTTTTGGAAGAACAGAAAATGTTCAGACCCGGATGCAAAGTGGGGATACAGCCCGACCACGGAGTGGGTTTTTGGGTACAAAGTTCACATGGCCGTCGATGCCGAATTAGAGCTTCCTTTAGCCTTTACTGTTACGCCTGCTAACATCTACGACAACAAAGAGTATCCTAAGATTCTGGAGATACTGACACAAAAAGGAATTCAGCCCTCAGCCCATGTGGAGGGAGAAACCTTTGATCAACATGTTAAAAGAATTAGTCTTAATTAATGAGTGATTGGCAAATGAATATCAAGGTGGAAGAGCAAACGGAGAAAGAGAGCAAACAGAGAGAACGGCGGAAGAAGGATATATTAGAAGGTGAGTGAGATGACCTCTAGCAATCACAGGTTGATAGCTTTCGGCTGGTATGGAGGCAAGTTCAACCATCTGGATTGGCTACTTCCTCTTCTGCCTCAAACGAAGCATTTCTGTGAGCTATTCGGCGGATCCGCGGCTGTCTTGATAAATCGAAAGCCTTCTCTGATTGAAACTTACAATGACATAGATGGAGAGGTAGCCAACTTCTTCAGGGTTCTGAGGGACAAGAAAGATGAACTCGTAGAAAAAATCTGTTTGACCCCATTCTCTTACGAAGAATACTTAAAGGCAATAGAAGAGAAAGGCAACCAGAGTCTATCCGAAGTAGAAAGGGCCCGGATGTTCTACGTTCTTGCAAGACAAACCAGAACTGGCTTGGCTCAAGGAGCGTCTCCTGGACGATGGGCTTACTGCACATTGACAAGCAGAGCGGGAATGGCTGGAGCTGTATCAAGGTGGCTTGGTGCTGTTGAAGATTTGCCACTCGTAGCTCAAAGACTCCTACGAGTTCAAATCGAGAACAGACCTGCACTCGACGTAATCAAACGATATGATACTCCTGAAACACTGTTCTACTGTGATCCGCCTTACCCTCATGAGTGTAGAGGAGACATTCATGCCTACGGGTTTGAGATGACTAACGAAGAGCATGAGAAATTGGCAAAAGCCCTTCATGAGGCCAAGGGGAAGGTTGCGATTTCCTCCTACCGTTGTAAACTGATGGATCGACTCTATGCAGACTGGAAATGCATCGAGGCTCTTGAGAAAAAGTGCCATTCAGTGAAGAAAATGCGAAAAGAAGCTCTTTGGGTGAATTACAAGATACGCGAAGTGAAAGGCATAGAGAAACACTTCTGAAACCCATTCACTCAGCGCTGTTTGGATTGTCGATTCAGGTTCCTTGGTTATATGTAGCCGCATTCTCTGATGCGGACGTTGCATTTTGGATTTTTTTGATACACGTAGCGCGCATGCTTGTTCCGAAATTGGCCTAAAATGGTTTTTATTCTTTGCTTCTTGGGATCTGTGGGCAATTTTCTGGGGTGCAGCTCTTTCGGGCTTGTTTGCAGTATCCGCCTTTCTCGAACCTGCAGAGGTGCCTTATGCGGCTGAACGGAAGGGACACAATCGTCAGGGATGGGTCTGAGAGGGCGGCGGAGACCTGCTGTCGGACTCTGGGCGGGATGGAATAGGCGTATTTTGGCCGGCCTTTCCCATTTGAGGGCGTTTTCTCCTTTACCACCAAACTTTGGGCTACTAAACGCTTAAGACGCAGCTTCAGCGTGTTGCGGCTAAAACCAACCTCACCCAGTAGTTGAGAGAGAAACCTAGGCCTGCCATCCTTAAGCGCGGTTAAAATGCGCTCATCAAAGAAGTCCATAATAGACCTAGACAACGACGGATTTAAAACCATTTTTGACCATTTTAGGAACACGCATGCGCGCGAGTTCAAGTTATAAGTCTTCCGAATTATACTATCACTTGTCGGAAGGCTCGCATTTGGATATAGACAATGAAGAAGCCAAGAAGATACTCCAAGATGAATGGGAGTACGTTGAGAAGCATCCAAATGCGAGTTTCTTGGACCCGTCAGCTTATCCGTTTCAAATCCAACAAATCAAAGACATCGTTTGTGGTGGAGAGGTAACTTACAGGTATATCCTTCTCACAGCAGCACTCTCGAAAGTGGCAAACCCTAACGTACATTATCGAGCACTTCAGAAAGGAAGCAAGCTTCAAGGTGCCTACGATGCAAGAAGCGTGGCTCATCAGGTTGTCGTGCCATTCGAGAAAAGCCATGGTGAGAGGTTTGGAGGTTCAAATGAACCATATCTCAACCGACCCGCACGTTATCCCGAATTTGATATGTCTAACCGAGATAGAAATCGCAATGCTCAAAGACGGCTGTATGACCTCTTGGAATTCTGCCAGACTCAGTCTCAGAAAGACAAGGCATTACCAAAGCTGTTTCTCCGACAAGTCTTGAAAGAGATGATGAGCGCTCCTCCTATGAGGCAAGATTTTCATGTTCCTCCAGTGCAAGTGAGTCTCAAGAAAACTGTTCAAATTGTCGACGAGTATCTTGCAGTGTCAGGAAGCGGAGAGCGGCTTGTAGCTGTTTCAGCAGCTCTTTTTTCAAGCACATCTCACGTGACAGGCAAACAGTTGGATGTCACAGCATATCCAGTCAATTGGTCTGATAAGTTCGCGAAGACTGCTGGTGATATCGAGTTTAGGATGAATGGCAAGATAGTGAAAGCTGCAGAATCGAAAGACAAACCCATTCTGGAAAGCGATGTGAGACATTGCCAAATGAAAGCAAAGCAACGTAACCTGACGGAATACATAATTCTGAATGGCGCTGGTATTGCAGAGAAGGATACACAAAACATTGAGAAGTTTGTGGAGTCTCAACTTAAGGAGGGGATCAACATCTACATAATGGATGTCCCTGAAGACTTCTATCCATGTCTTGTGTTTCTCGGAGAGCAAGGGAGGAAACAGTTTCTGGGCAAAGTTGGGGAGTTTCTTAACAAGATAAGGGCTACACGGGAAAACAAGACTGCATGGCAGAAGATTGTTGACAAATACTTGGGAGTGAAATGAGATGCTAAGCTATGAACACTGGGAAAATTACGATTAGACTTGCACCTACCCCAGATTTTGTTGAGGATGAGTATAATCCCGGTCAGATTGAGTGTTACGCAAAAATGACTGAATTGGTGTATAGAGCTTTAAACCTTGGTTCAATCAGTGATTTCTTGAAGGAATTTATTGCTATTCTTAACATCAGAGAGGATGTTGAAGTAAGGATTACGAGGTTGCCATCTTATAGGAGCAAAATATTCGGAATGGATAGTAAAGGAAAAATTCTCGACGAACAACTACATGGGCGTTCATGGAAGAATAGACCATTGATCGATGTGTTTCCTGACAGACTATTTCCAGACAAGTTGTCTAAGCCATTTTTGAGTGTAGGATTAAGAGGTTTCATACTCAACAGTTCTATTCGAACTATTATTCATGAAGTTCTTCATAAGTCAGGTTTAAACGACGAAACGAGGGTCAGAGAACTAACAAAACACTACTACAAGAATTTTAGACGCAAACATATTCAAGCATTCGACGATGAGCTAAAGCCACTACTCAAAGAGTGGAAGCAATTCAATAAGCGAAATGGCGAACTATCTCAGAGAACAAGATAGACGGAACACAAGTCCCAAGAGGGCAATGCACTAACAATAGTTTTCTCCGATTACAACTTTAGCTCAAATGAGGTAGAAGAAATCACAGAATCGTTTTCCAAGATTTTGCCAGAGCAACGTATTATGTTTACCGAAATCCTGCCCGCAGTTGAAGCACGGTTAGCCCCTGACTATTTCTATTTTCTTTCCTCTGATCACAAAACCGTCGGGCGATACTTTTATCTGGGGGTCCTCGGTGGAGCTTACTATCATCATCTTACGGTAGGGATCGATTACAATCCTTATTTTTTCTCCCTCTTTGAACGGATACTGGGAGTCCTGAACCATGACTGATGGAATAACCAAATATTGCGTATGTGCCTTCTTGCTCTGCACAATCTTGGTTTCGAATTCCTTTACCATACAATAACCACCAAGTTTCCAAATAACAACTGTATGAAAACTATATAAAAATCTTATTAATCTTCGAACCGCCTATCTTTCTCTAAGAGCCCACAAATCAGACTGCGCAAGTTTATTATCTGCTTTCATGCTATATTCACCGGGACCATTTTGGGCGTAAATTTGCGCGCTCTTGTTCCAAGAACGATTGTCAAGCTTGAGGATTTGGGGGGAAAATCCATGGCAATAGACGCGTACAACGCCTTGTACCAATTTTTAGCCATAATCCGTCAACCAGATGGCACGCCACTGAAAGACAGTAGTGGAAGAGTCACGAGTCACTTGAGCGGGTTACTTTACAGAACAAGCAATCTTGTGGAAATGGGGATAAAACCAATCTACGTCTTTGATGGAATACCACCTGCACTAAAAGAGGTTGAAATCAAAAGGCGTGTGCGCGTGAAAGAAGAAGCTGCGGTACGGTACGAAAGAGCTCTAAAAGAAGGGAAAATCGAAGAGGCACGCATGTACGCACAAGCCACATCACATTTGAAGGATTACATGGCAGAAGACAGCAAGAAACTCCTAAACCTAATGGGAATCCCATGGATTCAGGCGCCAAGTGAAGGAGAAGCCCAAGCAGCGCACTTGGCAAAACGTGGAGACGCGGACTACTGCGCAAGCCAAGACTATGACAGCCTGCTTTTTGGCGCTCCAAAGCTTGTGAGAAACGTGACAATTTCTGGAAGGAGAAAACTCCCGAGCAAGAACGTCACAATCGAAGTTGTGCCTGAAATAGTTGAGATGGAACGAGTTTTGAAAGAATGCGAAATAACTTACGAGCAGTTAGTAGATGTAGGAATCCTAATCGGAACGGACTTCAACCCAGACGGCATAGAAGGTTTAGGACCGAAAACTGCCTTAAAAATGATAAAGGAGCATGGAACACTGGAGAATGCGCTGCCACATTTGAGAAACGCAGAGTTTCCGGCTGAACCACAAAGAATTAGGGAGATCTTCCTGAATCCAGAGATAACTGACAGCTACAGAATAGAATGGAAAGAGCCAGACCTCGAAGGCGTTGTCAATTTCATCTGCAGAGAAAGAGATTTTTCAGAAGATCGTGTCAGAAAAGCCATAGAGAAAATGAAGACTGGCATAACAAAGCAGAAGGGAAAAACAACGCTGGAGAAATGGTTTGGCTAGCCTTCCATTATGGAAATCTTTAACTTCTATCTCGACATACTACAACGCTCCAAAATGGTGACGTGTCTTGGAAAACAACCAGATTTCACTTCCGATGGATGAATTGCCCACCAAGTGGTTCAACATCGTTCCATATTTGCCTGAGCCTTTACCTCCACCAAAAGAGCCTGAAACGGGCCCTTCCAGAATGGAGTTTCTTGGAAAAACCATGGTTCATGAATGCTTAAAACAGGAAATGTCAACTGATCCTTGGATTCCGATTCCTGAGGAAGTAAGGGAACTGTATCTGCAGGCCGGGCGTCCCCGTCCGCTCTATCGTGCGAGAAGACTGGAAAAACGTTTGAGACTGAAGAAGGTGCGGCTCTATTACAAGCGCGAGGATTTGTCGCCAACTGGTTCGCACAAGGTTAACACTGCATTGGCGCAAGCTTACTATGCAGTTAAAGAAGGAAAAATGGCTCTGGTCACCGAGACTGGAGCAGGTCAATGGGGAAGCGCTCTCTCGTATGCAGCTTCACTGATGGGGCTTGACTGTGTAGTCTTTTGGGTGCGAAACGTATACAACTGGAAAACCGGTAGACGCACACTAATGAAACTTCTCGGCGCTAAAGTGCATGCGTCTCCAAGCAAGGAAACGAACATCGGACGAAAACTTCTACTGCAGAACTCAAATCATCCTGGCTCCTTAGGACTCGCCGTTTCAGAAGGCTTGGAATATGCTGAAGAGCATGATGGAAGCGTCTATTGCTTGGGCTCTGTTCTAAATCACGTTCTCATACATCAGTCAATCATCGGTTTAGAAACAATAAAACAGTTCGAACTTGCTGATGACTCCCCAGACTTGATTACAGGCTGCTTGGGCGGTGGCTCCAACTTCGGCGGAATAGCGTTGCCTTTTGCTGGAGAAGTCTTCCAGAAGAAACGGCAATGTGAGTTTTTGGCTGCTCAGTCAGAGGTTGCACCCAACTTGGTTGAGGGTGAATACCGCTACGATTTCGGAGACGTAGCCGAACATACGCCTTTACTCAAAATGTACACGCTTGGGCACAAGACCGAAATGCTGCCCATAAAAGCTGATGGATTGCGTTATCATGCAGCAGCACCCCTGATGAGCGCTCTCAAACATCATAAACTCCTAAGAGCTGTATCCTATCCTAAAGATGAAAAGGCAATCTTTGAGGCTGCAAGAACCTTCATTCAAGCCGAGGGATGGCTCATAGCGCCGGAATCAAGCTATGCAGTACGGGCTGGAATAGACGAAGCATTGAAAGCTGAAAAAGCCAAAGAGGAAAAGGTCATATGCATGAACATAAGCGGGCACGGATTCCTAGACATAGAAGCCTACAAGGAAAAACTCGCCATAGAATAGTGTCATGACGTATCGTAGCCATATCGCCCTGTCAACGGGACGAAGGCTACACCCCCAAGGTTTTCCTCAGTGACTTTTTCATTACTCGCTTTTGTGATCTTCAAGAGGTTTTGAAATAATGTCACGTCTCCTACTGGGATCAGCATGATTCCGCTAGGCTTCAATTGAGTGAGTAACGGTTCAGGCACGGCTGGCGCAGCAGCCGTCACAAGAACGCGATCATAAGGAGCTTTTTCCGCATATCCCAAGGACCCGTCTCCACTGACTATAGTAATGCGATCAGCGTATCCAGCTTTCATGACCGTCTTCCTCGCGAATTCAGCCAAGCCTTGAACGATCTCAATTGTGTAAACATGCCCCCAGTTGCTTCTAGGCGCGTCGTGGGGAGCCACAATCTCTGCTATTGTTGCGGCATGCCATCCCGAACCTGCTCCCACTTCCAACACATTATGCCCTATTTCCAGTTCAAGGGCTTCATTCATTATTGAAACCATATGCGGAGCAGAAATCGTCTGCCCAAGACCTATCGGAAGCGGAGTGTCTGTTGCGCTATAGTCTTGCATGTTTTCTGGGAGAAACTGGGTCCGAGGAACGGATCGCATGGCCTTAATCACCTTCGGTGAATGCAGCACACTTTCTCTTATAAGATTGTCAATGAGTCTCTCCCAGTCGTTCTTCTCCATACAAGTACCCTTAGAGAATAGTTGCACAATGAGCTTTTAACGTATTTGCATTTCAAAGAAAGATACAGAACCAAAAAACAAGAATAGCTATTGCGAATGCTCGTGCGCACCATTATCATGAAACGTTCTAGTTGTAGAAACACTTCAAGTCGCGATACGGCACGAAGCCCAATGCTTCCGCCACTCTGAGCGAAGGCTGATTCGCGGCATCAGCAGCATATACTCCCACCAATCCCTTGTTGATCAGGGATTCAGAAGCAAGCGAC
The DNA here is from genome assembly GCA_041500425.1 of Bathyarchaeia archaeon. Taxonomy (GTDB): domain Archaea; phylum Thermoproteota; class Bathyarchaeia; order Bathyarchaeales; family Bathycorpusculaceae; genus JBGQME01. The sequence goes on along the minus strand of JBGQME010000004.1, from coordinate 22,979 downwards.
GTTAACTACTTGGCTAACCCTTTGTTTCTGCACTCCACGTTGGTCTCGGTATAGCTGATAGCGAAAGAATTCTTTGTCAGAAAACCAACACCAGACATGGCCACTAATTCCTGCTTTTCATTCAAGTAGCCATATACCGGTGCAGTCGCTATTCGCTTTACAAAGTGAGGAGAGACCGAAGGCTGAAGTTGCTTGATGTTTTCGGGCGTCAATTGAACAGCTTTTTCGCTATTCAACAAGTATGGTTTGAAAGTCTGCGAATCAGCGCGGAGATAACGAACTGCATAGCTTTTTGGCAACCAATCCATGAATTGCCTGATACAGGTTTCATTTTCTCCTGAGATCTGCAAGTGCGTTTGAAAATCTCGTTTTGTCTTCAAGACCTCTGCAAATACGCGAATGTTCGATTTGTTTCTCGTAGTCATGTAGGCGCTGAGGCTTTTTCCCTCCCAGTAGAAGGAGGGACAAGAAAGAACGAGGAAATCTTCGATGGATTTGGGGTTATCGACGTAGACACTCACGTTTGGCCAAAGATAATCTTCCTCTATAAGTGAGATCTCCTCCACGTAACAGACGTAATCTGTGTAAAGCCTTTGTAGGATCGAAGTCTTGTGCGCTAGCTTGAAAACCATTGTTTTATCAGTAAATCAGACATGCTGGAAGCTGCCCTATTTCACGGTTACGGATTTTGCCAGATTTCTGGGAGTGTCCGGGTTGTGTCCTCTTTCAACAGCCATGTAGTAAGCTAGAAGCTGCAATGGAGTTATGAAAGGTATTGGCGACAGAACTTCAGGAATGCCCTTCGGAACCTCAATGTAATCATCAGCCAGCTGTTTGACTTCCTCGTCGCCTTCTTCTACTACCGCAATTATTGAAGCCCCTCTAGCCTTCATCTCCATTATATTGCCAATCAACGTCTTGTGCGTCTCATCCTTTGGACAGATGAAAACCACTGGAAAACCCGGCTCCACCAAACTTATCGGACCATGCTTGCTCTCGCCTGCAGGAAATGCTATGGCGGGCACGTAAGCTATTTCCATAAGTTTAAGTCTTCCTTCGTAGGCAGTGGCCGTGCTAATTCCGCGCCCGAGGAAGAAGAACGTTTTTGCATCCTTGTATTTCTTGGCTATCTGCTTGACCTTTTCTTCCTGCGTCTGTATTATGGTTTCAACTGTTTCAGGAAGCTTGTCTAGCCTTTCTGCTAAGTAGTCCATTTCGTCTTGCGATACCTTGCCTCTTTTCTTTGCCAGTCGCAAACCCAGCTGTGCCAGAACAGAAAGTTGAGAGGTGAAAGTCTTGGTGGCAGCGACGCCTATTTCTGGACCCGACTGTTGGCCGATGTAGACTCGTGAAACGCGCGTCAAAGTTGAGCCAATGGTATTCGTCAGTCCCAGAACTGTTGCCGCTCTTTGTCTCGCAGCGTTCACAGAGGCAAGGGTGTCTGCTGTCTCGCCCGATTGGCTAACTGCTAAGATTGTGCTGTCGATGTTGACGGACTTGCCGTGCTGTTCAATGAATTCCGAAGCGATGACTGGATAGGTTGCCAAGAAAGCTAGTTTCGATAACATGTAAGATGCAGCTAAGCATGCATGGTAAGAGGTTCCGCAGGCCACTAGGTAGACTTCGCGTGCGCGGTCTAGAAAAGTTGACATTAAGTCTAGGTAGTGTTCCTGCAATCTGAGCGTGTTTCGCAGACAGTCCGGTTGCTCATGGATTTCCTTCAACATGAAGTGCGGATAGCCTTGCTTAACAGCCATTTCAGGCGCCCACTCAATGACCTTGGGTTCCCGAGTAATGATGCTTGAATCGGCGATTTTCTTGATTTCGAAACCTTCCAATGACAGTGTAACGAGTTCTCCGTCATCCACCACTACTGCCTTGTTCGTTAAGGGAAGAAATGCTGGAATGTCAGATGCAAAATAGATGGCATTCTCGTTCACTCCGACAACAAGCGGGCTTTCATGCCTGGCACATATAATCTTGTTCGGCTCTTTCGCAGAGAGCACTGCAATGGAGTATGAACCATCAAGTCTCTTTACGGCTTCAAGAACAGCGTCAGCCAAACTCGCAGAAGGATTTGTCTCTATGGTTCTCTCTATGAGATGAGCAATCACTTCTGTATCAGTTTTTGATTTGAAAACGTGGCCACGGTTTTCAAGTTCCTGTTTCAGCTCGGCAAAATTCTCGATAATACCATTGTGGACAACGGCTATTTGCCCAGTGCAATCGGTGTGAGGATGCGCATTAATTTGTGTAGGAGCGCCGTGCGTTGCCCATCTTGTGTGTCCTATTCCGATATTGCCAGGCAGGTCATCCAAGTTACGGATTTTGTGAACATCGTCAATCTTGCCCTGGTCCTTCTTCATGAAAATCCTGCCGTTCTGCAACGTTGCCTCTCCGACTGAGTCATAGCCACGATATTCGAGTCTCTTAAGAGCCGCGTGTATCAGTGGTGCAACGTTTCCATCCTTCAGAATGCAACCGAATATGCCGCACATTTCTAAGCCTCTTCTTTTCAGATCTGGTTCTTGTAGACTCTATTCAAGCTTCTTTGACGCTAATAAGCATTTTTAGGACAAAAATCTTAATTCTAAAAAAAGTTTTCAAAGCTTTGCCCAAACTACACCATAGTTTTCCTTGGAACTTCCTTCGTTTTCTGGAAGGTCTCAACAGAAATCTTGTAAAGGTGATTCACCTGGTTTGTTCGGTTACCATAACAAAAATTTTTATAATGGCGAATCCTTTATGCTTATGACTTGCCATGGACAAAAAAATGCTACTGGTCGAAGAGGACAAGGCACAAAAGGTCAAGGAGATTGCGATAGTCAAGGATCCGCAAAAACTGAAGATGATGCTGAACAAGCTAAGCTGGAAAATCCTAGTAATGCTTTCTGAAAAAGAAATGTATCCCCTAGAAATTGCCAGAAAGATGGGCATCCACGAACAGAAAGTCTACTACCACGTACGAAAACTAGCACGGGCTGGAGCAATAGTAATTGCCAAAGAAGAGGAGAAGAAAGGCGCCATAGCAAAATACTACAAGCCAATTTCGCCTGCGTTCGGAATAGAACTTCCACAAGAATACAAGACAATAAGAAAACTCTCGCTTCTGAGTACAGATGAGCAGATTCAGAAGTTCTTCAAGGAGTTCGTCTCTGGAGACAGGCCGTTTGAAGGGAAAATCGTTGTGGGCAGTCCTGCCCCTCATGGGCCGTTCAAGACAAGTGCCAGAGACGGACATTATGCTTCGTATCTGACGTTCTTTCTAGGGCAGTTTGCTAAGATGCCTGAAGAGTTTGCGATAAAGCTTGACGTTGATGTCAAGGCGGAGAAGGAGGAAAAGAACAACCTTGTGCTGGTAGGTGGTCCTGGAACAAACGTGCTTACACAGGAAGTGAATGAGAATCTGCCAATCAAGTTCAATATGCAGCCTTCGGAGCAAGGTTTCCTGTTGGGCGGATTGGTTTCGAAGAAAACTTCGCATGTTTACACTGCTGACACAGCGGGTTTGATTGCCAAGATCGTGAATCCATGGGACAAGTCTAAATGCATCATAGTCTTGGCTGGGAACAAGGCCGTAGGCACGAAGGCATGTGTGCTGGCTTTGACAAACTTTTGGAAGAAAACCTTGAAGAACTATCATGGTGAAGACACTTTTGCAGCAGTCATTCAAGGTTTTGATTTGGACAGTGACGGGAAAGTCGATTCGATAGAGGTTCTTGAATAGACTTGCACAATGCAGAAGTCATAGAAACTGTTCTAGCTTATGGACACAAGAACATCCAAGCAACACACGCAACAACGTTCGAAATCACAAAAGAGAATCACTTGACGAGAGAAGGTGACTGCATAATCGCAGTATCGGCAAACAAATCCTTACAAGACTTGAGTCTAAGGTTCAAGAACATTTTACGACAGAAGAATGCAAAGCTGAAAATCTTAGTTGAAGCAGGACAGACTGCAGAAGTGGTGAATGCTTTCGGAAGCCCGCGGTTGACTATGACCCATGAAGCAGACATGGTCGTCAGAAAGAGTGAGTACATCTGTGACAGAACACTCGCAATCAAAGCAGACAAGGCTGCAAATGAATTGTCCAAGAAGCTTGTTGCTAAGCTGAAAGACCCGACCCAAAAGGTAAAAATCACTCTAATAGTAAACACCTAATTGATCTTTGCGTCCAAAACAGCTTGCCACTCGTATGGAGCAGTTGCACGGATATATCTAGAGAGTAGGACCTTTTGCACCTTCCTCCCGCGTTTTTCAACCGCCTTGTCAAAACGCGACTGCACATTTTCTAGCGAATCAGGCGCCTTGGCAAACGTGTAGAAGTGCAGTATGCCGCCGGTTGGCTTCAAAGCTTGGCATGCAACGTCGACAAACTCTATTGCTGTTTCTGGCAAGTTCATAATTACGCGGTTGGCAACTCCTGAAAGCTTTTTCTTCACAACTTCTCTTGCATCACCCAAAATCGGATAGACTTTGCAGTCAACCCTGTTCAGCCTAACATTCCTCCTCAAAAACTCAACAGAATGAGGATTCAGGTCTATCGCAAAGACTCTCACGTTTTCATGTGTCTTTGCAATCTGTACTGCAAAGGGACCAACGCCAGCGAACAAGTCGACAACCGTTTCGCCTTCACGGACTAAGGATGCTACTCTATTGTGTTCGTGCGAAAGGCGCGGGGAGAAATAGGCTTTTGCCAGATCCACATAGTATAGGCAACCATGCTCCTTGTGGATGGTTGCAGTCTTGTTCTCTCCTGCAATGACTCTGAACTCTCTCAGTCGATAAGCACCACTGACAGCGCTAGCCTTGGCAAGAACAGTTCTCAAGTTCCTATTTGCTTCTAGAATTGTGTTGCCTATGATAGTCTTGTATGCTTCGAGTTCAGGTGGAATCTCGATTATCGCTATGTCTCCGACAAAATCCGCAGAATGTGGGAGAGAGGCCAAGAGGTGAGGAGGCAACTTGCCGTCCAGCAGTTCCCCAAGCGTTCTTGGTTTTTTTGCTCTTTCTTGGAAAAAGTCTGTTGTGACTTCGATGCTTGGAACTTGCTTCTTGAATCTCTTCGACATGCCTTGCGACGGCTCGTGAAGGAGCGGAATGTAGAGGAAGCTTTTGTCTCGCCGAATTTCGAGTTCCTTGTTGAAGATTCTGAGTTTGTTGGCTAGGATTATGGTTGCCTCGCCCTGAATCTTTGGGACTTTTATACATGCTGATCGTTTGGGCATTGGATCACTATGCCTATTCCTTCAGGGCTTTGATTAGAGTGTAGAATAAGGTTAATTCGTTATCGCTTATCGAATACCATTCCCTCTCGCGCTCAGATGCGTTCTTTATGATTTTGTGAAGGGCCTCAGGTTTGACGCCGAAATATCTTGCCTTGTCTTCCATCAAAGACTTGAGAGGCTTTCTATATGGGAAAGTGACTGTGTCAGAGATGCGAAACCCAGCATTCCCTAGCATTTTCGCGATTTCTGAAGGTTTGTAGTAGCTTCCATGAGCGAGAGAAACTGTCTTTTCCAGTTTATCCAAGAAGCGTTGGTTGTCTGACTCGTGCAGTGTCAAATCGCCGTAGACAAAAATGCTTCTCTTGCGTAGTGTTCTTGAAAACTCGGTGAGATTTCGAATGGGATGACTAAAGTAATGCATTGCACTTGTGCAGATTAACGCGTCAAAAGCTTCGTCAGTGAATGGCAGATTTTCAGCTTCTCCCAGAACTAGCTCAGTTTTTTCTTTGAATTCCCGCGTCTTCGCCTTTGCATTTCTTAGCATTTCCTTTGAAAAATCATGCCCTACTAACGAAGGCTTGACTGTTTTCAACAAAGGTAAGCTCGTTCTGCCGCTTCCAACGCAAACCTCCAAAACCCTGCTTGGACTTCCATGTTCTGATCTTCTGCCTGTCATAATCTGCGGCCCTTTTCGAGTAGTATTCTTGGATGGTTTTCTTATGTTTCGTCTCTTTCATCTGCTCTTCTCACTTGAATCATGATGACTAGTATAGTCTTGGCAAACACGGATTTAGGTTTTCCATAGACTTAGCAGTGACCCATAGGTTTTAGTGCAGAGCTTCATGCTATTTTGTGGTGAGGGCAAGGTCTTGGAGGCTATTGTCGCTGAAGGTTTGACAAAATACTACGGCAAGATTCTGGCCCTGAACAATCTGGACTTGAGAATAGACAAAGGCCGTTGCGTCGGATTCCTGGGTCCAAACGGCGCTGGAAAGTCTACGACAATCAAGATATTGTGCAATTTGATTCGGCCCACGCGAGGAAGGGCGTACATCAATGGATACAACACAACTCAAGAATCAACGAAAGCACTAAAAGAAGTAGGCGTCATGGTGGAGACACCAGAATTCTACGCCTATTTGACAGCATCGGAAAATCTGAGTTACTTGGGTAAGCTCCGTGGAATAATAGGCGGTGACTTGAAGCAGAGAATCAATCAGATGCTTGAACTTGTCAAGCTTTCAGAGTGGACCAACATAAGAGTCGGCAAGTTTTCACGGGGCATGAAGCAAAGACTAGGCATCGCCCAAGCCTTGCTACATAATCCACCCATTCTTGTCTTGGATGAACCTTCTCTGGGTCTTGATCCCCGTGGGATGTATGAGACTAGGGAAGTAATCAAAGGGATAGTGAAGGAGGGGAAGACGGTTTTCTTGGCGTCGCACATGCTTCGAGAAGTGCAAGAAATATGCGACAGTGTGGCTCTGATCGACAAGGGCAAGCTCGTTACTTACGACCGCATTCAAAACCTTGAGAAAGTCTTCAGAGCAAGCAAGATCCACGTCGAACTATTGCACCTATTAGAACCGAAGCAAATTGACAGAATAGAAAAGCTGCAGAACGTGAAGGCAGTCACTGCTGAAGAGAGGCAATTGACGATAAGTTTCGAAGGAAGCGAAGTTGAACAAGCTCAATTGCTGTTCACACTTGTCAAGGACTTGGGTATTCCCGTGGTTTCTTTCAGACCTTCGCTGGAAGCGTTGGAAGAGGTTTATCTTCAGCTTGTCAAGGAGGGCAACTAGATGGTGAAGGCTGAAAGCGAACCATTCAGTGATCTAAAGCAGGTAGGCATAGTGGCTAGATATGAACTTCTGAAGCACTTGAGGCGAAAAAGGATCTATTCTGTGGTCGCCATCGCCGCCTTGATTGGTCTGCTTCAGATAGCAATACCCTTGGCCTTCAACCTGGGTTTTCCACAAACCGCAAAAGATTGGGCTTGGGGCTTCTTCAGTTTCACGAGCTTTCTCATAATAATCGTGGGCACCTTTTTCGCTGGCGACGCTATCGCTTCTGAGTTTGAGCTCAAGACAGGTTACATAGTCTTCCCGAACCCGATAAAACGGGTCTCGCTAGTGTTTGGGAAGTTCGTAGCTGCACTTGTCTCAGCATTGCTGACTATCGGATTCTACTACACGATAGGAACTGTAGCATCGCTAGGCATTTATGGTGTCGTTCCATTGGAAATCGCCGCTTCCTTCGCCTACGCATTTCTGTATCTGTGCTGTGTTCTAGGCTTCACATTCCTCTTCAGCGCCGTGTTGAAAGGCAGTATGGGTGCAACGCTGTTGTCATTTTTCACATTTTTCCTGATTCTGTCCGTGATGAGCCAGTTGGTAGTGTTGACTGGAAATGAACCATGGTTTGTGCCGACTTACGCATCGGGCAGCATCACTCAAGTAATCAAACCACAACAAGATTCGGTTATGGAAATCCCCGGAATCCCATTGAAGATTTACACGTTCTATCCGAAGGATCTTGTCAGCGCAATCATACTGGCCGCTTACTTTGTCGCAACACTCGCACTGAGTATGGTTGTCGCAAAAAGAAAAGAAATGGCATAACACTCCTACTTTCAGCTAGCTTTCTCAATTCTGTAAAGTCCATCCACCTTTTCAACGATGAACTTCACATTCAACACTTTTTCCGCAAGCCAGATATTAGCTCCCAAGTGTTCAGAAAAGGCCCGTGTAAGGTAGGTTGATTTGCCCTTGGCTAAGGCTACGTATGGGATAAGCATGTCAGCCAAATGCAAGTCGACAGTGGGTCTAGCAGAGACCTCATTGAGGAGCTTCTCAGCAGCTTCTTCTCCAACCGCTTCGCTTGGCTTTCGAAGCTCACCAATGGCATCAGCCCCAAGGGTTATGCCAGTATCGGTTTCGGCCCACAGAACGAGGGAGCTGCCTTTCTGCAGTGGGTTTGATCTGTCATTTACTATTTGAATGTCAGCTACGTAACCCCTATTGTTCAGGTAGTCATTTGCGGCTTTGGCTTGCCGTTCGGCAACCTTTCTATCCTCTAAGAAAGTGCAGACCGAAACTCCCCTGACTGCTTTCATGTTGCCAAAACTCTCTAGGCGCAACGGTTTCAAGGACCCAGGGGGGTCTACAGTTATTGTTACTTCTCCCATGCCTTTGGGATAGTATCCATACTTGTGAACTACTAGAGATGCATCCAATCCCATTCGCTTCAGAATCGGCAATAACACGAAACGCATATAATTGATAGTAGGTGAGTGTGAAACGTCTGTTCCGCCTTTTAAGACGTGCAACTGCACTGTCTGTTCTGCAAAAGCACAGATCGGCAGAACAGTCATAAGGAGCATTGGGATGCTTCCAGCCGTGCCAATTTCAGCTTGAATCTTTCCACCTTTCACTTTTTTTGGTTTGAACCAAAGCTCTCGCGAGTCAAGCCTTGCTCCTTCCAGTTCAGCATCACAAAGCTTCGCAGCGGTCAGAACAGCTTCTAAATGTTGAGGTTTTAGGCCTGGTTGCGGGCGGTTCTGTCTGATGTTGCATATGTGGAGAGGTTGACCCAGTACAGTAGCTAGCGCAACTGAAAGCCTAAGAATTGTGCCGCTTCCGCTTTTTTGGCTCCCGTCAACCTCAATCATGCTTGACAAGCTCTCCTCGTGCAATGCCTAGAAAGGTTAAACACAACTAATAAATGCGTTTGAGTACTAAGGATTTGAAAGGGGAAGAAGGTTCATGAGCGAAGAAAAAGAAAGAATCGAGAATTTGACTAGAAGAGTCGACGAGCTTGTCGTAATTCTGAACGGAATAATGGAAGACCTGAGACAGGTCTCCGCATCACTCAAAACAATAGCGGTCTCACGCATCACACAACCATTATCTACTCCGCCAGTAGCAGCTCAACCGCCTCCTGCCTTGCCGCGTGCCACAGAAAAGTCAAAAGCCGTGGAAGACATTCGAATGATGTTTCCCGATGATCTTGAAAACCTGTTGAGCTTCGAGGAAAAAGAAGACTATGTTATAATAAAGCCTAGGCAGTTTTTGGGCTCAGAGAACTTCTCGAAGATAGCTTCAACCGTGCGCGGAATGGGCGGCGACTACGTCAGCGCTGGAAAAGCCTCACACTTCAGAGTGCCCAAGAAAACAGCCTGAGACTAAAAGTCGAATCCGCTTCTCACTTCAAAATCCTCGAACTTGCCAGTGTAGGTTTCCCACTCGACATTCATGCCCGTAACCCTAGCCCCACGCGGTCCTCTTCTGCAAAATTCTACAAGCTCTCTCACACTTGCCTCTTCACCCTCAAAAACAGCTTCAACCCTGCCATCGGGCAAGTTGGCAATCCAGCCGGACACGCCGCGCTTTTTGGCTTCGAGCCTAGTTTCTGACCTGAAGAATACGCCTTGCACTCTTCCGCTTATGAATATGTGGGCTCTGGCTTTCGCTGGAAAGGTCACTTTAACCGATCTCTCTCTGCTCTATGGTTGTGTTGTTTCAGCGTTGGTCTTAAAAGCATTTTTCAACCGTGTTGCTTTTGGTGGGATATCGTGTTCAGCAGTCAGAATGGAAAGCTGTTGGTTTATGCGTCGAGTTTCTCACGTCGCCAAAGTCGACTGAGACCGGTTAGTCTGGCGGCTGAGAAAGTGGCGAAGCTGTTGAAGGTGGATGTAGAGGTCAAAACGTTCAGGAAGAGGTTCACGCCAATCTACGTTTACTACAAGAACGGTGATGAAGAACCCATTCCGCTCTACTGTAACAATGGAGAGGATCCGAATGTGCAGGAAATCTATACGGCTCTGAGGAACATGATGTTTGTGCTTTCTTTCCACCCGAAGCATTCGGCTTTGAAACAAATAAGAAACGAAATTATGCGGGTTTCTTGAATTTTATGGATTGGTTTTCAAGCGTTATATCGTAGATTTGGTTTACGTCAAACTCTATGCCAAGACTCTCATATTCCTGCTCTGTTAGGAATAGTATGATTTTTGGAATTGCAAATTGTGCCCTTGGAGCAAACATGGGCATCTGCTGCTGTAAGGCTTGAAGAACGTCTTGCACAACTTGTGCCTCTTCTGTTTGCGGTCTGACTGCAAAGCGTGGAATCTCACGTTCCTCAAGCAGCTCTATACGCTTTCCTAAATTGCCGTCCAAGTCCCGAATTGACTCGATTTTGTTGACTCTAACTCGAAACATGCTTTCTCATAACCGCTAAAGCATCAAGACTCTTATACCTTTCCCGCGTAACGAGCTATTCCATTTCTATGGTTGCTGGCGGTTTTGGAGTAACATCGTAGTATATTGTTGACACGTTTGGACATTTTTCAGCTATTTCTTCTGCAACCTTGCTCAAGGTAGCCCAGGGTATATCTGAAACTCCTGCCGTCAGGAAATCCTTGGTTTGAACAGATCGTATACCAATAATGTACGGTTTCTTCTCTGCCAAATCCTTGATCGCATAGAAAACTCGTGTGACTGCCGGGTTTTCTGTGATTATTCTGGCTTGAAGTGAAACGACGTTTGGAATGGCTGTTTGATGGAGCCTGCCATTCATTGTCTGAATTTTCAAGCCCACTACTTCGCCATAGCGTCTTTTTCCGCCTTCTACGCCTGTGGCTTTGTCTTTGAATATCTTCACCTGAACGTTTCTGGAGGGAACATTGAGCAATCGGGCAACAGTTTCCTGAATGTGAACGATGCCAGAATGTTGAGCAGCTTCCTCATTATCCATAATCACTGTGAAGTATTGGCCGGGACTATGTTGAGCAAGGTGGCGTTCGGCAATAGCCGTGGTCTTCTTCACCGTGTCAAGCTTGTCCGGTTGGATCTCGCCAACCACGCGAACGGATAAACCTGGGCCTGGAAATGGTTGCCTTTCAGAGAATTCCTGTGTTAATCCTAGGTGCCTTGCGACCATTCTTACCTGCTCCTTCAGCAAGGTTACCAGTGGTTCGACGATTTTGAATCCGAAACGTTGCATGGGATTTATTCCCATCTGCTCCAAAACGTTGTGCTGCGTTTTTACGCCGCCCACGGTTTCAATTATGTCCGCTCGTATCGTGCCTTGAACCAGGATATTGCAACCCTCTTTCTTGGCAGTTTCGCTTAGAACTTGATAGAAGGTTTCGCGGAACATTTTTCTCTTTTCTTCGGCGTCTTTTAAGCCTTTCATGGCTTGCATGAAGCGTTCGCGCACATTGACTATCTTCATAGGTACGTTGAAAGGCGGTTTAGAAAACATTCCCGCTATGTACTCGGGTTCGCCCTCCCGCATGAAGGCGTCGTCAAGAATCACACAGACGAGGTTTTCGCCAAGTGCTTTGCGTGTTAGCACCGCGCATGTTGCGCTGTCAACGCCGCCTGAGACGGCTACCAGCGCTTTTTCGTTGCCGATGCTTTTCTTGATCTCTCCAATTGAGTTTTCAACGAATCTTTTTGGGTCAAACGCTTCTGACACGATCACGTACTTCCCCCTAGACTGCTAGTTGGTTTGCTGTTTTATGATTTATAATTTGCCACAGATTGCAGCGAGGAAAACACAGGTCCGCTCAATCCGGAGGATTGGCATTCTGTTTCCATCCTCAAATAAGGATCTGTCAGAGTCTTTGTCTGTGTCGGTTTCAACATTTTCATTGTTGCCGACGAAAACGGAGGGGCAACGACTGGGAATTTCTAGTTATCTTTAAAAAATCGGCTAGTTTAGAACAGGAGAGAGTGGTTGTTGAGAGGATTTTGCGGAGTTAAAGCTTTTCTGTCCTTTCCTCCTTGTAGTAGAATTAGCTGAGCGCACGACCAATGAAGAGGAACGACGTCAAGGCATTAACCGAGGCGGTTGATGAACTGAGCGAAAGCTACGTGGATTTGGCGCAAGTATTGAAGGAGACGACAAGTGCTGCGAAGGCAGTTAAGCCGTTGTGGCGAAGCAAGAACAATTCATTGTTGATAAAGGTTGGCTTGGCTTTGATTGCGTTTCCAGACCCGACGATAAGCGACGTAGTAGGCGGGCTTCTGGTTGCTGCTGGAATCGTTCAGAAGGGGATTCAGCATCGCACGGTCTATGTCGAGGACGTCTACAAGACGTTTCAAGACGCGTTTAGAGACATTAGAAACGTGAAAAATGAGATTTGAAAGATTCGAGACTTGGGTCAAATTTTATATTTGCAGCATGTTATAGGCATAGTATGTTTAGGGGGAAGTGACGTGAAGCTCGTAACCGTGTTATTGCCTGAGGCTTATTTGGAAGGTTTAGATGAACTTGTGAGAGCGAACATGTATCCTAGTAGAAGTTCAGCTATTCGATCTTCGGTTCGGGATTTGCTGAAGAAAGAGCTTTGGGAAAGACGGGGAAGATGAAGTCTTGCGGTGAAAGGAAACTTCAATACACCATTCCTTTGCCTGCAAGGCTTGTCGATTTCCTCAAACGTAAATCGGCGAAGAGCATTCTAGACGTTGGATGCGGCTATGGCCGAGCTTGCTTTTTCTTACTTGAAAAGGGTTATGGTGTTGTTGGCGTTGATGTCGACAAGGTGCATATCGAATCTGCCATAACACAAGCCAAGAAGCAATGCATAAGCGAAGGAGTAGGTTTTCTGGTTAATGATGCTCGATACCTATGCTTCCCAGATTCTTCTTTTGATGCAGTCACTATGTTGGGTGTTCTCACTCTCGTCCCGAAATCCGAAAGACCAAAAATAGTAAACGAAGCTTTCAGAGTTCTCAAACAATCTGGCTGCATTTTCGTTGAGGAATTTGGTCGAACTTGGGATAATCCTGTTTACGCGAAAAGATACAGGGAAGACTTGAAGGTTACAGGAGAGACAGGCACGATCACCGTTAAGAATGAAACTGGAAAGATCCTGCATTTCGGTCATCACTTCACTCCTAGAGAGTTGCTGGCACTTTTCGCCCAATTTCGCTTGCTTAGATTTGAGGAAGACGTGTTTACTAGCTACTATCACAGGAATTGGGTCAAAGGATACGTAGTTCTTGCTGAAAAATGAACCAAGTAAGGGATTTCTGCTTTTCTAAACGTTCTTTCATCATTTCGCTGATTTGGCCAAGTCTCTGATTCTCCTTGCCGTTTCTGCTGGGTTTTCCGCGAGTGTTATTTCCCGCCCAACAATAAGATAGCGACTGCCAGCCTTCAAAGCGGCTTGAACTGCTCCGCCCTGTGCGCCTATTCCAGGCGAAAATATCGGAACGTTCTCGCCGAGTGTTGCATAGACCTCCTTTATCTTTTCTGGGTACGTTGCGCCTACGATGGCGCCATCAGCATCTAATTCTAATGCTTTCTTGGCAAAGGCAATGTATTGAGGTGTTTGGTTGCCTGTTTTAGGGTCGATGATTGTTTGTCCATAGCCTTCATAGGCTGCTTTGTGACTCATGTAGACTAGAAGGATTACGCCTCTCTGCAGCTTGTGAGCAACGTCAAAAATAGGTTTCAGACCTTCGTCCCATCCGATGAATGGATTTGCAATGAGTGCGTCGAAACCAGCGGAATAATAGTACTCGGCAATTACTTGGTTTGTGGCGCCTATGTCGTTCACTTTGCAGTCCATTATTGTCATTAGTCCTTCGTCATGGACTTTTTTCACGAGTCTTTGAACACCGTCAAACGTGCCCAGCGGAAGAACCAAATGATGGTTGAGCTTCACACCACAGAGAAAGGGGTGAACCTCATCCAAAACATGCTCTGCTCTAGAAAAAAGGCTATCGCGATTTTCTGGTTTCTCAAAAGCGAAGTCCAACGCCAAAACAATGTTGGATCCTTTTTCTTTTGCGGTTTGTTCAATCTTGTCCCGGAAAACCATACTCAAACACCACTCTCTATTAATGCGAAGAACTAAAAACCTTTGTCATTTCGACTTCTCCGTCAGCAACTTCTTTGATATACAATAGGGTTGTTTCTACAGTCCATTTCAGCTGTTGATCGGTCATTGCAGGCGTTCCGTATCCTATGATCATCACGTTTCGCGTTTGTAGAGTGATTTTTGTGTAGTCGCAGTCTCGGTAAGGATAAATGCACAAGGCTTGTCTCGCATCACCCAAAACAAGCATCTTGTCCGTCAAAAACAGAAGTTTGCTCATGCCTATTCCCATAAAAGCCTCCCCGCTTCCTGCAAATCGGAATTGAAGAGGCAGATTCAATCGGTCTGCGTCAAACCCGCTTATTGGGACTATCGTCTTCATCGAAGCTAGGTTGTATGCATCAACTACGGTGGATATGTTTGGGAACCCATCTCCATGCAAGACTCTTCTAAGCAGAGCTTCGCCCGAAGGTCTAGTTTTCGTAGGATCTACGTCAAGCTTCCAGTAAAAGTCTCTATAAGCCCTTACTATGGGATCGTCTTTAAGAGTTTCAATATTGTACTTGGCTCTGACTTCCTCAAACACCGACTTTCTTAGCCGTTTGATCTGTTCATTCTTCTTCTCGTTGCGCACTTTGATGATTGTCCCGATGCAGATGGCCAAGTTTGGAAGTTTTTCTGATACTTCTGGGCTCCAGTTCACTTGGGTTTGCATGTTGCCCACTCATTTCTGTCTGTATGCAGGCGTTAGATACTTAACAACCTCAAACAAATCCTTTCAGAAAGATCGCGTGAAACGATGATCGGTGAACTTGCCGCTTTGGGCGCTGCCATCAGCTGGACCTTTTCAGCCATTCTTTACAGAAAAGCTTTGCAGCAAACGAAACCAGTCTCAGCAAACATAATCAGGTTGTCATGCACCAGCGCAATCCTGCTGGTCTTCCTAGTCGCAATCGGCAGATTTGGGGTCTTAACAAGCCTGCCCGTAGGCATTTTTGTTCTTGCTGCCGTCAGCGGAATAATTGGTTTAGGCGTAGGCGACACCTTGTATCTGTTAAGCCTGAGAATGATAGGCGTTGCTCGAGCGGTTCCGATAACATGCACTTACCCGCTTTTTGGTCTCTTGTGGGCGGCTTTATTCTCAGGCGAAACTATGACCCCGGGAGTGGTCTTCGGCACGGCTGCAATAGTCTTCGGGATTTGGCTCTTGAGTCATCAGAAAGAGAACGCTACCGTCGATGGGCAGAGGACTACTATGATTAAGGGCATGGCCGCGGCTTTAGCAACTGCGTTGTTATGGTCTGTGAGTATTTCCATGATGAATTTGGCTGTGAAGGAAACAGCTGACCTAGATCACGCTCTGGTCGTTAATACTGTTAGAGCTTCGGCAATAGCGATATTCCTACTTGCGGTTTCGCCAATCATTGACAGAGAAAGAAGCTTTTTGAAGGTACGTAGGAAAACCGCCGCTACGTTGATTGTTGGTGGAATCGTAGCGCTTGGACTTGGGTGGTTCTTCTTAACATACAGCCTTGCGCTGAAAACATTGGAATCTAGGGCAGCGTCGATTTCTTCGACCACACCTTTGTTTTCAGCGTTGGCTGGGGTGTTTTTGTTGCATGAAAAGATTACGACAAGGAACGTGTTGGGATCTGTGATCGTTGTGGTAGGGATTTTTCTGATTTTTCTCGGTTAGAAGAGAGGAGCGTACATGTTTTTATAGTGCATGTTGTTCCTAACGGGTGCCTAGCTGTTGCGTAAGGAAGCATCTGCATGTCTGTATCTCCGAGCATCCGCGAAGTTCTTGGCAGAAGAATCGCTGGCGAAATAATATTGTCCAACAAACCCGGGGCAACCATGCGCAAGTGGCGAGAACTCTTCGCTGTTTCGCAGATCAGCCTTTCTGAAAAGATGACTCTGTCATCATCAGTTATCAGCGACTACGAAAGTGGCAGACGACAAAGTCCAGGTACAAAGTTTGTCAGACGCTTCGTGTGGGCCCTCCTGAAAATTGATGAGGAAAGAGGCAGCCGCTTCATCAGGGAATTTGCCAAACTGACGAGTTCGCCAAGCATGGCTATCATAGACTTACGGGAGTTTCCAATTCCAGTTCGAGTAGAATATCTGTGCAAGGCGATCAAAGGCGACATCGTATCTTCCTCGGGCAAGCTTGTGAAGGAAGTCTTAGGCTACACGGTTGTAGATAGCAAGAAAGCTGTTGAAACCCTTTCGGGATTGGAGTATTCGCAGCTTTTTGGCGCCACGACTGACCGCGCGTTGATTTTTACGAATGTGGAGAACGGAGGCTTGCCTATGATGCTCGTGCGCGTAAGCAACTTGAAACCGAGAGTAGTGGTCTTTCACGGTGCAAGGCCAGGCGAGCAATCAATAAAGCTAGCTGAATATGATCAAGTACCGCTGATCTATTCAAACTTACCCAGCGTTGAACAGCTCGTAAAGTCTCTGAGGAAGCTCTATCGCATTGCCCTCCGCGTGAAGCTCGGTAGACGAGTTCGTCCGCCTCCAAAGATAAGCGCATAAGCGAAAGTGTGACAAAATGCCATCAGAACCTTCCAATGACTATTTGCAAATGAACAAGAAGCATTGGAATGCGTGGGCTAAACGCGATTGGCCCTACAAAGGCGATAGGCTCAAGCAAATTCGAGATGGTGGATCATACCTTGAGAATGTTGAGCCCAAATTGGCTCCTTACCTAAGAGACATTGAGGGAAAGAAGATAGTAGTGCTTCAGTTTGGTGATGGGCTTGTTTTGCTTGCTTGTGCGAAAGAAGGTGCCGTTGTTACTGGAGTTGACTTGTCTAGCGAACAGAATCGGCTCGTCAAAGAAGCAACGGCATATTGTGGCGTTAACGTGAACTTGATGGAGGCAGACTGCCAAAACTTACCCAAAAACATTCCAAGCAACTATTTTGACCTGGCAATCGCGGAATGCGGCATTTTCTGTTGGATACAGAATCCCGAAGCATGGATGAGAAATGCTTACAGAGTCACTAAAGATGTGGGGGCAAGCTAGTTCTTACCGACTTTCATCCGCTCTCCGAGATAGCAGAAGAGGAAGACGAAAAAGTGACTTTCAAAAGGAGCTACTTTGACCAAAGCCCCGAAATTCATCAACCTGAAGAAGGTGTTCCCCCCCCCAGCGGTTGAGTTTCACTGGAAGCTTAGCGACATTGTAAATGCAGCTATTCGGGCAGGGTTCAGGATTGAGCGTTTGGAGGAGTTCTGGGTTGAACACGAAGACAAGAAGACTCCTCTGCTGCCAACTGACTTTCTCCTGGTTGCAGCGAAAGAAAAACCTTCATGATTAAGGTTGGATGTCGCTAACATAACACTATGGAGAAGACTAATGACTGGCATACTCGCTTTTGCGGAGCACAATTTTTAGGTACTGAAAATCCTTGGTCAATCGTTCTTTGAATCTTGCATTGTAAAGTGCAGCTGCTGGGTGGAATGTCGGAAATATGGTTACTTTTCTGTTCAGAATGTTCGCCTTGCAGGGCTTTCCGTGGACTTGAGTTATGCTGGTGAAGGGCAAGTTAGCCTTTTGGAAGACGTAAGCTGTCGAAAAACTGCCTAGAGTCACGATGACCTTTGGCTTTATGATTTCAACTTGCTTGTCCAAATAAGGCGTACAAGTCTTAATCTCACATGGTTTTGGAGCACGGTTTCCAGGCGGTCTGCACTTCAATACGTTACAGATGAAAACATCCTCTCTCGAAAGACCCATAACCGCCAGAAGGGTTTCGAGAAACTTGCCAGCAGCACCAACAAAGGGTCTTCCTTTCATATCCTCTGTGCGACCAGGAGCTTCACCGATGAAGACGATTTTTGCTCTTGCATTACCCTCTCCTGAAACCGCGTTCTTGCGAGTCTTCCACAAAGAGCACTTCTTGCATACTATAACATAAGCAGCAACCGCATCAAGAAGCACCTTCCTAGACATACAAAGACCCGCCCATGCGCAGAATACTGCTCATTCATCACGCCTTATAAGCCTCGATCGAGATCAGCCTAAAAGACAAGGAGCCATGACCAGCAAACACAAATACATCAAACAGCTATTTCCCTCATCATCAAATCGCCCTTTCACTCTCTTCACAAGTCAAACGCTAGGTTCAATCTATATAGAGGGACTTTGTGGCGCAGTTCAAACGAAAGTTTTGATAGATTTGTGTTTTGAGGATAGTGATGACTTTTTCATTTTTTCTTTTCTCGGTACTCTTTGAGGTAGTCTTCAGTTTTAGGAAATGCTTCTTGGATTTTCCCACGCCTTTTCTTGACATTGATGCCATGCTGAAGCGTCGTAAATTCCTTAGGTTTGCTGAAGCTTTCCACTTCTCCCGTTAGTCTTTTCCTTGAAATCCTTATGCAATCATCAACTATGCAGCTTACGACACACGCACCGCAGTAAATGCAAAGCTCGTCTATGATCCCAACTTCTCCAGCCCTCCAATACAAGGCGTTTGTCGGACAAGCCTTTATGCAAAGTTTGCAGTCCACGCCCCTACATGTTCTTTTGTCAATTGCTATGTTGCCTTCCGCAAAGAATTCTTTGACGCCCAGCTGTTCCAAAAGTCCTCTGCTCTTCTTCTTTCGTCTTCCTGCTCTTTCTGACAAAACTCGAAAGAGATCAGCACTTGAGGGCTTGCTGGGCTTGCCTTTCTTGGGCATGTAATTCATCTTTTGAAACGACTGCGCCATTGTGAAGCGTATAACGTTCATGGATTATAATTACTTATCCAAGTTTCGCATCCATGCAGATTCTCACTTGTGTTTGCGAGCTTGCTTTTTCAGCATCTGCTTGTGAGCTTGCTCATTTCGTCGAGCAGTATCTGGCAGATGGGGGGCGGTTGGGATTGTGAAACCGCAACCTGCCCTGCATCGTGTCGTGCCAGCTCAAAATGCAGTTAAGTCCGAGTGGGTTCTTCCCTATTATGATGTGCGGGCAATCCTCCTGAAGACTTTACAGCTTGGGAACACGAACATCTACACAACCGAGGTTTGAGCGAATAGCGTAAGTTATCATTTCGGTCTCTACCCTCATCAGTTGCTTTAAGTGGATACTAGTGCTTAATACCAGACACATGTAATGTCCGATATACATGGAGCACTGAAAACCTAGAGGGGGTAGGTCCGTATTGAAGTTTTTTCAAGCTAAAACCATGATGAAAGCGCATTCTGAAACCCAAGTTGAGCCAACATACAACGGGTAGGATGCTCACGGAGCAATGTCATCACGAGGAATTACGCTTGATGTGGCGCCGGGAATGGGATTTGAACCCATGCGGACCCGTAGGGTCCACAGGCTCTCAAGGCCTGCGCATTATCCGCTCTGCCATCCCGGCTCTTTTGTGCCAATAAGGTTGTGGGTTCTAAAAGCTTTTGCCATGTTCTTTCATTGGGTAAATCTTAAATTGTCAATGCTGTGGTAAATTATTGTTTATAGGAAGGGTGACTGATGAAGGACATCCATATGAAGGTGTTGCTTGAGCTGATGGTGCATTGTAGGCGTAGTGATAGGGAGATAGCCAAGGTGTTGCATGTTTCTCAGCCCACGGTGACGCGGGCGCGCGTTTGGCTTGAGACGAATCGTTTCATTAGCGAATGTACGTTGATACCTGATTTTTCGAAGATCGGGCTTGAGCTTGCTGCTTTTACCTTTTTCAAGCTGCGTGTTGGCGACACCAAGGAAGAATACGAGGAAACTGGAGATAGAGCGAGGGAGTTTCTGAAAAGAAACCCAAACACTGTGATGGCCTTGCGTGGCGAAGGGATGGGTTGTGACGGGGTTCTTGTTTCGTTACACAAGGATTTTGCCGGGTTCACCCGTTTCATGAGGCAACTGAAGACTGAAACGGTTGGCACTGAAGTTGTGGGGAGCTTCCTTGCTAGTCTAAGCGATACAAACCAGTACAGAGGTTTGACGTTCAAGTACCTTAAGGAATACCTTAGCAAGGAGAGTTGAGGTCAGCAGCTTCAATCAGGATGGAGGACTGAAAACCTATTTTGAAGGAATCCCAATCGAATAGAAGATGCAGTCAATGATGGGCTGGTGGTCTAGCTTGGTTAGAGTCTTCCGTTTTGGAAGTTTCTGGCAGCTCCCCTTTTTTCTTCAGGTTCAAAGATGGTGGCGCAGCCTGTTTAGCCCCATCATCATCTTCTATCGGGTTGATTCAAAGTGGGCTTCAGCGGCCATGCCGCGTAAACTGTATATTGAAAAGAAGAAGTCGAAGAGAAGTATCTTGGCGAAACATTGTCTGGATTATTCCCCAGAAAAACTGAAGGAAATCTACGATAAAGCAGACTTGAAGGTGCTAGTCTGAATCCCAGACGTGGATTGATCCAACTGCACCCTCGCATTCTATTCTTCTCTTTTCCTGGGCTCATGAACCATCGCTAGCGTCAGGAGAAAAGCTGGGATGATAAGGCTCATGGAAAGGTAGAAGGGCAGTTCAGGAGAAAAATGCTCATACAGGAACCCACCTATCGCGGCGCCAAGCGCCATCACAATGTTATTCACAAAGCTAGAGAAGCCTTGGACTTTCCCACGGCTTTCCCTAGGAGTCAAGTCGGCCTGAAGAGCGCCAGATCCCGCATTTATCATAACAAGGCCGACGCCAAGAAGCATTAATGATAGAAAAAGCTGGATGACATTCCCATTCACAAAAAGCAAAAGCGAGCAAAAAATGAAAGCGTAAGCAGCCAATATGGGTACTTTCCTATTGATCTTGTCAACAATCTTCCCAATGGGAATAGACAGAACTATCATCGTTATAGGCAAAACTGTCAGAATATAAGCCCACATCACTTTATCTACGTGAAGAATATTCACGGCGTAAGTCACAAAGAAAAGTTGCACGGCAGCGACTCCAAACATCATGATAACTCCTGAAAGGAACAAATAGAACATTGAGCTTGGAATCCTTGCCCAAACCCTAATGCTTTCCTTCAAAGAAGTGGGGTAAGAGCGGAAAAATTCCTTCCAAGATGGCCTTGGCGTGTCTATGAACGTCTCCTTCAATCGAAATCTAAGAAGAGCGGCTGTTAGGAACAGAGCTACTACAATTCCGTAAGCTACTCTCATGCCTGTCACTAGCCCGAACTGATTGTACAGTAAGCCAGCAACCAGTGGCCCGGGTGTAGTGGAAGTGCTTGTTATGAGCATTATTATGCTGAAGCCCATTCCACGCTTCTCAGACGGCAAAGAGTCTGAGACTATTGCCATCAAGGCTGGCTGATATATTGAGTTGAAAAAGTTCATCAGAACCACTCCAATCAGGATGAAATGCCATGATGGTGCCAACGCGTATAGAATGAATGATAGCGCAACTCCAAAAGTCATAGAGGAAACGAGCCATTTTCTGCCAAACTTGTCAGCCAAGTACCCACCCGGAAACTGCATTGAAGCCAAGGCCAGAAAACCTGAAAGCCCTATTATTCCCAAGATTGTTTCCGTGGCTCCAAGCTGAAGAACGTACAAAGCATAGTATGTTGCGGGAATTTCGCTGGCAAAATCAATCAGGATCCAACTGACAACGATTATTGCATAGTTACCTTTTATGAATGAAAACTCCTTTCCCATTCTGTCCTGAATAGCCATCCTTTCTCTTCCTGCCGGAAGTAAGAATCTTTCAACTGGGGATTAAGTCTTTGCCTGCACCCTTCATTTTCTAGGCAGGGCTCCCAGGAGCGTTTTGGCTCGTCACTACACTGACTATTCTCCGGAGAAGCTGAAGGAAGTCTACGATAAGGCAAACCTGAAAGTGCTAACGGGTATTGACTGACTACGTAACGGATACTGTAACTAACTAGCTACTGTAGCTTCTAGGCTTCTATGTTGCTCTACTACTAGCTTGCTCACTTTCAATAGGGCGGGCTTCGGCCTTGTATGTTATCTTTGTTAATGATGGTTTGTCAGGATGACGAACGAATATGACCGAGCAATTGTCGTTCTCGCAGTAGTACTTGGCGTCGCCCTTATTCTTCTTTAATGGCTTTTCACACTCTGGACAATCGACCATCTTCAAATTCCCATTCGAAGAATAGGAAGAGATGATGTAAAACTGTTGTGAATCTCAGATAGTGATGTACGCTCTGTTTTCTAATATTGGGCTAATGTAAAATGATTTAAGCATCAATTATGCAACTGTAAACAGAGAGCGACACATCGGAGAGTATGATTGCATTGATGCCCAGGACAAACTTCTTCATATTCACAGTTGTGGTTACCATCGTCTTGTTTCTCGGTTTGGATTTGGTGAATATCCAATTGCCTTTCGTAGCTATCTATGCTGCATTATTGATTGCCCTCGTCCTTTACGTTTTACTGGCAAGAATCCAAGAGAAACTGCATAGAAAAGTACGCAACTGAAAATGAAGATCAAAGCGCGCGCTAAAGCATTACCCATTAAATGCGACGTTTCAGACTATGAACAGGCCAAGGGTGTGGAGGAGAGCGCGCTAAAACAGTATTTCTATTTAACAAAATTTATAAACAAAAAACTATGATTATTTGTTGTTAGCGAGGTTTGAGCAAGATGGCAAAGAGCAAGAAGAAAAAAGGAAAGAAGAAGAAGTAGGCGCGCGCTGTTGTATTAAACAGAATTAACCCTTCGGGAGTGACTTTCAAAAAAAGAGAAGTATATGGATTTTTGGCGAGACTTACTTTTTCTTTGCTGGTTTTACAAATGTTTCGTAGGCTTTTGCAGCTTTTGGGTCTAGTGGTGTAAGTTCGGTTATACACCATCGCCTTATCTCGACAGTCACCGTTCCTTCCTTTACTTTGCTTGCAAGGTTGTCGGCAACCTTTGTTGCGTGTTCATCTTTGGCTCCAGCTTTCTTAACGGAAGCTTTAAGTTTTGCCTTATCGAAATCCTGAGTAGCTCCAGAACGTTTCT